>JABSQM010000002.1 GCA_013215805.1 Piscirickettsiaceae bacterium
ACTAACTTTCTATCCTTCCATGTCCGAGCATTTTTAAATAATTTACGTAATTCGACCATATTGCTAAGGGGCGAAATCCCATCCGATAATAATCTTTCATCCCTCAATGCCTGCCGATTTTTAACTAATTTTTGCAATTCGACTATATTTTTTAAGGGCAGAATCTTATTCCATACTAACTTTCTATCCTTCGATGTCCGAGCATTTTTAAATAATTTACATAATTCGACAATACTCTTGGGGGGCGAAATCTCATCCAATAATAACCTTCCCTCCCTAAGTGCCTGCCGATTTTTAAATAATTTCTGCAAGATGCCCATATATTTGATGGACACATCATCCCATAATAACTTTTCAGCCTTCCATGCCTGCGAATTTTTAAATAATTGCTGTAATTTGAGCACAGTGATGCCCATATGTTTGAGGGACACATCATCCCATAATAACCTTCTACCCTTCAATGCCTGCTGATTTTTAAATAATTTCTGTAATTCTAACCCAGCGCTGACGACAGAAATGTTATTCCATGCCAACCTTCCATACCTCAATTCATGCTTATTTTTAAATAATTTATGTAATTCAAGCACGGTGTCAAAGAGAAAGATATTATTCCATGATAACTCTTCACCCTTCAATACCTGCTGATTTTTAAATAATTTACGTAATTCGAACTCATTGTTGAAGAGCAAAAGATGATTAAATGATAACTTCTTGTCCGTAGAAATATGCCAGTCAAAAGATTTCATAAACCTATCCCATAATAACTTTCTAGCCTCCCGTGCCTGCTCATCTTTAATTAATTTCCGTAATTCTAACTCATTGTTGAAGAGCGAAAGATGATTAAATGCCTTCCTCCTATCCTTCGGTCCCTGCAATTCAATAACCGTTTCTTGCAATTCGACCATATTTTTGAAGGACCGAATACTATTCCATAATAAATTTCCATCATTAACCAACTTGAAGTCGTTTTTACGATAAGATTCGACAGGTCCCAAAGAATTCTGTGGATAGCCTCTAACACTATTGATACCGCCAGCATAAAAACTTTCGAAAAATGGAACTGTATGAGCTCCAGCAGCACCCAAATATCCCAATCTCCCACTTAAAGCCAATACAAACCTCTTTGACAGAGGTTTATACCAATTATATGCATATCCTAATTTATAATATGGTAATGGACCAAAAGGAATCAATTTTGCAGTTACTTTCTGAAGCATTCCTAGTGTGGGAAGAATAATATTATTACGACTATCATACGACCAAGTGAACGTAAAATTCACGATATTGAAACTGGCGCCCTCTGAAGACATAAATCTTTTATAACTTGTGATTTTCTTAGCAAACAGCTGTTTCACATCGACAAATCCACTGGGATATACAGAAGCATCATGGAATGATTCACTATACGATTTATCATTCGATCTCTCATGCAATCCCTTATCCGGTTCCTTATTTATTTTATCTCTAACGCCAATTTGCACATTTACATAGCCTATTGCCAAGCTAACACGCTCATATGTTGCAATTGGGGCTCCGGCATTAACAGATCCTCCAATACTATTAGTCACATAGCTCGCTATATTGGCACCACTCAGATTTCCACCGCGATAAAAAATACCAAAACCATGACTAATGCCATATCTTTTCAAGATAGGATTAATATAACCAAAACTATAAAGTCTATTAACACGGCCATTATTAAAAGCAAATTTAATATGCTTACCACTTCCCAAAAAATTTTTATGCAGAACCTTTGTCTTAAGAATAATCCCAATATCTTTTTCCCAACCAAGATCAGCCTTGACATTCCCCGCGCGATGCTCAGCGATATTAAAATGAAGATTAATAAGATCATCTTCATCAGCGACGGCAATAGTGTCAATTTTCACCTTCTTGAAATAACCTAATCGCTTAATATTGACAAGTGACCTATTCAATCGATCAAGTGATATCCAGTATGATTCTGCTTGACGCAGTTCTCGTCGCAATACCTCATCCCTAGTCGCAGTATGTCCAACTATACTGATACGTTGAACATAGACACGACGACCAAAATCAATGATAAATATTAATGATACTTGAAGAATATCGCGTTTAATTCTAGGCACTACATTAATCTTGGCAAATATATACCCATAAGAACTTAATGCATTAGTCAAAGACTTTAAACTTTTTTTTACCTCTCCACCAGAAAATACAGAACCACTTCTAATGGTGATGAGACGGAACAATTCATCTTCTGGTATGATAGAATCACCAATTAATTCAACCCCCATAATTTCATAGCATAAACCTTCAAAAATATTTATTGTAATAAAAATTTGTTGAAAATCAATAGAAACAGATATTTGGGTTGATTCAATAACAAAGTCAGCATAGCCTTGATCCAAATAAAATGCACTCAATATTTTTAAGTCATTCAATAGTTTTGTACGAGAATAATTATGTTTATCAGATCTGCCAATAAATAATAACCTCATTAATAACCTACTCTTAATATATATTGATTTAAAACTATTCAATAATTTAGATTCCTTAAATATTTCATTACCTACTATATTAATCATAGTAAGTTTTGCCGTAACACCTTGAGTCACAGTAATACGAACAGAGGCACTGTTATCTTTTGAAGAAATAGTAACATCCGATTCAATGGTACAACCGTACATACCATGTTCGAAATACTGGCGTTGTATTTCTAATTGACCACTTTTAAGTGCAGAAGATACAAGAGGTTGCCCTGTGGTAGTACCATAATGAACTAACATTGCAATTAGATCCTTGCTCTTCACAGCCTTATTTCCAACGAATTTGACAACTGAAACGATAGGATTCTCAACGACAGTAATGATCAAAACATCCCCTTTCCTTTTTATACGCACATTATTAAATAATTTTGATGCATATAACGAACGAATGATATCTTTTTCACCTTTATCGCTTATCTCATCGCCAGTATCAATTGACAGAAAGTTAAGAGCTCTTCCAGATGAAATATGTTTTAAGCCATTAATTTCAATGGCTTTGATAGTAAAGTTATATGCCAATGCTCCATTTGTAACCAATAATAGAACAATGAAACTAAATAATTTTTTCATTCATATATCTATAATATATAATCCGCCAAAAAATATCATAAGTGTACCTGCCAGACACTTATTATCCGGATGGCCTCGATAAGGTATTTAAAAAACAATATTAATAAAATTACCAAGTTTATATATCATAATTTGAGTCTGACTTAATCGAAGTCACAACTCTATATTCATTCGACGAAGGCATGTTTAAATGCCATGATCGGGTGATAAGCCTATTATTTACAAGCTTACGTTAACCCCATAGCAATAATATAATTGACAATATGAACCCAACTCCAGAAAACACGCCCACAATCTGGACAATACTAGATGGATCTATCAAAATTATCCTGTGATATTATCCTGGATAACATCCAGAACTAGCTTTTTACTGTATGTGCATTAACCTGCCAAGTGCTTCTAATATTATTTTAGATACCAGAAAACAACAAATATACTGACTCCGCCTTTATACTAAAAGCAGGCATTGCAAAAAAATAAAAGGAATTGACGCCCATACCATATATCCAATATAATAACTCATATTTTCTGGTACAATTAATGGCCTAAAGTTATATCTAAAATAACTTACGATATATTAGGCTGGCATATCTATGATTAATTTAACCCAAAAATTTACAACACATCCATAAAAGTGTGCGTTGCTATTTTTAAGTTTTACTCGTTCGGAGGTACTGCTGACTACATTAATCATATAAGTGTGGCAGAAATAATCGATAAATCATCACACTCACCTATCTGATAGGTTAGGCTAGACGTAACCGCCTATTCGTACTTCTGTACATCATATCTCATACTAACTATTCAAAGTTTATATTCAAATTACATATATAAACTCAGATTATATACCCGGTAATTATTATGACTTACTCGATAGTCAATTAGGGAATATTTCGGAAGTAGAGTAGTAACTATAATTCTTCGAATGATGATAGAAACAAGCCAATAGAACATATATGAAAACAAAATTTACAATTAGGAACACATATACGGTACCTAAAAAGCCTACAGTAATTGCTCATTAAAGATCTAACTCAATGTATCTGAATACTTATAATATTCATTTTCATCTGACATCTGGAAATAATCATATATTCAATACTAATTTTAAATTTAATAGACCAAAAAAATTACCAAATAATAACGAATTTAGATATTGCCAACCTAAAAGTAGTGCTACACCCACAATCGCTCCATCCCTATGAAATGGGACCTATAATGATAATACGATGAGAAAGAGCAAAAAATATATATTATTTTATAAATCTTAAGGCAAGTCGACGTGATTGCTTATCATCTGACAAAATTTGTTGCAAGGTATCACCATCACTCACTGTCATCGTTGACAAAACATGATCAATAACACGAGCGATATCAGTGAATCTAATCTGCAAGTGTAAAAATGCGTCTACTGCTACCTCATTAGCTGCATTTAGTATCGCTGCACTTGTACCGCCAGCTTTCAAAGCTTGATATGCTAAAGACAAACAAGGAAAACGCGCATGATCCACAGCTGAAAAATCTAACCTTGATATTGCCACCAGGTCTAATGGCTCAACACCCGAATCCATTCTGTCTGGCCACGCCAAGGCATTTGCAATCGGCGTACGTATATCCGGATTACCCATTTGAGATAATACAGAACCATCAATATAATCAACCATTGAATGGATAATACTCTGACGATGAATAATTACTTCCATTCGTTCAATTTCTAGGCCAAACAAATAATGTGCTTCGATAACCTCTAAGCCTTTATTCATCATAGTAGCAGAATCAACTGAGATCTTCTCCCCCATCGACCAATTTGGGTGGGCTACTGCTTGCTGAGGCGTTACACACTCAAGAGCAGATAAATTATAATCTATAAATGGCCCTCCAGATGCTGTTAGAATAATTTTCCTAATTCCCTTGCCATCATAATTAAATTGTTGAATATTACCAATAGGTAGGCACTGCCAAATAGCATTATGTTCACTATCCAACGGCAATAATATTGCACCGTATTTTTTGACTTCAGCCATAAACAAAGAACCGCTCATTACTAGCGCTTCTTTGTTTGCTAATAAAACATATTTCCCTGCTCTCACTGCTGCTAAAGTTGGCAATAGCCCCGCAGCACCTACAATTGCAGCTACTACATAATCTGCCTTTATACTTGTAGCCACATGAGTCAAAGCTTCGCTACCCGATAATACCTGTGTGTTAACACCCGCCAATTTCAAACTTTTGGCTAATAACTCAGATGATTGCCCATCTAACATCACCACAATCTCTGGTTCAAATTGCTTGCACTGCTCTAGCATAATATCAAATGAACTATCTGCTGTTAAGGCATAAACCCTATATTTATCAGGATGTTGAGCTAATATATTAAGTGTATTCATACCTATAGAACCGGTTGATCCCAAAATTGTCACCACTTTCACTACAATGCTCCTAACACAGATAGCCCGACAGCAAAAACGGGGATGCCGGCTAGTAAACTATCAATCCTATCCAATATCCCTCCATGACCAGGCAGCAAATTACCACTATCTCGTACCCGATAGATCCGTTTAAATAAACTCTCGAATAAATCACCTACAATCGATAAAATCACAGTTAAAAGCGTAAGCGCAATCCACGTAAAAAGATTAAAAATACCATTCACACCGAACATATAAGAAAGAAAAGCCCATATCAAACCTAGAACTAATGCACCATAGACACCTTCCAAACTTTTATTTGGACTAATAACACGTGCCAAGCACCTATTGCCCCAACATTTACCCGCAAAATACCCCCCCGAATCAGCAAGCCAAATAGTGGTTATGACATAAAGCAAATATTGCCGACCTAACGAGGATTGGTGCAATAGAACGATACTCAACCAGAATGAAATAAGTACTATTACTGCAATAAAAAATCTAAAATATCTATTATGAAATAGTGTAAATATTGATGCAGGCAAGACGATATGAGCATAACTAATAATTGACAATGTAGCCACCCCCCATAATATTATCACTAATAATAACAAATCATTAGGATTCAAATATAACCACGCAAAAACTCCAAACATAATTAAGAGCATAAAACCAATACTTCGCTGTTTAATTGACCTAATTTTAATAATAGAAAACCACTCCCATGCAGCGATAACCATAACTCCAACCGAAAGACATCCCACAATTTTTGTGGATAAATTAGAAATTGATAATACTACTAATGGCATTAATATTAATGCAGTAATCAGACGATGCTTAAACATCGTGCTATTCCTGTTCCTGAAGTTGTTCAGAGGTTTTACCGAAACGTCGTTCACGTTCGGTGAATGATGCTATGGCCCGATTTAGAGAAGATACATTAAAATCAGGCCATAGAGTATCGGTAAAAAAAAACTCTGTATAAGCCATCTGCCATAGCAGAAAATTACTAACACGCTGCTCTCCTCCAGTTCGAATAAATAAGTCTGGCTCTGGTAAAACTGCAGTAGTTAGAGAATCCGAAATCATCTTCTCAGAGATCATATTTACACTGATCTTCCCCATTGTCGCCTTCCTAGCGATAGTTTGTACAGCCTGTACAATATCCCACCTACCTCCATAATTAGCTGCAATATTAAGTATTAAACCAGTATTACATTCTGTGAGTTGTTGCAATCGTCGAATTTGTCTTTGTAAGCTTGGTAAGAATTTATGTATATCACCAATAATTTGCAGGCGAATATTGTTTTTATGTATACGCTTTAGTTGCTGCTCCAAAGATAAGTGAAATAACTCCATCAATAGCCTAACTTCCTTACTGGGTCGTCGCCAATTTTCACTGCTGAAAGCGAATAAACTTAATACTTTTATATTTAACTTGACACAATGCTGAACAATGTCTGTCACCGCTTTTACCCCCGCTCTGTGCCCTATAAAACGTGGATAATGCCGTTTTTTTGCCCAACGTCCATTGCCATCCATAATAATTGCAATATGCTGTGGAATTAGGCAAGATTCTGCTGTCATGAACTATGCTAATTAATTAATTAAGAGCTAGACTTCCATTAAGTCAATTTCTTTTCCAGTAAAAACTGCTTCCACTTTATTGATTACTGAATTAGTTAGTTCTTGTATGTCTGCCTCCGCACTACGATGCTCATCCTCCGAGATTTTTTTCTCCTTTAATGACAGTTTCAATGTGCTGTTAGCATCACGGCGAATATTACGCACGGCGACACGAGCACCTTCAGTTTCAGATCTAGCCACCCTAACCAAATCACGACGGCGTTCCTCTGTAAGTGGAGGAATTGAAATACGAATCGTCATACCAGCGCTATTTGGATTAACACCCAAATCAGATGTCATAATTACTTTCTCTATAACTGATAACATTGACCTCTCCCATGGCGTAACTGTTAAGGTTCGCGAATCCTCAATGCCCACACTAGATACCTCTCTTAGTGCCACCAAGGTGCCATAATAGGGAACAACCAAATGATCTAATAAATTAGTATGAGCCCTGCCTGCACGAATTCTAGACATTGATATGCTTAAAGATGTGACACTTTTATGCATACGTTTTGATGCGTTTTCTATAATCTCTTCAATCATTCCAATTCCATGCAAAGAGCCATATATACAATTAATATTCTACGCCACTAGAGTTCCTATATTCTCACCGTAAATAATTTTAGTGATATTACCCTCTTTATGTACATTGAATACACGTAAAGGCATATTATGCTCCTGACACATAACCACTGCTGTTGTATCCATCACACCTAGACGCCTATTAATCAATTCATCATATTTCAATTGAGAATATAGGGTTGCATTAGGATCTTTGCGTGGATCAGCACTGTATATACCATCCACCTGCGTTGCTTTTAACATTAAATCGGCACTAATTTCAGCAGCGCGTAAACTTGCTGCTGAATCCGTGGTGAAAAATGGATTGCCCGTGCCTGCAGATAAAATAACTACTCGACCCTTCTCCAAATGCCTAATTGCCCGACGACGTACATAACACTCACATACCTCATTAATACGAATTGCGGACATGACCCGACAAAGCGCTCCATATTGTTCCAATGCATTTTGAAATGCCAATGCGTTCATCACCGTGGCTAGCATACCCATATGATCGCCACTTACACGATCCATACCACTTGCTGCTAAATCTGCGCCACGAAATATATTGCCTCCACCAACAACAATTCCAATTTCAACACCTCGAGTGCTAAGATCAGAAATTTCTTTTGCAAGATGGGAAAATGCCTCTGGATGAATGCCAAAACTGGCATCACCCATAAACGCCTCACCACTTAATTTTAGTAAAATACGCTTATAAACCAGTTGTTTCTCCATTTTCCATACCTAATCGTTTCTGGCTTGAGACATAACCTCTGCAGCAAAACTGCCCTTTGTTATCTCAATACCATCGCCCAATTCGAAAAAATTAAATGCTTTAATAGAAGCATCGGCCTCATTAATAAGATCTTCAATGATTACATCTGAATTTTTTACGAATGGCTGGCCTAATAGGCTAATATTATTAACAATTTTTTGCATGCCACCTTCAATCATTTCGTTAATAATAGCTTTTGGCTTCCCGCTATTTATTGCCTGCGTAGCTAAGATATCACGCTCTTTCTCAAGAAACTCTGCCGATAGCTCTGTGCTTGATATAACTTGTGGACGACTAGCTACAATATGCATAGCAATATCTTTTGCTAAAACAGCATTGCTACCACCAGTTAGCGCAACTATCGCACCCATACGATCGCCATGAAGATATGAACCAATCACACCATCGTCGACAGACAAAACAACAAAACGACGAACTTGTACATTTTCACCAATCTTAGAAACTAATGCCCGACGAATAGTCTCAACGCTATCGCCCACATCATTGAAAGGTAATGCCATCAATGCCTCAAGATCTCTCGGTTGAGAACTTAAAACCCTCAAAGATAACTGATTAACAAAATCAACAAAAATATCAGTTTTTGCCACAAAATCAGTTTCAGAATTAATTTCTAACATTACCACAACTTTACCATTAGTACTAGTGTTAATTACTATTAATCCCTCAGACGTAATGCGATCTAATTTTTTATCTGCCTTTGCAATACCAGACTTGCGCATTGCTTCAACCGCAGAATCAACATTACCACTAGATTTAACCAGGGCCTTCTTGCATTCCATCATCCCAGCTCCAGTACGATCACGTAACAACTTAACTGATTTTGCTGTAATTACCATTACTATATACCTCAAATTAAATTATAACTTACATAACAGCCTAATATTAATGATATGGATTACTTAACAGTGGCTTCCGTGCCATCTATGCCAACCTCAATTAAATCTTCATTCTTATCTCCAATAAGAACTGATGCACGACCTTCAAGTATTGCATCAGCCATACCCGATGTATAAAGTCTAATAGCACGCATAGAATCATCGTTACCTGGAATTACATAGTCAACTCCATCTGGATCACTATTAGAATCCACTACGGCGATTATAGGAATTCCTAGATTATTAGCTTCCTTAATGGCAATACTCTCATGATCAACGTCAATGACGAAGAGTGCATCAGGCAAGCTACCCATCTTCTTGATACCTCCTATACCTTTTTCCAATTTTTCTTTTTCACGAGTCAGGGTCAAAACCTCCTTTTTTTTTAAACCAGCAAACTGACTAGTATCCATCATATTTTGAATAGTGTCTAAACGTTTAATTGATTGTCGAACGGTCTGATAATTTGTTAACATACCGCCTAACCAACGACGATTAACATAAGGCATGCCAGCACGTTCAGCATCCTCACGAATTAAGTTTTGCGCTGCTCGTTTTGTACCCACAAATAAAACACGTTTTTTCTTAGACGCTAATGTACTAATAAAATTTAATGCATCCTTGAACATTGACAGGCTATGTTCTAAGTTGATGATATGTATATTATTACGGTTACCAAAAATAAATGGATCCATCTTAGGATTCCAGTAACGAGTTTGGTGACCAAAGTGAACTCCAGCCTCTAACATTTGGCGCATTGTTGTTTCTGCCATTATTAATTACCTAAAATGAAATGGGGGTTAAATCCTCGCATTTATAACTAAATATCGACTACATTATTAAGTTATCTCTGATAATCTTAAAACTAATACTATGAATATATATTATAGAACAATCCTAAAACTTTAATTATAAGGTTAACATTATTTCATATCTTCATTATAAAAACAAAATTAGGGATTTCAATTTTAATATCATCCTAAAATTGACAGCTAAACTATTATTAATGATAAGTCACAGCGAATAATTTATGGTACTATCACATCTTTTGTAATTGTTGAGGTCATAATATTATAATGACAGTTAGCATTAAAATAGCGGATGAAATAGAAAAAATGCGTATTGTCGGCAAGCTAGCTGCGGCTGTACTAACCATGATTGAACCTCATATTACAGCTGGAATAACAACCGACGAACTTAATACTATATGCCACAATTATATCGTAGATATTCAACGAGCTAAACCGGCACCGCTAAACTATCATGGTTTTCCAAAATCTATTTGTACTTCAGTAAATCATGTGATCTGTCACGGCATACCTAGTACAAAAAAGCTCAAAAATGGAGATATTATTAACATTGATATTACGGTCATAAAAAATGAATACCATGGTGATACCAGTAAAATGTTCCACGTAGGTAAAACATCTATCCTCAGTAAGCGTTTATCTAATACCGCACGAAAAGCCATGCTGGCGGGCATCTCTATGGTTAAACCAGGTATTCGACTGGGTGATATCGGCCATGCTATTCAAAAATGTGCCGAACGAGAAGATTTTTCTGTAGTTCGTGAATATTGTGGACACGGCATAGGTAAGGCATTCCATGAAGATCCTCATATTCTTCATTACGGTGAACAAGGAACCGGGTTAACCCTCGAGACCGGAATGACTTTCACTATCGAACCCATGATTAATGCCGGCAATCGTCAAATCAAACAACTACCCGATAACTGGACGGTTGTCACCAAAGATCGATCTCTATCAGCGCAATGGGAGCACACTATTCTAGTTACTGACACTAGTTATGAAATTTTGACTTTGCGTGAGGACGAAGTAATTTAACTAAATAAACTCCATCACTAATTGTAACTTCATCAGAAGTATATGTAAAACAGACCATTTTAAAGATAACAATAATTATTATTTTAGTAATTACTTAAAAAAATACATCAACCACGTCTGCAAGATCCATTTTTAGAAAATGCCAGATAATATTGATTCCAAGCAAGGACAAACTGTAATATATTCAATTATAAAATAATAATTTAGATAACGTCAATATACTAAAGTATTAAAATGGTTCAATTATGGCAAAGAAATTATAACTGAAAAATTACGCCATCCATTCATAGTACAAACTTAAATTGTAAAACTCAATCCATCAGTTTAGCTGCGACCTCCATAAATCTCATCCAATTTCTTCGAATTGATCATGAAATATTGGTATATAAATTAGTAAAGCACTTGAATTATGCAAGGGTGTGGGCAACTTATAAACCAGGATATTAATGATTTAAAACAATCCGCCTAAAATATATCATTATATGGCAGGCTATCTTTGATTATACAAATCAAGACAACTAACGGTCAATAATAGAAATTAGGATAATACATGTCTCACTGAAATCTACAAAGATGAAATAGATTGAAAATAAAAATATAACGATGATAACAATAATTTTCAAGCTTAATAAATTTAATAAATTTAATAAATTTAATAAATTTAATAAATTTAATAAATTTCCTGCTGAATTTAACAATATACAAAATTAATTAAGTAGCATAATGTTTGATTTCAACAAACCTTAAGAGAATAAAAGTAATGGTAAATTTATAGCTGGTAGTAAATATAGGATATAAATAATGCACAACTATTATGCGCAAAGATAGGTCCCAGCCATACCTATTAGCCATTCAAAAAGGCAATGGATGATTGAACATTAACGTGAGCTAGCCACAAATTAACATGACTCAAAGTCAATATAGTATATGTGCCACTGAACATATGCAAAATGATTATTAATATATGTACCTAATAAAATACTTGAATAGGATATTGTCACATATTGTGTGCAATGAAATAAATTAATATTATTGATAATAAATACTTCAGGAATTATAAATAAAAACATTGGATTTATAACCTCTGAAATAACATTATTAAAATTATTATTAATGATACAGCAACACCATAAAGATTAAAGACGTACAGATGACATACCATTGGTAATGATATATTAAATTACATTATATTAACGATAACAAATTTGAAAAATTAATATTTGAAGGCACAACCTAACTCATGTACATTATAAATCAGCCAAAGTAACGTCACCCAAATAATCCCATAATATAAATACATTTGGCATTTTAAAAGATTCATACACCGGAACCAGAATGAATCATTTTCTCACACACAATATGGATCCTATCCATAAAATACCATAAATCAACATAACATTGTCCTTCATACGTAGCTTGCACTAATTTTCTATATATAATTTAAAGATTCATTCATACTTATTAGCTTAGTCCATTGTTCAATTATTTTATCAGGCAGAATTATTTTGCATATCAGAATCTTATTTATGATATTAGGCAGAGGTCGAAATAACAATCATAGTATGTTAGGACTAAAGCATTCCAAGAATTTATAAAAATTACCATGATATTAGGCGCTATAATTTTAAGTATATTATTATCTTATATTTACACTGAAAGATATTAAAAGTTCCGGAAATCACAAACAAAATTTACTGATTTTAGTAAAAAGCATCTATCTAATTAATTACGTAATAATGAAAAACAGCAAATAATAATTGAATCATGGTAATCACCCGATCAGATCTAGATACCCAATGAGACCCTGGATAAACAAATTCATCTATATATCACTACTTTATTATTAAAATAAAATAAAAATCATATGAATAAATTTATACGAATACTTAAAATGCATGGATTTAACCATATTATAGTTAATATTAAATAATAAAGATGAATAGTGCACGACAAATATTCATGACAGCATTTTTCAGAGCATTATTATGATTTACATAGGATTAATTCAATGCACACAACAACATAATAAGTACTAAATTAAAATAAATTTAATAGCCAACCGCTCCTATCAAATTTATATTCTAGCTATTATATCTCTAATGCTAGATCCACTAAATTTTATTTCTAGCCTCAATCATCATATTGAAAATACCTATTTTCACTGATTTAATCCAATTACTCATATTTAGGATAGTTTTCCTGATTTTACGACTTGGCAAACACACTATTAGATAACAGTGATATTAAAATATCAGTTCCAAAATGATTTCACATAATCCAATAAATTTTTGTAAAAAATACGGTATTTATGATATCTAATAAATGTCTAATATATGTAAGTATAATTATCGCATAGACAACAGTCTCAAATATATTATCCATCATTACACTCATCATCCTATCTTAATCTAATTAGACTCCAAGAATTGAAATATTTCATCTGCTTACGTATAACGTAATATATTAACTAATATCATAGCAAATTAGGAAGGTGCAAATGCCAAAATAAAAAGATCCCAGATCATACTAATTTGTATGTTAATTCCCAAATATTAGCTTCCTCCAGATTATCACATATATTTTACTGGCCTAAAATAGGTAATATATACTAATGTTTTATTAAAACAACAATGTTTACTTTCACTTGTTGACCAGAAGAAACAAAAATACTTAATAATTAAATAAATTAATACATGTGTTCAATACGCTTTCATGTTCAGATAATAGTCCTTTGTCCATAAACTTTAAAAATATAACTATACTAAAGACGGTTGATTATCCCAAATGGCCCACGCACGATTGATCTTCACTAATATCTACGATTCATCCTCACTAATTCGTACCGTTTGAATTGTATTGCCTAATGTTTGTACGATTTCTATAATATAATCCTCAACTCGTAGACTTACACCAGGATCTGGAATTATTTCCAGTACTTCTAAAATTAAACCATTAATTGTTTTTGGATCTTTGGTAGGCAGATGCCAACGATTGCTACGATTAATATCCCTAATATTAGCCGTACCACTTATTAAATAGCTACCATCTTGTTGAGGATGAATATCTCTGTCTTCATCGAAGGAATCAGATGTGAATTCACCGACGATTTCTTGAAGGATATCTTCTAAGGTTACTAGCCCCACAACATCACCATATTCATTTACAACCAAACTCATTCGTCTTCTCTGTCTTTGAAACTGAATTAGTTGGATATTTAGCGGCGTTCCTTCTGGTACAAAATAACTATTTCTAATAATATTATTTAAAGTTTCCCTCGTTAGGTTATCTTGGGCGAGCAAATACATAACTTTTCGAACATATAATATTCCAATGATATTATTTAAATTGTCATTATATACCGGTAAATTCGTATAAGAACAGTGAGAAAACTTCTTGCTTATTTCAATTATTGAAGCGTTAATATCTAAGCCCTCAATTTCAGTACGTAGCACCATGACATCATTTACAGTAACTTTTTCCAAGTCAAGAATGCCGACCAACATTTTCTTATGGCCTTTGGGGATTATACTACCAGCCTCGATTAAAGCCATACGCAATTCTTCCGAATTGATCGCTGAAGATG
Source organism: Piscirickettsiaceae bacterium (assembly GCA_013215805.1). Classification (GTDB taxonomy): domain Bacteria; phylum Pseudomonadota; class Gammaproteobacteria; order Nitrosococcales; family Methylophagaceae; genus 41-12-T18. Next base: position 14,798 of record JABSQM010000002.1, read on the forward strand.
TAACATCCCCAGGAGATACACCAAATACACTTAATATTCGATTGGTAATAGCATTTATAAACCATACTGCTGGATATAGCAATACAAATAATGGCTTAAGTATAAAGCTGGCAGAAAAAGCAACCCGTTCAGGGTTTAGAGCAGCTAATGTTTTAGGCGTAACCTCAGCAAACAACAAAACTATTACGGTTAAGGTAACTGTCGAAATAACGATACCATTTTCACCGAATAATTTAATTCCAATGATCGTTGCTATAGCTGAAGCAAAAATATTAGTGAAATTATTGCCAAGTAAAATTAGACCAATTAGTCGGTCAGGACGAGTGAGCAATTGGCTGGCTAAAATAGCACCGGTGTGTCCCTCATGTTCTAGGTGACGTAATCGATAACGATTGAGTGACATCAAGGCCGTTTCTGAGCCAGAAAAAAAGGCCGAAAATAATAACAAAATAAATAAAATTACAAATAGTAATAATAACGATGTTCCTTCAAGCATAATTAGCCAAAATGATGATCTAATAAAAATTCTAAGATAAATTTACTACCTATGAAGGCTAAGGCTAAAAAGATAAATCCCACCAAGGTCCATTTTATTGCTGTTCTACCACGCCATCCATGGCGCCAACGACCAAATAAGAGTATGGCAAATAAACACCATGAAATTATAGAAAGAAAAGTTTTGTGGGCTACACCCTGAGATAAAATATCATTAAGGAACATAAAACCCGTGATCAATCCAATGGTGAGAAGTAAGAAGCCTAATATTAATAATTGAAACAGGATGGCCTCCATTGACTGCAATGGCGGTAGCTTACGAATTAATTCAACAATTTGCATTCGACGCAACTGTTGATCTTTAATGGCCAAAATAATCGCTTGTAACGCCGCTAAAGTACATACACTATAAGCGGTGATGGATAGTATAATGTGCCATTTTAATTCTGGGTTAGGTATAGGTACACTTAATTGAGTGTGAGGTACCTTTATTTGTAGAATCAGGCTGAATGCAACCAGAGGATAGATGATAATTCCTGGATGTGCAGTAGATACTCTTGTTCCTGATAAGAGAGCAAGAAAAGCCATTAACCATGCGGCAATAGTAACAGTAGAGAATAAACTAACATCCCATCCACCAGAATACTGCATAGTAAAAAAAATGCCTGCACCATGTAACAATAGCGCAGATATTGCTAAAATTTCTGTTAAGATGCTAATTGTAATAGGTTCTTTACTCCGTTGAATAAATCGGCAAATCAGTATTCCACCACAACTAAGGTAAAGCAAAACGGCTAACAAGTTGGATATGACCATACTTTAAGAGTTCATCCTCCCTGGTACAGAAATATATTTTGATGCATTATCAAATGATAAACGATATATTGATAATTGGAATATATTTTTAGTTATGGGTAAACCTAGATTAGTTTTCATATGGTGGAAATAACTCATAAATAGTTATAAACTTTTATTTATGGTGACTCATGTTTGATAGTTTAGGTGAAAGACTTAGTCGTACGATGAAAAATATCCGTGGTCAGGACAGAATAACGGAGGACAACGTAAACAATACATTACGAGAAATTCGTATTGCCTTGCTAGAATCTGATGTAGCTCTAGATGTTGTACGCGAATTCATTGAAAGAGTAAAACAAAAGGCGATGGGAGGAGATGTTATGCATAGCATAACACCCGGTCAGGCCTTGGTTAAAATGGTAAATGATCAACTCATTGCCATCATGGGGGGGGTGAATGAATCTCTAAACCTGAATACCCAACCCCCTGCCATTATATTAATAGCCGGCTTACAAGGAGCTGGTAAAACTACTACTGTAGCTAAATTAGCAAAATGGCTGAGAGAGAAAAAACAAAAATCAGTTATGTTAGCCAGTTCTGATATTTATAGACCTGCAGCAATTGAACAATTGCGAATATTATCAAATGAAGTTAATGCTAAATTCTTTACTAACCGTTTAGATAAAAGCCCGGTTGAAATCGCCAGGTCTGCAGTAGTAGAAGCCAAATTGCAATGCACTGATGTCATCATTATTGACACCGCCGGTCGCCTGCACGTTGACAATAGAATGATGGCTGAAATTAAAAAAATTTATACTGCAATTCATCCAATAGAAACTCTATTCACTGTAGACAGTATGACCGGACAAGATGCAGCAAATACTGCACAAGCATTTAACGATGTTCTACCACTAACGGGTGTAATATTGACCAAGATGGATGGTGATGCCCGTGCTGGAGCAGCATTATCTATCCGTTACATTACTGGCAAGCCCATTAAATTTATCGGGGTAGGTGAAAGAATGGATGCATTAGAACCTTTTTACCCAGATCGAGTGGTATCTAGAATCCTAGGCATGGGTGATGTTGTATCACTAGTTGAGAATGCACAACAAAAAATTGATAAAGATGCTGCCGAACAATTAGCTTCTAAACTTAAACAAGGAAAAAATTTTGATTTAGAAGATTTTCGTACACAATTACGGCAAATGGAAAAAATGGGTGGCATGTCGTCCATTCTGGAAAAGATACCCCGCTTAAACAATTTTTCAAATACACCAAAAAAGCAAATACAAGCAAATAATAAAGAACTAAACAAATTAGAGGCTATTATCGACTCCATGACCCAAAAAGAACGTAAAAGACCAAATATTATTAAAGGCTCTCGCAAAAAACGTATTGCAAGTGGCTCTGGCATGAAAATACAAGATGTAAATCGATTATTAAAACAATTTAATCAAATGCAAAAAATGATGAAAAAAATATCAAAAAGAGGGGGGATGGCTAGGATGTTGCAAGGATTAAAAAGCCATCGTCCTATGGACGATGGCTCACCCTTTCAATATTAAAAATAATTTTAATCCTTTTCAAAAGTTATAAATATACGTACAATATGTAAAATAAAAGGCTTTATTTTTATGGACAAAATGCATGGTAACAATTAGATTAGCTCGTCGTGGTACAAAAAAACGTCCATTTTATAGCGTTGTAGTGACTAATTCACGCAACAAGCGCGATGGTCGTTGCATTGATCGCTTAGGTTTCTTTAACCCCCTAGCTAAGAGTCAAGAGGAGAAGCTAAATTTAGATCTGAAGCGCATTTCACAATGGATTGATCAGGGCGCACAACCCAGCGATCGGGTTAGGAGGCTGATCAAACAAGCCCAAAAACCCAATTAATTGTTCTGCTCAATATTTTAGTATATGGCTATAATCAATAAGGAAGAGCTTGTTACAGTAGGAAAGATATTAGGCACCTTTGGCATTAAGGGTTATCTAAAAATATTATCTTTTACTGATCCTCGAAGTAATATATTAAGTTATTCACCAATCTATATATCATGCAAGGATGAATGGATTGAAGCACGAATATCTAAAGGGCGACTCCAAGGTAAAAGTGTGGTGATAAAGTTAGATGATTTTACTAGCAAAAGCCACGCATTACCTTTGATAGGTGCAGAATTAGCCATTAAAAGTAAGCAATTAAAGCCGGTCAAAAAAGGCGAATTTTATTGGTCCAATTTAATTGGATTAACCGTTATTAATTCTCAAGAACAAATATTAGGACAGGTTAATTACTTAATTGAGACTGAGGCACATGATGTGCTGGTGGTAAAAGAGGATGGCCAATGTAGAGAGAGATTGATTCCATTCGTAATGGGTGAAACCATTGAGATAGTTGATTTCGATGATAGGGTCATCCGAGTTAACTGGGGAACAGATTATTGATGAATAAAATATCATGAAATTAGGCATAGTGTCCCTATTTCCTCAAATGTTTAACGCGGTAACACAGCATGGTGTTACAGGCAGAGCGGTAAAACAAGGTAAGTTAAGAATTTATTATTGGAATCCTCATAATTTTATTAAGGATAAGCACAACACAGCGGATGACCGACCCTATGGCGGTGGCCCAGGTATGGTAATGAAAGTTGAACCCTTACGTAATGCTATTCTCGCAGCTAAGAAACAACTAGGATGGCATCATAAGGTAGTATATTTATCGCCACAAGGTCAATTATTAAATCAACAAAAATTAATAGAGTTGTCGACAAGGCATTCCATAATATTTGTCGCAGGACGTTATACGGGCGTTGATGAACGCTTAATAGAACAAGAGATTGACGAAGAATACTCTATTGGAGATTATGTCATCAGCGGCGGTGAATTAGCTGCAATGATCCTCATTGATGGAATAGCAAGATTAATGCCTGGTGTATTAGGTGATGATCAATCTGCGAAGCAAGATTCATTTATGAATAATTTATTAGGCCATCCGCATTACACAAGACCTAAAAAGTCATCCGATAAGTATGTACCTGAGGTATTACTGAGTGGAAATCATGACACGATAAGAAAGTGGCGCATCAAAAAATCTCTGGGGAAAACATGGTTGCAGCGACCTGATTTATTGACAATTGATACACTAACTGACGAGCAAAAGGTTCTCCTAGAACAATTTATTACAGAACATAGGCAACATAATGGTTGATGACATATGAGTAATATTATAGATCAAATTAATAATGAACAATTAAAACATGATATTCCTTCATTCTCTTCGGGTGACACTGTTGTAGTGAAAGTGAAAATCAAAGAAGGTGAGCGTGAGAGATTACAGGCCTTTGAAGGTATTGTCATTGCGAAACGTAACCGTAATTTAAATTCTGCATTTACTGTTCGCAAAATCTCTAATGGTGTTGGCGTAGAACGTGTTTTCCAAACGCACAGTCTATCCATTTCAGAAATTAAAGTCAAAAGGCGTGGCGATGTACGCCGCGCTAAACTCTACTACCTACGTAACCTTACTGGTAAGGCTGCACGTATCAAAGAAAAATTACGTTAACAAACATTTATGGATATAAGATTAGATATCAAGCTACTAATATCCTAAGAATTTAGTCAAATGCAGATGATATATTGAAATAATATAAGCTGATAAAAAATATTTGATAAGCCGATAATAATTTTAGGACTCAATCAACATCATGTTGATAAAACGCTTCTTATTGATGATACTTTTGATATGTTGTGAAATTGCGACGGCTAAAGATAGCTCCGATATAAGAAAAAAATTAAAAAATATCATGCCGGATGTTATTATTAATGATATTGTGGAATTACATGATAATAGCTTATATGAAACAATAATTAATGGTGAAATTATATATTTCACTGCAGATCTAAATTATGTAATTCAGGGTGATGTTTTCTCACTAAAGACTTGGCAAAACATTACAGAAAATAAACGTGCTCATCTGCGAAAGCAAGCTCTAGCCAACTTAGACGAAGCTGATATGATTGTCTATGAATCAACTGATAGAAAATCAGAATACACAATAACAATATTTACCGATATTGATTGCAGTTACTGCCAAAAATTGCATCAACAGATGACAGAATACAACGATCTAGGTATCCGCATTCGCTACCTAGCTTTCCCAAGAGCAGGTATCAATTCGAAGGCCTTTGATAAATCAGAAGCCGTATGGTGTTCTAAAAATCGTACACAATCTATGACCGACGCACAGGCTGGTATCAATTTGGAGGTAAATAGCTGTGAAAGCCCCGTAAAGGAACAGTATGAATTAGGCCGTAAAATCGGTGTACAGGGTACGCCAGCACTGTTGTTGGCTAATGGACGAATATTACCAGGTTATATACCACCTATAAGACTCAAGCAAATTCTGGAAAAGAAAGATTAATGAAATTTTAAAATTTGTTGATCATCGCCTACACCACAGGCAATAAGATTGAATTCATAACTATTGCATTTCAGGTAACTAACTTTGATATCCCAATCACCTAATACAATTCGATAGGCAGATTCATTATCAATGGTTAAATTATGTATAGCAGGACGATGAGTATGACCATGAATCAAATATTTAACTTCATGTAGACGTAAGGCCTTGTTAACTTCAAGATAATTTACATCCATAATCATAGTGGATTTGTGTTGTTTTTGCTCATAATTTTTTTGTTTTATCTTGTCTGAAATATTTTGACGGTGCCGCATAGGTAAGCATAGAAAACATCTCTGTAAAAATTTATTCCGAATCCAATAACGATATCGTTGATATGCAATATCATTGGTACATAAGCTGTCTCCATGCATGAGCAATACCTGTTCACCATATAAATTTACGATAGTGGGATCTGGTAACATAAAACATCCACAATAATATGCAAAGTCTCGCCACAACATGAAATCACGATTTCCTGCCATCAAATAAGTTTTTACACCGCATTGTTTCAACTGACGTAATTGTCTAATGAGAGGTGAAAATGCACTATCTATAATGTCATCACCTATCCAGATATCAAATAGATCACCCAAAATATAGAGCGTAGTCATCTCTAGCATGTTGTTGTACAAAAAATCTATTGCTAATTCTATAAATTCTGGCCTGTTGGGACTGAGATGCAGGTCAGATATTAGAAATATGGACATAAATACAAAAGTATACACTTATTAAAGTGTAAGCAAGTATAATAGATTATTTCAAGTTAATAGTAGCTGCATATTTTATAACAATATCGTCCGTAGGTACATCCTGATGAATACCCCTACGGCCTGTACTGACCTCACTAATACCATCTACTACCTCCATTCCCTTGATAACCCTAGCAAATACAGCATAACCCCATCCAGAACCTTGCTGATTACGAAAATTAAGAAATTCATTATCAACCACATTGATAAAAAACTGAGAGGTAGCAGAATGTGGCTCACTAGCACGCGCCATAGAAACAGAACCGCGAACATTATCTAAGCCATTATCAGCTTCGTTCTTAATTGATTTTTTTGGTAATTTTTGAATAAAATGTTCAGTAAAACCACCTCCTTGAATCATAAAATCCTTAATAACCCTATGAAAAATGGTGTCATCATAAAAACCGTCTTCTACATAACTAATAAAATTGGCAACCGTATTAGGTGCTTTTTCGGTATTTAATTCGATAATGATGTCACCATGAGATGTTTCTAATTTAATGTGTGGCAAAACAGTTCCTCCTTTGGAATGAACTAAAGGTAATAACACTGCTAACAATAATGTTGCCAAATAGCAAAAGGATGTTTTCATACGCAGGCTCAATTAAGATTACTCGAGATATCAAATACATACTAAATATAAATAATAATTTAGAAAAATGTTTAAACTACTTTTCACGATAGACATACAGTAAAATACACAATTATGAATACAAAAACAAGATTTGCTCCCAGCCCTACAGGTTTGATTCACTTAGGAAATGCTAGAACCGCATTATTTAATGCACTATTGGCAATACGTGATCATGGTGAATTTGTATTACGTATTGAAGACACTGATAGAAAACGCAGCAAAAATAAGTTTTTATATAATATAATAACGGATTTACGCTGGCTTGGCATTAATTGGCATGAAGGACCAGAGGTAGGTGGTAAGCATGCGCCATATATACAGTCTAAGCGTAAAAGGATTTACCAATCTTATTATCATGAGCTAGAGAAACAAGGAAAAATTTACCCTTGCTTTTGCTCGGAAAAATCATTGAGACTAGTACGTAAAGGCCAGGTATTATCAGGTCAACCACCACGATATACAGGTACCTGCACCAATTTGACTGAAAAACAAGTAAAAGCAAAAATAGATAAAGAGAATAAATATGCATTACGATTTCGTGTTCCAAAAACCCAAATCATTAGATTTAACGATCTCATCCGACGCGAGCAAAAATTTGCTTCGCGAGATATTGGAGATTTTATCATTAGCCGCCGAGATGGCTCGCCGGCCTTTCTCTTTAGCAATGCTGTTGACGATGCATTAATGGGCATCACATATGTATTGCGTGGTGATGATCATCTGAGTAATACACCCCGTCAAATAATGATTATGGAGGCATTGCATCTACCATGTCCAATCTACGGCCATATATCTATGGTAGTCGACGGAATAAATAATTCGCCACTATCAAAACGATACGGTAGCAATAGTGTGAACAAAATGCGTGAATTAGGCTACTTAGCTGGTGCAGTGACAAATTATTTAGCAAGATTAGGTCATCATTTCGACAATAATAGATATCAATCAGTTGAAGAATTAGCCACTGCCTTCGACATAGATAGATTAGGACATTCTCCGACTAGTTTTGATATAGATCAGTTAGATTTTTGGCAAAAAAAAGCATTGAGTACACTCAGTGATAATAAGTTATGGCAATGGATGGGAGAGCAGGTTCATCAGTTAGTACCTCCCCATAAACAACAACTTTTTGTAAAAACCATTCGACCCAACATTTTATTCCCAAATGAAGCATTGGTTTGGGCAAAAATATTATTCGCAGTACATCTGAATCTTAATGATAATGCAAAAGCTACAGCCAGGTGTGCAGGAGCCAGATTTTACCAACATACATTAACAGCTTTAGATAATCATAACGATGATTATCAGGCCTTGATTGCGGAGTTAAGGCAACTAAGTGGGGCAAAGGGTAAGAGCATGTTTATACCTCTACGTGTTGCATTGACTGGCCAATATAGCGGACCCGAATTAGATAAAATCTTGATATTATTAGGACAAAATTGTGCCCGAAGTCGCTTTAAATCCTGCTTACAAGCTGATTAACTAAGATTATTAAGCATTCCATAGAATTAAATATTGAGAATAATATGTTACATATCCATAACAGTATGACCAAGAAAAAAGAACTATTCACCCCCATTGAAGCTGGAAAGGTTAAGCTGTATGTTTGTGGAATGACAGTTTATGATTTATGTCATGTAGGTCACGCTCGAGTAATGGTTATATTTGATGTGGTGACACACTATTTGCGTGCTAATGGATATGAAGTTACTTATATTCGTAATATTACGGATATCGATGATAAAATAATTGCTAGAGCCCATAAGAATGGCGAGAATATTAAAGAATTAACCGAACGATTCATTGCTGAAATGCACCATGATGCCGATGCTTTAGGCGTGCTAAGACCTGATAAAGAACCTCAGGTGACGGAATCCATAGTGGAAATTATCAGGATGATTGAGACTTTGATTGATCGTGGTTATGCCTATACTTCGAAGAATGGTGATATTTATTACGATGTAAGTGCATTTGAATCATATGGAAAATTATCAGGGCGTAATATAGATGAATTACGTAAAAATAAATTTACCACCACTCTTGATCAAACTAAGGATGATCCTTTAGATTTTGTACTGTGGAAAGCCGCTAAACCCGAAGAACCTGCATGGAACTCACCCTGGATCAGAGGGAGACCCGGATGGCACATTGAATGCTCGGCTATGTCAACAAAATCGTTAGGTCAGCGTTTCGATATTCACGGTGGAGGTCAAGATTTACAGTTTCCTCACCATGAAAATGAAATTGCCCAATCGGAAGGCGCTCATGGCTGCCAACCAGTAAATTATTGGATGCATAACGGTTTTGTGCGCATTAACAATGAGAAAATGTCTAAATCACTAGGTAATTCCTTTACTGTACGTGAAATTTTAAAAAAATATGATCCAGAGATAATACGTTATTTCATATTAAACAGTCGCTACCGTAGTCCACTTAATTACTCCAATCAACAATTAGATCAAGCTAAAAATGCATTAACGCGCTATTACACAGCGTTGCGTGATATTGAGATAGCTCCAAATATCGACTGGAAAAATGATATATATTTCGGAACACGTTTTAAAATGGCAATGGATGATGATTTTAATACAGCATTAGCATTATCGGTTATGGCGGAGATAAGGCTGGAACTAAATAAAGCACAAAGAAATAAAACTCAAGCACGAATCATTTACCTTGCTAGCTTACTGCGTTCTGCTGGTAAAATTTTGGGTCTTCTTCAGCAATCTGCCAAAAATTTTCTTATGGGTAACATCATAAACAATAATAAAAGAACTAAAATTAAAACTTTGATTGAAACTAGAAATATAGCTAGAAAACAAAGAGACTGGGTAAAAGCAGACCAAATGCGTGATGAATTAATAGAGATGGGTGTAGTGTTGGAAGATACTAATAAACAAACTAATTGGCGCAATGTGTAAGTTAAGTTATTGAACCCACCATGTCAGATAGTGAAATTTATTATCATTAATAATTTCATATTTTATGCAGTCTTTCAGCGGCATAAAAAGTATTTTCTAGCAAAGACACCACCGTCATCGGTCCGACACCACCAGGCACAGGAGTTATCCATGCTGCTTTCTCCTTAGCAACATCATACTCAATATCACCAGTCAATATGCCATTTTTAAGACGGTTAATACCTACATCAATAATAATTGAACCATCTTTAATCCAATTACCTGGTATCAAATTAGCCCTGCCCACAGCAACAATTAAGATATCAGCACGACGCACATGTGCTTCAAGATCTCTTGTCATACGATGACATACCGTTATAGTACAAGCTGTTAATAACAACTCCAGAGCCATTGGTCTACCTACTATATTAGAGGCACCCACAACTACTGCCTCTTGACCCCTAAGATCTACGCTAGTATGTTGTAATAGAGTGATAATTCCTTTGGAAGTGCAGGGCTGAATATGGGGCCTACGTAGTGCAAGGCGACCTATATTATAAGGATGAAACCCGTCAACATCCTTACGTGGGATAATATGCTCAATAATAATATTGGCATTAATATGCTTTGGTAAAGGTAATTGAACTAATATACCATCAATATTATCATCCGCATTAAGATTATCAATAAGCTCCAATAATGCTAATTCGTTAGTGTTTTCCGGCAAGTCGTAAGAATCGGATCTAAAACCTACTTCCCTACAACCACGACGTTTACTACTGACGTATACTTGGGATGCGGGATCACTGCCAAGAATAATCACTGCTAAACCAGGTTGGCGTTTACCTGCATCCACACGATGCTGTGTGGCTACCTTCAAATTATATTTAAGTTCGTTTGCGATAGCTTTGCCATCAATAATTTTGGCAATCATTCAAAATTTCCGGCTAATTAACATTGACATGTTCTCACGTTTATAAAAAAACGTCAAAATATTAAAAACAGCAATTGACTCTTGAAAGTCATCCATGTATCATTTTATTAGAATAATCTATAGTAGCAGTGATTCAAATATCGGGGCATAGCGCAGTCTGGTAGCGCATCTGGTTTGGGACCAGAGGGTCGGGAGTTCAAATCTCTCTGCCCCGACCATCTCAAATAATCATCATCCATCTAATAATTTTTCTTAAAAATGCGCCCGTAGCTCATGTGGATAGAGCATCGGCCTTCTAAGCCGAGGGTAGCAGGTTCGAATCCTGCCGGGCGTGCCATTGCAATCATGATAAAGCCAAATTTTATATACGACCACTCGTCTTTTTAATATTCTCACTGATAATCGGCACCCGAATTTTCTCAAAATAAAGTGTTTCTAAAGAAAGATATTGCAAATATAATAATATGTTTATGGATAGTACCTATCATATATTAAGTAAAATTATTCAATTTGAAGAATAATCAATAATAATATATTTAAGTCTCATAGACTAGCTATTATTAAAGCAACAAAATAGACCTTTGATCCGAAAATCTTAAATAATGATTAAAGTAGTTTAAAAATTTATATACCTTAAAATATTGAAGATAACTCTGTGTATTTAAGTCATTTAATTACATTATATTAACATTTTCTTAAAATCAACTATCAACTTAGAGACAATAATGGCATAGGCAGTAAGATCAATACCATCCATAAATCTATGTATTTAATACCGTCTATATTCCTGCAAATAAACAAATTATTAGAAATCATCTAAGTAAAATTTAATTTTATACTGGGCTAATATTTATATTATGATGCGAATAAATACTATTGTTACCACCTATCATTAATGAAAAGTGAGTTTCACACGAACATGATATAATAAATTTGCACATAAAATATTAATATATAAGTATTTTTATAATTATAGTAAACACTCATTAATAGATAGTTAGATAATTATAAATATACTGAAATACAAATCTCTGCGACATATTATAGTCCACCGCCCTAATTAAAGTGTCCAATTAAGATTAATCTACGCTCTACTATAAAATTTAAATAATAACAATATAAGCAATGCTTCACAAATTAGGAAAATATTTTATTGAAGCTCTAAATTTTAGAAGTTGATAAACATGAATCCAACCTTTTAATGGGATTATTTGCAATACTCCCCTATGTAAAGGCATCTAAAATATAAACATACAAAGAGTTAGTTGAGTAATAATTAAATATAGAGTGATATAGCATATTATTTACCATGATTTATAATCTAAATTGGAGCAACCATAACTGTATAACGTGTAATACGGTATAAAATTGGCAATAATGTTTGTAATAGGATTTGTGAATGTGTGGCATAGTCGGGGGAATAGCGGAGCGTAATGTAACGCCTATTTTGCTTGAAGGATTGAAACGATTAGAATATCGAGGGTACGATTCATCTGGCATAGCCGTTATAGATGGAAATAGGAAATTAAGACGTATTCGCTCTTTGGGAAAGATAAAAAAATTACAAAGAAAAATTGAATTGACAGATAAGGAATTAACAGGTAGATTGGCCATTGCACACACTAGATGGGCGACGCATGGTGTGCCATCAGAAGATAATGCTCATCCTCATATTAGTCGTGATACTGTTGCTGTGGTTCATAATGGAATCATCGAAAATTATCAAGATTTAAAAATGCGTCAGCAGGAACAAGGCTACTCATTCGAATCAGAAACGGATACTGAGGTAGTAGCTCATGAAATCCATTCTCATTTAATAGTTACTACTAATATTTTAAAGGCTGTTAAGTTAACTATATCAGAACTCAGAGGCACCTATGCATTTGGCGTTATCTGTAAAAATGATCCTAATACTTTAATTGCCGCTTGCAAAGGAAGTTCATTAGTTATTGGTATTGGCATTCGTGAATATTTTATTGCATCAGATGCATCTGCATTGCTGCCAGTTACTCAGAGATTCATTTTTTTAGAGGATGGAGATGTAGCTTATATAACACAGGAAAAATTGACAATATGTAATGCTCGAGGAAATACAGTCGATCGAAAAATAAAGCAATTAGGTTTATCAACTACAGCTAATGAGCTGGGTGATCATAAACATTATATGCATAAGGAAGTATTTGATCAGCCCCAAGCCGTCATTGATACCCTAGAAGGTCGTATCAGCCAAAATCATAATGTTATAATCTCAAGCTTTGGCCATCAAGCTGAACAAATATTCCAATCAATACAGCAGATACAAATCATTGCATGCGGTACTAGCTTTCATGCCGGACTAGTAGCTAAATACTGGTTTGAAGATATTATCAATCTTCCTTGTCAAGTAGAAGTAGCCAGTGAATATAGATACCGTAATCCAGCAATGATCAGCAATACATTATTTCTCACTATTAGCCAATCTGGAGAAACAGCTGATACGTTGGCAGCTTTGCAACACGTCAAGTCAGCAAGGAGGATTAAAAACAAAAGACAATTAAATATCCCCACATTGAGCATCTGCAATGTTGCTGAATCCAGCCTTACTAGAGAATCAGATCATACCTGCCTTACCAATGCAGGGCCTGAAATTGGTGTTGCCTCAACAAAAGCATTCACAACCCAATTAGTTATTTTAGCACTTTTAATGACATGCATTGGCAAAGTAAAAGAACAACTACCCAAGTACCAAGAACAACTTATTATTCAAGAATTACAGACATTACCAAGGCTGATTAACGGAACCTTAAAATATGAAAAAATGATTAAAAACATTGCGAGATTATTTGCCAATAAACAACACACTCTCTTCATTGGACGAGGTACTATGTATCCAATAGCGTTGGAAGGCGCGTTAAAGCTGAAGGAAATTAGTTATATCCATGCTGAAGCCTATCCCGCAGGTGAACTAAAACACGGACCTTTAGCGTTGATAGATGAAGAAATGCCGGTAATTGCCATTGCGCCACACAATGATTTACTTGTAAAGTTAAGATCAAATCTTCAAGAAGTCAAGGCACGCGGTGGTCAAATAATAATATTTGAGGATGAGCAATCTAACATTAGCTCTAATGCTGATTTTAAGGTTCTTAAAATTACCAAAAATGTAGGCAATATTACTGCTCCAATCATTTTTAATATTGCTTTGCAATTATTAAGCTACCATGTAGCTCTGATCAAAGGAACCGATGTAGATCAACCAAGAAGCCTAGCAAAATCGGTAACAGTGGAATAAGTGATATAGATAATTAAAGACAAATTGTCAGTTAATAAATATGACAAAGTTTAAAAGTCTAGTTAAATATTTAATATGAAAAAAACAGCAAGTGAACAAATATTATATGAAATATTTAAACAACTTCAAAGTTTCAACCTTATATATTTATTTAAAAATATTTCTTGCTAATATAACGTTAAGGATAATTATGAATATACAGATCCATATTATATTGTACTCTCGATTGTTGGGAGTATATAAGTTTGGTAAGCCACATACTTTATGTACACAACCATATACAATACCATTGTGATACTTTGTTCCTCCAGGCATAACAACAAGTTATGCAAATAAAACAATCTTCTTGCCCTAATGTACTTCCCTTACCCAAAATATGGAATGCCGCACAGTAACTTCAAAAGTTCAGAACCTATCGATGCTATATTTTTTAAAATATGTTAGATAATTTAGAGATTAGGCATTAAATTTTAGCGTAATATGTATCTTAGTCAACATAAGTGCGAATTGATGTTCATCCCATATGCAATCATCCCCTGATCTAGATTTTAACGCAGGCAATCATATTATTGTAATTATTAGGAAATCTAATCATAGCCGTTGAGAATACAAGCGTAGAATGAGCTTGCTCTATTACACAAATAAATAATAAAGCGCACGCAAATCAATATTTATAAGTATTAAGTATTCGGAGAATATATTATTTAATGATCAATTTTAAACGGTGCTTAATTAATTGATATGCGACTATTTCATATCAGGATTAATACTAATATGAAATATGACAGCATGTTTATTAATATTAAAAATATTAATAACTTTTACACTAACACAGGTCTAATCAATTACAGCGCTGATAACCCATACAACATAGATATTAGCACAATTTATTGTATGATTCTGAAAAATAATTAACTGATTTTAGATAGCTGATAGTTAAACTATAAATTAAATGACTCATAATCAATATTACACTCATTTACTATCAAGCCTATAAACCTAGAAGGTATGGCATCAAATAATAATATCAAAATCAAGCATTCATATCTGGATCAATAAAATGGTAATTTGGATAGAGATTAACGTAATGTAATCTTCATCATAAAGTATTTTATACAGGCTTCATTTGAAGTTGTATTTTTACAAGGCACAAAAGTAATTATGATTATATATTTAAAAAATTTTAGAATTTTAGGTTCTACATCGATGAAATTATGACTATAAACCAATTGATATTATTAATATTCAAAATCGTATTCTTCGGAATAATAAATACCGTGAACGCTATTGAGAGGAATCAGATAGTCCAAGATCCACTCATTTTTTCTAGTACGTTGAAGAACGGCATGAGTTATTCAATAATGAAAAATGCAGTTCCTAAAAATACCGCATCCATTCGACTATATTTTCGAGTTAGGTCTTTGGATGAAAACGATGGAGAGCAAGGCTACGCACACTTCGTTGAACATATGGCCTTCAATGGTTCATTGAATATACCTGAAGGCGAACTTATTAAAATCCTACAGCGTCAAGGACTAGAATTTGGTTTCGATGCAAACGCTAGCACATATTCTGATAAAACAATCTATATGCTGGAACTACCTCATATGGACGGGGAAACACTTAATACCGCCTTAATGCTGTTGAGCGAAATCGCAAAAAACTTGAGTTTTGATGAAATGGCGGTTCGTAAGGAAAGGGGCGTGATACTCTCCGAGTATGACGTGGATGATAGCGACAGCCTCGATGTCTACCACCAACAACTCGAGCACTGGCTGCCAGGATCTCGTACAAACGAGCATTTTCCTATCGACACTAAAAACACCATATCCATGGCGACAGGGAAAGCCTTGCGAACCTTCTATGAAGCATTCTATCGACCGGAAAATGCCTTTTTAGTAATTGTCGGGGATGTGAAAATAGCCGATATTGAGAACAGTATATTAGAACATTTCGAAGGATGGCTAAATAAAACAAAGACAAGGAATAACAACTATGATCAACCACACCTCTGGCAGACATCCGATAAAGTGGCTACCTATACAGCCATACATAAGGACAGATATCCTGCGAATACTCAACTAGGGATAATTAAACCCTGCAAAGAATGGTCTAACTCATGGGAGGAAATCGGAAATTATTATAAAATTTCGCTTGCCAACCATATATTTAAGCAGCGTATTAATAAAATTGCCCGCACAGGTGAAGCGCCTTTCACTAACATTTACGTAAGCTATGAAAATCTCTACGATGAAGCCATGCTTGCTATGTTGAGTTTAAATACCTCTAATGAAGATGCCATCGACGCAACAGCTGTAGCAGAACAAGAACTTCGTAAAATGCTGATTCATGGATTTACCATTAACGAAATTAAGGAACATATTGCAAATTTTTTGGTAGGTTTCAAATATGACGTTAATAATGCAAATAAAAGGCATAACAGGGAATTAGCGAATGCTATTTTGAACGGCCATCATAATGGATATAAGATCCTGCATCCTGAAAACGAATTAGCTATTTTCGAATCTGCCGTAAAAAATATGACAGCGAACGATCTAACAAAAGTGTTCAGAGAAGTATGGTTCGGCGAAAACAAGTATCTTATAATTACAGGTGATCATATAAAGGATGCTGAAACTAAGCTGAAGAAAGCTATTATAAAATCAATGAAAATATCAGTAACAGCCCCTATAAACCATCATACGCCACATGAATTTGCCTATAATAATTTCGGCCCATCTGGAGAAATTGATGTCGAAGAAACAATACTAGATCCTGAAGTTACAAAGGTAAGATATAAGAATAATGTATTGCTCAATATCAAGAAAACTACTAACGAGGATGTCACAGCTCGCATGATCGTACGATTTGGAAGAGGAATAGTATCTTTTCCCAAGGAATTAGCCGGCATCGAGATGCCTTGCCCAATTGTGCTTTACTGATGGCGGATTGAAAAAACATAAAGTAGAAGATATTGAAAGTCTCATTGCAGGCACCTCAGTTTCAGCAGATCTAAAAATTTATCATGATACTTTTTCCATGAGCGCTATCATTCGGTCCCAAGACGTGCTGTTACAGTTGCAACTGGGCGGCTTATATTAGTGATCCAGCATTTCGCTCTGAAACATATAAATTTTACAAACGTATTATTACAGAAGAATACGATACACTCAAAGATTCTCCACAGCAAGCCATCAACCTCGAAATTGGTAGATATATTTACGGTGGGGATCCTCGTTTCTATCTACCTCCACTCGAGCATCTGATGAAACTTGATATTGAAGATCTCAAAACTACGATGATTCCAGACCTACTTAAAAGCCCCATCTAAATTACGGTCGTAGGAGACATAAATATAGAAAAAGTTAAGGCTGATGTCGCTAATACATTTGGTACATTCCCCCCACGCGAACAATCAACAACCAATAAAGAACAACTTGCTAGAGATAAAATTTCGTCCTAATAATAGTTCTATAGTTCTCCGCCATAACGGCACAGTAAACCAAAGTCTATTACAAATATATTGGCCAACAGATGATAACAGCAATATTAAATTAAGCACACAAATGTCACTTTTAGCAAGGATTATCAAGATTAAACTGATTGAATTGGTGCGTGAAAAAAAAGGCATTTCTTATTCACCAGATGTAACAAGTTTAATGTCTTCCACAATTCCCAATTATGGGTATTTCATGATAGAGACCGACTTATCGCAAGATGAGTTTGATGCTGTGGAGGAACTATTTGCAGATATTATCAAAGATATACGCAACAATCTAATTGATGATGATCTCCTCAAAAGAGCTAGAAACCCAATCATGGAGGCAATTAGGAATAGTAAAAACTATAATAGCTACTGGCTACAAGCGCTTCAACGCATTCAGACTGCACCTAAAACTATTAAGAGAATCAAAAAGAAGGTAATAATTGACATACTCGAGCAAGCAACGGCGGATAGCATGCGATATATTGCATATAGATACCTCAGACCAGAAACACTTTTCAAAGTTCGTGTTATTTATGAAGGTTCTGAACAACTACATTAATATAAAGAGATAGATATTTACTCGGACAAATAAACATATCTCTATCTCTATGAAAATAGATTCAACAGATTAAAGTATCTAACTTCTATTAATATTTCTCGCATCGCATGCCAACACTTGCCACAATTTGCTCTTAATTTTGGACTGAAATTACCCCCTATTATCAAAACTGAAATGCGTGTTTAACCTATTTACTTTATCCCCCCCCGAATAAAGTCATTAGTCTTAATATAAGCTTCATCATCAGAAAACTGTTTAGGTGGATGTTTACAAAAATAGGCTGATGGCCCCATAATAATTCCACCTTGTCCCCGATTCAATGCAAGCTTGGCACAACGAATAGTATCAATAGCCACTCCAGCTGAATTAGGAGAATCTTCCACCGATAAACGCAATTCAAGATTCATTGGCACATCACCAAATAATTTTCCCTCCATACGAATGAAGGCAACCTTATTGTCTTTCTGCCAAGCCACATAATCGCTGGGTCCGACATGAATATTCTCGTCTTCCAACCGCGTTTCTAATACCGATTGTACAGCCTCAGTCTTAGATTCTTTCTTAAAGGCTAAGCGGGCACTATTTTTCATATTAAGAAAGTCTGTATTGCCACCAGTATTCAATTGATAGGTACGCATCAATTTTACCCCCCGTTTTTTAAATAAATCGGTTAAGGTACGATGCGTAATCGTTGCGCCTAGTTGTGCCTTAATGTCATCACCTATAATAGGTATGTTTTTATCCCTGAAGCGCCTTGCCCATTCTGGATTACTAGCGATGAATACAGGAATATTATTAACAAAAGCAACACCTGCTGCTAATGAACATTCGGCATAAAATTTTGACGCATCCTCTGAGCCCACAGGCAAATAATTCATCAATACTTCAGCTTTCGAATTCCTCAATACATTAATAACATCTTCCTTCTTAGGTTCCTCCTCATCTGCAAGAAGGAACGTATTGTCATCTGCATAGTCCTTCATATGCTCTGAAAAACCATCGAGAATTTGACCCATATGTACTTTTACTCCCGATGATGGAATGTCTGAATAAAATTTGGTAGTACAATTAGGACTAGAAAAAATAGCTTTATTAACATCTAATCCAATCTTACGTTGATCAATATCAAACGCAGCAACAATGTTGATGTCTCCAGGAGCATAACCACCTATATCCCAGTGCATTAAACCAATAGCATTACATTCTGTTTTATTACGATAGTAATAAATACCCTGAATCAATGAACTAGCACAATTTCCAACACCAACAATTGCTACTTTAATATTACTCATAAAGTTTTATTATCTCCCAGTTATTAATAACTTAATTTATAACAGTTTATATTAAATTGAGCCATAAACATTTATCTCTTCAAAATAATCTATAAGAATAGAAACTATATCGCTTTCCTAAATATAACTACATATCATTTGCAGGTTGACTTTAGCTTTCGAGCCAAAATATTTATTTATTCTTAATAATTCAACCCTTACTTAACTAATTTACTTTTCTACATACGCTAAAGCTCTAGTTGTACCATGGCTGACAAATATAATACTGATATTAGTGTCATAAAGCTGCGATCATAAAGCCTATCTATTTTTGATATTACTCATTCTACATAATAAGTTATGTCAGCAAATTTCATCTGGGGTGACTTAATATCACTTGCAAAAATAGAATAACTTCTCTTTGCTTTGCTCAAGATGAAGAAGCCCATCATAAATTAAATAAAACTACCAATGATATATGAAAATAGTTTAATTCATTTTTCTCCCTCCTTATACTATGAACATACCACTTCTATATCTATGATTTTTACCCTATCTGCAAATATGTAGTATAAACAAAGACGCTAAATTTAGGTAAATATATATACCTTCTACCCATCTAATCATGTAAAATATTTTAGGGTAGTCCTATTATGATGTCTACTAATTTTGGTATCATGAATAGTTGAATATACACAATTGTAAAAAATTACTGCAGATAATAGGAAAAATTTATTAAATAACATTTATGGACGGTAGATATTGAAAATATTTAACTTAAACAACAAGTTGATAAGTAATGAGAGCAAATGTATACTACATCCATGTCCCTTGGATGTGATGATACTCTCTACCAATCAAAATGACCAAATTAAATCTTTTCTTACAATTTAAAATATGCAATTGTTTGTTATGACCTCGCCATCCTTAGCAGCAAAACATGACATCTGTATTTTATATAACATCACCGATCAGTTTAAACTAATTTTTTTGATATACACATAATAGGACATAATTTAATTTTAATATCACCTACCACCAATTGATATCTAGGCACCTAGTAAGTATTATACTTTTAAGCTGTAATTATGAAACATAACACTATTATATTTGAACATCTTGGATATAGTAATATTATGATCGAAATCCAATTTAAGTTATAAGATAATCTATGATGAAGCATAAGGTTTTAATATTTTTATTATTTAATCCCTAGAGGGGCACAAATCATAATTATACCTTATTTGATGTGCAATATAAGAACCCTAATAATAAGTCAATATATATGAAGCTTACCAGAGTGTTACTCATAATAACCTAGAATATCGGTATTTGATGAGTCATAACAACGCAAGTACAAACAGGATGACATCATAAATAAAAATACTCCATTTGTATTATATTAATTATAAGTTTTTAACCATAGTTGTTATATATTAGTGGGAAATACTGTTTCTAGGATTACTTGGAATAGATGAAAGCAAAAACTATTATTCCACCTAAATATATGACGCTGTTATATATTTGAACGGCATATATGATTATTACGATAAACTATAATTACGACCATCTATTTTAGATTTATTTAGATCCAATATAGATAATATTTTCCAAAATCATATATTCCGACACCACAGGGCCAGCGTACTTACCCACTTTGGATCATAATTAAGGCACGGAATCAATATTAATGACTTACCGCCATATTGGAAAAATATTTTTCGTCCTCGTATAGCTATCTCTTCTAAAGTTTCGAGACAATCAATCACAAAAGCAGGGCAAATTACTAATATATTTTTCACTCCACTGTTTGCAAGTTCGATAAGCCGAGCTTCAGTATTTGGATCTAACCATCTGGATAGTCCTAAATGTGACTGGAATGCAATGGAATATTTATGTGAATTTAAACAAGCCTTATCAGCAAAAAGTTGAGTAGTCCTAAAAATTTGATGGCGGTAGCACTGAGAATGACATTCGTGCACCATCTGACAACAATCCTGCAATCTCAAGCAATGAGACCCTGATATATCTAATTTACGTATATGCGATTCTGGCAAACCATGATAACTGAATAATATATGATCATAATCTTCTACTAGATAGGGCTGAGCGCTACTTACCAAAGATCTAATATAATTGTTATTATCATAAAATGGCTGAATTATTGATAGCTTAATTGTAAGATTATACTTTTTTATTATTCTCTTCGCTTCTTCGATTGAGGTAGTTACAGTACTAGATGAAAAGTGAGGATATAAAGGAATGAAAACTATTTCTATGATTTTCAGCCTACTAAATCTTAATAATTCAGCTTCGATACTAGGATCTCCATATCGCATTGATAATCCAACTGGTAGTGCAAGTTCAGATTGAAGGGCAACTTTTAACTTTCTAGATAATACTATTAGCGGAGAACCATTTAGCCAAATTTTCTGAAAAGCTCTGACCGAAACTTTGGATCTAATAGGTAAAATGAACAAACTAACTAATAATCGTCTGAATATCCAGGGCAATTGCATAACATATGGATCCATCAAAAATTGATTTAAATAGCTGCGTACAGACTTAAGATCAGCTACATTAGGTGAGCCCAAATTAGTTAATAATACTGCCCTTCTTGTCATATATAAATCTCAGACCTACGTTATAAATTAAATATCAGCTAAATCAAAAAATACTTGGAGTATAACTGAATTCAAAGGTCCTATTACTCATTAATATCAAATCCGCATATCAATAATGATACGTTATGCTATAGAATATGATATTATATACGTGTTTTGATATGGATCAGATTATAAATCTGCTAAAATAGTGCATAAACGACTATTGGACTAAACAAAATTTTAGCTAAGTCATTATTAATAATTGAAGATATAAAACAGATATTAGTAATATTTTAGATTGAGCCATAAACAACAATAACATCATCATTTGTAATATTATTACCAGAGATCTTTATACATATTAAAGTATATTACTTATAAGAGAGGACTGCTAAAAACACCTCATAGTTACCAGACTAATCATATTATTACCTATTTTAAAAATACACCTTAAGTTTATAAATAGAAATCATCATAGCTATTGAGATACAGTGCATTGTATATTCCATAGTATTGACGATATATTCAAAAATACACCCCCCCCCAATTTCATTTAGATTAAAGATACTATGAAATAGTAGATTAAGTTACTTACAAAAGGTAAGGCATAAAACATAAGGTGATTCATATCAGTGATATTAAAAATGAAAGACAAGATGACTTACTACTTTTAAAATTCACATCATTGCAAATAACAAACAATTGAGGTAATCTTATTTTTTGTTCTGTTTTTAATAAAAAGGACATCTAGATATAAATACCATAATAGCATATTTTGCATCTTAAATAAGCCTTAATGTCATCTCGTAGATATGCAGTTATAGTATATCAAAATTTTATTATTATTTATACATATTGCCAAAAATATTATTAGTTAATATATTTGTTATATGTACAACTTAGTAAGTATATAAAAATAAATTGCATGAAATACATTTAGGCTATTGCAATACCACCATCTTCATATCACAATATATTAAGATAAATTATCTAATTTGCTAAATTATTAATTATACATCCACATACAATGCATATGTACCAAGCATTTATCAAACCAAAGATCAGTATAAATAGTTAGTTAATATTGAAGAGGCAATTATAGTGCGTACAGTTCGGTGTGTAAAACTTAATAAGGAAGCGGAAGGTCTTGATTTTCCTCTCTATCCAGGTGAACTAGGCAAAAAAATTTATAAATACATCTCAAAAGAAGCCTGGCAAATGTGGATGAATAAGCAAACCATATTGATAAATGAAAATCATCTGTCTCTAGCAAATCCGAAATCTCAAAAATTTTTAAAACTAGAACTGGATGAATTTCTCTTTGGCGAAAGCGAAGCGATAGAAGAACTATTCTAATATAATTATTTATTCAATTGACATATTAATTATTAGAAAAATATTTTTGGAAAAGTATTTGCTATTTACCATTTATCTTATTAGAATGGTAACCTTAATTATTAAGGAACATAGCATCAATATTGTTCAGCTTATTTTTAGATATGAAAAATAAAATTCTTCTAAATATTAAGGATTGTAAAAGATATTGTTCCTTTTATAACTAGAAAAGTACTCTCTACAATTTAATAAGTATAATTCATAAAACACTTAAATTGTAAAAGTGGAAAACAAGCCTTCTGATAGATATCCGTCGGCAAAAGATTAAGTAAATTTGAGGTTAATATGGCAGAACAAGTAACAGGAACCGTTAAATGGTTTAATGACGCAAAAGGATTCGGGTTTATTGAACAAACTGATGGTCCAGACGTATTCGTACATCACAGCGCAATTCAAGCTGATGGTTTTAAAACATTAAAAGAAGGTCAGTCCGTAACAATGGAAGTGAGTCAAGGTCAAAAAGGTCCACAAGCGGAGAATGTTATTCCTAGCCGATAATGGCGTCGCTCTTAATTAAGGTATCCCGATTAATAAGGTCGGTAGCACTACTCATCGACCTTATTAACATAGTGATTATCAAGTCAATTTCCAATAGATTAAAAAAATTATGAGCACGTAAAATTGTAAACTTATATTTTATCTGAATGATGACTATCGTCAACCTAACATTCTTTAATCTATAAATCAGTAAAAAATAATAAGATATATATTTCTACTTACTATCTAAAATATTAAAAGACTCGTCTTAAATTATTCTTGAAATGTCGACATTCATACAGTGGAAATATTTCCTTTGCAATGTACCGAATACCGATGAAATATCTTTGGAAATGATTCAACCTATTAATAGCTTCATTATTAATTTACATCACTTATGTAATGCTATATCTCATTTTGCAAAAAGCGTGCCATTGAGATACGTACATCTAAACTATATTCACACATTCAGCAAGTGCCACTAACACAATAGGGTTTTCCATAAAAGATATCGCCTCAACATCGAAACTCATCAGATGATTATCCCATAATCACCTATGGTATTATTTTATAGATGAGTCGATAAATTAGCAAGATTGGTTATATCAGAAGTCATATTTACAACCGAACATAACTTATAAAATCCACATCATAAATTTGAAAAGGCAATAGCTGTTGTCGCCACTGCCATATTGAGATAGCCACATCGATGACCACCACCCCTCCCGAAGCTCATCCATTAACAAGGTGGTTTCTACAAGTCATTGGAAAATATTTCAAGCATATACTAATAAACCCTTAGCGATCACAATCAGAAAATAGAGACCTCCCAAAGCGCTCAAATAATGACATAGTACTTTCACTTTCAAGCTGCTTGATCTGCATTGAAACTACTGGTTGAATAGATAAAGTAATCTAATGCACGAGTATACTTAAATGCTCCGCAACAGATTCAAAAAATTTGTAATCGGCATATAGTTATATTCATGACAATTTTTCATGAATAAATAAAATGTGTAATTATAATTCCGAAATAAGATTCAAGGAAAGAAGATGTAAATTGCATTAATAAATGCATATCAATATTACTGCAATTAATATAGGCACACTAGACATATAATTGGTATGCCATTGATAAAAAATTAATTACTTTAAAGATTGTGACTAAAATCTATCTATTATTGCAAAATTGGTAAATAAGAACTATAATATAAAAATAAGTTTCTCAAATTTTAATGAATGTACAAAAACATCCCATCTAATAGGTAAGAAAATATTATATGTATCTTTCCTATCAGGTGAGATAAATACGTCATGCATTAATTTTGATATATCCACAAAACTCCATTACCCATCAAAACAATCGTAAACACAAATGAAATAAAGCATAAGACAAGATTATTACTCAATAAGTGATATAAATACCATAAATATGGTATCAACCATTTTAAAGTCTTAAAATACAATCTATATGGTACTTATCAATAATCTCAGCACCGTTAATACATGATACGTTACCTAACGAAAGATTTTTAACAAAAATTTATACTAACTAGACAAAACGATAAAAAATTAATGATAAGCTATAACATTTGAAAGCAAAAATTAATATTCTCATGTAGACCGTACAAAGATATACATTATTCATGATATTATACATGAAATTAATGATATTATTTTTTTGTTACATGTTATTATTTTATGCCATAAAAGACATAAGGTTTGCAATACTGATGGAAGCCATAACTGGTTACTATATCACGGCATTTCTCCTGGGACTTTTCAGCACAGTGCATTGCATATCTATGTGTGGATCAATCATTGGAGCATTAACCCTGAGTTTGCCCGTACAAATAAGGAGAAGTCGACGAAGAATGCTGCCATATGTATTCTATTATAATTTAGGTCGATTATTAAGTTACAGTCTTGCTGGTATAATTGTTGGACTGTTTAGCTTTACACTAACTACCCAAACTAACGGTCATATAATTATAAAATACACATCCATGATCATCATGATCGCAATGGGATTTTACTTAGCAGGATGGTTCCCTAGATTCGCTAAAATAGAACAAGTAGGTGCGCATATTTGGAAAAAACTTCAACCACTAGGAAAAAAATTAATTCCTGTACAGACATTATCACAAGCATGCTTATTAGGAATGATTTGGGGATGGCTACCATGTGGTCTAGTATATGCGGCTTTAGCGGTGGCAGCAACATCTAGTCAGCCCATAGATGCTTCAATGGTGATGTTAGCCTTCGGTGCTGGAACCCTACCTGGAGTAATGAGCATTGGCCTCTTTACCGAATTTTTGACTTCAATGGCAAGAATGAAGCCCTTACGACGGATAGCTGGTATATCAATTATAGCAATCTCTATATCAACCTCACTCTTACCAATCTATCATAATGACAATTATGACAATCACTTTCACTACGAATATAATACATTATAGCATTATTAGGCAAAAGATCCATGGCATTGTTTAAACTTTTTACCCGAACCACAAGGACAGATCTCATTGCGACCCACCTTACGACCATTACGAATATACGGAGAATGAGCACCCAATATAGACTTTTTCTTAGTTTTGTCAGCAAATATTTTTAATTGATCATGTCGATGTTTAACTTCCACAGTTTGTCGACACCGCTCTTCAACAGCTGCCATGTCTTCAAAGTCCGGAACTTGAACTCTAGAAATATATATAATTACATCATACTTTATAGCACTTAACATATTAGTGAATAATTGAAAAGCCTCACGTTTAAATTCCTGCTTAGGATCTTTTTGAGCATAGCCACGTAAATTAATACCTTGACGCAAATAATCCATCTGCGCCAGATGTTCTTTCCATTTCACGTCTAAAATTTGCAACATTGTTGCCTTTTCAAAATGGCGCATTAACTCACTACCCACCATTTGCTCTTTATTCTCATACCTCATCTCATCACTTTCGATAATGCGCTGACGCAACATCCCTTCATTCATTGCTGCATCTTGAACCAACCAATTTACAATACCTAATTTTAGGAAAAAATCATCTTGCAGAGTACCTTCAAGGCCTGAAATATTCCACTGATCACGCATACTTTTTGGAAAAACATACATGCTGATAACATCATTCAAAACAGTATTACGCATTGAAATGATAGTCTCGGATACGTTATCTGTAGCTATTAATTCATTTCGTTGTTCATAAACTACCCTACGTTGGTCATTTGCCACATCATCAAATTCTAGTAGCTGTTTACGAATGTCAAAGTTATGGCCTTCAACTTTACGTTGAGCATTTTCTATCGCCCGCGAAACCCATGGATGTTCGATAGATTCACCCCTTTCCATGCCTAATTTTTGCATAAAGATAGCCATACGCTCTGAAGAAAAAATACGCATTAAATCATCTTCTAAAGATAAATAAAAACGACTAGACCCAACATCACCCTGGCGACCAGATCTACCTCTTAATTGATTATCAATTCGACGAGATTCGTGCCGTTCTGAACCGATAATATGTAAACCACCAGCGGACAACACTTCATCATGACGCTTCCGCCATACCTTGGTAACCCTTCTTTTGTCAATATCTCTAACCTGCTCGCCCAAATTTTCCAATTCAGCATTTAAGCTACCACCTAACACAATATCAGTGCCACGTCCTGCCATGTTAGTAGCAACGGTAACTGCTCCAGGACGCCCAGCATGAGTAATAATTTGAGCTTCTTTTTTATGGAACTTTGCATTTAATACCTCATGTGGAACATTGTCCTCCTCTAATAAGGCATGCAAATATTCAGAGCTTTCTATCGATGATGTACCTACCAATACCGGCTTTTTATGATCTATGCATCCCTTGATATCGGTAATAATAGCTTCATATTTTTCCTTAGTTGTTAAATATATTTTATCGGCCTCATCTTTACGCCTCATGGGTCTATGCGTCGGAATTACGATAACCTCCAAACCATAAATTGCCTGTAATTCAAAAGCCTCCGTATCAGCAGTACCAGTCATACCGGATAGTTTTTCATATAAGCGAAAATAATTCTGGAAAGTGATAGAAGCTAAAGTTTGATTTTCCTTTTGAATTGCCACACCTTCTTTCGCTTCCACTGCTTGGTGCAATCCTTCTGACCAGCGACGTCCTAGCATAGTACGACCCGTAAATTCATCCACAATAATCACCTGATCATTTTGAATAATATAATCAACATCACACTTGAATAACACATGAGCTCGCAAGGCAGCGGTAATATAATGCATCAAACTAATATTGGCAGAATCGTAAAGGCTACTATCTTTATCGAGCAGATCATCCTTCATTAGCAAAACCTCAATTTTCTCATGACCATCCTCAGTAAGATGCACTTGTTTCCTTTTTTCATCTACAATATAATCTCCGGTAATATCAATCTTTTTTCCTTCACCAATTTGTTTGCTCAAATTAGGAATTAATGTGTTAATTCGTTGATACATTTTCGAGCTATCTTCTACTGAACCCGAAATAATAAGTGGAGTGCGTGCCTCATCAATTAGAATTGAATCCACCTCATCTATAACTGCAAAATATAATTCTCGTTGAACTTTCTCATCTAAACTAAAGGCCATATTATCACGCAGATAATCAAAGCCAAATTCGTTATTAGTACCATAAGTAATATCTGCAGCGTAAGCAGCACGGCGCTGATCTGATGCTAAGCCAGAAAAAATCACACCTATAGTCAAACCAAGAAAACTGTAGAGTTTACTCATCCAGGCAGAATCTCGTTGTGCTAAATAATCATTCACAGTAACCACATGGACACCTCTGCCCACCAAAGCATTCAGATACACAGTCAAAGTTGCAACTAATGTTTTACCCTCACCAGTGCGCATTTCGGCGATTCGACCTTGATTTAAAACCATACCACCTATCATTTGTACGTCAAAATGACGCATATGTAATACACGTTTACCCCCCTCCCGTACTACAGCAAAGGCTTCAGGCAAGATGTCACCCAGACTTTCACCGTCAGATAATCGCTGACGGAATTCAATTATTTTATTTTGTATTGCAACATCACTAAGTGTCTCCATATTTGATTCAAATTCTGTTATTTGCTCCGCGACTATGCGCATATTTCTTAATACACGGTCATTTCGACTGCCAAATATTTTACTGAAGAAATTAATTGCCATTAATTATTACCACCTATTTATAATTAAAATCATTCTCTCAGATCTTAATTTCTGATGAAAAAATACTCTTTATAAAATATAGCTCTCACCAAATTGTAAAGCTGAAACTCATCAACATGTATGTTAATGAATGTTATAAATGGCAAATTTAAATTTAACGTTTGACAAATATATATGGATTGACATTTTTACCATCTTGTATAATCTCAAAATGCACATGCGGTCCGGTAGAACGACCGGTAGACCCCATCAATGCTAGCACTTGACCTTTACAGACCTTATCACCTACCTTTACTATTATGATTTTATTATGTGCATAGCGAGTAATATATCCATTACCATGCTCAACTTCTACTAAACCGCCATAACCACCCTGCCTACTTGTCCAAGTAACAATCCCGTGCGCAACAGCATGAATACTACTTCCGCTCTTTCCAGCCAGGTCCAACCCATCATGAAAGGCTCGTTTGCCGGTAAATGGATCAATTCTATTACCATAATAAGAAGAGACCCAGCCACCCTCTATAGGTCTACCCTTTGGTATTGCCGATTTAATATTATCTTGTATAATGAGAAGTTCTTGTAAAAAAATTAATTGTTGATGATGCAGCTTAAATACTAAGGATAATCGCTGCGTTTTACTATTAAACTTATCAATTGGTAGATACTGCTTCTTATTCATGCTATCTTGGATAGGAGTATTACTTAGTAAAATCTCGGGAATATCAATACCTGACATACTAACTAACTTTTCAGTTAGTGATTTTAAGCGAATCGCCTCAGATTGTAAATTACCTAGTTGCTTAACATAAAAGTCATCTACTATTATGGAGTTACGTTGGGACAACGTGTGCCGATTGAACTCTTGAAGCATTGTTCTTGATTGAGAATAGCAGGAATATATTGGAGTATTGAAGGACGATTCCCAACAGTACATCACTAATAATACATACATACCTAATAAAACAACTGCTGATCCACTTAATATTATTAGCTGAGTAAAACCTAGGTATAAATACTTATGAGTTTTATTGTTGGGCGATATTATAATAATTTGCATTATTGTAATTGAAAAATATATTCAGGTTTTTCACATATAAATTTGGCCAAGACTAATCGCACACAAACATCCAATTATAGGTTGTTTGAATGAAATTAATGATCAGCCAAATTTGATATATTGTGAAGTCACACAACCTCAATGCATAGCATTGGCATGTATCTATCCCTAGACAAGGAAAGGCATAATGCTAATTATGATCTTATATTACGCATTAGGGCTGCCTAATTATGAAAATAATATATGAATATTCACATTATTCCATTAATAACATTTAGGTTAAAACCAGATAAATATAATCTAATTATCAGCTATTGATATCGTTCGATAAAATTATTGATACATGTTTCGTTGGAATAGATAGATCCTTGCAAAGAAAAAGAGCACATTGACTCAATAAAGCGGGGGATTAAAAATTAAGACCAAGTTAAATTAGCTACGTTAGAATAATATACAAATATAAATCACAATTTTTAGATTACAGCAGATGCGGTAGAATGACTAAATATAATCGGTGCATCTTTTCCATCTTTGAAGCTTACTAATTCCCAAGAATTTTTATCCGCTAATAATTTTCTCAACAACCTATTATTTACTTCATGGCCAGATTTATAACCACTAAATGCTCCAATTAAGCTATATCCTAATAGATAAAGATCTCCAATAGCATCCAAGACCTTATGGCGAACAAACTCATCTTCATAACGTAACCCATCCTCATTAACAACACGATAGTCATCTAGCGCTATTGTATTATTGACACTGGCACCTAAAGCAAGGTTATTTTCACGCAGATTTTCGATATCCTTAATAAATCCGAAGGTGCGAGCACGGCTAATTTCACGAACAAATGATGTAGAAGAAAAATCTACATTAACTTGTTGGGGTCTGCTAGAAAACGCCGGATGCTCAAAATCAATGGTAAAGCTAACTTTAAAACCATCAAACGGCTCAAGAGTTCCCCATTTATCACCATCCTTAACCAATAAGCTATTCTTAATACGAATGAATTTCTTAGCAACAGATTGTTCTTTGATACCGGCTGATTGAATCAAAAATACGAATGGGCTGGCACTGCCATCCATTATAGGTACTTCAGGCCCATTTAAATCAATATAAGCATTATCTATGCCCAAACCAGCAAATGCTGACAATAAATGCTCGGCAGTAGAAACGCGCTGACCATGCTGAACCAAAGTCGTAGATAAAGATGTTTCACCAACATTTTCAGCTTTGGCTTTTATTTCAACCACTGGATCTAAATCTACACGACGAAATATTATACCCGTATTAGATACGGCAGGACGTAAAGTTAAATAAATAGTATTACCACTATGTAATCCGACACCAGTCGCACGAATTACATTTTTCAATGTTCGTTGCCTTATCACGGTGCGTCGACCTCCCTGACTAAATCTTATACAATAAAATATAGTATAACCCATAATATATAGTAAATACTATCCCGCGAAAATAGCTAATAAGATTATTTGCGTAAAAATGCCGGAATATCTAGATAGTCCATATTTATCTCACCTGTGGACTGGTTTTGAGCTTGTGGTCTTCCCTGGCGCGCCACAGTAGGTTTGTAATGATCAATATCAATTGACTTTTGTACAATCTCAATTTGTGGTAGAGCTGATTCTGGAGGCATATCTACCTGAGCCAATTTATCACCGCCCAAACCTGTCGCTACTACAGTTACACGCAATTCGTCTGTCATTTCGGAATCAATTACTGTTCCAACTACAACTGTAGCATCCTCAGAGGCGAATTTTTTTACCATATTGCCTATCTCTTCGAATTCTCCTATAGTCATGTCAAAACCAGCAGTAATGTTCACCAACACGCCACGTGCACCAGACAAATCTACGTCTTCCAATAATGGACTAGAAACAGCCGTCATCGCAGCCTTAGTTGCACGACCCTCACCTGATGCATAGCCTGTCCCCATCATCGCCATACCCATCTCAGACATTACCGTGCGTACATCAGCAAAATCAACATTGATCATTCCTTCACGGGTGATCAATTCGGCAATACCTTGCACTGCACCCAATAACACATCGTTGGCTGCCTTAAATGCATCCAACAAGCTCATCTCTTTGCCCAAAACAACTAATAATTTTTCATTAGGAATTGTAATTAAGGAATCTACATGCTGACTTAACTCCTCTACTCCTTTGTTGGCAATTTTTAAGCGTTTAGCTCCTTCAAATAAGAAAGGTTTAGTAACAATTGCTACAGTCAGAATGCCCATTTCTTTAGAAATTTGAGCAACTACAGGAGCTGCACCAGTACCAGTGCCACCACCCATACCGGCAGTGATAAATACCATGTCTGCACCACTAATTACTTCCATAATGCGTTCACGATCTTCTAGCGCCGCCTGACGCCCTACATCTGGTTCAGCGCCAGCGCCCAAACCTTTGGTAATATCCGTACCTAATTGCAATTGTATAGTTGCCGAACTCTTACGTAATGCCTGCGCATCAGTATTAGCACAAATAAAATCTACTCCTTCAATTTTATTGCTGACCATGTGTTTTAACGCATTGCCACCACCACCACCGACACCAACAACCTTGATTACCGCATTCTGCGTATATGTATCAATCAGCTCAAATGTCATTTCTACCCTCTCCTCAATTTTATTTTTTATGTTTCATTAAATAATCATTAAATAATTCAAAAATTACCTTGAAACCAACCTTTCATGCGTACTAACATACTCTTGAATCCCTCGCTCATTCCTAAATCATTGTGTCCATCAATGACTTCCTTATTACCAAATAATAATAGACCAACACCTGTTGCATGAATTGGATTGCGTACCACCTCTGTCAATCCACCTACATGCTGAGGTATACCCAATCTCACAGGTAAGCGAAATACTTCCTCTGCTAATTCGATCACACCTTCCATCTTGGAACTACCTCCTGTGAGAACAACCCCAGCTGCCAATAAGTCATCAAAGCCACTTTTTCGAAGTTCTCCTTGTACTAATATTAATAATTCCTCATAACGTGGTTCAACTACTTTTGCTAACGTTTGCCTCGTCAATTGACGTGGCAAACGATCTCCGATGCTAGGCACTTCAATATTTTTGTTTTCACTAGCTAATTGTTGTAAGGCACAAGCATATTTAATTTTAATTTCATCGGCATATTGGGTTGGCGTCCTAAGTGCCACTGCAATATCATTCGTTACCTGATCACCTGCTATTGGAATAACTGCTGTATGACGAATAGCACCATCCATAAATACGGCAATATCGGTAGTTCCCCCACCAATATCAACAAGGCAAACACCTAATTCCTTTTCATCATGCTCAAGTACCGAATAGCTAGAGGCCATTTGTTCTAAAATAACCCCATCTACTGACAAACCACAACGCTCAATACATTTCGTAATATTTTGAGCCGCACTCACTGCTCCAGTGATTAAATGTACTTTCGCTTCTAGACGCACACCGGACATACCTATAGGTTCACGTATGCCCTCCTGGTTATCAATAATATATTCCTGAGGCATAACATGCAATAATTGCTGATCACCAGGAAAATGAACTGCCTTCGCAGCATCCCATACACGATCAATATCACCTTGAATGACTTCCTTATCCTTTATTGCTACTGTTCCATGAGAATTAAAGCTACGAATATGACTACCGGCTATACCTGAAAAAACTGAATGTATCTGACAACCAGCCATTAATTCTGCTTCTTCAACCGCACGCTGGATAGACTGAACGGTAGATTCAATATTCACAATAACCCCCTTTTTCATACCACGTGCGGGATAAGAACCAATGCCTATTATTTCTAATGCGTTATCCTTGGGCCCGGCATCAAGATTAGGAGCTGCAACAATTGCTGCCACCTTTGATGTACCAATATCCAGGCCAACTATAAGCTCCCTCTCATTTTTTTTCGACATCATGATGTTCCATTGAGATCAAAATTCTGATCATATTTCCAAATAACTGACATTCCACTGGTATAACGCATATCAACAGCCGCAATATATTCTATATAATGATGTAAAACCACCTTAAATATTTCCACAAAATTCTGCAAGCGCTGCTTATTATTGGCTCTACCAAGTATCACCTTAATACTACCATTAAAATATATTGTCCATGATCGTCGCTGATCCATAGTAACCCGTTTTATTATCAATCCTAGCTCTGATACATATTGTTGAATCACTAATAACTGCTTTGACATCACTTTACTAGATCCCTCCAAACCATGCAATATTACCAAATTTGTAGGAAACATTTTTCCAGATGGTTGAAAAACCTCCCCATACTCATTCACAAGAGCCTGGTCTTTCCATTGAGCGATAGCCGTATGTTCATCGACTATTATATACAAAGTATCAGGCCATACACGCATTACATGCACCTTTTTTATCCAGGAAAATGCTTCGACAACTTGACAAATATTGGATATATTCACACTCATAAAGCCGCATGTTAAATAAGAACTAATAGCTGTGACTAATTCATTTTTATTTGAGTAAATGAGATTGCCTTCAACAATAACATGTGAAACAGGTAAAACATTGTACTGATTTAAATAGATCATGACAAATACCGTAGCACATAACATTGAAAACATTATTGAGCAGCGGAGCCATTGTCGCGAAAGTAATGGATGATGCCATTTGTAAACAAAATTATGAAATATACTATGTTTATCTATGGCAACCATTATTTATTAACCTCAACGCTTATTTCTAATATTTTCCAAATTAATTCATTAAAAACCAGTCCAAATTCTTTTGCAGCTATCGGCACTAAACTATGATCCGTCATTCCAGGAACACTATTAGCCTCTAGTAAATAAAAATTATGATTTTGATCTCGCATAAGATCTATTCGTCCCCATCCTCTCATTCTTAATCCATTAAATGCTTTTAAAGCTAATTGCCGACAATACAACTGCTCTTGTTCGGATAAATAACATGGGCATAGATATTCCGTAGTATCTGTCTTATATTTAGCTTCAAAATCATAAAATTCATGCGATGTTCTCAGCATTACCATAGGTAATGCTATTTGATCTAACACCGCTACAGTATATTCATCTCCATTAATCCAACTCTCAGCAATTACCTCAGTATCAAATTGTACAGCTAAGGCGATTGCTACTAATAACTCATCAGCAGAATTAACTTTTGTTATACCGATGCTAGAACCCTCGTTTACAGGTTTAATAATCAAAGGCAAACCTAAATTATGTACTACGCTATCGATATTGGATTCCATAGTAACGCGTTCAAATATTGCTGTTGGCAATCCTTGTTGCATCCATAATTGTTTACTAACCATTTTATTCATTGATAAAACAGCACCAACTACATCACTGCCAGTGAACGGAATATTCATTGACTGCAGAAGCCCCTGAATTTGACCATCTTCACCGCCACGCCCATGCAAAATTATAAATGCCCGATCAAATTTACCATTACGTAACTGATCTGCAATATCAAAACTAACATCCAATGTATGTGCATCAACTCCCTCTGCCCTCAGTGCTGTTAAAACAGTTCTACCACTAATTAAGGAAATTTCACGCTCAGCCGAATCTCCACCCATCAATATAGCAACACGACCGAATTCAGAAGCAGCAATGGCTTTCATTATCATTAATATTCTCCTACCACACGTACCTCTGGCACCAAATGCACACCTTGAGTAGATTCCACTGTTTGCTGCACCAACAAAATTAATGACTCAATATCAAAAGCAGTTGCTGTTCTATTATTAACTATAAAATTGGCATGTTTATGTGAAACACTGGCACCACCAATGGTTAAACCTTTGAGTTTAGCTACTTCAATTAAACGTCCTGCAAAATCACCTTTAGGATTACGAAAAACTGAACCTGCACAAAACTTATTTATCGGCTGGGTAATATTACGAAGCTTTAAAAAATTTTTGATTAAATTCTGTTCAAAATTAGTATCACCCTCATCAAATTTCAATCTTACTGAAATGAACCATTCTCCATCAGGAAACTCCACATTACGATAACTCACCCTAAATTTTTCTGGTGTATTGATACGTAATGTTCCATGACGATCTACGGTTGTTACATTTAGTACGAATTGCCAAATTTCGGATTGATAAGCTCCTGCATTCATTGCTAAGGCACCGCCAAGTGTACCAGGAATGCCTACTAAAAAGGCTGCCCCTGTCAAAGAAGATTTTGCCACCCATTTCGCTAACTTCCCACAATAAACACCCGCTTCCGCTGTCACGACACCATCGTCAACATCTAATTGCTGCAATGTTCCCGCTATAGAAATAACTGTACCAGCAAAACCACCATCTCTAATAAGAATATTACTACCTAATCCTAGCCATAAAATAGGCTCAGTTTTAGGTAGCAATGATAGAAATAGAGTTAAATCTCGCATACTGATCGGACGATAGAGCTGCTGTGCATAGCCTCCTACTTTCCATGAAGTACGTTTTGATAGGAGTTCTCTGATACGTAATCCATTCAGCAAATATTGGTAATAGTTATTCATTACGATTAAACTCCCAACTGTTGGGGTAACTCACGCGCCATTGCGCCAATATCACCGGCTCCCAATGTAATTACTAAATCACCATCTTGAACAAGAGATGATAGTAATGTGAATAATTTATGCTTACTTTCTGCAAATATAGGTTCAATGTGACCCAATAAATAAATTGCGTGACATAAACTACGAGCATCAGCACCTACTATTCTATTTTCACCAGCAGAATAAACCTCTAAAATAATTAACACATCTACACTAGATAAGATTTGGGCAAAGTCCTCAAATAAATCTCGAGTACGCCCATAACGATGTGGTTGAAATACAGCCACCAGCCTTTTGTCGGGCCAACCTAATTTAATAGCGGATATTGTTGCCGCGATTTCAGTTGGATGATGACCATAATCATCAACTAATAAAAATTGGCCACTATTAGTTTTAATATTACCAATGATATCAAAGCGACGTTTTATCCCTGCAAACTGCACCAAGGCACGCTGACATGATTCTATGGAAACGCCTAAACTTCTGGCAACAGCAAGACCGGCTACTGCATTCAATGCATTATGCAAACCTGGCATGTTTAGAGTTACATCGAAATGATAACCTGCCTTTTTATCTTCCATTATTAAATAACTCTTCCCCCGTTCCTGTCTCAGTGCTATAAGCTGGAAATCAGCTTTGTCATCAGTCCCATACGTCATTAATGGCCGGTTTATTTCAGTAAGTAATTCACGTACCACAGGATCATCGATGCACACCACAGCTAACCCATAAAAGGGCAGATGATGTAAGAATTCAACAAATACTGTCTTCAGATTATTAAAATTGTCCCCATAAGTAGACATATGATCTTCATCAATATTAGTTACAATGGCCATCATCGGATGTAAGTGTAAAAATGAGGCATCACTTTCATCACCTTCGACAACTAAATAACGCCCACTACCTAAGCTGGAATTGCCACCAACACTATTTATGAGTCCTCCTATAACGAAAGTTGGATCTAATTTACCTTCACTTAATAAAGCTACAATTAAACTTGCGGTCGTCGTCTTGCCATGTGTACCAACGACAGCAATACCATAACTAAATCGCATTAATTCAGCCAACATCTCAGCTCTGGGTATAACCGAAATTTGCCGCTCACGAGCAGCGAGTACCTCAGGGTTATCATCGCTTACTGCTGTTGTTACAACTACAACATCAACGCCACTTAAATGTTTTGGATCATGGCCAATCATTACATTCGCACCTAGACTGCGTAAGTGTTCAATTAAACCATTATCATATAAATCTGAACCTGATACTTGATAGCCAAGATTAATCAGAACTTCGGCAATACCCACCATACCGATACCTCCAATACCCACAAAATGGATATGCTTAACTCTACCTTGCATAACTGAAGATAATTCATGCATTAGACAAACCCATACATGTATTACTAACATATTTAGCTGCACCAAATCTAGCTTGTAACCGTGCAGCTTGAGCCATAGTTAATAACCGATTTCGATTGCAGATCAAATGTTTCATCTTTTCAGCAAGAAGGATAGGTGTGAATGATCTTTCTTGAATTAACTGGGCAGCCCCAACCTTCACTAAAACAGAAGCATTATGAGTTTGATGATCATCAACTGCATATGGATATGGTATTAATATAGACGCAACACCTATTGCAGATAACTCGGCAATTGTTAATGCACCTGCACGACATATAACTAAATCCGCCCAAGAATAACTAGCTGCCATGTCATCAATAAATTCTACAATATCAGCGCTGATATTAACTTCAGCATAAGATCGTTGGCAGTCTCCTATATGTTTTTCGCCACATTGATGCTTAATATACGGACGCTGAGATTCATCCAATAATGATAAGGATACAGGCATGAAGGTATTCAAAAAACTTGATCCCAAGCTACCACCTAGAACCAAAATTCTTAATGGACCAGTTCGATCTTTAAGACGTTGCCGTGGCTCAACAACATTTTCCATGCTTAATCGTACCGGATTACCCACCCAATCAGCATCTATATTTTTAGGAAAACTTTGAAAGAATGCTTCCATCACCTTTTGAGATAAATGAGATAAAAGTCTATTGGTTAACCCGGGGACCGCATTCTGTTCGTGTATAGCCAAAGGTCTCGAACATAGTTTTATTGCGACTCCACCTGGACCTGAGGTGAATCCTCCTAAGCCAAACGCTACATCTGGTTTAACTATATCCATTATTTTAAGTGCTTCAAAAACTGCTTTTACTACTTTCAATGGCGCAAACAACCACCCTAACACTCCATTCCCACGTAATCCATAAACTGTGATATAATTGATAGGAAAACCAGCATTAACTACTAACTGCGACTCAATTCCTTTCTTCGTACCCATCCAAAATACATCTACTGATCGATTTCTTAATTCTTCAGCTACTGCAAGTCCAGGAAGAACATGACCTCCAGTTCCACCAGCCATAATTAAAACACGTCTTATCATCATTTTACGATCGCTGACACTTCTTCTGAGAAGCGGGTTTCCTGATCAATACGGAATAATAATGCAACCGCCACACCAACAATAACCAAGCTACTCCCACCATAACTCATTAAGGGTAATGTTAGACCTTTCGTTGGCAATACTCCCATATTTACACCCATATTAATATATGCCTGTAAACCCAACCAAATACCGATGCCATAGGCAACTTGAGCAGCGAAAATCTGACCCGATATTTCTGCTGCACGACCAATTACCAAGGCACGCCAAATAAATAAAAAAAATAATATCATCACCGATATAGCACCCACTAAGCCTAATTCTTCAGCCAATATCGAATATAAAAAATCTGTATGTGCTTCGGGCAAATAAAAGAGCTTTTGCATGCTACCACCCAAACCTACTCCCAGCCAACCACCCCTACCAAATGCAATTAGAGCTTGTGTCAATTGAAATCCACTACCGAATGGATCTGCCCATGGATCGATAAAACTTTGCAGACGTTGTAATCTATATGGTTCCAACCAAATTAATAATACAAACGACGAACCTATCACACCGATTAAAGTAGCCAATACATCAAGTCGTATGCCTCCAAGGAACAACATACCTAACACCGTCAAGAGTATAACGACCATCGAACCCATATCAGATTGCATCAATAATAATAATGCAGCAAAACTTAACAACAATAGGGGTGCTAAAACTTTGAAGAATGAGCAATTTAAATGACCATGGTGACGCTGCAGAAAATCAGCAATATAAACAATCGAAAACAGTTTCATTATTTCGGCCACTTGAAAGTTAATGGGTCCTAAAGGTAACCAACGAGAACTGCCATTTACTTCACGACCGATGCCAGGAATTAGGACCAATATAAGCAGACTGAATCCCATGATTAATAACTTCGGAGTATAACGTTGCCAGAAAGACAATCGAATTACAACGGCTCCACTAGCCAAAACTAAACTTACTATAGCAAATATTACTTGACGATAAAAATAATATAGTGGTTGCGACATTCTACTGTCAGCTATTGTTATAGAAGCGGAAGCTACCATTACCAGACCAAGCATTAATAATGACATAATGACAAATAGCAAAATACGATCAAAAGTTAGAGTTGACCTAGTCACACGACAACTCCTTTACCTTCAGTTCAAACACTTCACCACGCTCTTCGTAGCCGCCAAACATATCGAAACTTGCACAAGCGGGGGATAACAATACATTATCACCCGCTTGTGCAAGTTTCGATGCCTTGCCAACAGCATCTTCCATACTATATGCATAAATTATTAATACTGTTCTAGGAACAACCTCAGAAATTACAAATTTGCCCTGACCTAATAAAACAACAACCTTAACTGAACACTCCAATGCTGCTGTTAATGATGAAAAATCTTGCTTTTTTGAAATACCGCCAGCAATTAATATTAATTTACCTAAATTTAATAAAACTTCTATTGCTACTAAGGTTGCGCCAACATTGGTTGACTTGGAATCATTATACCATTTTACTGTTGAAACCTCATTAACATAGCAACAACGATGAGGCAGACCTGTATATTCAACCAATACTCTTAACATTAATGACATTGGTAAGGACATTGCTGAACCTAAAGCTATAGCAGATAAAGCATTATATATATTATGTTTACCAATAATTTTCATTTCGGCAACCGCAATAAGGGGTTGCCCATCCTTCGCTAACCACAGATGGCCTCCCCTTTTCAACAGACCAAGATCAAAATACTTTTCTTCATGAAAACTGAAGCTAATTTGACTTCGTCCGGACCGCGCCAGATGATTGGTTGCATCATCATCACAGTTTATCACCATTACACCATCACCATTAAATATCCGTGACTTAACTATTTTATATGCTTCCATACTATCATATCTATCTAGATGATCTTGGCTAATATTCAATATTACAGAAGCAAATGCATTAAGAGATGTTACAGTTTCTAACTGAAAACTAGATAATTCTACAATATAAAAATCAGGAGCGGGCTTAGTAATAAGATCTAATGCTGGAGTGCCCAAATTACCACCCACTCCAATGTTTTTTCCTGATAATTTAGCCATTTTAGCTAGCAATGTCACAACTGTACTTTTCCCATTTGATCCAGTAATAGCTACAATGGGAGCATTCGCATAGCGAGCAAATAATTCTATATCACCAACTATCTCAATACCCAAATTCCTCGCAGCCATAATTTCAGATATACGTGGATCAACACCAGGACTTAATATAATCATGTCCGTCTGTTTCATAAGATCAAAATCTAATCCTCCAGTCTTAATAAAAACCTCGGGGTTATTGTTTCTAAATACAGATAGAAATGGTGGGAATTCACGTGTATCCATAACTACAATATCAAGATCATAATTTAATAAAAATTTCACACACGACAATCCTGTAAATCCAAGACCTATAACTACACAATGGCTTAGTTCCGACATGCAATTAGCATTCTTACTCACTATATTCTCAAACTAGATAAACCTACTAACACTAAAAGTACCGTAATGATCCAAAAACGGACCATAATCCTAGGCTCAGGGCACCCCATTAATTCATAGTGATGATGAATAGGCGCCATTAAGAACACGCGTTTATAAAAAACTTTATATAGAACTACTTGTAAAATTACAGATAACGCTTCAATGACAAATACCCCACCCATAATCATGAAAACTAATTCTTGACGTACGAAGATAGCGACTGAACCTAGGGCCGCACCCAATGCCAAAGCGCCAACATCACCCATAAATACACGTGCTGGATATGTATTAAACCAGAGAAAACCTAAGCTAGCACCAACCACAGAGGCACAAAATACCGTTATTTCACCTGCACCAGGTATAAACGGCACAATAAGATAATTGGAAAATTCATAATGACCAGTAGTATAACTAAATAACCCTAAAGCTGATGTCACCATCACAATTGGCATTATAGATAAGCCATCTAAACCATCAGTTAAATTAACGGCATTACTGCTACCCACGACAACCAGATATACCAGTATCATATGCCAATTACCCAAAGGAATAATTATGTCCTTAAAAAACGGAATCATGAACTGAGTTTCTGCTGGTACGAGAGATGTCTGATATATAAAAATAGCTAAGATAGCTCCAATTAATGATTGCCACATATATTTATATCTACCTAATAATCCCCCTGAATTTTGACTGACTAGCTTTATGTAATCATCTACAAACCCAATAACACCAAATAACAAAGTTACTGATATCAATAACCAAACATATCGATTCAATATATCAGCCCACGACAGGGTGCTAACAACAATGGACACTATAATTGGCACTCCACCCATCGTTGGAGTGCCTAATTTATTCAAATGTGATTTAGGACCATCATCTCTAACTACCTGACTTATTCGTTTGAAAACAAGTCTGCGGATCACGATCGGCCCTAAAAGCAATATAATTACTAAGGACATAATAAAGCTGAAAACAACTCTTATATTCAGATATTGGAATGCAATCAAACCACTATTAACTTGATTTAAACATTCAATGACGTTGATCACTATGTCGCCTTTCTCACACAAACCAACATATCAACTAGCTTATCCAGCTTCATAGAACGAGAACCTTTAATCAAACAAGTTATTTCATATGTTAGTTCTTGATGTAAATGATGGTACAATAAATTCATATCCTCATAATGGGTAGCGCCCTCACCAAATGTATCAACTGCAAATCGACTATTAGTACCAATCACAAATAATTTTTCTATTCCTGAATATTTAGCATCAATACCAATTTTTTGGTGTAATAATCTACTTCCATTACCTGACTCACTAAAATCTCCCAATACCAACCAATGATTACCAGGGAAGAACTTTAAAACAGACAATGCCTGCTTGTATGATTCTAGATCTGCATTATAGGTATCATCGACAATCTGAGATCTATTAGGACCGGCTCTTATCTGAAAACGATGTGGCACACATTTAATCGCAGCTAAACCTGTAATAATAGATACAGGTTTAATTTGTAACACATAACAGATAGCTGTGGCCGCCAATGCATTTGCAACATTATGAATGCCAGAAAGATGCAAATTAATGTGATAACATTCTCCATATAAACTGACTATAAAATT
This sequence comes from Piscirickettsiaceae bacterium, assembly GCA_013215805.1. Classification (GTDB taxonomy): domain Bacteria; phylum Pseudomonadota; class Gammaproteobacteria; order Nitrosococcales; family Methylophagaceae; genus 41-12-T18. The sequence continues at coordinate 58,259 of JABSQM010000002.1, forward strand.
ACTAGAAGTCGCATATAACTGTATATTTTGAGCAGTAATATCTGCCGCATAGTCCAAGCCAAATAATAGAGACTGTTTATCATCTAGCAACTGCTTCCACATTGACATGAAGGGTAGGTTAATATTGATAATTCCTATTCCATCCTTAGTTAAACACGAAAAGATCTCACTTTTAGCCTCGGCGACACCTTCAATACTACCAAAGCCTTCCAAATGTGCAGGTGACACATTGTTAATGATGGCAATATCAGGTTTCACCATCTCAACCAAATTAGCAATCTCGCCATAATGGTTAGCACCCATTTCAATAATGGCAAAATCGTCGCTTTTATCCAATCTAGATAGTGTGAGAGGAACTCCTATCTCATTATTGAGATTTCCATGCGTAGATAAAACGGAGCCACAGCGACCTAATACCGATGAAACCATATCTTTTACAGTGGTTTTACCATTACTACCGGTGATTCCAATAACTTTAGCATCGCATTGCTGACGCCAATAGGCCGCAATTAGTCCAAATGCAGTCACAACATCATCTACTAATATTTGCAGCAAGTCGTCATCTTGAAGTTCTGAAACTAATGCAGCACTAGCTCCCGAAATTCGTGCCTGAGCCAAATAATTATGACCATTAACATATTTACCTTCTAGAGCGACAAAAAGATTCCCAACTTTCACTCTGCGACTATCAATAACAACGCCATTTATAATGATATCAGATTTAGGAGATATACAAGAAAGGATATTAACTATTTCAGAAAGAAGTATATACATACTAATTTTTACTACTCTGACCTTATAATAATTGTCATCCATCAAATGACATAAGCGCTTCCATTACAACCTGTGCATCACTGAATGGATATTTAATACCCCTAATTTCTTGATATTTTTCATCCCCTTTTCCAGCCACTAAGATGATATCAGCAATTGCAGCTGCATTGATTGCGTAGACAATAGCTTGTTGTCTGTCATGTTCAATATAAACAATACTTGTATTTTTAATACCAACCAGAATATCCTCAACTATTGCCTTATTAGATTCACTACGAGGATTATCAGTAGTAATTACTAATCTATCCGCATTATTTTCCGCACTAGAACCCATTAATGCACGCTTGCCCTTATCCCGATCACCACCACAACCGAATATACACCACAACTTACCTTGAGCAGATAAATGCATCCGTAGAGAAGTTATAGCTTGCGATAAAGCATCTGGAGTATGAGCAAAATCTATAGCGACATATACTCGCCCATTACCTCCATAAATTTCCATTCGCCCCCTAATTGAATGACAGTGAGAAATAGCTTCAGACGCATCTCCGAAAGGAATTCCGATAGCCAGTAATACCTGAGTAGCCGCTAGAAGATTATCTACATTAAATCTCCCCATTAATGCAGCACTTATTTCAGCAGTTTTAAATTGACTTCGTAATTTAAAGCTGATACCTTCAGGTTTCACCATGATATCTACAGCTTGAATATGTAAATTGGAATTATCCTGTAAGGAAGTATTCCTGCTATACGTCAGTAACTGTGTATCGGTACAATCTAATTCTGTAGCTAAAATTTTGCCAAATGCATCATTCGTATTAATTATCGCATGTTTGATACTTCTAAACTGAAACAAGTGCTGTTTTGCAGCAACATAATTTTCCATGCTCTTATGATAATCGAGGTGCTCGCGACTCAAATTTGTGAATACTCCAATATCAATGTGCACTCCATTTAGACGCCCTTGATCCAATCCATGAGAAGAAGCTTCAATGACGACATGGCCAATTCCTTGTTTTCTAAAATTTGCAAATGTTGATTGTAATACCACGGAATTAGGGGTCGTCATACCATTGAATATTAATTGATTAACCCTACCAACGCCCGACGTACCAATTATCCCACAAGGGATATATAGAAATTCAAGCGCCTGGGCAACAAAATGACTAACTGATGTCTTACCGTTTGTGCCAGTTATTCCAATAATTGATAGATTATCAGATGGATATCTATAAAATTTTGCCGCAATATCACCAATAATATATTGTAAATTATCCACAGAATATGTGCTTACAGTATGTTGATAACAGACCGTTTTTTCTTTACATAGCAACGGCTGCATACTATCATAAACTACAGCTACAGCTCCATTGTTGATAGCTTGGCTTAAATAAGATAAACGTCGTTTTCCTTCTTTTTCTAAAGACAGAAATAGACTGCCAACGGATATATCTCGACTATCCAATGTTATATCAGTCAAACTAATATTATTTAATGGAATTGGTTGAGATGACATTCCAAGTAACAACTCATGTACATCCATACCTACATCGCTCATTTTCGCATTAACTTGATATCTGCAATAGGGAAATTATCTGGAGCAATATCCAATAGTCGCATAGCTATGGTCATCACCTCTGAAAACACTGGTGCAGCAACTAAACCACCGTAATACCTATTTCCCCGAGGAGAATCTACCGTAATCACCATTGAAAGACGTGGGTTTTTAGCAGGAATTACCCCTGCAAACGATGATATATACTGATCATCCGAGTAGCCACCAGATGTAGCTTTTTTGATCGTGCCAGTCTTTCCTGCGACAGTATAATTTGTAACTGCAGCCTTTTGAGCTGTGCCACCTACTTGAACGACCTTTTCCATCATAGTTAATACTTGTTTCATAACATTTGTAGAATATACGCGACGCCCCATGGACGACAACTCATCAGTTTTAAGAAAACTAACAGGACGTAATATACCTCCATTCGCCAGCACACTATATGCCCGCGCTAATTGTAATGAGGTCGTAGTGACACCATAACCATATGCTAAGGCTGCTCTATCAAGTCTTTGCCATGTTTGAGGATCTGGCATATTGCCTATTGCTTCACCAGGAAAGTATGCACCAGTAGCCTCAGTCAAGCCAAATGCTGAAAAACTTTGCCATAACTCTTCTGGTTCAAGTGCTAAGGCAATTTTACTAGCAGCCACATTGCTCGACTTTTGAATTAAAGTAGAAAGATTAATTTCACCATAATTTCTGGAGTCCTTGATAATATGGCCACCAACTTTGAACGCACCAGGTCGAGTATCAATCTTAGAAGTCAAATTAAATTTACCAGATTCCAAGCTTCCAGCGACAATGAAAGGCTTTACCGTTGAACCCGGCTCAAACACATCAGTCACAGCACGATTCCTGAAATTGCTGATTTTACTGCTATGACTATTATTAGGGTTAAATGATGGCTGATTCACCATCGCAAGTACCTCGCCAGTATTAATATCAAGAATGACAGCCGTTCCAGAATGTGCATGAAACTTAATCACAGCTGATTTTAGGGCTTGATATGTTAGATACTGCAATCGTAAGTCTATACTTAAAATAATATTTTGACCAATTTTTGCAGCTCTTAATTGTTCACCGCCACCAACATAACTACCATGGCTATCACGAATCATACGTTTCAAACCAGGTAAACCTCCTAATACATGATTATGAACCAACTCCAATCCTTCTTGTCCTACATCATCAACATTCGTGAACCCAATCAAATGAGAAGTAACTTCCCCTGTAGGGTAATAGCGTTTATATTCACGTTGCAACCCCACACCTGCAATATTAAGATGTCTCACTTTAGCCGATAGTTCCGGCATAAGTAGTCTCTTTATATAAATAAATTTTCTTTTATCATATCTAGCTATTCTCTTCCGAATTCCGCTAACTCTAATCCCTATAATTTCTGCTAAATGCTTCAAATCCTGATCATTGGGATCTACCTCTTGAGGATTCAACCAGACTGAATATACAGGTGTGCTAATTGCTAATGGCTCACCATATCTATCTAATATCATACCTCTATGAACAGCTATAGGAACTTTACGTATATGACGAGCAACGCCCTGGTCTCGCAAAAAATCAATATCTAAAATCTGAATATAAACTAATCTACACCCTAACCCTGACACTAATACTATCAAGATAAAACGAACCAAATGTAATCGCCAAACACTTACATAACCCAGAGTTTTTTTCTGTTCCTTCATGGCCTGATTACTACGACTATAACTTTTATAGGTCTAAACATCATCAAGCTAATTTCCGCTTGCTGCTTAACTCGTCCAAGGCCAGCCCAAGTACTTTGTTCCAACAGTAAACGCTCCCATTCCTCATTAAGTTCATCGCGCTGCTTTTCTAATTCCTGCAACTCAATAAATATACCCCGACTACTATGCTTGATATAAACTACCGATATCGCCGATGCCAATACAACTGTCACCATAAATATAACTGACATATTCACACGAACACACTCAAATAAAAAAGAGGTTTTTATACTAATTTCTCAATTACCCTCAATATTGCACTGCGTGCTCGTGAATTTAAGGCTAGCTCTAAATCATTTGATTTAATTGTCCTACCAACAAGTCTCACACGTGGATTTAGTTGATCAATAGTGATGGGGAAATTAGAAGGTAAGTCATCACCTCTAGACTCATTTCTAAAAAATCGTTTTATAATTCTATCCTCTAAGGAATGAAAAGAAATAACCGCTAAGCGACCACCAAATGCTAAGACATCTAATGCTTGCTCTAAAGCGATCTTCAGATCCTCCAATTCATTATTAATATAGATACGAATAGCTTGAAAAGTTCGTGTTGCTGGATGCTTATTTTGTTCTCTCGATGGGCTAGCCTTATAGATTAATGCAGCTAATTGAAGTGTAGTAACAATAGGCAATATCTCACGAGTTTCAATAATCGCACGAGCAATACGTCTTCCATAACGCTCTTCACCAAATGTTTTAATCACCGTAACTATATCATCCATCGTAGCCCTAGCCAACCATTCTGCAGCACTAATACCAACATTTGGATTCATACGCATATCAAGAAACCCATCTTTTTGGAAACTAAAGCCACGTTCAGCCACATCCAACTGAGGTGAAGATACTCCAATATCCAATATAATGCCATTCACTTGACCCTTCCATAAACGGCTATTTACCACCTCCGCTAAATTTCCAAACGAGCATTGATTTATTGAAAAACGACTATCCTCCAAGGCTAATTTTCGCGCTTTTTCTATTGAAGAAGGATCCTTATCTAGGCCTACTAAATTACCTTTATTTGATAATTTAGCTAATAAAGCACGAGTATGGCCACCACAACCAAATGTACCATCAATATAAATACCATCAGGCTTCACAGCCAATGCAAAAACTGTTTCATCTAACAATACTGGTAGATGCTTTAATTGAATATTAATCATAGAACAACCTAAGCTGGAAATATATTGAAAAAAAGTTAATAAATCACAATCCTCTTATAAACGCGCATATATCAATCCGTTCCAACTATGCTCATCCCATAGTGCAAATTTATCATCCTGACTAACTATCAACATACCCTTTCTAAAAACTGGCAAATTTAGTAATCTATAAGAAATATAATTATATTATTACCATATATCTTAATCACCGCGTAACCTGATAACATGCGCTTCCACCTACGCACATCGGAATCCATAATTGGCAGTTCTGATGATTGCGCTCAACCATACCGGCCCTAGCATGTTGATGATTGTATTTAATTATCAACATGATCGATAGTAATGAATAATATGAACATCACAATAAAAATTAGAGTACTTAAAGAATGCAAATGAAATAATGACGTTTACATTAAAATGAAAAGTTTATATACCAAGTCACAACCTACTACTTCTAAATGGTAAGGGCACAACAATATTATTGTAAGTACAATTGATATTAGCTAACAAAGAAATGACTTAGACATTCCTTAATGTCCTATATTATAATGCAAAATGCATGCGTATAAATATGACTCCCTCAAAATATTTGTTGTAAACATTAAAAGTAAATTTTTAACGTTTTATTTGGCTAAGTTTCGATTTCGAATAAAATTGAAATTTATAGAAGAAACAATGCCTTAACTTAGTTAAACAAACTAACATTCAACTCATCGATTCAACTAAATATATATTTAGTCATATCAAAACTTGAATGATCTCAATGTTTCTTCGGTATTCTGATAGTTATATACATAGAAGCTATGAATAACTAGATCATGATGATCTGTAAAGGAAAATTATATTGATCTATGTAACTAATCTGTATTAATGCGCTGCTAAAACCATTTTATATATAAATATAAAGTTTATAACAACAATACATAATTGGAACATATGTTTTCTATATAACATGACAATCATTGGGTCTATATAAATAAAAGGTTTGAGTAATTAGAGATTAACAATCATATTACTTATTTAATGCATCAAGTCACCATAAAATTATCTTTACTTATAGATAGAAATAGATACTAACCAACTGCCGAGGGGTTGAATTATGAATAATAAATAATTTTTCAAATAATACGACAATTTAAAACATGGAGATGGCCGATAAGCCGGATTCTGTCGTGAACAATCATTCATCTAGGACAAATGTCACCATTTGCCTCAAGCGACCTACCCAGAAACAATACGGATCGTATCTATTCGCTCAAGCGAAAAGTTTCTCTATTTGGTCTTGCTCCAAGCGGGGTTTACCTTGCCACAACCGTTGCCGATTGTGCGGTGCGCTATTACCACACCCTTTCACCCTTACCTAACCACTAATTCCTATACTGTTAGGCGGTATATTTTCTGTTGCACTAGCCGTAGGCTCTCGCCTCCCAGGAGTTGCCTGGCACTCTACCCTTTGGAGTCCGGACTTTCCTCAGCTATGTATAAACATAACCGCGATTGCCTAGCCATCTCAACATCCATGCTACATAATATATATTATTTCATCTGAAGTTTCAGCGCCATATCATAAGCCCTATTTTTACTTATTTTTAACAAAGCAGCAGTAATCGCCGCTGCTTCTTTATAGGTAATTCCTTTAATAGTATACTTAATGTACGATTAACTTCAATATCTCCCGTATCAAGTTGTTGGCTTTCTCCTTCAACTAAGACAACACATTCACCCTTCTGCCGATATAGATCATTAGATACCCAAGATAACAAATTCGATAATGACTTAGTTATTATTACTTCATGCAACTTAGTTAGCTCTCTCGCAACACAAGCTTTACGCTGTCCGCCAAAGATATCTCGCATATTGGTTAGCATTGCTTGTAAACGCTTTGGGTTTTCGTAAAATATTAACGTCTTACTTTCATCGGATAATTTTTTTAGAGCCTCTATGCGCGTGCTTTGCCTTGATGACAAAAAGCCTTCGAAAGAAAAACGATCCGATCGTAAACCAGATGCTGATAAGGCCGTAATTAACGAACAACTCCCTGGCACAGGAATGATATTAATACCATGTTCCCGAACAAAGGAGACTAAGTGATAACCTGGATCACTAATTAAAGGCGTTCCAGCATCACTAATTAATGCTACCGATTCACCTTTTTTCAAATGATTTAAAATGGTCTTACGGCGTTGTTGCTCATTATATTTATGCAATGAGATCATAGGCCTATCTATAGAAAAATATCGCAATAGATGCCCACTGTGGCGAGTATTCTCAGCCGCGATCAAAGTAACTCTCTTTAAAACTTCAACGGCACGAGCTGACATATCAGACAGATTTCCAATCGGTGTAGCGACTATATATAGACTTGCAATGTTTTCGTCAGACAACTAAACGTTTACCTCCATGATAAATTAATTGATACTATAACCAATAGTATTCTACACAATTGAGAAAAATACCATCTTTAATATTTTCCCAGATAGATCTAAATCAGTGACCCAAAAAATGCATATACTGCCATTAGCTCTACTAGCATTATTATTAAATTCCTGCCAACATGCTCAATCAATAATTTATAATTATAGCACTACCAATTTAAATAAAACGATGCCTGCAGAAAAAGTAGGCGATCATCTGGAAACAGCGCGACAATATAATGATTTAGCCGATTTCACACATGGTACACAGCAGGCACAATTATATTCACATGCTATGAGATCATATTTTCAAATCAACCAACTAGATCAAGCCATGGTCATGTTCAATAACATAGACAAGAAATTATTAAGTCGAACAAGACAGCTAAACGTTACAATCATTGAATCAAGAATCATATTGTCTCTTACACAAGCAGAGCAAGCCCTGGCTGCATTAGAACCCTATGAAATTAAACATGCATCTACAAATCAACAACAAGCAGTATATAGAATTAAAATTAAGGCTTACGGAATAACTAAAAATTGGCTGAAAAAAGCCAATATACATATCGCCTTATCCAATTTATTATCAAATAAAAATACTATGGATAATAATAAAAAAGTTTTATGGCAAACATTAATGAAGCTGTCATTGCGAACGCTAAAACTGTTTCATTCTAACATCACACCTACTGTTAATAATGGTTGGTTTACATTAGCTTATACAGTTCGCGCTTATAAAACAAACCCTGATAGATTTATTATGGCAATCAGAAACTGGCAAAGTGACTATCCAAATCATTATGCGGATTCTTCACTATATAAAAGGCAATTAAAAATTGATGCTACCCTTCCCCAACTTCCAAAGTACATTGCTATTTTATTACCTAGATTAGGTCCCTATAAAGCCGCTTCTAATGCAATCAAGCAAGGTATCATTGCTGCTCATTTCAGTGAAGAAACAGCTACCAATCTACAATTTTTCACTGCAAAGGTAGATTCAGTAACTAGGATAAACAATATTTGGCAACGATATAAACAGGCTATTATGAATAAGGCTGACTTAGTGATTGGTCCATTAGATAAAATATCCGTACAAGTATTGGCCAACGCTGAAAAGCTACCCATACCTGTATTGGCACTCAATCGTCTCAATTATCAGTCTACCCAGAAACACAACCTATTTCAATTTGGCCTTGCTCCAGAAGAAGATGCCATAGCAGCGGCAAATTTTGCTATTGAAAAGGGCTATGAACGTGCAGTTATATTAGCACCCTATGGTCATTGGGGTAACCGTATTGCAGAAGCATTTAGGAATAAATGGTTAGTACATGGAGGTATAGTATTAAATCAAGTATGGTATGATAGAAATAAGAATGATTTTTCTGCAGTTATTAAATTATTACTGAGTCTGGACCATAGCAAACAACGTCAACAAAATTTAAAGCTAACTATAGGTAAATTAATTGAATTCAAACCTCGGCGTAGACAAGATGTTGACTTTATATTCTTTATAGCTCATCCTTTGAAAGCTCGACAGTTGTTGACTCAACTAAAATTTTACCGTGCAGGACAATTGCCGATCATTGCCACATCTCATGCCTATAATGGTCAGGAAAATATCCAACAAAATATAGATCTTAATGGTTTGATTATCAACGATATACCATGGATATTTAATGACTTAAACATGTATAACTGTACTTATATAACACTGAAAGAATCAAGTCCACTACGATTCCATCAATTTATTCGACTATATGCCCTTGGTGCCGATGCTTACCGACTCATCCCCAACTTGGATAGATTGAGCCGCCATCTAGATCTAAGCTTTAAGGGAGCAACTGGCATATTATCTATCAATAGAACTGGCCATCTAAAACGAAAAACACGTTGGGCTAAATTTGATCACGGTAAAATTAGAGTCTTGCTCCAATAAATAGGCGTTTATAGATTTGAAAACATCTTGAACAAAATAATGCACAATTAAGTATCAACTTTATATAATCGCTATTATTATAAATCATATATGGAGATAAATTTATATCAATGATGCCAATAATTAATAGCCTTAGTCTAAATCATATTGGAATTTAACAATGTCAAAATTTAAGTTTAATATATTGCCTTTAATTACCATAATAGCCTTGCAAGGCTGTGCTACTGCTCTAGTAACTGGAGGAGCTATAAGTGCATCACTTATCCATGATAGACGTACCATTGGTGCCATCATTGATGATCAAAGTATTGAATTGAAGGCATCATATGCTTTGTTGAGCAATAAGGAGATTTACCATCAAAGCCATATAAATATTACTAGCTTTAATGGTGTTGTATTAATTACCGGAGAGACTTTAACAAAGAAACTAAAGCAAAAAATTTATAATGAAATTAGAACTATCCCCAAAATTCGCCAAATTCATAATGAATTAATCATAAGCGCACCTAGCGCATTAACCTCCCGCAGTAGTGATGCATGGATTACATCGAAAGTTAAAGCAAAAATAACAGCGGCAAATATAATTAATTCCCTTTATGTAAAGGTCGTTACCGAACAAGGAATAGTGTATCTAATGGGTATACTTACTCATGATGAAGTCAATCAAGTTCTCAATATTGTAACCAAATCAGCAGGAGTGCAGCGTGTCATTAAGATATTTGAGTATTCATCACTTAAATGGCCTTATTACAGCTAAAACTACTACCAAAATCAATAATATTGCTGGTGATTCATTGAACCAGCGATAGAATATATCGGAGCGATGATTGAAACCTTTTCTAAATTGACAAACTAATCGACCACAACAATAGTGATAACTGGATAACAAAGATACCAATATTAATTTTAGCTGTAACCAAATTATAGACTCCATTGCATTAGCACTGTAAAGAATAAATAGCCAGCATCCAAAAAACAGAGTGAATAAAACACCTGGCATCATGATGCCCCAATATAATTTCCGCTCCATTACCTTAAGTCGTTGATCGCCAATTTCGTCTTCACACATTGCGTGGTAAACAAACAAGCGTGGCAAATACAACAAAGCTGAAAACCACACTGTTGCAAATATAATATGAAAGGCCTTGATCCATAACATGCTTTATTTCTCCCTTCAATATATCAATCAGCAATATTATTAATCATATAATAGCAAAAATTTAATATTCGAGTAAAATGATAAACAAACCACATTGCCATAATCACCCTTCCTTAAATAGAGATTAACATCTTAGTTATTATGATTAGCGTATACAACGATTAGGATGTTGATGTTCGAAACCAAACTCTCTAACTGAAGTCTTTACATTGATCCAAACAAATGTATCCATCATTAACAAATAAGTGACAAGGGCTCCCATAATTATCCGTTCTACTCTGACATGTTCATAGATTATGCAATTTATCTTCTTGTTATTCGCCATCATATTGCCAATAAGAAACTTTACCCTAATTAAAACTAAATTATTATCAGTCCCACAATTAAGGCCGATTAAGTAAAGCTAGCCTAGGTAAATATCAACAATATCATTCTTATTTATGAGTTTTATACCCACAATTATCTGAGACACATTCATTATGACAATAAATACAGAAAGAATTTGAATTATACCAATAATTAATATGCCACTATATACGATATCCCTGTATCTACAGCATGCACAACAATAATAAATAATTAGCTATATATATGACGATATTCCCTCACTACTCTCCCACTGACTTGGCACATTAACTCATATGGTATTGTCTTGGCTTGCCTGGCTACTTGCTCAATCGAGATTTGATGATTGCCCCACAATACCACCTCATCACCAACTACAGCCTCGGAGCAGGTATGTAAATCAATACAGATCATATCCATAGATACTCTACCCAATACTCTTACCAACTTACCTAGTATAGATACATGACCTACACATGATAGACCCCGATTATAACCATCCCCATAGCCAATTCTAACGATGCCTAATTTGGTCATCTTTGTTGCTTGCCAATCACCTCCATAACCCACTTGGTCACCGGTGCGCATATTTTGAATCGCAGTGAGTACAGATTTTAATTGCATAACTGGTTTCAAACCTAAATCCACAGCTCTTATGTCAGCAAATGGCGATGCCCCATATAACATAAGTCCTGGGCGCAGCCAATCTTGATGACTTGCAGGAAAAGATAAAATAGAAGCTGAATTAGCCATACTAATGGCCTGACTATCTTCAGCAATATCCAGCACAGCATTTAATTGCTTTTCATTGCGTGGATCATTAGCCAAATCTGCATTGGCGAAGTGGCTCATTAAACCAATAGAACCAGAAATTGATTTGCTTGCTGATAGACTTCTTAATGCATCAGTCACATTATTTAATGAAAATCCTAAGCGATGCATGCCAGTTTCAAGCATCAACCAACAGAATATTAATGGCTTAAATAACTTAGATTGTAACAATATATCGACTTGATCTTGCTGATGAAATACCGGCGATAGGTCATAATCAGCAGCAACCTCCAATTCTGACGTAGCTAATATACCCTCCAATAATACTATTTTATGATTGATTCCAACCTCGCGTAACTGTATACCTTCGGATAAACGCGCCACAGCAAAGGCATCACTTCCATTTAATGACCGCACTACTTCTGAATATCCATGACCATAGGCATTAGACTTCACAACTGAAATAATTTGACTACTAGGAGCAAGTTGCTTTATTCGAGAAAAATTATGCTCAAGAGCGGCAAGATTAATAATGGCAACCGGATATGAGATCACTACGAATAATCACTATAATTATCATAGGTGGAATTTTCAAAACGAGTATATCGACCTTGAAAGGTCAAATTGACCGCCCCTATTGGCCCATTACGTTGCTTGCCAATAATAATTTCAGCTTTGCCTTTTACGGAAGGATCTTCATTATAAACTTCATCTCGATAGATAAAAACGATTAGATCAGCATCTTGCTCTATGGCACCTGATTCACGTAGATCTGACATTATTGGGCGTTTATTTGGTCTTTGCTCAAGACTACGATTTAACTGTGAAAGTGCAATGACTGGAATCTCTAGCTCTTTTGCCAACGACTTCAATGATCGTGAAATTTCTGATAATTCCGTAGCGCGATTTTCATTACTACCACTACCCTGCATTAACTGAATATAATCTATCACTATTAGACTTAAACCATGTTCACGATTTAAACGTCGCGCCCTTGTCCGCAATTCTGTCGTAGTCAAAGCTGGCGTATCATCAATGAATAAGGACGACTCATCTAGTAACACAATGGCAGAAGTTAATCTTGCCCAATCAACATCACTTAGATTGCCAGTACGTAGCAAACTTTGATCTATCTGCCCAAGTGATGATAACATTCTCGTAGCTAACATATTGGCTGGCATCTCCATGCTAAATACGGCGACAGATTTTTTACTTTTAATCGCAACACTCTCGACTAAATTCATCGCGAATGTTGTCTTACCCATTGATGGACGCCCAGCAACTATTATTAAATCTGCCGGTTGCAATCCTAAGGTTAATTTATCAAAATCAGTAAACCCAGTAGAAAGGCCAGTGATCGAACTATCATTCTCGGCTGCAGAATTAATATGGGCAGAAACTTCACTTGTTATATCCTTAATATGAACAAATTTATTGCCACGATTCGCCCCTTTTTCAGAAATTTCCAGTACTTGCTTTTCCGCTAGATCTAATATATCCGCACTAGTGCGACCTCCAGAATTGAATGCTGATTTGGAGATTTCAGAGCTCACCTGTATCATTTGGCGTAGAACTGAACGTTCTCGAACTATAAATGCATACGCAACAATATTGGCTGCGCTAGGTGTATTTCTGACCAACATACCCAAATAGGTTAGCTCACCAATCTGATCAAGTTCACCTCGCTTGTCGTGAAACTCAGCTAAAGTAATAACATCAACAGGAATAGATTTCTCAAATAGTTGTGTAATAGCACGAAAGATCAGTTGGTGAGCCCGACGATAGAAATCATTTTCTACTAATAAATCGGCAACTGTATCCCAGCTATCATTATCCAGCATCAATCCACCAAGTACAGAATGCTCAGCCTCGATAGAATGAGGTGGTATCATAAGTTTTTCCATGGACTTATCTTTAAGAGAATCTGGAAATATTATTTCATCCACAATAGCTTAGCTACCTTCTTTACAAATAAAAAAGATCCCATCATAGGTATCACTCAATTAAACTTCAACATTCATGCATTTTTCCCATCTTAGAAATTAACCTAGCTTTCATAACTTATTATACTAATTTTGACAGTTACAATAATATTTGTGTACAGCTGAACATCGACAGTATATTCACCAGTATAACGTAAAGCTCCAGTTGGTAACTGGACTTCCTTATTTCTGACATCTGCACCCTCATTATTTAGCTGATTAGCAATATCAGCTGCACCAATTGAACCGAACAATTTCCCTTCGGCACTTGCATTAGCTATGATCTTGATAGATCCAATGGCGACGAGTTTCTCTTTACGCTTCTCAATCTCCATTAAATTTTTGGCTACAGCAGCATCTAAATTTGCACTACGTAACTCAAATACTGCCCTATTATTCTCGTTAGATAATACAGCCTTACCATGTGGTATTAAAAAATTACGACCAAAACCGGATTTGACTCTGACCTCGTCACCTACATTACCAAGATTACGCATCTTTTCTAGCAAAATCACTCGCATTACTTATATCCTCAATTACAGTATTAAACTACTATAAGAATCACTCGTATCTATTTAGATGGATATTTACGAAAATTCATCCACTGTTCTAAAACACCTAATGTTGCAAGCAATACAACCATCTGAGGCAAAATCACAATCAGCAATATATACACTGCCATTAACCATAATTTATGCTTATGTTGACGTTTCACTACCGCATGAACTACTGCTAGCCCTTGCAAGGTAAAGACAGTTAACATTACTGGCAAACAATCTACTAATAAAATTGAATTATCCTTCAATGGTGATAAAGACACTGCCATTACAATTATCATCATTAGTGCAGCATGGTTACCTAATCTTAATTGACAAAACTCGGTAGAAAAATCACCCATATTAAATACAGTCGCCTGCCATGATCTACCTAGAAATAATCCTAGCATCACATTTAAACTCAATCCAGCCGCTATTAATCCAGTCATAACACCTTGATAACTTAATATTAACCTTTGAATTTGAGTTTCATCAAACTGCCAACTAGACTGCTGACCCAAAATTTCCATCAAGGGTATCAACAATTGCTGCCACCACATCGCTGGATCAGATAATAGTAGATGTGTTCCTAGTATCATGCAACACCCCAGACCACACGTTGCCAACAAACTAGAAGCTAGGGATCCTGTATAACTTAAAACTAAGGTGGCAACTAATACCGGCAGCCAACTTGATAGAAAAAATATTCCAGCAATATAAGGTTGTCTTAGAAGAAATCCTGCAATTAATGTCAGGACGACCATCCCTGATATAATCATCGTCATCCCTTCCTTTACGCCCATACGCAGGGTAGCAAGCATAATAATGCCGCTGGCCAAATAGTTCAACGGAGGTAACATCAATGCTGCAAATGAAAGCAATATTATTGTGATAGCGGCTTGCCATCTCCCATGCATTGCAAATCTTGCAATTCCACTAAGCATATTCTTATATTCTATCTTTGGCCTAATATATTTTATCGATACTAATTTTTATGCATATCACAATAAGGAATTAATGCTAAAAAACGAGCACGCTTTACACAAGTTGAAAGCTGGCGTTGGTAGCGCGCTTTAGTACCAGTAATACGACTAGGAACTATTTTCCCAGTCTCCGTAATATAATTCTTCAGTAAATCTACATCTTTATAATCAATTTGCTTAACACCCTCAGCAGTAAAGCGACAAAACTTTCTACGTCTAAAAAAACGTGCCATTATCATAATCCTTATAAAGTCTAAGCGTTATCACGATGACGAATTTTTTCATTATCATCCTTACGCATCTGTGGAGATGACTCTGTCACTGCTTCATTACAGTTAACAACAAGATGACGAATGATAGCGTCATTAAAACGAAAAGCAGTTATTACCTCTTTCAATTGAATAAAATCGCACTCTACATTCATTAACACGTAGCATGCCTTATGCACCTTGCTGATTGGGTATGCCAGCTGACGACGTCCCCAATCTTCCAGACGATGAACTGTACCTCCCTCACTAGTTAATGTTTGCGAATAACGCTCGATCATTCCAGGAACTTGTTCACTCTGATCAGGGTGGACCAAAAATACAATCTCGTAATGTCTCATTTTAGAGCTCCTCACGGTTTTATCAGCCTTATTGATATTTTCAAAAGGCAAAGAGTTTTACCAGATATACGGGATACTATCAATAATTTCACTTTATAACATTATAAAAATCACAAGTTACGCTGACGGCTTGCTTCAAATAAGCATACTCCTGCCGCAACAGAAACATTTAAACTCTCAGAGCATCCCTTCATAGGTATGCGAACTACCTGATCACAGCACTTGCGGGTCAGAAGACGTATTCCTTTACTCTCTGCACCGAGAATTATAGCCAGTGCCCCCTTCAAATTTACGTCAAACAAAGCATCGTTGCACTCACCCGATGTACCTACTAACCATACTCCCTTTTGACGCAATTCACGTAAAAAATATGACAAATTGGTCACTCGTATAAAAGGTAAGCGCTCTGCCGCACCACTAGATGTTTTAAGTGCTACCGGCGTAATACTAGAAGCTCTATTTTTAGGAGCAATTACAGCATGAACTCCCGCTGCTTCAGCCGTACGAATACATGCTCCCAAATTATAAGGATCTTGTATACAATCCAAAATCAATAAAAATGGTGGCTCATTTAGTTTATTTAATAATTCGAATAAATAAGATTCATCAAAAATACCTAAAGGTTTACAATAAGCAACAACACCCTGATGGCAAGCACCTGCAACTATCTTATCTAACTTTTCCTTAGAAACTCTATTCGGATGAATTCCATGTCCTCTTGCAGAGTTAATTAGTGTCGAAATACGGATGTCCTTGCGCCTATCAGACAGCCAAATTTCTGTAATGCGCGATACTGGTAATTCAAGTGCTTCCTGTATTGTATGAAGACCAAAAATTATATTATTGGATCGTAAATTATTCAAATTTAATACTTATGCCTCACCTCAAATATTACCGTATACTCACTAGTTTTATACCTTAAAGAAGCAATTAGAATAAGCTTATTCACTTAACTGTTTGGCAACGCCAAATTTACCCAACATCCTAAATTTTAGGATAGCATTACTTCTATGAAAGCATAACACATATATTGCTACTAAAGTCACACTATTGTGTATTATTCAAAATAATTGAGGATGTCGACAAACATTGCCCAGATAACGAACTAAACTATTTTATTTTTGTAGACTCATCTGGGAGCTCAATGTCTTGATTACAACTCTTATATAATAGGAGTATTATACTAACTTAAATAATATTTATCAAGGCACGTATTTATTAAAATGACCTTTAATTTCTTCAATTATTATTTATTACAAAAATGGCTCAAATTATAATATATACCACTGCTGCATGTCATTTATGCGATATAGCAAAAAAATTATTAGTAAAAGCAAATCAGCACATACCATTTGATATCATTAATACAGAAATTAGTAATAATAAAATATTAGTATCTCTTTATGGAAAAAAAATCCCCGTAATAGAATTTGAAAATGGCAAAAAATTAGATTGGCCTTTTAGAATGGGAGATATTATTTCTAATCTTTCATAAGAAGAGATAATTCTTTAAGATATCTGCAAACTGCGGTATTTCATATTTATTATCAATATATGCACCTTGAATAGGTATATATTATCCAATAATTTAATTATCTCAGATTAATACAATATACTGCAAATCACCTACACCCTAAACGCGCAATAATGAACAGCACTATCGAACTACCTAATTATTAATAATAAAACTTGGAACTACAACTCTCTCCAATACCATTGGATATGGCCCTTAATTATGACTCAATATTGTCAAAATATTGTACTAAAGCAACGTCTGCACTTCATAAACATGTACGTTAACTTTTAATCTAATATTAGATTACAGCAATCTATAAACAAAAATTTTCCTTACCTATTAATAAATTACACATTTATCCATAATTAAATTATCTCATTCGTAATATCATTGATATACATTAACAATACCCAATGCAGTTGATACTATATATTAAATGCAGTGATAGATAAACAAAGATCTGATTATTTAAGAGGGATGTCCATATTTTAATTAGAAATAGACTATAAAATTTATTTCATCAAATAAATAAATTTTGTATAAATTTAGATCTATAGACGATGGCATCGACACATCCACATTAAATAATAATTAATAGAAATACTAGTGTAGACAACAAATAATTTTGCTCAAGATCAGTAAAACAATATTGATGGTTTCTTTAACTAAACATTAGATTTAAATTTATAAATTGCGAAAAAAGTTATTTTATTCTCATCATAATGTCATATATTAGGACAGATACAAACTTTTTAATCACTCATTTAATTAAATTTATAAATTTACCAATGAAAACAATGACACTCTATAATTTTACGTATAAAGATTATAAATGACCTTCAAATTTATTAATAATTTAGAATCTTTAACTGCTGTATGTCAACAACTCATTCACAGTAAATATCTGACTGTTGATACTGAATTTATTAGAGAAAAAACATACTATCCTAAGCTCTGTCTTATACAAATCGCTAGTGATAATATCATAGTATGCGTAGATACTATTGCCTTAAAGAACATTGCTCCTTTAATTGATGTACTTTACAACCCTAATACTACCATTATATTTCATTCTGCAAGACAAGACTTAGAGATACTTTATCTCATCAAGGGTGACCTTCCTCAAACTCTTTTCGACACCCAAATTGCCGCAACTGTTCTAGGATACGGAAATCAAATTAGCTATGCCAAATTAGTTGAGCAATTAATAGGAATTAAACTTGATAAATCTCATTCTCGAACAGATTGGAGCAAGCGACCACTCGATCCAGAGCAAATTCACTACGCTGCTGATGATGTCCGCTATTTACGAAACATCTACCACATAATGAGACAGCAACTTAAGGATAGAAATCGCCTACACTGGTTAGATGATAATTCCGCAACATTGACTTGCGCAACAACCTATAATCTCAACTCTAAAAACATCTGGTATAAAATCAAAGGAGCTGGAAAATTACATGGTATCCAATTAGCTATATTACAGAGATTAGCTGCCTGGCGAGAAGAACTTGCTATTATATCTAACCGTCCACGGCGCTGGATGTTAAAAGACCAAATCATGATTGACTTAGCTAAAATAAAATTCGCATCCTTAGAGAACTTTAGACTTATCAATGGGTTTAAGGACAGCACCATAGAGCGGCATGGTGAAAAACTAATTACAGAATCTAGGCAAGCTGAAAAATTACCCGAAAAGGCATGGCCCAAAATAAAAAATTCCAAAAAAATTAGCAAACAGCAAAATGAAATCATTAATACTTTAATGTCATTACTGCGTGAATATTGCCTCCAACAGAACATTACGCCCTCTGCCATTGCTAATCGTAAAGATATTGAGAATATGGTCAGAGGAGAAACCGATATTCCTCTACTGCAAGGATGGCGCAATGAAATTATCGGACGCTATCTAGAGCAATTTTTTAAGAGTCGTTCAACAATCATTGCTAATCAAAAATAACTTCATACTTCATTACAAGGATAGTACCTATGACAGCCTTAATTTGTGGATCATTCGCATATGACAACATTATGAAAATTCCATACGAATTCAAAGACTGCATTATACCAAATAAGGTACATATGTTAAACGTTTCTTTCTTAGCATCGGAACTTAGGCATGAATTTGGTGGTTGTGCTGGTAATATTGCCTATAATCTAAAGTTGCTTGGTGACGAACCTGTAGCTATGGGCACGGTAGGAAATGATTTTGCTAAATATGCTGCTTGGATGGACAAATGCGATATTAACCGT
Organism: Piscirickettsiaceae bacterium; assembly: GCA_013215805.1. Taxonomy (GTDB): domain Bacteria; phylum Pseudomonadota; class Gammaproteobacteria; order Nitrosococcales; family Methylophagaceae; genus 41-12-T18. The sequence continues at coordinate 78,030 of JABSQM010000002.1, forward strand.
CACCATGTAAAAATCAAGGATGATGATTATACCGCACAAGCCTTCATCACTACAGACAAAAATGACAATCAAATCACTATATTACATCCTGGTGCCATGAATCGAGCCAATGAAACACATATTAAAGAAACCAAGGATATAAGCTTAGCCATTATCGCTCCGGATGGTCGGGAGGGCATGATTCAGCATGCACAGCAATTATACGAGGCTGGAATCCCTTTTATATTCGATCCCGGACAAGGATTAACTATGTTTGATGCTAATAATCTACTGACTTTTGCCGAACAAGCTACCTACATTACCTTAAATGATTATGAAGCTCATCTCTTTCAAGATAACACTGGTATATCTTTATACGAAATCGCCGAACATGTTAATGCTCTCATTATAACTAAAGGTTGCAAGGGCTCACATATATATACGGAAAAAAAATACATTGAAATTCCATGTGCTCAGACTGAAAAATTAGCTGATCCTACTGGATGTGGTGATGCCTATAGAGCAGGCTTGATGTATGGTATTATGCAGGGCAAAGACTGGGAAACTACCGGTCGTATTGCCTCTCTATTGGGAGCAATTAAAATCGAACAATATGGCACCCAGAATCATAAATTCACTATGGAGGAATTTTACACTAAATTTGAATATAATTTCAACTTTAAATTCTAAAATTACAGATGTTTGTTTCTCACAACAGTTGTATATATCAATAATACATGATTAATAAATATTAAATTATTTTTGTAATGCAATGCGCTATTTTTTATACTATCGTAAATTAGCAATTTATCGTCCGGCGAATAATAAAGTCCGATTACATCATATCAATAACAAATTTCAAATATATATTACCATTACCATTGTACCACACATATCATTAGATAAATTTGAACAACCATTTATTAGTAACAATGGTTTTTAATATTAGTAACTAAGATTAATCACGACATTGCTATACATCGTCAAAACTTTTTTTGTTAATATTGATAACAGCAATTTCAACGAATACTTATACACTAAAACATATTCCCATTACATCCTATATGTATAGGATGTAATATAGGAACTGCATAATTGTGGAGGCTAACACTCCGGCGATAACATCATCAAGCATAATGCCCAAACCACCGTGCAATCTCCTATCAACATAACAGATTGGCCATGGTTTAAAAACATCAAAAAGACGAAATAGAACAAAACCAATCAACATCCATTGCCAATTAGAAGGTGCAACAACCATAGCAACTAGATAGCCAGTTATCTCGTCCCATACTATGGAAGATGGATCGTCTTCCTCCAACCAATCAGCTGCTTTATGGCAAATCCAAATACCCACAATGAAGGTAATGAACACTATCATTAGGTAAGTTATAAAAGGCAAGTAGTTAATCAACCAATAGATAGGCAATGCAGCCATCGTACCAAATGTTCCTGACGCTCTCAACAACAAACCAGAACCAAAGCCCAAGCCCAAAAAAATAGATGGAGTCACACTAACAATCCTTTAAATGTAGCCGTTAATTTGAAAGTGCTCATAGCCAGATTTAATTACCAATTGTTCCTGCCCATCGGGGGATACCACCAGTAACCCAGGAGCTGCCTTAATTTTTCCTATTGATGTGCATTTCTCCGCAACAGCTAACTCGAATTCATGCACTTTACAAGCAGGAATAGTAAAACATAATTCATAATCATCTCCTGAATGTAAGGCTAACTCAATTGCTTCATCTATAGGTATTTTTTGCAATGAGGAAGATAGAGGTATCTTTTCTGATTCAATGATAGCACCTACCCCACTGTTTGTTAAAATATGCATTAAATCCGAACTTAAACCATCCGAAATATCTATGGCAGAGGTTGCGTAATCAAGCAAAAATTCACTAAGTTCAATTCTAGGTGTAGGTTTTTCCAAACATCTCACCAAATAATGTTTATCTGAAAGTGTTAATCCTTCGCAACTCAATCTATGAAGTTTTAATTGTAAAGCCATTCCTGCATTACCCAATGTACCACTTACATAAATTAAATCTCCTACTTGCGCACCATTTCTGCGTAACGCATATTCTACCTTAACAAAACCGTGCACCTGAATACTGATAGACAGAGAACCTCTAGTTGTGTCTCCGCCTACTAATTGCATGGAATATTGTTTGGCAAGAGTAGCCATACCTCTAGAAAAAGCTTCTAACCATGATGTATTAATTTTAGGCAATGTTAAAGTCAAAGTGAACCAAGCAGGTTTAGCTCCCATTGCAGCAAGATCACTTAACCCTACAGCCAGACTCTTATACCCCAAATTTTCTGGATCTGTGTCCTTAAAAAAATGCACACCTTCCACTAAAGTGTCAATCGATACAGCAACCACATGGTCTGTAGGGCACTGTAATAATGCGCAGTCATCACCAATACCAAGGATGACATCACACCTCTCTGGGGTTATATCTGTGAAATAGGTAGCTATTATCAAAAGTTCTGATTGAGCAGACATAGAATATCTTTAGCCCCCAATTTATAACCTAATCAGCTAAAATTGCAAAATTTACTTCCTCAAATAATGAGATATCACTGCTTTATATTCAGAGCTTCTAAGTTTGAAGACCATTTTATTCAATACACCATTAACGTATTTATAGCCCTGCTCACCACCCAAAGATTTGGCTAACTCAACTGCCTCATTTAACACAACGCGGTATGGAACTTCTGGACAATAGATAAATTCATACACAGCCAAGCGCAGAATAGAAATTTCAACCGGATCGATACAAGTTATGGATCTGTCTGTAGCACAGTCTAACTCCGCATCTAAAATATTGATTTCTTTGAATATACCTTCAACCAAAATTTCAAAATACTTTTGATCTATTTCATTATGATTTTCATCCAAAACGAAATTTAACTCATTCTGAGCTATCTCTTGCTCATTAACCAATGCCTGGTACAATACCTGTATGGCCGCACAGCGGGCATAAAAACGAGGTGTGCTAGCTGGCATATCTTATTCAGCACTGTCAATTTGACGAAGTACATTTAACATTTCAATGATTCCCATTGCCGCTTCAACACCCTTATTACCAGCTTTAGCACCAGCACGCTCAATAGCTTGCTCAATGGTACTTACTGTTAATACGCCGAAAGAGATGGGAATATCCAACTTTAATGTCAATTGGCTCAAACCTCTATAACATTCGCCTGCGATATATTTAAAATGCTGTGTATCACCACAAATGACAGTACCTAAAGCTATAATAGCATCATATCTTTCGGTGCGAGCCATGCGTTGAACGGCTAAAGGAATTTCTATGGCCCCTGGCACCCATACTAAATTCACATCACTTTCCTGTATCCCATGACGAACTAGACAGTCAATGGCACCCAAAATTAGATTATCGACTATAAAATTATTGAAACGACCTGCTACAATACCGATACGTAAGCCTTGTGCAGAAAAATCGCCAGAGAAAGTAATAATATTGCTCATTATCATAACAATTATGAAGTCAAACATATATTGTACTAAGTTTACTATATTATTCACACTACTGTCAATACTCAATATTATTAGTACCAATTTTAGTATATAACTAATTATTTAGAATTGACTTGAATGGTAAACCACTTATATGGTCGCTTATCGATACGCACTGCTGTTAAAAATCCCCCCCAAACAGCACCACTATCCAAAGAAAAGGTATTGCCATATTGACCAATACCTAAAGTGGACCAATGGCCAAAAACAATATTATTATTATTACTTTTCCTATTAGGCATATCAAACCAGCTATGCTGATGCTTAGGTCTATTTTTAGGATGACCTTTAAATTTCAATTCTAATCGGCCATCCGAATGACAATAGCGCAAACGAGTGAAGCAGTTGGTAATATAAAGCAAGCGATTCCAACCTGTTAAGTCCTCAGACCATTGTTTGGGAGCATTACCATAGATATATAAAAAAAATTCATGCCAGTTATCCAACTTAAGCACAGCTTCAACCTCCATTGCACGCTGCTGACATTCAGAAATAGACCACTCAGCAGGCACACCAGCATGCACCATACTGAATGATAATTTTTCATCATGATGAAATAGGTGTTGTTGGCGTAACCATATAATTAATTCATCTTTATCATCCGCTTCCAATACAGATGATATTGTATCCATACGATTCTGATAATTACATATACCCGTTGCATTAGCTAATAAATGTAGATCGTGATTACCTAAAACCACCTTAACTAATTCGGGCCCCATATCCATTGCAAAACGTAAAACATCGGCAGATTTTGGACCACGATTAACTAAATCTCCCGACAACCAAATCTGATCAATAACTGAATCAAACTTAATTATATCCAATAATTGCATTAATTCATCAAAACATCCTTGTACATCACCAATAGCATAAACAGCCATAAAACAAGATCAAAGGACTACAAACAACAACGATGTAATAACATGGATTTTAATGAAATTATTAGGTAACTGTTACTAAGGTCATTAAGCCAATCATTGATTTCCTTAACCGCGGGAATAGGTATGGAGCTAGCTGAGCGACAACAATCCAGATAAAAATAACATATGATATCAGCCAAGGTATTAATATTTGGCATTGCTGGATTTTAAAAATTTAAAAGTGACCATAAGGGATATAGATTGACCTGTATGACATCGCTGAATAACAAATCTTCATTATGTATAGAAACACATATCATGAACACACGTCGCCGCATAATCTTTAAAATCAAACAACCGTAATTTACTATTAATCTATGTACTCAAATGCATGTCAGGATATTTACCAAACATCAAATTAATTATGATAAATATGATCTAAGATCATAATCTATTATGACAATGATAGATATAAATAGAACTAGGAACTTTAATGATTTGCATTATATATGCATAATTAAATGATAAATATTAATTTATTTTTATACTTATATAACTATATATAACATTACACCAACCTTTAAAGGTATGAACCATAAATACGGGAGCAATGTTAAAAACTATATATGAACAAAATTAAGATTAGCATTCATATTCCATTTGATATACTAAGATACTGCCTTAAAAATTAAGGTATTAATCTTTATCAAGATAACAAGACATTAATTAAAATACTAGCACCTCACATTAACATCTCAATAAAATTGAGGTTACAGTTAGTTTGTTTCTTAAAGTATATTCAAACATTACAAATTTTTCTGTAACACAACTAAGTTATAAAAATCATATGATGAAATATCAACCCTAACTATAATGGTCCTCTATAAAATTAATCTTACCCTAACAATTTGTTATTTAACCCAAAAAATAAAAATCAATAAACATCATTGTTAACATAAATTTAATAAACGTGATACTAATTTGTACATAGATATATGTATAATCATGATCTTAAGCCATGATCAATTGATGAATAAATAAAACATCAAGGCCGGACCTATTGCCAACTATTCCTGAAATTGTATTAGATACACATTGGCTTTGCACTAATCACTACCGAAGATGCTCATATTATATACTTGAGTATCATATTAAGTATAAAATAATTACAGAAAACAATATTATTATTTCAGAAATAATTTTCAATCCATTATAACAAGCCCATTTGATTTTAATCTAATGCTCAACCATCTGAATATATGCAACGACTAAAACAGTATAATATCGCCATATGTGATGTATTTAAAAGTTGCAGGCATCAAAATAATTTATAGAAGTATATTGCATATAACTCAACGGTACTAAATACTTTCATCACACTCTTAATAAAATATTCACAATCAAGATAATATCTTGCAATGGTAGAGAGCCGAAAATATATTAAAATAATATATCCTGTCTAAGTAAACAATGATATGAGCAGGTGAATCTATACATATTATCTTCCACTAGCCCAACATATGCAGCAATGATTATGAATTAGAAGCAAAGAATTTAACGGTAGACCATTGTTCGTAAATTGCAGGGCCAGCATTCTATAATTTTCAGATATTATTCATGAGGTGAGATCAAATTTTCTCATTTGACATACTGCCATTAATTTAAATAACAGCCTAAAATATTTTCTTAATCTAATAAATAAATTAAATCAACTAAATAATTTTTACCATAAAAAGATCCATTATCTGCAATCTTGGAATTTAGAGCAATATAAAATGGAATACACATTACCGGTTATGTCGTAAAATTACAGATAAGGTGAATGTAATTTTTGCGAGATAACCGCCTAAGGGCATTCAATTCTTCATATATCTTAAAAATATCTTTATACTCATATCATGACAAAGGTATTGCATCTGAAATGTTAGATAACTCTTAACTCAAATTTATAGTAATAGCACACTAATCATAGTTTTTGATGTGCTAAACTCAAATTTAGGATAAATTTTTCTATGTCCAATATCTGTTTCATGTGAAATATCATATTTATGGTAATATTATTATTATATAATTATCAGTTTTATCATTATTGAGGTAATTAATTTATAGCTCTACCCGACGATCAATGAAATATATCAATCTGATATAAATTTGAATAATGGAAATATATTATGAATCAAACGGCATTAGTAACAGGTGGCAGTAGAGGCATAGGTCTACAATTGTGCAAACACTTACAGCAACGAGGTTTTAATATAATAGCTACTTGTCGAAAAAGTACTAAGGAACTAGATTTTTTAGACGTAGAAGTGATTGAAGATGTTGAGATTAGCAATTTTTCAAGCTTAGAGGTATTGGTTGATAAATTAGCTCATCGACAAATTGATTGGTTGATCAACAATGCCGGTATAGCTAAAAGCTTAAACTTAAGTGATATTGATGCGGAAGCTATTGATAATTTGAAGCACCAATATGAAGTAAATAGCTTAGGACCTTTGTTAATTACTAAACTGCTATTTGGCAATTTAATTAAAGGTAGCAAGGTAGGTTTAGTTACTAGTCGTATGGGATCAATTTCTGACAATCACTCTGGTGGTAGCTATGCCTATCGTATGTCCAAAGCCGCATTAAATGCAGCGGGTAAATCTTTATCAATTGATTTGAAACCATCGGGTATATCTGTGGCTATTTTACACCCAGGGTGGGTACGTACTCGTATGACCGGATATAGAGGTGCGATTGATACCGATGAATCAGTGCAAGGCTTATTAAGACTCATGGATAAATTAAATCTGGATAATAGTGGTACGTTTTGGCATACCAATGGAGAAGTATTACCCTGGTAAGTTATTTATAATTATTAGTATGAATAGCTACTGCCAACACAATTTAGCATGATTAAATTATATTGTCGTGATCAAGATCCCCACCAATTATATGAATTTGGATGTTGATGATAAGTTAATTTATGGCGGTTGTAATTTATCCATACATCCATAATGCTAGTAAGAACGTGTAAAAAAGGATGGTTTGTTAAGATATTATAGTATTATAATTTGTCATATAAATCTATGTACGCATATCTTTATAATGTAAATTTAGTTAAATTAAAGTTATGATAAGGCAAATAATCGATAAAGACATGTAACTCATCAATCAATTATTCCAACCATCGAAAGTGCAATAATTTAACTTATCTAGAAATTTATCTCAATATAAATTCTAACTTCATAATATATGATATAAAATAGTTAATAATCAAAGGGGGGTTTCTATGAAATTATACTTATCTATATTTTTATCAAGTTTGCCATTATCAGATGCATGATAAACGAGAATCATAAATGTTACGATCTAGTAAACCTGATATAAATCATATGTATGTTCTAGATAAGCATATAGCATCGTGAATATTATCTATAAATCTGATTAAAAGTTAGAGATGTTTATTGATTAATCCAGTTACATATTTTGCTTTATGCGGTATATCAATACGGTATCCTCTAATCATTACGTTCCAATATAGCCATGGAAAGCCAATTATTTTTCCTAGCCACCAAATATTCCTATTTTTTCTTGGATCAAGAAACGGAAATGATGGTGTCACTTGTCCTTCGTAGGAGAATTCGGCTAACATAACAGCCTTTAAGGAAGTTGTTAAAGGACAGCTACCATATCCATCATATCCCTTTACAATTTGTCTCTTATTCATGAGATTAAAAATGTTGTCCACAACAAGAGGAGCCTGTTTACGTACCGCAGCTGCTGTTTTTGCATTTGGCGTAGAAGTAACGTCACCAAGACCAAAGACATTGGCATATTTATTATGCTGTAAAGTATATTTACTTACATCTACCCAACCACTATCATTGGATAAAGGACTTTTTTTGATAAAATCTGGTGCGCTTTGTGGAGGTGTAACATGAATCATATCAAAATTCTTTGTGATAGAGAGTTTTTTACCATCTATATCTGTTGTCTCAAATATAGCCTTCCTATCTTTACCATCAATTGCAATCAAGTTACAGTTGAAGTTTGTTTTAATATGGTATTTATTGATTACTTCATTAAGTGCCTCTGCGAAGAAAGGTACACTAAATATTTCCCCTCCAGCATTAAAAAATTCAATATTAATTTTGCTAGCTCTTCCTTTCTTCCTAAAATTATCAGCTGCTAAATACATGGCCTTTTGTGGTGCACCTGCACATTTAATGGGCATGTACGGCTGAGTGAACAATGCAGTACCCATTTTCATATCTCTAATTACCTCCCAAGTGTATTCAACAACATCGGCTGAATAGTTAGAGCACACACCATTTTTTCCTAATGTTTCTTGTAAACCTTCTATTTTGTGAAAGTCCAATTGTAATCCCGGACATACAACCAGATAGTCATAACTAATTATTAGACCTGATCGCAAGGTCACCTGATTTTTTTCAGGGAAGAATGTATCAGCATAGTCCTTAATCCAATTAATACTGTGATGGATGATATCAGCTTGTTCTTTTGTCGCTTTCTTTAGAGTATATACTCCGCCACCAATCAGCGTAAACCCAGGTTGATAATAGTGTTTTTCCGAAGGCTCAACTAAGGCAATATCAATTGATTGGTCTTGACGTATTATAGTATTAGCGGTAGTGACTCCAGCAGCACCGCCTCCTATGATTAGTACAGTATGATGTTGTGTAGACATTTAATCACCTTTAATTTTGCTAGTCGTGTCGTATATCATGATTTATTGGTGTCATTCCAATGTATTATGATTATTACGTTGTCTGCAATATGGAATGGATAGATATCCTTGGAGTAACTTACCGTGATTGTTGGACAGTTACTTATTTTACTGATCAAGCATTTTAAATACAAAAATAAATTTTACATGATACTCAGCAGTATATCATGGCATAAAATTAGCAATATTCTACATGATATTCCTATCAAATTAAATTTCTTCTAATTATTCAGGGTATGGTACTATAATTTGATGGAAATGGTTACTGCTTTTGACCATATGAAAATATTAACTTTAATTATCATGTCGTTCTGCCTCACATTGGTGATGCCCTGACTTAGTTTAGATATCCTGTACAAGTTTTATTATTTCTTAATTTGTTATATTGATAACTGACATATTGGATATGTTTAGTCACTCAGCGGAATATCATAGTTGGTAAAAAATATATTAAAAATAAAATTTAAGCTTAATTGTATATGATTATCTAAAACTCTAATAAATTTACGATGAATATCGGATCATAATATCATATTTGCAAATAAATTAAGAGACTTTTTTATAATATATGTCATGAAAAAATAATATAAATAATTTAATAGTATTTTCCTATACATGGCTATTGATCTGAATTCATCATTAGTTATTTTCTCAAATATAGAAAGATAGTCTATCAAAAATTATAAGAACATTTAGATAAATTAAAAATATTATATATTTTGCCATAGATCAAGTAATACGAAGTTACTGTAGGTGGAAATTAGAAGTACTGTTAAGAATGCACAAATTGATAAATTTAGGCTACAAAATAAGATGATAATCATATTAATAATGGTCAGTTTATTTCTAATTTACCTTATTGGTATATTGATGATCGATAAATAGGTGGAAAATATTTATCTTATGAGAAATACTTTGATTATCCGGCATGGATCGGTTAAAACAAAGTTTAGTGCGCATAATCATTATTTCTATATGCCCTATTGCTAATATTTAACAATATCCAGTTTTTATAAGCTGAATCACATGGAACGTAATAAGTATAATCTCAAATTATTTGAGGTTGTATGAATATGGTAAATTTCATGTCCGTAAAAATTTTTCAAAGGTATGCACTGTGTATTAGATTAAAATCAGATGTAGTATAAGTATAAATTCTAGTCTATTAAAAATAGATCATCAATCAAGTTGATTAAAATTAATAACATATCTTGCAAGATTTATTCACATCTACATCATGATATCAAACTATTACCAAGGTGATAATATTTTAAGTTATATACGTATATGATTGGAAAATATTTAAAGCTAATATCCAGTAATTGAAAGAAAAATAGTTCTGGTAAGTATATAATGTGCCTAATTATTTAGATGTTAAGGATAATACTACAATCTCATGGACATTAGAGAAGATATTTATCATTACTCAATTAATGTTAAATTGTTAAAAATTTCATTCAGTAGGCATAATTTCACCCAGCACAGAATATGACCATCTAAATATGGACTGGAGTTTTAATGATTGTCAATTAATTTGGTGCGGTTGATATGTAAAATAAATATTACTTTCGGTAAACATATAAAATACCGAAATTTGTTAAAGTTATTTTTCGTATAAATATAATTCATCATGTTAACACAATATCTTTATTAATTAATGGCTGCAAAACATTCAATGTTCTATGATATTTAGAAATGTCAAAATTAATATCCTTGCTATTTATCTGTATATGTCCTTGATAAAATAGAATGAAGACTATTAATGGTAATGTTATTTATTAAAATTAATAATGGTATTGTGGCGGTAATGATTAATGACCACTCATATTGATTTTAATTTATCCATTCAATCAGTGATGGCTGCTGGAAATAATGTTTTATTATCTACGATTACTAAGGTTGTGGGTATTAGAACGCATCCGAAGAATGGCTTAATAAATTTAATGGTAGTTAAACATTTAAGTTTAATAGTGTTTCAGCTGCAATATTAACTTTATTGTTGCTAAATTGAATTGGCAGTAATGAAGTTAATGCATAATAATGTGATTAATACGTATATGTAGCTAGAACTTGGCACTTGATTTTAGTGCTTGCTGCTAAAAGATCTTGATTAATGGTATTGTATGGGCAAGAGCTGGATATCCAAAAAGTAATTATATTACCAGTATAAGTAAAAAATCAGCACCATGAGACTATGGTGCTAATTTTAATCGTTGTATTTTCAAGTATGATGGCAGAAAAATGCAATCTGTTGGAAGTTGAGCCTCGGTTATAGTGTATATTCCTATAATTATCAGATAAACTATAATTCATTATAGCAATAATGTCACAAGAATTACAAATAAGGTAGATGTACTGATTTACAAGCGTAATTATCCTACGAGTACATCAAATTATTCAAAGGCGGCTGTTTCTCTAATGTCTAACAGCTTGCGTCTAATCATAGACTACATTTCTTTTTACTATGAAGAATCTCTGTAGCGCTTTCCACTAATTTCTAGCTTAGCGCTTGACGCGTCTTTTTACGTCAGCCAATGGTGACTTTGTGAAACAATATTATCGAAGTATTCAAGAGCCAATATTTCAATTAAAGACAACATAAAAAGCTTTGACAACCACAGCTATATATTTATTGCACTGATCGCCGCATGATTTGCACTGCTTCCATCAATGACCATATTATATAGCAAGCTATTTTGAGCAATATCCTTATGGGGAAATACCTTAGACGCTTTCTCATCACGCTTGAAGTTTAGATAGTAGTCAATGATATCTCAGAATTTATTGATGGCACGATAGTAATAAAACCATTCACCTCTTATCCTCATATAGGTCTCATCCATATGCCATGGAGAGGATACGGTCTCTTCTTAAGATATATCCAAAATGAATGTGAATATAATAACCCAACAATTAATTATTGCATGATCGACCTTCGCATCAAGTTCCAATTAAATTTCTTCCATTTCTCAAAGATTAAAATTGTAAGTAAGGTGATAACGTATAGTTCCTAAGATAATCTCAGATAGGAAATTGCTGCCTTTAAACACAGTAATTAGTGTATTGATGTATGGGTTGATAATGTTCTGTATTCACGACAAAGTTTGCAAGAAACTCCCTTAGGTTGCTAATATGTTTAAACTTAAAAATAAATCCTTTAATGTATTTATCAACCGTACTTAATAATGATATTACCCAAAATATTTCGAGTAATAACCACAAATTATATATCTGCAATGATTTAACAATAATTTTTGCAAGATTTATCAAGACTGTACGAATAACTAAGCTATAGTATCATGCTATATGCAACAATACATACTTAGGGCACACTGGAGGGTGCTGTAGAAAAGGATCATGCCAAGAATAAACACAATGATATTAAAGTATATATGCCTAATTGACTGACAGTCTAGGACAATAGTCAAATCAAGGACGTAATATAATATTAAGCCAATCCGTGTAACATATTTTGTAGTTAATTAAAACTATCTCCATTTGTGAAATTTTCAGTACTCTTTTTACGGCAGTATGTGAACATAACTCATGTATAATATTATACTTAATATAAATTTTGTAAAAATGGAAGGTTATCTGAGTATGATAGAGGTAAGTACAGATATCATAGATGATATACCAAATAAAATTTGACTCAGGATATTTATGATAGTAAAAATAATAAGACGATGAAAATACAAAACAAAAAATTATGAAAAAAATACATGACAATGTTGATATGTCAGAAATCGACAAGTTTAATGCTCTCGCATCCAGTTGGTGGAATAAAGAGGGAAAATCCAAGCCATTACACCAAATAAATCCACTGCGTTTGTCATATATAAATAATATCAGTAATCTCAAAGGGAAAAGAGTCATTGATGTAGGGTGTGGAGGCGGCATATTAACTGAAAGTTTAGCTAAAAATAAAGCAATAACCACAGGAATTGATGTGAGTAAATTGCCACTAGAAATTGCCAAGACACATGCTATAGAAGCCAAACTAAATATTGACTATCAGTACATCACTGCTGAGGACAAAGTCAAGCAATCTACTCATGAATTTAACATTGTAACCTGCATGGAAATGTTGGAACATGTCCCCAAACCATCATTAATTATTGAAGCATGTTCACAACTCGCTGAGCCTAATGGAGATGTATTTTTCTCAACTCTAAACCGCCATCCGAAGGCATATCTAATGGCCGTACTTGGCGCTGAATACATGATTAAAATATTGCCAAAAGGCACTCATAATTATCAGCGTTTTATACGCCCATCAGAAATAGCAACCTGGTGTCGACAAGCCTCCCTAGAAGTAATTGATATAACTGGATTGATCTATAATCCTTTTAGTAAGGCCTTTAAATTCAGTAAAGATATTAGGGTAAATTATTTGGTACACTGCCGTAAATCCCTATGATAATATAATGCTGTTATCTTTCTAAAGTTTGATAGAATCTTGATAGCGAATTTATAGATATTTTTATCTTCCATTAAATACCCTAATTACATTGGAGGATCTATGAATACATCCTTGAAAAGGATTTACAAACCTGGATAAAACGCGGTGAATAACCATTCTTATTTGATATAAATTTTAGATATCAGAAAAAGATATGTATGTCCTGTATCATCGAAACAGATGCGTATATTAAATTACTAAATCAATATCACGTAAAAAGAGCCTTTTGTTTTAGAATCCTAACATAAATGATATACTTTTTTAGTATATTATCAATAAATGTCCTTTAGTATTATCTTAATTTAATATTAAAATTATCAAAAATGAAGCCAAGAACTGTTTATCAGGCTAGGCCTTGTCATAATTTTCAAAAACAGTTTATGTACGATTGATAATGGGTTAGTTCAGATGGACAGAGCCTGAAACTAAGTATTATTAAACTTATCTCTCTCGACATGCCCACCCAACTACCTAGATATAATAATTCTACAGCTCCTACGACTCGGCTATATTAGTAAAATTCATGGATGGAATTTAACGTAAGTACTCCCTTGTATAGCCGCTTCCCTATAACGGCTGACGGCTTATTTATCCTCTTAGGAAACGACATATCCATTATGATGCATAACCCTAAATTATATTGAGGCCTCAGTACCTTCTACTTTACTATAACCAACAAATATATCTTAAGTGCTATAAATCTATTTATAACATGAATACGCACATTCCACTGAATATAGGTAATAAAACTATTGGAAGTAATAATACTTTTATCATATCGTTATATTAACTAACATCCTCTAAAGACAAATGTTGTTTTTATTGCAGTTTCATAATGACCATATTTTTGATTGCATAAATAATTTATTAAAAAATGAAGTTGCTCTAACAGAGCTCCAAAAAAATGTAGCCCTGAATTAAAACTCTCTTTGATCTTTTTTCTATTGGATTCGCTTTATCTGATTTACTGCAAAGGCTGTTACCTAGATAGATCAAATAAAATTTTGATACATTGAATTACTAAATCATATCTAAATATTATCATTGTAAATATGACTTATCAATTTAGACAGTCCAATTGATATGGAAGTTTTTTACTACTAGTAACAACTCGGCAAGTAAGTATCAGCTCTATAACGGATGCCTTCATTAATCATTAATAGCAATTTTATCCAGATGGAAGAAATTCATGGGATGTCCATCATATTTACAACAAAACTATTATTGGAGTGGAGAAAGAATGCATAATCTTTGAAAAGTCAATAGAAGAGTATGTAAATTATTTATGCATCAACCTAATCCATTCCAACAACTCTAATCAACTCGCTATTAAATGTAAAGTATGACTTCGGCTCAAACCAAAAGCCATAACGAACCGTTTTACAACAGCAAATAGAAAAATTTCGAGCCCATTTTTTGACTATGAAAAGGCAGTAATTTCATTGATAACACAAAGATCTACAATCGTACATCTGCAAATTATTTGTGAACGAGTAAAAAGGTTATCAGAGATATTATTAGACTGAATATCATACTTAAGATATCAAAACTTGTTATTATAGCTTCCTCTGAAGGATATTTTCATTCGCATGCATACCTCACCTTCATTATAAAATGAAGACGAAGATATATCACTTTAGACAGATAGGCTGAATTTAACTTTTCATACATTTTGGATGGAAATAATCATTAAACGATAGGTCAAGTATTGATACGCGACAAAATAAAGAGATACTTAATATAGACAACGGAAATATTCAAAGGTTATGCAAATAATTTTTAAAAATTACAATGGTTGGTTATAGGGTGTCTAATACATTATTAGACTCATGATAGAACATAGGTATGATCTAAATAGTCAAAGCGAATTAATTGAGTAGGTATCAGAGATAGAAATGAGCCTCTTATAACAATTTAAATATCATCAGTTTTAGAGTCTACCAATTCAACAATAGCCATCGGAGCTTTATCACCTTCACGCAAACCACATTTAAGAATACGAACGTACCCTCCCGGACGAAAGGCTGAGCGAGATCCAAGATCAGTAAATAACTTTGTTACTGCTTGTCTATTACCGAGACGGGAGTAGGCTAACCTACGATTAGCTACGCTATCTTTTTTACCTAGAGTAATTAAAGGCTCAATGATGCCACGCAGCTCTTTAGCCTTAGGTAGTGTAGTACGGATGATTTCATGCTCCATCAATGAAATAGCCATATTTTTAAACATAGCCTTCCTGTGACTGCTATTACGGTTCAATGTACGACCCGAATTACGATGACGCATTCTAAATTTACCTTATATTTATAATAAAAAAAGTCACTCTAGTATTATTTTTTAAATGATGCAGGTGGCCAACTATCAAGGTGCATACCTAATGATAGCCCCTTTGAAGCCAATATACCTTTGATTTCAGTTAATGATTTCTTGCCTAAATTTGGTGTTTTAAGTAATTCCATTTCACTACGCTGGATTAGATCACCTACATAGTATATATTTTCTGCTTTCAGGCAATTTGCAGAACGAACAGTTAAATCCAAATCATCAATTGCTTGCAATAACGAAGGATCGATATCTGGGCTTTTTTCTTCAACAACAGTTTCCTCAATGACTTTAAAATCAACAAAAGATGTTAATTGATCGCTCAGGATTGTTGCGGCAGATTTAATCGCATCCTCAGCTTCCAATGTCCCGTCCGTATCCACATCAATAATCAACCTATCAAGATCAGTGCGATTCTCAACACGTGCATTTTCGACCGTATATGACACCATATTAAAAGGTGTAAAAGTAGCATCAATAGCGAGACGACCGATTGCACGTTTTTCATCTTCTTCTATAGGACGCGTATTAGCTGGCGAATAGCCTCGACCCTGAAGTACAGTTAATGTAATAACCAGGCTACCACCAGTAAGATTTGCAATTATATGAGAGGGGTTGACTACCTCTACATTGTGTGGCAACTTGATATCAGCCGCAGTTACAGGACCAACGCCCTCTTTACTGATCGTTAAGACCGCCTTATCTATACCATGCAACTTAATCGCGATACCTTTCATATTCAAGAGAATATCCAATACATCCTCTTGAACACCATTAATAGCTGAGTACTCATGTAACACACCATCAATTTGTGCCTCAATCACTGCTGCACCTTCCATGGATGACAGTAGGATGCGACGTAATGCGTTGCCCAACGTATGACCAAAGCCACGCTCTAATGGTTCTAGTACTAATCGTGTTCGTGTATCACTGAATTTTTGAATATCCACAATCCGCGGTTTAAGCAATTGACTTCGATAGGTCGTCATGCAAACTCCTCCAAGTAAATCATAATGATGAATCTTCCAAGTACTACTTCGAATAAAGCTCAACAACTAAATTTTCATCCATATCAGATGCTAATTCATCACGTTCTGGTATTCGATTAAAGATACCAGAAAGTTTAGTTGAATCAACCGCAATCCAATCAGGAAATCCTAGTTGCACAGCGACTAACATAGCATTAATAATCCGATCCTGCTTCTTAGCTTTTTCACGCACCTCAATAATATCACCGGATTTAACTAAATATGAAGCTATATTTACAATATAACTATTTACGAAAATAGATTTGTGCGAAACTAGCTGCCTTGCCTCCGCACGTGTAGAGGCATATCCCATACGGTAAACAACATTATCTAATCTTCGCTCCAATAAATACAATAAATTTGAACCAGTAGCTCCACGCTTTTTATCAGCAAGCTTATAATAATTTCTAAATTGTTTTTCCAAAACACCATAAATACGACGAATCCTTTGCTTGGCGCGCAACTGCGTCGCATATTCAGATTCCCGGTCACGGCGTACGCCATGCTGACCTGGCTTCTGATCTATCTTACATTTACTCTCTAAAGGATTGCCTCTACTTTTCAAAAATAGATCAACGCCTTCTCTTCGACTAAGCTTACAACTGGGGCCACGATATTTTGCCATAGCCTATTTCTCCTATATTTTAGACCCTGCGTCGTTTTGGTGGGCGACAGCCGTTATGTGGCATTGGCGTCACATCTATAATATTGCTAATTTTAAACCCTAAATTGTTTAAGGCACGTACAGCCGACTCGCGCCCTGGACCAGGCCCCTTAATTTCTACATCCAAATTTTTCATTCCCAATTCTTTTACTATTGCACCCACCTTTTCAGCAGCTACCTGTGCTGCAAAAGGAGTGCTCTTTCGAGAACCACGAAAACCACACCCACCTGAGGTAGCCCACGACAGTGCGTGACCCTGACGATCGGTAATAGTTATGATTGTATTGTTAAATGATGCGTGCACATGTGCAATACCATCAACAACATTCTTTCTAATGCGCTTACGTTGTCGTGCCGTTGAATTAGCCATATATTGGGCCTCTCTACTTAATTATGCGGCGAGGACCTTTACTAGTCCTTGCATTTGTTTTTGTTCTTTGACCCCGTAGAGGCAAGCCTCTCCGGTGACGGACACCACGGTAACAACCAAGATCTTTTAGACGTTTAATATCCATTGACACTCCACGTCGTAAATCACCTTCCACTGTAAATTTAACCACTTCAATACGTAAAGCCTCAACTTCTTGCTCCGTCAAATCCCTAATTTTAGTATTAGGAGCAACATCAGCATCTCCGCATATTATATATGCACGAGCATTACCAATGCCATAGATTGAAGTTAATGCAATTACCGCGTGCTTCTGTACCGGTACGTTTATTCCAGCAATACGAGCCATTTATTTATCCTAATCACCAAAAGTTGATCGCAAATTCTACCATAGAGCATATACGCTCAACAACTTAAATCAGTCGTACATATTATAAATTATCCTTGACGTTGCTTATGACGAGCCTCCTTACAGATTACTCGTAAAACACCCTTACGCTTAATGACCTTACAATTACGACAAATCTTCTTAACAGATGCCTGAACCTTCATCAACATTCTCCAACAAATATATCTTTTACTTACTGATCTAACTTAAAAATCCCGACATCCTATTATTATTTCTGTTTGATTTGCGCATCAAACTATCATATTGTTGAGACATCATATGTGACTGAATCTGTGAAACGAAATCCATGACTACCACTACAATAATTAACAATGATGTACCGCCAAAATAAAATGGTACATTCCAATATAGTATCAAAAATTCTGGTAACAAACATACTGCGGTAATATAGACTGCGCCAGATAAAGTTAAGCGACCCATGACACCATCAATATAACAGCTGGTTTGTTCTCCAGGACGTATTCCTGGAATAAAAGCACCAGATTTTTGCAAATTATCAGCTGTTTCCTTGGGGTTGAATACTAATGCTGTATAGAAAAAACAAAAGAATATTATTGCAACTGCATAGGATAACACATACATCGGTTCTCCAGGAAGCATCAATGTAGATATATCCTTTAACCACCTCATACCTTCATAATTACCAAACCATCCACCTATTGTAGCAGGAAAGAGTATAATACTCGAAGCAAATATTGGAGGAATCACACCCGCCATATTTAATTTCAGTGGCAGATGCGTGACTTGACCTGCCATCATTTTACGGCCCTGCTGTTTTCTCGCATAATGCACAGGTATACGACGCTGCGCCCTTTCAACAAAGACAACGAATGAAGTCACTGCTAAAGCTAAGGCTAACAAAGTTATAACAAAAAAAGTATGTAACTGACCGGTGCCAGCCAACTCCAAAGTTCCTCCAATCGCTGAAGGTAAACCTGCAACAATGCCTGCAAAGATAATTAAGGAGATGCCATTTCCTATGCCACGCTCAGTAATTTGCTCACCCAACCACATTAAAAACATTGTTCCTGTTACCAAAGTAATAACGGCCGTAGCCCTAAATACAAACCCAGGATCAACAACTATACTCAAACCTCCAGTACTCTGACTCTCCAATGCCAAAGCAATACCAAGTGCTTGAAATGTTGACAACATCAAAGTACCATAACGGGTATATTGAGTTATCTTACGCCTTCCCGATGCGCCTTCCTTCTTCATTTGTACCAACTTAGGATGTACAACGGTTAGCAATTGCATAATAATTGATGCAGATATGTAAGGCATAATACCCAATGCAAACACCGATAAACGCGATAAAGCACCACCAGAAAACATATTCAACATACTTAGAATCGTGCCTTTTTGTTGCTCAAACATAACGGCAAGTGCCAAAGGATCTATACCAGGTACAGGTATGAAGGTACCCGTACGGTACACTATTAATGCTCCCAGTACAAATAGCAATCGACTTTTGAGGTCGCTATACTTATCAGAACTTAGAAGCGCTGCATGTTGCGTCTTTATTTCCACAAAAAGTTACTCTTTAATCATGCCACCGGCAGCTTCAATAACTTTTTTAGCTCCATCAGTTACAGATAGCCCCCTGATAGTAAGTGCAACTATCAAATTTCCAGAATTAATTATTTTAACCTTCAAAATATTCTTAGATACAATACCAGCTGCTTTAAGCGTTACAAGATCAATCACAGTTGAATTAATTGATACCAATACATCCAGTCGCACTTCAGTAGAACATAAACTATTGCGTGAAACAAAGCCAACTTTTGGTAGGCGACGTTGCAAAGGCATCTGACCACCCTCAAAACCACGCTTATGCAACCCACCTGCACGTGATTTTTGCCCCTTATGACCACGACCAGATGTTTTCCCCGACCCTGAACCAATGCCACGACCCACGCGTTTTGCAGATTTATTTGCACCTGGTGCTGGAGCAATATTATTTAAGTTCATTTATACCTCTTCAACCTTCAATAAATAGGAGGCATGGTTAATCATGCCTCTGTTTTGAGGTGTGTCAATAACCACAGCACTACTACCAGTTTTCCTTAAACCTAAGCCAGCAACACATGCTTTATGATTAGATAAGCAACCAATAGTACTCCTTACCAAAGTGATTTTTAATTTTTGTAATAACATTTATACTTACCCTTGGATCTCAGCAACTGTCTTACCACGTTTGGCAGCAATTGATTTCGGATTGTTCATATTTCTCAAGCCCTTAATAGTCGCACGTACCACATTTAAAGGATTAGTCGAGCCAATAGTTTTAGCTAGCACATCATGAATACCAACTACATCAAATACGGCGCGCATTGCACCACCAGCAATGATACCCGTACCTTCAGACGCTGGTTGCATGTATACTTTTGCAGCACCGTGAGTCGATGTGAGTGGATACTGCAACGTATGCTCATGTAAAGTAACAGTCCACATATACCTTCTTGCTTCGTCCATTGCTTTCTGGATTGCTATAGGTACCTCACGGGCCTTACCTTGCCCAAAACCTACGCGCCCATTGCCATTGCCAACGACGGTTAATGCGGAAAATCCAAATACACGACCACCTTTAACGACCTTGGCTACACGACGAATGTTAACTAATTTTTCAATTAAACCATCGGACGGAGTTGAACGTAGATCATTTTTAGCCATATTAATACACCTTTAAAATTACAATTGTAAGCCGCCTTCACGGGCAGCATCAGCCAGTGCTTTAATGCGACCATGATAGCTAAAACCAGAACGATCAAATGACACTTTTGTGATGCCTTTTATAACCGCGCGTTGAGCAACCGCTTGACCAACGATCTCAGCCGCGAATATATTACCGGTAAATGTTAACTTGTTCTTGATTTCCACATCTAAGGTTGATGCAGATGCGATTACTCTAGTATTGTCACAGGACAATACCTGCGCATAAATATGACGCGGCGTTCTATGTACAGTTAATCTATATGCCTGAAGCCTTTTTATATTTGCACGGCATTTAGCTGCCCTACGTAAACGCGAATTTCTCTTATCCATATGTCTAAGCCTAATTATTTCTTCTTAGCTTCTTTACGAGCGACGTGTTCATCAATGTAACGTATTCCTTTGCCTTTATATGGCTCGGGAGGACGATACATACGAATATCAGCAGCAACTTGACCCACCAATTGTTTATCTGCACCAGATACAACTATCTCAGTCTGGCTTGGAGTTATAGCTTTGATACCCTCTGGTAATTTATATTGAACCGGATGTGAAAATCCTAAAGTGAGATCTAAATTATTACCTTGTGCTTTAGCACGATAACCAACGCCAAATAAACTTAATTTTTTTTCAAAGCCTTGAGACACGCCAATCACCATATTATTTAATAAAGCACGAGTAGTACCTGCCAAAGCAAATGATTGCTTAGCATTATTACGCGCCGATGCTTTTAGAGAGGTATTTTCTTGTAAAATATCCACATCTGGATGCACACTGAGAATTAACGATCCATAACGCCCCCTAATTGATATCCTGGCGCCATCCACGGACACTTCCACGTCTAACGGAATTTCTATTGATGCATTTGCAATACGTGACATTCATATGTCTCCAAATAGTAGTACTAGCTTAACTTACCGAACATAGTACTTCACCACCTTGACCTAAATAGCGTGCCTGATGATCGGCAATTACACCTCTTGATGTAGAAATAATTGCTATACCTAAGCCACCAATGACTCTTGATATATTACCTACCGATCTATAGACACGTAGACTTGGACGGCTTACCCTGTCTATCTGTGAAATAACTGGCTTACCTTCATAATATCGTAATGAGATTAACAGTAACCTTTTGCTCTCAATACCACTCACTATATAAGCATTAATATAACCTTCATTCTTTAAAACCTTAGCAATGCTAATTTTTAGCTTAGATGATGGCATATTCACATCACTTTTATTTGCTTGCTGTGCATTACGAATACGAGTTAACATATCTGCAATTGGATCTGTAAGGCTCATTTTTAATTAGCTCCAATATCTAAGTTAATTATTTACCAACTAGCCATAACTAAACCGGGGATATCACCTTTCATGGCATGCTCACGCAATTTATTTTTTGACAAACCAAATTTACGATAATATCCATGTGGACGCCCGGTTATCTTACAACGATTTTTCATGCGAACAGGGCTTGAATTGCGTGGTAAAGAATGAAATCTTATGGCAGCTTTTTGACGCTCATCAAGACTTGTTGAAATATCTAGCATTTTTTTTCTTAATTTTGCACGTATGGCTGAGTATTTACTTACCAATTTTGCTCTTTTAATTTCGCGATTAACCATACAACATTTAGCCATAACTTAATTTTCCAACCAATAATTTACTTTCTAAAGGGAAATCTCAATGCCGATAGCAATGCTCGAGACTCATCTATATTTTTCGTAGTTATCGAAAAGCTAATATCCATACCACGCACCACATTAATTCTATCGTATTCAATTTCAGGAAAGATAATTTGTTCTTTAATGCCCATACTATAATTCCCTTGGGAATCGAATGATTTGGGATTCAAACCACGAAAATCACGAATTCGAGGTATCGAAATCGTTACTAAACGATCCAAAAAATCATACATCCGTTCCGAACGCAATGTGACTTTACAACCTACCGGCCATCCCTCGCGCAACTTAAAGCCTGCAATGGACTTCCTAGCTTTAGTTATCACAGGTTTTTGACCGCTAATATTCTCCATATCAGAAACTGCACTGTCCAAAATTTTCTTATCTGTTAATGACTTACCCACACCCATATTAAGTGTAATCTTAGTAATTTTAGGCACTTCCATAACTGATGTATAGCCGAATTTATCCATTAAATCCTTGACTACTCGTTCACGATAAAAATCTCTTAATCTGCTCAATGTGCTTACCTATCGTATACTCATGATGAACCGACAACTTCGCCAGTTGATTTAAAAACACGAATTTTCCGACCCTTATCTAAAATTTTGAAACCAACCTTATCACCCTTACCAGTAGCTGAGTTCAACAAGGCTACGTTTGAACCATGAATAGACATTTCTTTTTCAATAATACCACCAGCAATACTTAGAGTAGGATTAGGTTTGGTATGTCTTTTTACAAGGTTAATGTCTTTAATGAGATACCTACCATTGCTTTCGCGGCGAACAACCTCACCTTGTTTGCCTCGATCTCTACCTAGTATAACGATAATCTGATCACCTTTAACTAATTTTTCCATTATAAAATTCCCACTTATAACACCTCAGGTGCCAAAGAAATAATTCTCATAAATTTTTCACCACGAAGTTCCCTCGTTACAGGTCCAAAAATACGTGTGCCAATCGGCTGGAGTGCAGCATTCAATAAAACAGCTGCATTACTGTCAAAACGGATCAAAGATCCATCAGAACGACGTACGCCTTTACGAGTACGTACAATCACGGCATTATGCACATCACCTTTTTTTACCTTGCCACGTGGCACTGCCTCCTTGATAGTAACTTTAATGACATCCCCAATGCCTGCATAACGACGGCGCGAACCACCTAACACTTTTATGCATTCCATACGTCTAGCTCCGCTGTTATCCGCTGCATCCAAACTGCTTTGCATCTGAATCATAGTATAAACTCCAACTTAAATAATAAGCGATACTACTTGACACGACTAACTACATCAACTAAATTCCAACTTTTAGTTTTAGACCAAGGACGACTAGAAGTAACATTTACTATATCGCCAATGTTGCAATCATTATTTCCATCATGTACATGCAACCTAGTAGAACGCTTTACAAATTTTTTATAAAGAGGGTGAGAGACTTTACGTTCAACTAACACTGTAATGGATTTATCCATTCTATCGCTTATAACTCGACCCGTTACTAAACGTATACTTCTTTTCTGTTGGCTCATATTTATATCCTACTTTTTCTCATTAAGTACCGTTTTCATACGAGCAATATCACGGCGCACGCGCTTTAATTCGCTTGAACGTGACAACTGGCTAGTCGCATTTTGCATACGCAGTTTAAAAAGCTCTTTACAAAGAGCTTCAAGCTCCTGCCTTATTTCCTCAATACTTTTTTCTCTAATTTTGAAGGCTCTCATTATAGTATTGCTCGTGTTACAAACGCTGTTTTAACTGGAAGCTTAGATGCCGCAAGCCGAAATGCTTCTTGTGCAATTTCTGCGCTAACGCCTTCCATTTCATAAAGCATTCGACCAGGCTGAACATTAGCAACCCAATATTCAACATTACCCTTACCTTTACCCTGACGCACCTCAAGAGGCTTGCTGGTGATTGGCTTGTCAGGAAACACACGAATCCAAATCTTACCGCCACGCTTAACATAGCGTGTCATAGCTCGACGTGCAGCCTCAATCTGACGAGCAGTGATACGACCAAGATCTAAAGACCTAAGACCAAATTCACCGAAGCTTACCTTTGAACCTCGATGTGCTAAGCCGCGAGTACACATCTTCATCTGCTTTCTAAATTTAGTTCTTTTTGGCTGTAGCATTAGTTATAATTTTATTCCTCTCTGCTTTAGCTTCAGCTTCAGAGTTGGCCTCAAAAACCTCGCCTTTAAAAATCCAAACTTTAATCCCAATAATTCCATACGTTGTCTTTGCCTCTGCGACACCGTAATCAATATCTGCACGTAAAGTATGTAATGGCACACGCCCCTCACGATACCACTCGGTACGAGCAATTTCTGCACCATTCAAACGCCCAGAAACATTTATACGAATGCCACCTGCTCCCAAGCGCATAGCATTGGTGATCGCACGTTTCATTGCTCTACGAAACATAATTCGGCGCTCAAGTTGTTGCGCTACACTTTCAGCAACCAATAACGCATCAAGCTCAGGCTTGCGGATCTCCTCGACACTAACACTAACAGGAATACCCATTATGGATGAGGCTTCTTTTCTCAACTTATCGATATCCTCACCTTTCTTTCCGATCACAATCCCTGGCCGAGCTGTATGAATCGTAATTTTAGCAGTCTTAGCCGGTCTATTAATCTGAATCTTACTAACCGATGCATGCGCTAACTTATTTCTAAGATAAGAGCGTACCTTCAAGTCGCTATTTAACATATCTGGAAAATCTGCAGAATTAGCATACCAGATCGAATTCCAATTTTTAATTATACCAAGTCTAAAGCCGATTGGGTGAACCTTTTGTCCCATAAATATTCTCTCTTACTTTTCGTCTACAACCACAGTAATGTGGCTTGAGCGTTTAAGGATACGATTACCACGACCTTTAGCTCGTGGTGACATACGTTTCTGGGTTGGACCCTCATCAACCATTACTGCTGCAATGAATAGTTTATCAATATCGTAACCATCATTATTCTCAGCGTTAGCAATAGCAGAGTCAAGCACATTTTTTATAAGTGATGCTGCTTTTTTAGGGCTATATACAAGCAAATCAATTGCCTTCTCCACAGGCAAACCCCTAATCTGATCTGCGACTAAACGAACTTTTTGTGCAGAGGATTGTGCATAATTATATTTTGCTTTGGTAGACATATTTTATATCTTATCACCTAATTCTTTTATCGGAGGCATGGCCTTTAAAGGTACGTGTCGGTGAAAATTCACCCAGCTTATGACCAACCATGTCCTCAGTAATAAATACAGGCATATGCTTTCTCCCATTGTGAACGGCAATGGTTAAACCTATCATATTAGGCGAAATTATTGAACGTCGTGACCACGTTCTGATCGGACGCTTATTATCGTTATCTATCGCTTCCAAGACCTTTCTTGCAAGGTGATTGTCAATAAATGGACCTTTTTTAATTGAGCGTGGCATATGTATTGTATTCCTAAATATTATTTTCGGTTATGACGACGTACAATCATATTATCTGTACGTTTATTTTTTCGAGTTTTATAACCTTTAGTAGGCATACCCCACGGTGTCACAGGATGACGACCTCCCGAAGTACGACCTTCGCCGCCACCATGCGGATGATCAACGGGATTCATCACAACTCCACGAACTGTTGGACGAACACCACGCCATCTTGCGGCGCCTGCCTTACCTAATGAACGAAGTATATATTCACCATTACTGACTTCACCAATTGTAGCTTTACAAACCAATGGTATCTTACGCATTTCACCAGAACGTAAGCGAAGGGTTGCATGCCCTCCTTCGCGAGCTATATATTGTGCACTGCCACCAGCACTACGAACAATTTGAGCGCCCTTACCTGGCTTCATTTCAACACAATGAACCGTACTCCCTACTGG
The DNA here is from genome assembly GCA_013215805.1 of Piscirickettsiaceae bacterium. Classification (GTDB taxonomy): domain Bacteria; phylum Pseudomonadota; class Gammaproteobacteria; order Nitrosococcales; family Methylophagaceae; genus 41-12-T18. The sequence goes on from JABSQM010000002.1 coordinate 104,717, forward strand.
AATGGAAGAAAGCTTCAAACAATTACCTGCTCGTATTGCAGCATTATCCCCGGATTCCAAACAATCACCAACAACCACTCCTTTTGAGGCAATAATATATGATTTCTCACCATCAGCATAATTCAATAATGCGATATGTGCTGTTCGATTAGGATCATATTCAATATGCTTAACAAATGCAGGCACACCATCTTTATTACGTTTAAAATCGATTACACGATAACGCTTTTTATGACCTCCACCACGATGTCTTACAGTAATACGTCCATAATTATTACGACCACCTGAATTCGATTTTCCTTCAACCAACGGTGCATAAGGCGTACCTCTATGCAGGTCTGCTGTATGTACCGACACGACAAACCTACGTCCCGATGATGTAGGTTTAGCCCTTCTTAAGACCATTTCTTTCCCCTCATACTATAACCCTAACTTAATTTACTAAGGAAGTTAATATCATAACCATTAGCTAATGTAACATAAGATTTTTTCCAATTACTACATTTACCTAGAATACGACCTATACGTTTACTCTTCCCTTTAACATTTACAGTAGTCACTGCCAAAACTTTAACATCGAATAGTGTTTCAACAGCGTGCCTAATTTCCAGTTTATTAGCACCAGGTAATACTTTAAGTACGACTTGATTATTATTTTTGGCGACCAATGAAGATTTCTCAGCAACAATTGGCCCTATAACAATTCTTGTCAAACGTTCTAAATTCATACTAATACTTCCTCCAACTTACGAATGGAATCTTCACTCATCACTATTTTGTCGAAACGTAAAAGCACGACCGGATTCACATTAGCAGAATCGATGGCATAGATATCATATAAATTACGTGATGCTAAATCGATATTGTCCATAAAATTCTCCGTAATAATAAGCACATTTGACAAACCCAAGAACTTAATTTTACTCAACAGATCCTTAGTCTTGGAGGTATCTAAAACAAACCTATCAACAATGATCAGTCTCTCCTTACGTCTAATCTCGGACAAAATTGAACAAATAGCATGACGATACATCTTACGATTAACCTTCTGACTATAATTTCTATTTTTTGAGGCAAATGTCTGACCACCAGAACGCCACAATGGGCTTCTTATTGTTCCTGCGCGAGCGCGACCGCTTCCTTTCTGAGAAAAAGGTTTGCGACCACCACCTCTAACTTCAGAACGTGTTTTTTGTGCATGTGTACCGCTACGTGCAGTGGCAAGATATGCTGTAACAACCTGATGAACTAATGACTCATTATATCTACAGTCTAATAAAGTATCAGAGATACTAATATTTTTTAAGATATCCCTATTGAACGATTGTAATTTAAGATCCATGTCTTTTCTCTCCTAAGAATCCCACTCGGATTTAACAGCAGGTCTAATAGCGACTTCATAGCCTTTTGCTCCAGGAACCGAACCTTTTATGAATAGTAAATGCCTCTTCATATCCACACGCACAACTAACAAATTTTGTAATGTACATTTTACATTACCCATATGACCAGCCATCTTCTTATTTTTAAATACACGGCCAGGTGTCTGACACTGACCAATTGAACCAAGTGCTCTATGAGAAATGGAGTTTCCATGTGTCGCATCACCGCCGCGAAAACCGTAACGTTTCATAACACCCGCAAATCCCTTGCCTTTACTAATAGCTGAAACATCAATTGCTTGCCCCACCTCAAATACATCAATGTTTATCTCTAAACCCACCTTATACTCAACTACCGAATCAACTGTAAATTCACAAACATTACGGCCAACTGGCAAATTGGCTTTTGCAAAATGACCTACTTGTGACCGAGACACTTTGGATAATTTACGCTTGCCAACAGTCACTTGAATAGCGTCGTATCCATCTATCTCAGCTATTTTAAGCTGACTAATGTAATTTGATTTAACCTCTATGACAGTTACTGCAGTTGACACCCCATCCTCAGTGAAAATGCGTGTCATACCCATCTTAAGACCAATAAGTCCAATAGTCATTGATCTAACTCCCCCTTAATTTAATTTGATCTGAACATCTACGCCAGCAGCAAGATCTAACTTCATTAATGCATCCACCGTTTTATCTGTAGGCTCAATAATATCCATGAGACGCTTGTGCGTACGAATTTCATATTGGTCACGAGCATCTTTATTAACGTGCGGTGAGATAAGAACCGTGAAGCGCTCTTTTTTCGTAGGCAATGGAATTGGCCCATTAACACGTGCACCGGTACGCTTCGCTGTTTCTACGATTTCCTTCGCTGATTGATCCAATAAACGATGATCAAATGATTTAAGCCTAATTCTAATTGTTTGGTTTGCAGCCATGATTATTATCCAGTAATTTTACTAACAACACCCGCACCTACTGTGCGACCCCCTTCGCGAATAGCAAAATGTAAACCATTTTCCATCGCAATTGGTGCGATTAAAGTTACGTTCATCCTAATGTTATCCCCAGGCATAACCATTTCAACATCTAATGGAAGTTTACATGCTCCCGTAACGTCTGTTGTACGAAAATAAAATTGAGGACGATATCCATTGAAAAATGGTGTATGACGCCCCCCCTCATCTTTAGATAAGATATACACCTCAGCTTCAAATTGTGTATGCTGGCTGATTGTACCCGGATGCGCCAATACCTGACCACGACCTACATCCTCACGCTTAATGCCACGCAATAAAACACCCACGTTATCTCCAGATTGGCCTTCGTCTAACAACTTTCGGAACATCTCCACACCCGTACAAGTAGCTGTTTGTGTGTTTCTTATACCGACAATTACTAACTCCTCACCTATTTTTACAATCCCACGTTCAATTCGACCAGTTACTACTGTACCACGACCTGAAATTGAGAACACATCCTCGATGGGCATTAAAAATCCACCATCTATCGCACGTTTTGGTTCTGGAAAATAACTATCCATTGCTTCTCCAAGCCTCAGGATTGATGGTACACCAATATCACTAGTATCACCCTCTAATGCTTTTAGTGCACTGCCAACCACGATAGGTGTATCGTCACCAGGGAAGTCATACTTGTCCAATAGCTCACGCACTTCCATTTCGACTAGCTCAATGAGCTCTTCATCATCGACCATGTCTACTTTATTTAAAAAAACTATTATATAAGGCACACCCACTTGGCGCGATAATAATATATGTTCACGTGTTTGTGGCATAGGACCATCAGCAGCATTGACGACCAAAATGGCACCATCCATTTGTGCAGCACCCGTAATCATATTTTTGATATAATCAGCATGTCCAGGACAATCCACGTGAGCATAGTGACGATTCTCTGTTTCATATTCTACGTGTGATGTCGAAATAGTAATGCCGCGCTCTCTTTCCTCAGGAGCATTATCAATATCTGAAAAAGACTTAGCTTCACCACCTTGAGATTCAGCCATTACTCTGGTGATAGCTGCTGTCAAAGTAGTTTTACCATGATCAACGTGCCCAATAGTACCCACATTAATGTGGGGTTTAGTTCTCTTAAATTTCTCTTTAGACATCTTACGCTTACCTCAATAAACCATCATCTATATTTAAAACTTATTTCTGATAACTACAGAATTAGTCAAATTATTTGGAGTTTCAGCATATCTTACAAACTCCATTGAGTAGGTTGCTCGACCTCGAGTTGTGCTACGCAAATCAGTAGAATAACCAAACATCTCTGCCAATGGAACATCAGCTGTAATGACCTTACCACCCGCTGTATCTTCCATTCCTACAATTAAACCACGACGACGATTTAAATCGCCCATTACATCACCCATGTAATCTTCTGGAGTCACTACTTCAATTTTCATAACTGGCTCCAGCAACACAGGGTCTGCATCTAATGTACCTTTCCTAAAGCCTAATGAACCGGCAACCCTAAACGCCATTTCATCTGAATCTATATCATGATAAGAACCATCAAATAATGTAACCTTAACATCTTCAACAGGATAGCCTCCTATTACACCACTTTTCATTTGATCTTGTATACCTCTATCGACGGATGAAATATATTCTTCCAGCACCGAACCTCCGATAATGCCATTTTCGAATACATATCCGGCACCGGGCAGCTGAGGCTCTATTCTTAGCCATACATGCCCATAATGACCTTTGCCTCCGGTTTGGCGGACAAACTTTCCTTCTGCTTCAACCGTTTTACGAATAGTCTCTCGATAAGCTACCTGAGGTACTCCTATATTTGCATCAACAGCGAATTCACGATTTAGACGATCAATAATAATATCTAAATGCAATTCCCCCATACCAGCAATAATAGTTTGAGCCGATTCTTTATTAATGGATACTTTAAAAGATGGATCCTCCTTAGTGATCTTGCTGAGAGCGACACTCATTTTTTTTTGTTCAGCCTGTGTTTTAGGCTCTATGGCCACAGAGATGACAGGATCTGGAAAATCTATCTTTTCTAAGATAATTAGGTGATGAGGATCACAAAGGGTATCCCCTGTAGTGGTATACTTTAAACCAATAATAGCAGCGATATCACCAGATCTCACCTCGGTAATTTCCTCTCGACTATTACTATGCATTTGTACTATTCGACCAATGCGCTCCCTCTTGCAGCTAACTGAATTATAAATAGTATCACCAGATCTCAGAACACCTGAATATACTCTAAAAAAGGTTAGAGTACCGACAAATGGATCGATAGCAACCTTAAATGCTAATGAAGAAAATGGTTGTCCATCATCAGCTACACGTGTGGGTGAACTTTCAATATTATCAAAGACACCTGTCATAGCAGGTACATCCGCAGGAGAAGGCATGTACTCAATCACCCCGTCTAACATAGATTGTACACCCTTATTTTTAAAGGCCGAACCGCAAAATACTGGGACAATATGGTTGGACAAAGTTCGAATACGAATACCATATTTAATCTCTTCCTCAGAAAGATTACCACCTCCCAAATATTTATTCATTAAATCCTCGCTTGCTTCTGACGCGGCCTCAATTATCAATTCTCGATATTGTTTGCATTCAGCTAACATCTCAGGGGAGATAACCCTATATTCATAACTTTTCCCTTTATCAAGCTCATTCCAATAAATTGCCTTCATTCTTACAAGATCCACAACACCTTCAAATTCATCTTCAGAACCTATCGGTAATTGCATGACGATGGGCATCCCACCCAGACGCTCTTTCATCTGTTTGATGACATTAGAAAAACATGCCCCTTGCCGATCCATCTTGTTGATGAATGCAATGCGGGGGACATGGTATTTATTAGCCTGACGCCAAACTGTCTCAGATTGAGGCTCTACCCCTCCCACAGCACAAAATATAGCAACTGCTCCATCTAAAACTCTTAAAGAACGCTCAACTTCAATTGTAAAATCCACATGACCTGGTGTATCAATAATATTGATGCGATGTTGGTCGAACTGCTTGGACATACCAGACCAAAAACATGTTATAGCAGCAGAGGTGATTGTTATACCACGTTCCTGCTCTTGCTCCATCCAATCCATAGTTGCAGCACCATCATGGACTTCACCAATCTTGTGGGATATACCGCTATAAAACAACACTCGCTCAGTTGTCGTGGTTTTACCCGCATCAATATGAGCCATCATGCCAATATTACGATATCTATTAATAGGTGTACTTCGCGCCACCATCAGTACTCTTTAATTTAAAATGTTTTTATAAGGATAAGTGGTACTTGTATAAGTATACTTCCAGCATATGGTCATAATTAGAATCTCTACATACCTAAAGCTAGACATTTAAAAACGAAAATGAGAAAATGCCTTGTTCGCCTCTGCCATTCGGTGTGTATCCTCCTTTTTCTTGACCGCAGAACCTTTGCCATCAGACGCATCAACTATTTCTCCAGCAAGGCGCATACCCATAGATTTTTCGCTACGTTTACGTGCAAATTCAACTAGCCAACGCATCCCCAAAGCTACACGACGCTCTGCACGAACCTCAACTGGAATCTGGTATGTTGCACCTCCCACACGACGAGACTTAACCTCGACTATCGGACTAATATTCTCGATTGCTTTCTGAAAAATATCCAGGCCATTGGTACTTCTAGCCTTCCCTGCAGCAGCCAGCGCCCCATAAGTTATGCTTTCAGCAACAGATTTCTTACCGTCTTTCATGATTATATTTATAAATTTTGCCAATTTAACATTTGAAAATTTTGGATCTGGTAAAATTTTACGTTTAGTAATAATCTTTCGTCTTGGCATGTATTCACCTGCATTATTATTATTTTTAAGATGGTCAGTTTTAGTTTTTTGGACGCTTTGCGCCATACTTAGAACGACCTTGACGACGTTCAGAAACACCAGATGTATCGAATGCACCGCGAACAGTATGGTAACGAACACCCGGTAAATCCTTCACACGACCACCACGAATGAGCACAACAGAGTGCTCTTGAAGATTATGGCCTTCACCACTAATATACGATGTTACTTCAAAACCATTAGTTAAGCGAACACGAGCAACTTTGCGCATAGCTGAGTTCGGCTTTTTAGGTGTAGTTGTATACACACGCGTACAAACTCCGCGTCGTTGCGGACATGCTTGCAGCGCCGGTACATTATTCTTTTTCTTTTGTTTTACTCTAGATTTACGAACTAACTGATTTATTGTTGTCATTAATACAACCCTAATATTATGATAATAGCCGATAAAACTGCCGTTCCTACATTAATACCCAGTACTTAACCTAGAAAAGAAAGGCGAGTCTATAACTCAAATAGGTATTTAGTCAATATTTTTCTATACATTTATGAATCTTCCTGAAATTCATCATCAATATACGCCACTAATCAGTCTCTGAAAGAAATTTTTTATTTTTCGCATCCAAGTTACCCTTATGACGTTTACGATAGCGCTCTTTATGATATGCTAGACCCGTACCAGCAGGTATGAGTCGTCCTACAATAACATTTTCTTTCAATCCGCGTAGACTATCACGCTTACCGGTCACTGCAGCGTCAGTTAATACTCGTGTGGTTTCTTGAAATGATGCGGCTGAAATAAATGACTCCGTCGCTAAAGATGCTTTGGTAATACCCAGCAACATAGGAATAAAAGTCGCTTCTAATTTATCTTCAGCACGAACAACATCATTCTTGTCCAAGAGTTTATCATATTCAACCTGCTCGCCTCTCAAAAATTCCGAATCTCCCACAGATTGAATCTCTACTCTACGTAACATTTGACGAACAATGACTTCGATATGCTTATCATTAATTTTCACCCCCTGCAAACGATAAACCTCCTGCACCTCACTAACCATGTAATTTGCTAGGGCTAATATACCTTTCAGACGTAAGATATCATGAGGATCCTCCGGACCATCGACAATCATTTCACCTTTTTCAATATGCTCACCTTCAAACACTGAGACATGACGCCATTTAGGAATAAGTGCTTCGTGAACATCGCCTTCCTTAGGTGTAATAAACAAACGTTGCTTACCCTTAGTTTCCTTACCAAAACTAATAGTTCCACTGATTTCTGCCATTAGCGCCGGATCCTTAGGCTTACGAGCCTCAAATAGATCGGCCACTCGAGGCAGACCTCCAGTAATGTCACGAGTTTTGCTACTTTCCTGCGGAATACGCGCTAACACTTCGCCTATACCTATTTTCAAGCCATCAGTTACACTAACTATCGCACCGCCTGGTAAGAAATACTGTGCTGGAATATCTGTACCAATAATAAATAAGTCTTTGCCGTTATCATCAACTAATTTAACCATCGGTCTCACATCTTTGTATACAGCATTACGCTGGTTAGGATCACGCACTATCATGCTTGTAAGTCCAGTAACTTCATCTACTTGCTTATCAACAGTTATACCTTCAACCAGATCTTTCAATTGAACATGACCTGCAACTTCTGTGACAACTGGATGAGTATGTGGCTCCCAAGTGGCAATCACCTGACCTGCATCAACTGAATCATTATCGCCAACACTAATTTCGGAACCATAAGGCACCTTATAACGCTCACGTTCACGACCATTTTCATCAATTAAATGCAATTCACCCGAACGAGATACAGCAATAAACTTACCGCTCTCATGACGTACTGATTTCATGTTATGAAAACGAATTGTACCTTTGTATTTCAAACTTACCGCATTATCTGCAGCCGTACGAGACGCAGCACCACCGATATGAAAAGTACGCATTGTTAACTGCGTACCAGGTTCACCAATAGATTGAGCCGCAACAACACCCACTGCCTCACCTGAATTAATAATATGACCACGACCTAAATCACGACCATAGCATGCAGAACAGACACCATAGCGGGATTCACAGGTAACTGTCGATCGTACTAATATTTCATCAATACCCTCCTCCTCCAATCGAATTACCATGCCCTCATCTACCATTGTACCAGCAGTAACAATGGCCTTACTGCCATCAATCTTCATTACATCAACGGCTACAACTCTGCCCAATACTCGTTCACCTAGAGGTTCAACTACATCTCCACCTTCAATGATCGGTGACATGATAATGCCCCTCACGGTATGGCAATTTTCTTCAATAACAACTAAATCTTGAGCCACATCTACTAAACGTCGGGTTAAATAACCTGAATTCGCAGTTTTAAGAGCAGTATCAGCAAGACCTTTACGAGCCCCATGAGTAGAGATGAAGTACTGGAGTACATCAAGCCCCTCACGAAAATTAGCGGTAATTGGTGTTTCGATAATAGAGCCATCTGGCTTAGCCATTAAGCCACGCATACCAGCTAATTGGCGTATTTGAGCAGCAGATCCCCTAGCACCTGAATCGGCCATCATGTAAATAGAGTTCATTGATACTTGCTTAACCTCATTACCCTCTGCATCAATAACAGTATCAGTACCGAGGCCGTCCATCATCGCCTTAGCCACTTGGTCATTAGTGCGAGACCAAATATCGATGATCTTATTATAACGCTCCCCATCGGTAACCAAGCCAGATGCATATTGTGTAGCAATCTCCTCAACCTCGGCCTCAGCTATAGACAATATTTTAGATTTTTCAGCAGGGATAACCATATCGTTGATACCCACAGATACTCCGGACATGGTCGCATAGGTAAAGCCTAGATACATCAATTGGTCGGCAAAAATAACAGTATCTTTCAATCCCATTCGACGGTAAGAAATATTAACTAACTCCGCAATAGCCTTTTTATTTAATTCACGATCTACAACAGAAAATGATAACCCCTTTGGTAATATACCCGATACGATCGCACGACCGACGGTCGTATTTACTCTAATAATTTTATTTTGCTCTGATGCTGGCAGGCTATTATCAGTCTCATTTAAACGAACAGTAATTTTAGCATGTAAAGATACCTCATCATTATCAAAGGAACGCTTCAATTCAGATAAATCAGCAAATTTGCTGCCCTCACCCTTAACATTGACCAGCTCACGCGTCATGTAATACAGACCCAGAACCACATCTTGAGATGGAATAATAACCGGATCACCATTGGCTGGTGACAAAATATTATTGGTGGCCATCATTAAGGATCTTGCCTCCAATTGCGCCTCAATTGATAATGGGACATGAACAGCCATTTGGTCTCCATCAAAATCTGCATTGAACGCACCGCAAACTAGAGGGTGCAATTGAATTGCTTTGCCTTCAATTAGTAATGGTTCAAAAGCCTGAATACCCAATCTATGTAATGTAGGTGCACGATTAAGCATAACCGGATGTTCATGAATCACGTCCTCAAGAATATCCCAAACTTCAGGTCCCTCACGTTCCACTATTTTTTTAGCAGATTTAATAGTTGATGCTAAACCAGCGCTCTCTAATTTACCATAAACAAATGGCTTAAATAACTCTAAAGCCATTTTCTTAGGCAAGCCACATTCATGCAATTTAAGATAAGGACCCACTACAATCACTGATCTACCAGAGTAATCAACACGCTTACCCAATAAGTTTTGGCGAAAACGACCTTGCTTGCCCTTAATCATATCGGCCAATGATTTTAGTGGCATACGATTGGTGCCTATTATAGCTCGACCACGACGACCATTATCCAGTAATGCATCAACTGATTCCTGCAACATACGCTTTTCATTACGAATAATGATGTCAGGCGCATTAAGATCCAACAACCGCTTTAAACGGTTATTACGATTAATAACACGGCGATATAAATCATTTAAATCAGAGGTCGCAAAACGCCCCCCATCTAACGGTACCAAAGGACGCAAATCGGGAGATAATACCGGCAATACTTCCATAACCATCCACTCAGGTTTATTGCCAGATTCCTTAAAAGCTTCCATTAATTTCAAGCGTTTTGTTAATTTTTTAATCTTGGTTTCCGAATTAGTAGAGTCGATATTTTCACGAATGACCTCAATTTCCTTTACAACATCAATATTACGTAATAACTGCTGAATAGCCTCAGCACCCATACGGGCATCGAAGTCATCACCATAATCCTCAACCGCCTGAAGCAATGTATCATCAGATAGTAAATGTCCTATCCCCAAGGGGGTCATACCAGGATCCACAACTATAAATGCCTCAAAATATAACACCCGTTCAATATCACGTAGGGTCATATCTAAGAATAATGAAATACGAGAAGGTAAGGATTTTAAAAACCAAATATGTGCAACAGGGCTAGCCAGTTCTATATGACCCATACGCTCACGACGTACTTTAGCAACTGTAACTTCCACTCCACATTTTTCACATATTACGCCACGATGCTTTAGTCTCTTATATTTGCCGCAGAGACATTCATAATCTTTAACAGGTCCAAATAATTTACAACAAAATAAACCGTCGCGCTCAGGCTTAAACGTTCGGTAGTTAATAGTTTCCGGTTTTTTTACCTCGCCAAATGACCAAGATCTCACCATCTTTGGTGATGCTAAACTAATTCTAATAGCATCAAATTCCTCAGGTTCAGATTGTTGTTTCAACGAATTCAGTAAATCTTTCATGTTTTTATCTCCGCTAACGTGGAACGGCTAAATATGCCATTTATTGACAAGTATTGTCCTAAATTTTGCTTAGTCATTTACCAAATCAATATCGATGCCTAAAGATCTAATTTCACGTGTTAATACCTTGAAAGATTCAGGCATACCCGCATCCATACGATAATCATTATCTACAATATTTTTGTAGATACGTGTACGGCCAGTCACATCGTCAGATTTTACCGTTAACATTTCTTGTAACGTATAGGCAGCGCCATATGCCTCTAAGGCCCATACCTCCATTTCGCCAAAACGCTGCCCACCAAATTGCGCTTTACCACCCAAAGGCTGTTGTGTAACCAAACTATAGGGCCCAGTTGAACGAGCATGCATCTTATCATCGACCAAATGGTTAAGCTTTAACATATGCATATAACCTACAGTAATTGGACGGTGAAAAAAGTCACCGGTACGACCATCAATTAATTTGGTTTGGCCACTGCGAGGTAAGCCCGCAAGTTCAAGCATATCCTTAATTTCATTCTCATGTGCACCATCAAATACTGGTGTAGCCATTGGAACACCTTGCCTTAAATTACCAGCCATTTCAATAATCTCTTCATCTGAAAGAGCATTTAAATCTTCCTGCTTACCACTAGAATTATAAACCTTTTCCAAAAAATTGCGCAATTCTGCTATATCAAATTGTCCATCCAATATCTCAGCGATTTTATTGCCCAAACCTTTAGCTGCCCAACCTAAATGTATTTCAAGAACCTGCCCAATATTCATGCGAGAAGGTACGCCCAATGGATTCAGCACAATATCTACTGATCGACCATCCTCAGTATATGGCATATCTTCAACAGGAACAATATTCGAAATCACACCTTTGTTGCCATGACGACCTGCCATTTTATCCCCAGGCTGAATGCGGCGTCTTATCGCTAAAAAAACTTTCACCATACGCTGTACACCTGGTGCAAGATCATGTCCCGAAATCAATTTCTTCTTCCTGATCTTAAAGGCATCGTCCATTTCTTGACGATACTGAATAATTTGAGTATGCGCCTGCTCTAATTGCACATTTAAAGCCTCAGACTCCATCCTAATGTCGAACCATTTTGAATTATCCAAGTTTCGTAAATATGCCTCAACAATTTTAGAACCCACAACTAATCCAGGTGCTTTTATAACAGCTTTACCATTCAACACTCTTTCCAAACGAGCAAATACATCATTAACAATGATGCGATGTTGAGCTTTTAAATCGGCCCTAATACGTTCTAATTCAGCTTTTTCAATTAATAAAGTACGTTCATCCTTTTCAACACCATCACGTGTGAATACCTGAACATCAATAACCGTTCCAAACGTACCTGATGATACACGTAAAGATGAATCCTTAATGTCTGCTGCCTTCTCACCAAAAATGGCACGAAGCAACTTCTCCTCGGGGGTAAGTTGAGTTTCACCCTTTGGTGTCACTTTACCAACCAAAATATCTCCAGGGGTAACCTCTGCGCCGATGTAGATGATACCTGATTCATCTAACTTAGATAATGCGCTTTCACTAACATTAGGTATGTCGCTAGTAATCTCCTCCGTACCTAACTTAGTATCACGAGCTAAACAGTTAAACTCCTGAATATGTATAGTAGTAAATCTATCCTCCTGTACTACACGTTCAGACACCAAAATTGAATCTTCAAAGTTATAACCATTCCAAGGCATGAATGCAACCAAAATATTTTGCCCCAAGGCCAATTCACCTTTATCAGTAGATGGGCCATCTGCTAATACGTCATTTTTAGCGACCATATCACCAGGTTTAACGACTGGACGCTGATTAATACAAGTACTTTGATTTGAACGAGCATACTTGATTAGATTATATATATCAACACCAGAGCTCACATCATCAGCTTCGTTATCGTTAATGCGAATTACTATACGACTAGCATCCACTGAATCAACTACACCACCCCTACGGGCTGAAACCATTACACCAGAGTCTTGAGCAACTACACGTTCCATACCTGTGCCAACAAAAGGCTTCTCAGCACGTAATGTTGGTACAGCCTGGCGCTGCATATTAGAACCCATTAAAGCACGATTAGCATCATCATGCTCTAAAAATGGGATCAATGACGCCGCTACTGATACCACTTGGCGTGGAGATACATCCATTAATTGAACTTGATCGGCGATCATTAACGAGAATTCATTACGGTATCGACAAGGTACCATAGTATCTTGAATTTCATTTTTGTCGTTCAAACTGATAGTCGCCTGAGCAATCTTATAATCACCTTCATCAATGGCAGATAGATATAAGATATCTGTTGTTGCTTTCCTGTTAACTACCCTACGATATGGAGTCTCAATGAAACCATATTCATTAGTACGTGCATAAACAGCCAAGGAATTTATCAAACCAATATTAGGTCCTTCTGGAGTTTCAATTGGACATACTCGGCCATAATGTGTGGGATGTACGTCACGCACCTCGAAGCCAGCACGTTCGCGCGTCAATCCACCAGGCCCCAAAGCCGAAACACGACGTTTATGGGTCACTTCAGACAATGGGTTATTTTGATCCATAAACTGTGATAACTGACTAGAACCGAAAAACTCTTTGATAGCGGCAGCTACAGGTTTAGCATTAATTAACTGTTGAGGCATTAAACCTTCGGACTCAGCAATACTCAAACGTTCCCTAACAGCACGCTCCACACGAACCAAACCTATACGAAATTGATTTTCCGCCATCTCGCCAACGCTACGTACACGGCGATTCCCAAGATGATCTATATCATCAACTATACCGTGACCATCACGAATTGAAATCAATTCACTCAGTACATCAAGGATATCTTTTTTAGATAAGGTACCTTCCCCTTCCAATTCTTTACGACCTAGACGTCGATTAAACTTCATCCGGCCTACACTTGAAAGATCATAACGATCACTTACAAAAAATAGGTTCTTAAATAAATTTGCAGCGGCATCTTCTGTTGGCGGCTCACCTGGACGCATCATGCGATAAATTTCCATTTTAGCCTCTAAGGTAGAAGTTGTGTTATCCAAATTCATTGTATCTGAAATATATCCACCCTTATCTAAGTCATTCGAATAAATAGTCTCAACCGAAGAAATTTCAAAGAGTTCAAACATTTCTTCTGTAATTTCATTATTAGCAAAAATAACGACTTCACCACTATCCGTATCGATAATATCTTTTGCAATAACCCTACCCACTAAATAACTCAAAGGAACGGTCAATGTACTCATTTTAGCTCTTTCCATCCGTCTAATATGGCGAGCTGTTACCTGACGATCAGCTTCTACTATCAATGTGCCATCCGCTGCCGCAACATCGAATGGTAACGATTGACCACGTAGACGCTTAGGCTCGAGAGCCAACTCAAATTCATTACCTTTCTTAGTGAAAACATCAAAATCAAAAAACGCATCTAAGATTTCTTCATTTGAATACTCTAATGCACGTAAAAATACCGTTGCCGGTAGTTTACGACGGCGATCAATACGCACGAATACAGAATCTTTCGGGTCAAATTCAAAATCCAGCCATGAACCACGATAAGGAATAATACGTGCATTAAACAAGATCTTACCCGACGAGTGTGTCTTACCCTTATCGCTATCGAAAAATACACCTGGAGATCGATGTAGTTGAGACACAATTACACGTTCTGTGCCATTGATAACAAAGTTGCCTTTTTCAGCCATCAATGGAATCTCTCCCATATAAACCTCTTGCTCTTTGATATCCTTTACTAATTTTAATTTTGCAGGAGCTTCCTTATCATAGATAACAAGACGCATTTTTACTTTTAATGGTGCAGCATAAGTGATGCCACGCAATTGACATTCTTTAACTTCAAATGCTGGAGTGCCAAGGCGGTAGCTAACATATTGCAGTTCGGCCATGCCAGTATGGCTTTTGATGGGGAATACTGAATCAAATGCCACGTGCAAGCCTTTTGCAACACGATCACCCACAGGAATTCCTTGTTGCAAAAAGTCCTGATAAGAGTCTACTTGTGTCGCAAGCAAATTAGGGACAGCTAAGACACTTGGACGTTTTCCAAAATCTTTACGAATTCTTTTCTTCTCGGTAAACGTATAAGCCATTTATGACACCTCAAAGTCATCCTGATTCTACATCATAGTAAAAACTAGGAATTGTAATATTAGTATTTGGTAACCCAAAAATCTTTGATTGGCTAGTAACAGAAAAAGGCCAGTGATTCAGCTCACCAGCCATTTTCATATATCTAGGTACTCAGGCCACCACGGTAAAGGATAAGCCTATCTGAGTTCGGCAGTAGCGCCAGCCTCTTCAAGTTGCTTCACAACATCCTTAGCTTCCTCTTTTCCAATAGCTTCCTTAATAGTTGCAGGAACACCCTCAACCATCGATTTGGCCTCTTTCAAACCAAGGCTAGTGATGTTACGAACTACCTTAATTACCTTAACCTTATTAGCGCCGAAACTAGGCATTACGACATCAAACTCAGTTTGTTCTATAACATCGGCGCTACTCTCATTGCCAACAGTAGCCGCTACAGCTACCGGAGCAGCAGTTACGCCAAATTTCTTTTCCATTGCTTCGATCAAATCAACGACCTCGACAACTGTCATATTAGAAATTGTTTCCAAGATATCATCTTTAGATACAGACATGTTTCTTTCCTATTTCAAGCTTACAGAATATAAATACAGCATTAGTCCAAATAGAAACTAAGCCTCTTCTTTTACATCACTAACTGCCGCAAGCGTATAAACCACCTTGCTAATTGGGACGGCTAAAGTACAAATAAATTTTTCAATTGGTGCCTTTATAGTGCTTATGAGAGTTGCAATTGCTTGGTCTTTAGTAGGTAATTTAGCCAGCTTCTCAATATCAATTGCAGGTAATAATTTGCAACCAAGAGACACCATTTTAATTTTAAATGCGTCATTTTCCTTAGCAAAAGAACTCATAACACGCGCAACAGCACTTGGATCCTTAGTTGAGAAACCAAAAACTAAAGGGCCTGTCATTCCTTCCTGCATACAAGCAAAATTGGTTGCTTCAACGGCAAGTTTGGCCAATGTGTTACGAATGACACGTAGGTAAACGTTATCCTTACGAGCTGCAACACGTAGCACAGTCATATCTAAAACGGTTAATCCATGATATTCAGCTGCAACAGCCGAATATGCAGATTTTGCCACTTCAGTGACCTCAGCAACGACGGCCTTTTTCTCTTCAATATTCAAAGCCACCCAAAGTACTCCTTAGATTTACTACAAAAATGGTAGCATGTGCTCATGGAGGAGTTTACTCCTCCACCATTACGGTGTTCAACATCAAAAATTATACAGCTGAATCCGTCTGCATAGGTTAATTTCCAAAATTCAATTAAATGTTCATGTCCAAAGTTTTGGACTCCCTGCCAAAAAATAGGTCTACAAATAATTTATAAATTCATGTTCTTCATCTCACCCTAAGAACGATCTATCAATCATGACGCCGATACCCATCGTGCTAGACACGCTGATAAGTTTGATATATATACCTTTGGATGAATTCGGTTTTAATTTATTTAAATCATCAAGTAAAGTCTCCAGATTTTGTTGTAAGGCCTTAACTTTAAAGCTTGCGATACCAATCGAACAGTGAACAATGCCGGCCTTATCCGCACGATATCGTACCTGACCGGATTTGGCATTTTTGATCGCCTCAGCCAAGTTACTAGTTATGGTACCCACCTTAGGGTTAGGCATTAAACCTCGAGGGCCTAAAACCTGACCCAATGTACCTACAACTCGCATTGTATCCGGAGAAGCGATAATAACATCAAAATTTACATTACCTGCTTTAATTGATTCTGCAAGATCATCAAGACCTACGATATCAGCACCAGCTGCGAGAGCAGTTTCGGCACTTACACCTTGAGCGAATACAGCTACACGTACCGTCTTGCCTATCCCATTCGGCAATAAGGTAGAGCCACGAACCACTTGATCAGATTTACGTGGGTCAACACCTAAATTAATGGCTACATCAATTGATTCAACAAATTTTGCTGACGCATTGTCTTTAACAAATGTCAAGGCTCTTTCAACAGAATATGTCCTACCCATTTCAAATTTTTTATAAATTGCACGGATTCTTTTGCTATGAACAGCCATTTACTTTGCACCCTCTACATCTATGCCCATACTACGTGCAGTACCAGAAATAACTCTTACCGCCGCATCCATATCATTAGCATTAAGATCAGCCATTTTAATTGTTGCAATACCTTCTAACTGTGAGCGGCTAACTACCCCCACTTTTTCAATATTGGGATGACTGCTGCCACTTGAAATACCAACGGCTTGTTTTAATAAAATTGCGGCTGGAGGTGTTTTAGTGATGAATGTAAAGCTTTTATCATTAAACACTGTAATTATTACAGGAATTGGAATATTTTGCTCCATATTTTGAGTTTTTGCATTAAATTCTTTACAAAATTCCATAATATTCACACCATGTTGTCCTAATGAAGGCCCAACAGGAGGACTTGGATTTGCTTTACCAGCTGGCACTTGCAGCTTGATGTAAGCATCTATCTTCTTAGCCATAAATTACTCCATAACGAAATTTAAACACCTTCCGACTCTCTACGAAAATAAATTTAGTATAAACTAAATCAATCTAAGCTTTTGCTACCTGACCAAATTCAAGTTCAACTGGTGTTGAACGCCCGAAGATAAGCACCTCAACACACAACCTACTTTTTTCGTAATTAACCTCTGCAACAACGCCCGTAAAGTCATTAAAAGGACCATCGGTAACACGAACCACTTCACCTGGCTCAAACAATACCTTCGGACGTGGACTATCCGCACCCTCCCGTACCCGTTGAAGAATATGATTTGCTTCAGTATCGCTAATTGAAGCAGGACGATCACCGGTACCTCCAATAAATCGCAATACACGGGGAATATTACTTACCATATGCCAAGTATTATTATGCATCTCCATATTGACTAATACATATCCAGGAAAAAACTTCCTTTCACTCTTACGTGGCTGGCCATCACGCATTTCAACTACCTCTTCAGTAGGAATTAAAATTTCATCGAATTTATCCTGCATGTCCAAAAGCTTAATACGCTCTTCTAGAGAACGTTTAACCTGAGCTTCAAAGCCGGAATAAGCTTGGATCACATACCAACGTTTACTCATAGTCAACACCTTCCTCATCGAGTTAAAATACGAACTGCCCACGCTAATATTGAATCAATACCCCATAATAATAAAGCCATTAATATGACCATAAGTATAACTATCAACGTTGTCTGCATAGTTTCATGTCTAGTAGGCCATACAACCTTCCGCACTTCAATTTGGGTAGCACTCAAATAGTCCAAAATAATGGACCCAACATGCGTATGTGAAACAATAAATAAAGAAAGGCCCCCTGCTGCTAGCAAACCAAGAACTCCTAGTAATGTTGAATGCTCTCTATAGGTATAAAATAAGGTGATTGCAACTATCATAATAATAGTCATTACTATTAACTTAATATTATCTGCCATTATTTTAATTTTCTCAAATAACTTTAGTTTTAACTAAAATGGCAGGCCAGGAGGGAATCGAACCCCCAACCTACGGTTTTGGAGACCGTTGCTCTGCCAATTGAGCTACTGGCCTAACATAGACCTTATATCATATAGCAAAATATCATTGGTGCTCACTTAACTCCATTGCTAAGAATATTACTCAGTGATTTTACTAACAATCCCAGCACCTACGGTACGCCCTCCTTCACGAATAGCGAAATGCAACCCATTCTCCATGGCGATCGGAGCAATCAAAGTAACCCCCATCTTAATGTTATCCCCAGGCATAACCATTTCAATCCCTGAAGGAAGGTCACATGCTCCCGTAATATCCGTCGTACGAAAATAAAACTGTGGACGATAGCCATTGAAAAATGGTGTATGACGACCACCCTCATCTTTAGATAAAATATATACTTCTGCCTCAAAACTAGTATGTGGCTTGATTGTTCTTGGATGCGCCAATACCTGCCCTCGATCAACATCCTCACGCTTAGTGCCACGTAATAAGACCCCAACATTATCACCAGCCTGCCCCTCATCCAATAACTTACGGAACATTTCTACACCAGTGCATGTAGTTGTTTGTGTTTCCTTAATGCCAACAATCACTAAATCTTCACCTATTTTTACAATTCCACGTTCAATGCGACCAGTTACTACTGTACCACGTCCAGATATTGAAAATACACCCTCAATAGGCATCAGAAACGCACCTTCAACTTCACGTTCCGGCTGTAAGAAATGACTGTCCATTGCTTCTCCAAGCTTCAAAATAGATGGCACACCAATATCACTGGTATCGCCTTCTAATGCCTTAAGCGCACTCCCAACTACTATGGGTGTATCGTCACTAGGAAAGTTATACTTATCTAACAACTCACGCACTTCCATTTCAACTAACTCAATTAATTCTTCATCGTCAACCATGTCTGCTTTATTCAAAAAAACTACTATATAAGGCACTCCTACTTGACGCGACAGCAATATGTGTTCACGTGTTTGCGGCATAGGGCCGTCCGCAGCGCTTACAACTAATATAGCCCCATCCATTTGTGCAGCACCCGTAATCATATTTTTAACATAATCAGCGTGACCAGGACAATCCACATGAGCATAATGACGATTTTTTGTTTCATACTCTACGTGTGATGTTGCAATTGTAATGCCGCGTTTTTTTTCTTCTGGTGCATTATCAATATCTGCAAAAGACTTAGCCTCGCCACCTTGTGTTTCAGCCATCACCTTAGTGATAGCTGACGTCAGAGTCGTCTTGCCATGATCAACGTGACCAATTGTACCCACGTTAATGTGAGGCTTTCTTCTTATAAATTTATCTTTAGACATTACTAAAATTTCCCGTTAATTCATTTGCTAATAAAATAAAAACAAACAAGTAGCAATCTTGTCCATATATTCTCAATTATGGAGCCCATAATCAGAATCGAACTGATGACCTCATCCTTACCAAGGATGTGCTCTACCAACTAAGCTATACGGGCCTTCATTAAAATAATTCATGGAGCGGGTGATGGGAATCGAACCCACGTGATCAGCTTGGAAGGCTGGAGTTCTACCATTGAACTACACCCGCATTAACCTCTCATCGATTCAAAAATATGTGGTGGAGGGAGGAGGATTCGAACCTCCGAAGGCAGAGCCGTCAGATTTACAGTCTGATCCCTTTGGCCACTCGGGAACCCCTCCACTAAATTTAACTATCATCCATGGTATACTAAATCATGTCAATGATATTTAAAGATTAAATAATTTTGTACTCTGAAATAATTAAGTCATTATATGCATCTATAACCGAATATTAACTGTACTGCTACACAAGTCATAGTATAATGATCTAATAATTATTATAGGGAGCCTTAACTATGGAACAGTACCACGGCACTACAATTTTGTCATATCGTCGTGATGGTCAAATTGTTATCGGTGGAGATGGTCAGGTCAGCCTTGGTAGCACTGTAATAAAAAGTAATGCCCGAAAAGTCAGACGTGTATATCATGACAAAGTACTTGCCGGATTTGCTGGTAGTACCGCAGATGCATTTACCTTATTCGAGCGCTTCGAAACTAAACTGGAAAAAAATCAAGGAAATTTAACACGTAGTGCTCTTGAACTGGCGAAAGACTGGCGTATAGACCGAATGATGCGCCGTCTTGAAGCACTATTACTAGTAGCCGATATCAAATTTTCCTTGATTATCACTGGAAATGGTGATGTCATCGAGCCAAGTAACGGCCTGATGGCTATTGGATCAGGCGGGCCATTCGCACAATCGGCTGCCACGGCATTGATAGAGAATACCGATCTAAGTGCTCGTGATATTGTTGAAAGAAGCCTTAATATCGCAGCTGATATTTGTGTATACACTAACCGCAACCTTACTATAGAAACACTAGATAGTCGATCATAGCAGAAATTATTATGAAAGCATTAACTCCTAAACAAATCGTCCAAGAATTGGACAAACATATTATTGGCCAAAAAGCAGCTAAAAAAGCAGTAGCTATAGCTTTGAGAAATCGTTGGCGCCGCAAACAACTTTCTTCTGAATTACAACATGAGATTACGCCTAAAAACATTTTAATGATCGGCCCCACCGGTGTAGGTAAGACCGAAATAGCTCGACGACTGGCTACGCTAGCCAATTCACCTTTTATTAAAATCGAGGCAACCAAATTTACTGAAGTAGGCTATGTTGGCCGTGATGTTGAATCCATTATCCGTGATTTAGCTGAAACTGCGATGAAAATGTTACGTGAGCAAGCAATTGTATCAGTTAAAAATAGGGCTGAAGATTCGGCTGAAGAGCGAGTACTTGACGCCTTATTACGTCCTGCCCGCGATCAAAAATCAGATGCAGACTCTACGACACGCCAACGATTTCGTAAAATGTTGCGCGAAAACAAATTAAATGATCGTGAAATAGAGTTAGAGATTAGCACCCCTAGTCTAGGAGTTGAAATCATGTCACCTCCAGGTATGGAAGAAATGACCAACCAATTACAGGATATGCTACAGAATATAGGATCATCTCGCAAATCTACACGTAAATTAACTGTGGATAAGGCTATGCGGGCATTAACCGAGGAAGAAGCAGATAAGATAATTAATGAGGATGATCTTAAAGCTCAGGTTATTGAAGAAGTTGAACAGAATGGTATTGTATTCTTAGATGAAATTGATAAAATTACACATCGCAGCGAAGGTGAAAATGGCGGCGCTGATATTTCACGTGCAGGAGTCCAACGTGATTTACTCCCTTTAGTCGAAGGCAGCACAGTATCAACCAAATACGGAATGATTAAAACAGATCATATCCTCTTTATTGCCTCAGGCGCTTTTCAGTTAAACAGCCCTACAGATTTAATTCCTGAATTACAAGGTCGACTACCTATTAGAGTTGAATTACATGCATTAGGTTCAGAGGAATTTATACGAATATTAACTGAACCAGATGCCTCACTCACAGAGCAATATACAGCCCTTTTAGCTACCGAAAACACACAATTAAGTTTTACCAATGATGGCTTGCAACGTATTGCTGAATTAGCCTGGCAAGTTAATGAACAAACAGAAAACATTGGTGCAAGACGATTGCATACCTTATTGGAAAAATTATTAGAGGAAGTCTCATTTGATGCAGATCGAGAAAAGGCTAGAAAAGTCACTATCAACTCAGTTTATGTAGATAAACAGCTAGCTATGCTCGTTGAAGACGAAGATTTATCTCGTTATATTCTTTAAAAAGTCATGGATTAAATGAAAGATTCTAATATTCCTAGTGAAATTAGCTTACATAAAAAGTCTAATGTACTGGAAGTCTCATACAACGAGGATAAATACTGCTTACTAGCAGAATACCTTAGAGTGTATTCACCTTCGGCCGAAGTCATGGGACATAACCATGGTCAAGCAATATTACAAACTAGCAAAGAATATGTCGGTATCAACCAAATTGAAAACATAGGTCATTATGCTATCAAGATTTATTTTGATGATGGTCATAACAGCGGACTATTCACCTGGGACTATCTGCATCAACTAGCTAAAAAACAAAAAAATAATTGGCAATTATATCTAGAACGCCTAAAACAGGCGGGTTATCAACGAAAAAAATAGTAAAGCAAGGTGTCAAATAGGTGGAGCAAAAAAGTACTACTCATTTTGGTTACACAGAGATTCCTATAGAGAACAAAGCTAAGAAAATTTCTAATATCTTTCATTCTGTTGCTGACAAATATGATCTAATAAATGACCTAATGTCAATAGGCATACATAGGTTATGGAAATTATTCACCATACATACCAGTGGGGTTCATCGAGGAGCTAAAGTCCTGGACATTGCTGGTGGTACAGGAGATTTGGCTTTAAAATTTTCCAAAATAGTCGGCAATACTGGTCTGGTTATTCTTGCTGATATAAATTCCAGCATGCTCAATATAGGTAGAGATCGACTGATTAACCAAGGTTTCACTAACAACGTTAACTATGTGCAAGCCAATGCAGAACGCCTTCCTTTTTCAGATAATAGCTTCGACTGCATCACCATCTCTTTCGGCTTACGTAATGTAACTGACAAGAATGCTGCTTTACGATCCATGCATCGTAATTTGAAACCTGGAGGACAGCTTTTAATATTGGAATTTTCGCAAACGGCTGATTGGTTTGCACCCATCTATGATATTTATTCATTTGGGTTATTACCAAAAATAGGAAAAATATTTTCTAATAATGAAAAAAGTTACCAATATCTAGCAGAATCCATTCGTATGCATCCTAACCAAGAAGCCCTAAAACAGATGATGGAAGAAGTAGGATTCGAACACTGTAAATATGATAATATGACGGCCGGTATTGTCGCTTTACACAGAGGTTACAAATTTTAAAAAATGACGATGCTATTTATGCCTGTCGAACTGGCTCTGAATGTAATTTTAAGCCAAGATCCAGAAATTAAAGGCAAATTGAGACAGTTAGACAAGCTAAGTATTGCACTACAAATTAAGAATATCAACCACACAATAATAGTTAAAATTGAAAATCACAAGTTACTATTAAATAGTAGCTCCGATACTAAGGCAGATCTTACCGTTACCGCCAACGCTATTGAATTGGCAAAACTTGCATATTATCCAGATAATTTATTTTCAAAAGATATTGAGATTTATGGAGATGTACAATTTGCGAAAAAATTGCGTGATATTTTATACGAACTTGACCTTGATCTAGAAGCATTAATCGCCAATTTAACTGGCGATATATTAGCCTATCCTATCGTCCATGGATTTTGTCAAATCAATAATTGGATGAAATCAATTCATACATCTCTCGAAAAAAACATGGCTGAATATCTACGTGAAGAAGCTGAATTACTTCCTGATAAGTTACTTACAAATAACTATTTAACCAATATCGATAAAATTCGAGCAGATTTAGAACGTTTAGAAGCTCGAGTAAATAGATTAAAAAGGAGAAATAATGAAGGTTAAACAGTTGATTCGTCTTATAAAAATCAATCATATATTAACTAGGTATCGTCTTGATGACATCATTAAAGCAACACATATATTACGTCCACTACGATTAATTAGTTTATTCTTCCCTTATCGCTGGTATAATAAATGTGATGTTCCTCGCGGTGAACGCCTACGCTTAGCGTTACAAGATCTTGGGCCTATTTTTATAAAATTCGGCCAAATACTATCTACGCGACATGACTTGATACCTGAAGATATCACAGAATATTTGGCAAAATTACAAAACCAAGTTACTCCATTCTCCAATGACCAAGCCTTGTCCTTAATTCAACAAGCATATGGTGAGAAGGCCATTCCCGAATTATTTAACTATATCAATAACACCCCTCTAGCATCAGCATCGGTGGCCCAAGTACATGACGCACAATTAATTGATGGATCAAAAGTAATAATAAAAATTATCCGTCCTGACGTCAAACAAGCGATAAGACAAGATGTGGATTTATTGCATACCTTAGCATCATTAGCAGAAAGATATTGGTCGAAAAGCAAGCATCTTCATCCAAGTAAAGTTGTACAAGAGCTAGAAAAACACCTATTTGATGAATTAGATATGATGCGCGAGGCAGCCTCAGCATCACAGCTAAGACGTAATTTCAAAGATGGACGCTTGTTATATGTCCCGAAAATATATTGGCCCTTAACCAAGGATGGACTATTAGTCCAAGAACGTATTTACGGTATTCCGATAGGAAATATTCACGAATTAAAAAAACATAAGGTTAATCTCAGACGATTAGCCGAAGTGGGTATAGAAATTTTCTTTATTCAAGTATTCAAGCACAGCTTTTTTCATGCGGATATGCATCCAGGAAATATTATGGTTGACGCTAGTGATCCTGAACAACCCCGTTACATCGCAGTAGATTTCGGTATCATGGGAACATTAGCGCCAGATGATCAGAGTTATCTAGCAGAAAATTTTCTTGCTTTCTTCAATCATGATTATCGTCGTGTAGCCGAACTCCATATTCAATCTGGCTGGATACCACCAAACACCCGTCTGGATGAATTCGAGGCAGCGATTCGCAGTGTGTGTGAGCCAATTTTTGCAAAACCATTGAAAGAGATTTCATTTGGCCAATTATTATTGCGTCTATTACAAACTACCAGACGATTCAATATGGAGGTACAGCCACAACTGATATTATTACAAAAAACATTATTTAACATCGAAGGTCTGGGGAGAAGATTTTACCCTGAACTGGATTTATGGAAAACAGCCAAGCCCATCTTGAAACAGTGGATGCATCAAAAAATGGGCTGGCAAGCAGCATTAGACACGTTCAAACAAGAAGTACCAATTTGGGCTAGCACTCTACCCACATTACCACTGATAATATATGAAATCAGCAAACAAGCCAAACATGGCAAATTAAAGATGCAATTATCATCCCAAGAAATTAAACAAATAAAACAAGAAGTACATGATGCCAGTTATCGTAGTGCTGGCGCCATTAGCGGAGCTACCCTTATGATTGGAGCCACAGTCATCAAAGATCTCAATGGATATGCACCATCTATGCTCGCCAGTATTCCAGTCTTGAGCTGGATATTCGGTTTGTGTGGTGGAATATTGCTATATATTAGTCTCTCAAACAAAAGGTAATTTATACATTTATAATTTATATCAACCCTATGTCAAAGTCACATATTTAAAATGTTCAATATATCCTTAGACTACATGCATAACCAACTGTTAATAGTATGCTTACATCCAATATTGGTGAGAAAGAAGACTCAAGTATAACTCCATATACCGAGGATTAATTTTGATGAAGTGTCTATCCAAATATGAAAAAATAGGATAAATCAGACATACATAGTGCTTGAGATTAAAACAACCATGTGAAAGCTTTTATCAAAAAATATTTTTGCAATAGACTAGCAACGCAAATAGGAAATTATCAATTTATCCAATATCGTGCCCTTATGAATATACCATATTACAGATTAGATATGAGGATCATCAATTTTCCACATAAAACTAGACCAAGGTACCTGATGATCGGTAAAATATAGTTACAATAAGTAGTAAATTATCATATGCCCTACATAAGTGCTACAAAATTTCCCAGATGATAATATCATACATGAAGTGATGATGTTTAAATAAATTCATGAATAGATTTACCAAAAATAAAAATAAAGTTTATCTGAAACCTCATATTTAAGAAAAGCTGGAGATTAAGTAAAACTAAATTTTGAAACAATCAACGCATAATACATTTTATTATATAAATAACTCCCACATCCTTAATGACATCCATATTTCAAATAAATTCACGCCGTTACATCTATGATGCATATTTCATTGCCACATTACTTAATAATTACACATTCATAATAGCTCCATATATATCCAAAATAAATATATTTTTAGATTACAATTGCAAACCTATCCACTTGTCAATAATGTCAAAAAAATATCTAAAAAAGAAAAATATGCAACCTTATAATCTAGGGGGAAGGTACATATAACTAGGAAATGGCTAAATCAAAACTTAGCCGTTTTACTATTTTATTATAGAATATCATACCAAATCGTCACTATTATTCTTCTCAACTGTGATTGAATTGATTTTATTGATACCCATACCTAATAAAATACCGCTAGCTATGTAAATAGATGAATAGGTACCTAAAATAATACCTGATATAAGAACTATTGAGAAAACATGAATAGCCTTGCCACCAAAAATAAATAGCGCTAACACTACTAATAAGGTAGTCATAGATGTCATCATAGTACGACTTAATGTGTCATTCAAGGCACAATTAACTATCCATTCGGAACTACCTTTGCGCATGTTCAAGAATGTTTCTCTAACACGATCAAACACAACGATAGTATCGTTTAAAGAATATCCTAACACCGCCAATATAGCTGCCAATACGGTCAAATTAAACTCTAATTGCATAATAGAAAGAAAACCTAAGGTAATAATTACATCATGTATTAGCGCTATGACAGAGCCAATCGCGAAACGATATTCAAAGCGTAACGATACATAAATTAAAATGCTGATAATAGCATAAAGCATTGCTAAGCTACCTTGCTCTGTCAGTTCCTTGCCTACCTGAGGACCAACAAATTCAATACGGCGTATATCAAAAGGCACCTCATTATTAGCTTGCAATATTACCACAACTCGATCACTCAGCTCAGCCCTATTATGCTCCTCAATGACGGGGATACGAATCAATATCTCATGAATAGAACCAAAATATTGAACTAAAGCACTATTAAACCCACCTTGTTTCAAAGCCTCGCGCATACTATCTAAATCCATCTCTCCATCGTAGGCTACCTCAATTATAGTACCTCCAGTGAAATCGATACCGAAATTTAATCCTACTATACCCAGTGAAGCAATTGAAATAAGTATTAATAGTAATGAGAATAACGCGGCTAATCTACGTTTTTTCATAAATCTAAAATTTGTTTTGCCTTTTATAAATTGCATGAAATTGACTTAAATCGATAACTTTGGTCGATGCTTATGACCATAGATCAAATTAATAACTACCCGCGTTCCCATAATAGCCGTAAACATTGAAGTTAGGATACCTAAAGACAAGGTCACTGCAAATCCTTTGACTAAACCCGTACCAAAGCTAAATAATACTATTGCCGCAATTAAGGTGGTAACGTTGGCATCTGCGATAGTTGAAAATGCTTTACTATAACCAGAACTGATACATACCTGGGTAGTATTTCCGGCACTAAGCTCCTCTCTAATACGTTCAAAAATTAATATATTAGCATCAACAGCCATACCAACAGTTAACACAATACCCGCAATGCCAGGCATAGTTAAAGTTGCCTGCAACATTGATAATAGTGCTACTATTAATACTAAATTAGCAACCAACGCTAAATTGGCTACCACACCAAATACTTTATACCAAATTGCCATAAAAATTAACACGAGAATAAATCCTAACATTATTGATTTAAGTCCCTGATCGATATTATCCTGACCCAAACTAGGACCAACTGTACGTTCTTCTACGATTTCTATAGGCACAGCCAAGGAACCTGCTCGTAACAGCAAAGCTAATTCGTAAGCCTCTGCCATTGAATCTAGACCAGTGATTTGAAATTTTTTACTCAACTGATCCCTAATAACGGCAACACTAATTATTTCAGGTACTTGGCGGCGAATTTTAATTATCTCGCCATTGATTTCATGCATTTCTGTTTTAGATTTGATAAATACCACTGCCATTGCATTGCCGATGTTGTCAAACGTAGAGTTACTAAACTTTCGCGCTCCTTTACTATCTAGAGTAATCGATACTGATGGCGAACCAGATTGATGATCTAACGTAGATGCTGCATTAATAATATGCTCACCGGTTAATATTACACGTTTATTAAGTAAAAATTGTCTGCCATCACGATGGTGAAATAATCTTCCACCAGCCACTACCGCTGGTACACGACCATTAATCACATCTTGCACATCATAATTATAATGAACCAAACGAAATTCTAAGGTAGCAGTCGCACTCAATATCTTTTTAGCTCGTGCCGTATCTTGCATGCCAGGCAACTGTATAACAATACGATAATCACCTTGTCGCTGCACTATTGGCTCGGTCACACCTAGTTCATCAATGCGATTTCGTAGTGTAATAATATTTTGTTCTAAAGCCAATAATCGTATTTTTTGAAAAATAACCTCAGTCAATTTGACTATAATGGTTGGAACCGTGGAATCCTTTACCACATCCATCACTAACTCGCTAAATTGGCCTTTAGCTGTTGACAAAACTCTATTCAAGTCATCTGCACTACGTAAATTAATCATCAAAGAATCGTTTACAATTCGAATTCCCTGATAACGTATCTTCTCATCACGCAGAAATGCTCTCAGTTCACTACTATAAGTATCCAATGATTTTGTAACCACCGCATCCATATCTACGTCGATTAAAAAGTACACACCCCCACGAAGATCTAAGCCTAAATTCATTGGTTCTCCGCCAATCATATCTAGCCATTTAGGAGTCGTAGATGCTAGATTCAAAGCAATAATATAACCATCTTCAATTTTATTATCAAATGCCTCCTTAGCTTTTAGCTGCATATCAACATCAAAAAAACTAATTAGTAATATATCGTCACTCAATTTTACCTGTTTATATGCAATTTTTTGATCATTCAACACAATCTCAACCTGAGCCATTAGATCAAGGCCAATTTTGCCATGACCTCCTGATGAAATCTGAATGGCAAAATCATCGTCATATAAATTTGGCAAAGCAAATACAGTACCAATAACCACAATAACTAGCACCAATATATTTTTCCACAAAGGATATTGATTCATGTGAAACCTACATACCTTCAAAAATATCAATTACTAAAGTATTGATAATGTCGCTATAGCTTTCCCAGAGTACCTTTCGGCAGAACCGAATTAATAGATTCTCTACGAACTTTGACTTCGATTCCTTTAGCTATTTCCATAGTAACCGCATTATCGGCGATATCAATTATTCTACCCATAATTCCTCCATCAGTGACTACTTCATCTCCTTTTAATAATGATTGCTGCATTACACGATGCTCTTTGGCACGCTTAGATTGTGGACGAATCAACATCATATAAAATAACACCAATAAAATAATTGGGAACACAAAATCTAATGGATCAATTGAAGAAGACTGGTCCATAGGCGCCACGTCAGCAGATGCTGTAGAAATAAAAAAATTCATCATAAACCCTCAAAAATTCAGAGATATAAAACATGATTATGTATAGTTAAAGACATAACCTAGTAGTCAAGGTAATTAATTCGATGAGATCCATCTATAAATAATTAAGTATAGAATATCTACGAAAAATACAGACAAATTAACGAAATTACCTATAAAATTTGCAGTCAGAACTAGAAACACTAAATACCATGTATGGTATTTAGTGTTACCTAACATCCAATCTATTACTTGATAGTAATAACATAAATATATTAATCATAATCAAGAGCATTATAAAATATGAAAACTATGCAGAGATAAAAAATATTGGAAAACAATCTAATTGATGCATTGCGACCATTCTCAAATGTTAAAATCTACTACCCATTATAGGTAATACTAATCGCTAATTGTACAATCAAACACTGTGAAACTAACATGCATTACCTTTAATTCATTTTTCAATGTAGATAAAATACATTCATTGCTCCATTGTCAGAACCCAAATTCATAACAATCAAATTATATAAAGTATAGTGACTATATTTCAGAAGAATTCCTGAAATAAATTTTCTACTACAATGAAAGATTGTAGATAACTGAAATTATAATAGTGCACCTATATTTAGAAGGTTTAAAATGACACTTATGAAGAACCTAATAATTACTAAATTCCCATTGATTGGATATTTTTAAAGGTAGGTGGAACCACACATCTAAAAATTATATGCATTAATAATTTTGTAACTTCATTAACTCTATCAGAACTAAAAAACATTTAACTGATACAGCATACCGATGAAGATATAAAAAAGTATCATAAATATACAATATCTTCAAGTCACACAACCTAAATCTTCATGAATAACCCAAATACCGCCAAAATATTAAAGCCATAATTTATAAAAATAGATTATGAGAACTGAACCACCCTAACGTAGGATAACCATATATCAACAGCCCATAATATAAATTATTTTTTATATGTAGTATTATCCGCAGATGAAGAATCACCTTTCACAAAAGGTGTGTGCCATCTATGTCAATCACTTTTAAAACTAATTAAAATATCATTACCGTA
The DNA here is from genome assembly GCA_013215805.1 of Piscirickettsiaceae bacterium. Classification (GTDB taxonomy): domain Bacteria; phylum Pseudomonadota; class Gammaproteobacteria; order Nitrosococcales; family Methylophagaceae; genus 41-12-T18. The sequence continues at coordinate 135,660 of JABSQM010000002.1, forward strand.
TAAAAATATCAGCAATGATGCAATCATATTTTATTGATAAATATCATGTCTAATCCAAGAATTATTGTTGCATTAGATTATTCCACTTTGGATGCTACTCTTGCATTAACTAAAAAATTAAACCCTCAGCGTTGCCGATTGAAAATTGGTAAGGAATTGTTCACTCATTATGGGCCAAAAATAGTGAAAATATTGATCCATGATGGCTTTGATATTTTCTTAGATTTAAAATATCATGATATTCCTCGTACCGTAGCTAGAGCATGTAGGGCTGCTGCCGATCTTGGTATATGGATGGTCAATGTACATGCACTTGGCGGCAGAGCAATGATGATAGCAGCAAGAAAGGCAGTAAATGAAGGAGATAATCGACCATTACTAATTGCAGTAACATTGTTAACAAGTATGGATCAAATAACATTCAAACAAATCGGCCTACATGGAAATATAAAAAATACCGTTTTAAGCTTAGCAAACATAGCTCATGATAGTGGATTAGACGGCGTAGTTTGCTCAGGGCAAGAAACAACTATGTTACGCGACCAACATGGTGATAACTTTCAACTGATCACACCATGTATACGCCCCATTAATAGCGATCAGGGAGATCAGTATCGAATAATGACTCCAGTCCAGGCCATCATTGCTGGTAGCGATTATCTTGTTATCGGTCGTCCGATTACAGAATCATCCAATCCAATATATGCATTGGAGGCCATTGAACAAAGTATAGACCAATACCAACGTAAGTCGTACTAATTTTTATTAGTCACTCACAACTTGAAGTCAGCAAAACCTAGGATGAATAAACCACCAAGGATGCAAACAATTAAGGTAAATATAATTATTAATATATAAATAACAAAAATTAATATCCCTATAGGATCACCTCATAGCAGGGTTAAACCTCAAAATTTTTGGGTTGCAATCCAATTTTAAAATTTGATATTTCAAAGATCGATCCAACAAATTAAGCAACCCACATAACTGTCGATGACATCATACTTTTAGTAGAATTATTTATGGAGCTACATAAGAAAAAATCACTACACATAGCCCAGATGCTAACTGAAGCTCTACCGTATATTAAACGGTTTTCAGGGAAAACACTCGTCATTAAGTATGGAGGCAATGCCATGATTGATGCATCTCTGAAAAATAGTTTTGCTAAAGATGTAGTATTGCTTAAAGCATTAGGTATTAACCCCATAATTGTTCATGGTGGAGGCGTACAAATTAATGAGCTATTAGATAAAATTGGCAAACAAAGTGAATTTGTCCAAGGCATGCGTATTACCGATAGCGAGACGATGGAGGTAGTTGAGATGGTACTAGGAGGTCAAATAAACAAGAGTATAGTTAACTTGATCAATGCGAATGGTGGTCGTGCAGTAGGATTAACCGGAGAGGACGGCAGTCTAATTATTGCTGAAAAATTATACATGTTTCGTAACGAATATAATTCCACTGCTTGTACTGCTGAAAGAATAGATTTGGGTCATGTGGGAAAAGTGAAAAGCATAGATACTTCGGTCATTGATATGTTAACCCAAAATAATTTTATACCTGTAATTGCTCCAATAGGGGTAGGTGAAGATAGACAACTTTATAACATTAATGCTGATCTGGTTGCAAGTAGATTGTCCGAAATTTTACAAGCAGAAAAATTAATATTATTAACCAACACACCCGGATTGCTAAATGGCAAAGGCCAGCTCTTACCTGAAATAAACGTTAAACAAGTAGATAGCCTGATAGATAGCGGCATAATTTATGGCGGTATGTTACCTAAGATCAAATCTGCATTGGAAGCAGTACAGGTAGGTGTCACTACTGCACATATTATTGACGGTCGTGTACAACACGCAGTATTATTAGAAATATTCACAAATGAAGGCATCGGTACATTGATTTGTAAAAATAAACTATAAAATTAATGGCAGACCAACCCTGGATAATAAACTATGAACGACAGAATAAATTTCGAAGTCATAGATCTACACTGCAATTCATGCATTAACTACCATTCGGTAAACTTTAAAGGTATTTAGGCTGTCTCTAGGTCATTATTGAACTGTCATTGCCTAAACAAGGAATTAATTTTTTCCAAAATAAAAATATGAATATATTGAAGAAGGCAATCATATGATATGAAACCAACTTATTGCTCCGTGAACTATATTATGTGGAATCCTCCTCATTAAGATCTAGCGTAATATAAAAATATGGAAATAAATATTAATATTCTACTAAAGTCGTCAATATATCTTCGAATATATATTCAGAAATGAATCACTCACTATATATTATAGAAACTGTCGTGGATATCAACCTATCTACATACCATTTCATAATTCATTATACCATACATATCATAGTCCAAGATCAATATAAAAGAATTGGAGATGATACACAATTCCTACATACAAAGATGAATAATGCAAATATTAAAAAGTTTAAGAGCACAACACTTCATTAATTATATGTGATATATAAAACAATATCCCCAAATAAATTTTTAATATTTTGTTGATTACGATAGTACAATCAATTTTCTGATAATCATGATTGTGTTCATTTACACTATTAGGCTACTACTAATAATTAATAATACCTATTTTACGATTTAAGAAATTGTCATATAACTGCCGCTATAAATACATGACAGTATATATAATAACCAAGGAGTTAAGAATCAGATATAAATTGTACTACCCTACAAAATGACATCACATAAATTTCATGAATAGGTAGCGCGGGCAACATTGCAACGATCGAATGCCCCCTACAAAAATTTAAAAGTATGATTTTTTTCAAATCATACCTAGCCCATTTTAGTTGCTAAGATTTATATTTCAAGATATGAAATTATGCCATAGTAACTCATGCAATAATTTTTTTCGTACGTCCTTAGCTTATTTAAATAAATCATTAACGACCGGTACAACCCAGACCTCCAGAACCACGTTCAGAATCAGTAAATTCTACAACCTTTTCAAAGCTGACCTGAACAACAGGAATAAAGACCATCTGGGCAATACGCTCACCAATTATGATTTCAAAATCATGCGACCCTCGGTTCCAACATGAAATAAACACTTGTCCCTGATAGTCACTATCAATTAGACCCACTAAATTACCTAAGACGATCCCATGATTATGTCCCAAACCGGAGCGAGGCAACAATACAGCCGCCAAATTAGGATCATTAATATGCATTGCGAATCCAGTGGGAATTAATACTGTTTCTCCAGGTGATAGATTAATATTTTCATCCAAACATGCTCTAAGATCTAAGCCTGCTGAACCAGATGTTGCATAATTAGGTAACTCCATCAACTCACCTAAACGAGAATCAAGAAGTTTCAGTTTTATTTTTAACATAATATCGCTTAATGATTAATTTCATTAGATTTCTAGCTAATTGTACCTTTGATGCTAATTTTAAGGTATGATGACCGTTGTGCCAAAACACATCCAACATATTACAATCAACAGATAACCCCACACCTTTTCCTACTTTATTCGCTGCTATCATATCTAAACGTTTATATCTTAACTTTTCTTTAGCATATAGCGTAACATTATGAGTCTCTGCAGCAAATCCAACCACGAACATTTCGTTGTCTTTTTTGGTAATTTCGGAGATAATATCGATTGTCGGTTCCAGTTCTATCCGTAAATTATGTTTAGTCTTTTTAATCTTATGATCAACAGCCCTAGATGGCCGATAATCGGAGACTGCGGCACAACCAATAAAAATATCACTTTCAGCCACCTTGCCAAACACGCTATCAAACATCTCTTTCGCCGTTTCAACGTTGATACGAATGACCCCTGGAGGTGTTACTAAATTCACGGGGCCAGCAATTAACACTACAGTAGCTCCAGCTTCAGCCGCTGCTTGAGCAATCGCAAAACCCATTTTTCCTGAACTTTTATTACCTATAAATCGTACTGGATCGATAGGCTCAAAAGTTGGGCCAGCAGTAACCAGTACTTGCTTATCCTGTAATGCCCCAGGCACTACCAACTGTTCCATATCAGACACGATACTTAGAGGATCTAATAAGCAACCAGAACCACGCTCACCACAAGCTTGCTCACCACCAGCAGGACCTAATACCTGAACGCCTCTAGAACGTAATAACTCAAGATTTGCTACCGTTGCTTGATTTGACCACATTTTATTATTCATGGCCGGTACAAGTGCAAGTGGACATTCACTTGCTAAAATTAATGCCGATAATAAATCATCTGCCCTGCCTTGTGCCAATCTAGATATGATATCAGCACTGGCCGGTGCGATTAGAATCCAGTCGGCCCACCTAGCTAAAGTAATGTGTAATATTTCGAATTCTTTCCCTGTATCTAATAAATCTATCGCAACCGGATGATGGCTTAACGTCTCCAAGGTTAAGGGGGTAATAAATTCACAGGCAGTTTTAGTCATCACAACCCTTAATTCAGCACCAACATCACTAAGCCTCCTTACTAAATCAGCTGACTTGTATGCGGCAATGCTCCCAGTAACACCTAAAACGATATGTTTACCCGAAAGTGACAGCACTTAATTATTTATATACTTAAAATTAATCATCGCCCAATATCCATACTAATTATTTTTCACTGCCGCAGACAAATTTTTTTATTATCAAATCTATATTTACCTAAAAATGGCACAAAACTAAATATAAAACTTAAATTAATATTTAATGTAAATAAATATTTTACTTCAGATGCAATAAAGTAAAGACACTTTCAAACTCCAAATAGCAAATTAGCTCAAATTAAACATTGCTGATGGTTGGTATTTCAACTCATAGGGGGAATAATAAAAAGGTATCACCATATAAATAATCTAACAATTTGCAGTCATCATTAATTGTTAACAACTATTTAATTTAATTGATCTTTAATTGAAATACATAAACCGCCAATATCACTCCAGAAGTGAAGTTAAAGTAAATTGAATATAATTTCAATTGAATAAAAAAATTTTTATGCTTGATATTTTTGGACAATACACAACGGTCTCAAGCATTTAAATTGAATAATCAATTAATCATATTAATTATAAACATAGTATATAGAAATACTATATTAAATAAAATTGAACAAATATATAGTACTTTGCATCATTAATAACATCTAAATAAATTAATTATCATATATATTATCAAACTACTTTAGCGAAAAAATAAATATTATTTTATGATTGAAAAGCAATTTAAGATGTATACTTAACCATCAAAATTAAATTATAAAAATTATATGATCGGGAAATTTTTTATAAAGACCTTTGGCTGTCAAATGAATGTATATGATTCATCTAAAATATCCGAGGTACTATCCACCTTTAAACAGTTAACAGTTACTGATATAGCTAAGAATGCAGATATATTATTATTGAATACCTGTTCTATACGCGAAAAAGCTCAAGAAAAGGTTTTTCATCAATTGGGTAGATGGAGGTGTTGGAAGGAAGAACGACAGCACCTTATTATTGGTGTCGGAGGATGCGTAGCTGCCCAAGACGGTGATGCGATTATTAGACGTGCTCCCTATGTAGACCTAATTTTTGGCCCGCAAACTTTACATCGTCTACCAGAAATGTTAAATAATGTGAAGATACACCGAAAACCCCATATTGACGTTTCATTTCCAGAAATTGAAAAATTTGATCATCTGCCCAACCCTCAAGCAAATGGACCTACAGCTTTAGTATCAATCATGGAAGGATGTAGTAAATATTGCACCTTCTGCGTAGTTCCTTATACCCGTGGAGAAGAATTTAGCCGGCCGGTGGAAAAAATTTTAATCGAAATATGTGCGCTGGCCACACAAGGAGTAAGAGAGGTAAATTTATTAGGACAGAACGTCAACGCCTTTCACGGACAACTAGGTGATAATGATACGGCTGATTTAGCCCTGTTAATTCATTATATTGCTGATATCGATGGTATTGATCGCATACGCTTTACCACCTCACATCCAGTGGAAATGTCAGACAGCTTGATAGAAGCTTATGCCGCAATACCTCAATTAGCTAACCATTTGCATCTACCGATCCAATCGGGATCCGACCGCATACTAAGCATGATGAAACGTAGATATACCAGTTCAGAATATAAGGATAAAATTAATCAATTACGTAAGGTTAGACCTAATATTAGCATATCCAGTGACTTCATTATAGGCTTCCCAAATGAGCAAAATTCTGATTTTCAGGCTACAATGGATATCATTAACGAAATAGAGTTTGACCATTCTTTCAGCTTCATATATAGCACACGTCCTGGTACACCTGCCAGCACATTTATTGATTTAGTACCAGATGAAATAAAAAAATATCGCCTACGCATCATACAAGAACGGTTATTAGAATTGGAATCCTCCTACAGTAAATCAATGTTGGGATCTACACAACGAATATTAGTAGAAAAAAAGATGAAAGGTAATGATAGTGCAGCTATTGGTAGAACAGAAAATAACCGTTCGGTATCATTCATCGGAGATGATTCACTGATAGGTAAATTCGTTGATGTGGAGATCGTTGAGGCGTTTTCTAATTCTTTGCGCGGGAAATTATTGCCCAATTGCATCATCAGCTAACTTAAGAAGAATATTATCTGTATAAAAATATTTACTTAGTTATTGATAAAATTGGATATAAATTAATCCTATCTAAATAATCTCAGATTAGCTGAATATTACAGTAATTTGTTAAAAATAAATACTGTAAATTAAATATCAATTCCAGTACCGAAATTAATAATTTTAATGCAAATTATCAATTTTTAATATAAGAAGTTAACTAATATCCATAATATAAGCCGTAAATTATATTTTTAATATAAAAAACACCCATGATTGATTTATCAATATGACGTATCTAGAAAGATATACCAAAAAAGAAAAATATACGTGATCTAATTATGGAATCGCAAAGGTAATGATAAAAATATTTAGTAAGATTTCTAGCAGAAAATTAACAACTGTAATTTACAGCAAATAATAACAAAGTAATTATGATGTCGGACTACAAATACCAACTGAAATTAATACAATATTTGATCTGCAGCTCATGCAATACAGGAATAAAGACTAGGTTTTCTAAGAAAATAACCTACCGCCATTCCTCCGCCAGAATAAATTCATATCATCCACAGAAATTGAATCGTCACCTATACAATTAATAGTATGAGGTAGATTCAATCTATCCATTTAACCTTGATTTTACAGCCAAGAACAACAATTATTATGACCGGTACTTAATGAAAAATTTTTAATTTTATTAAGCAAAAATGAGCAAGCACATAAATGAACATAACTATAGACCTACAAACAGCATGCGAAGATATTGCACCAAATAAAGATGAATTTCAACATTGGGTCGCAGCATCTTTGGTTGATGACGTCGTCGAAGACTGTGAACTTAGTGTACGCCTAGTTGGAATTCATGAAATTACAGGGTTGAATTTTAGTTATCGTGGAAAAGAAGAATCCACCAACATACTGTCATTTCCATTTCAAACTACAGTTCCTATGAAAGTAAAGTTATTGGGTGATTTGGTGATATGCAATAAGGTGATAGCAACTGAGGCTCGGCAACAACATAAACAAATAAATAATCATTGGGCACATATGATAGTACATGGCTGTCTACATTTGTTGGGTTATGATCATGTTGAAATAGAAGAAGCTGAACAAATGGAAGCATTAGAAATAAAAGTCCTACAATCATTGAACATAGGTAATCCTTACCTCAATTAGGAAAACCGTAGATGAATAGCGGAGCAGTAGTTTGACAAACCCAAAATTTTGGGTCAGGAGTTTAGTTAGTTTGCTCCTTAAACCTAAAAGCAGATCTCAATTAATCAACTTAATTCGTTCTGCAGCAAATAAGCATATCTTGGATACAGAAACCTTAGCTATTGTTGAGGGAGCTATGAATGTCTCAGACATGCAAGCAAGAGACATTATGGTCCCACGATCACAGACAGTAATAATCTCCAGAGATGCACCAATGGAAAAGACATTAACATTAATCTCTAAGACCGCACATTCACGTTTCCCAGTTATTGATGATGGCAGTGATGACATTATCGGTATTTTATTGGCAAAGGACCTATTGTCGATAGTAGCATCACAACGACAATTTAAATTTAACTTGCGAGAACTATTGCGTCCCGCTCTATTTATCCCCGAAAGTAAGCGTTTGAATATATTATTACGAGAATTTCGCGCACACCGCAACCATATGGCTATCGTGGTGGATGAATATGGCAGTGTGGCGGGAATTATTACTATCGAGAATGTTCTCGAACAGATCGTTGGTGAAATTGAGGACGAACATGATATTAATGATGATTCCACTATTATGAGGCATAGCGATACAACCTTCACAATCAAAGCTTTAACTACAATCGAAGACTTCAATCAGTACTTCAATGCCAATTGGAGCTATCAAAATTTCGATACAGTAGGTGGTATTATAGCGAATCAACTAGGTTATATACCGAGAAGAAACGAACAAATAACTATCGAGCACTTTCGATTCACTATTATGCGAACTGATAATCGCCGTATATATCTACTTGTTATGAAAATATTACCTCAACTTGCACAGCGTAGAGAAAAGATAGTGTGACAGGGACAACTACTACTGTAAAGCTCTGGTTGGAACAGAAAGGAGAGGTCATTGCTTTAATCTCTGGAATGTTGTTACCATTATCATTTTCTACGTTTCCCCCTTATCCTATAGCTGTAATCAGCTTAATTTTATTATTTAATAGTTGGCAAGGAATAGCTGCCAGACAAGCATTTTGGCGAGGATTTCTATTTAGTGTAGGCATGTTTAGCGTTGGTATCCCTTGGGTTTACATAGCCATTCATGATTTTGGTCATACCAACATTTTCTTGGCCAGCCTACTAACTATCATATTTATTTCTTTTTTATCGCTATATTTAGCCATCTTAGCCTGGATCATCAAATGCATCGCTGGGCTATTAAGTACTCATTTAGATATAGTAACGACATTACCAGTCGCGTGGATTGAATTTGAATCGTTTAAAGCATGGTTTTTTTTAACTGGATTCCACTGGTTAGAGTTAGGGATAGGTCAGATTAATGGCCCTCTGGCAGGATATACTCCTATAATAGGAGTGTTAGGTGTCTCTTGGTTAGTAACATTGACAGCAGGATTATTGCTCGTTGCAGTAAAATCGCAGCAATGGTGGATAATATTATTAATTTCAATGATTCGGACTGGTGGTCATACGTTAAAATTCTACAGATGGACGGAAAATAAGGGGCAAACAATCACGGTTAGTTTAATTCAAGGAAATATACCTCAAAAAATTAGATGGGATCCAAAGCGATTATTTAAAACCTTAAACTTGTATAGAACCGGCACAGAACTAAACTGGAATAGTAATTTAATAATTTGGCCTGAAAATACAGTCCCCATATTTTATTATCAAGCAAAAGATAATTTTTTAAATCCATTATTCGCTCTAGCTCGCAACAAAGAAAATGATATATTGTTAGGAATACCAATTATGCAACAAGATAGTTCCCATGACTTCAATAGTATTACGAACTCAGGTACAAAAGAATTATTTGATAATAAACGTCATTTTGTCCCTTTCGGAGATTATATACAATTAAAATGGCTACGCCATTTGATACAAATTTTTAATCTGCCAATGTCAAATTTTATTCCTGGGAATAATGACCAAAAATTATTACAGGCAACAGGCCTAGATATTGGTATCTCAATTTGTTATGAGGATGCCTTTTCAACTGAGGTTTTGGCAACTGTACCTCAAGCCAGCTTATTGATAAACGCAAGTAATAATTCATGGTATGGCAATTCTCTTGCGCCGCATCAACATCTACAGATTTCAAGAAATAGGGCATTAGATACAGGTCGCCCAGACTTACGTGCTACCACCAATAGCATCTCTGCCTTGATTAATCATCATGGTCAGATAATGAATAAAACACCACAATTTAAGCAGGCCATATTGACTGGAGTTATACAGCCTAGGAAAGGCACAACAACCTATGTAAAGCATAGACAAACGCCAGTATTAATAATTACACTATGCATATTGTTAGTGTGGGCGTATTATCGTCAGATATCCTATTTAAAACAAGTAATATAAAAAATAATGCAGATTCTAGCCATACAGCGTATTTTAGGTATTTTATTAAGCCTCTCTAGTACCACCATGCTGCCACCTATAGCAGTATCCCTTTTTTATCATGATGGTTCTGAGAAAGCATTTATGGTGGCTTTCATTGTGCTGTTTGTCACCGGTATCTTAGGATGGATACCAGTAAGAAAAAATAGAAAAGAACTAAAAATTAGAGATAGTTTTATTATAGTTGTTATGTTTTGGATGACCTTAAGCCTATCGGGTGCTATGCCCTTTTTCCTGGCAACATATCCAGACATATCATTCACAGATGCCATGTTTGAATCCATGTCCGGGCTGACTACAACTGGAGCAACTGTTTTAATAAATTTAGATTCCTTCCCTAAGTCAATATTATTGTATCGACAATTTTTACAATGGCTTGGAGGAATGGGTATTGTTGTATTGGCAGTAGCCATTCTTCCAGTACTGGGGGTAGGTGGTATGCAGTTATACCGTGCAGAGACCACTGGTCCAATTAAAGACTCAAAGCTGACGCCAAGAATTACGGAGACGGCCAAAGCATTGTGGTATATTTATCTAATTTTAACGATTGCTTGTGCAATAGCATTCCATTGGGCTGGCATGAATTGGTTTGATGCGGTAGGACATAGTTTCTCTACTGTCGCTATTGGTGGATTTTCCATGCATGATGCTAGCATGGGCTATTTTAATAATGCAACTATTGAGATGGTTACAGTATTATTCATGTTGATTGCTGGAATTAATTTTTCCTTACATTTTATAGCCTGGCGCCATCGAAGTATCAAGCATTATTTATCAGATTCGGAATTACGCTTTTACCTTTCCACTTTAGCAATTGTTTCAGTCGTCACAACAATATATTTATATCTCACACATACCTTCGATGATTTATGGATGGCTATACATCAAGGAATATTCCAATCGGTTTCTATAGGCACAACTACGGGATTTACTACAACCGACTATTCATTATGGCCGGGATTTTTACCAATTTTACTGTTAATGTCCAGCTATATTGGCGGTTGCGCCGGTTCCACTGGGGGTGGCATGAAAGTGATCAGAATATTATTACTATTTAAACAAGGCTACCGGGAAGTGTTACAATTAATACATCCCAATGCCGTGCTTCCAATTAAGATCAATAATGAAGTATTACCAATAAAAGTAATTGGTGCAGTATGGGGGTTTTTCGCCTTATATGTGTTTTGCTTCAGCATTATGCATTTATTACTTATGGCTACTGGCCTAGATTTAATAACCTCGTTTTCCGCAGTGACAGCATGCTTCAATAATCTGGGCCCGGGTCTAGCTGAGGTTGGAGCTAACTATAGAGATATCAACTCAACCTCCAAATGGGTATTATATATAGCTATGTTATTGGGTCGATTGGAAATATTTACCCTAATAGTCATACTAACACCAGCTTTTTGGAGAAAATAGACGTAAATTATAATTTGAGTTATGGATGCATAATAACGTCATGCATTCAAATAAAATAAATAAATTTATTCATAGATAATTTAATTTGAAATTATGATTTTAGAGGTTAAAAAATACTAAGGACTTTACAAAAATACTGTAGTCCTCATAGTACTTAGCTATCAATGATCAAATATATGATGTATTTTGTCCAAATTCAACCGCCATCCACGATTAGATATTTTAAATCATGTGTGCTATAGTACAAATCATTTACAAATGATAATGAGCGAGTTCTATAGATTATGAAGACCAAAATTCATCCGGAATATAACGAAATTAATGTAGTTTGTAGTTGTGGTAATACCTTTAAAACCAATTCAACACGTAAAGCAAATTTAACTTTGGATGTTTGTGCAGAATGTCATCCATTCTATACAGGCAAGCAAAAAATACTTGATACCGCTGGACGAGTTGATAAATTTCGTCAAAAATATGGAACATTATAATAATGTTCTACAATGATGCACAATCACAGTAAAGTTATTGCATCGCGTATACATGATATATTGAGCCAATTCGATAGGCTACGCAACAAGACCACACAAACCATCCTAAATGGCCCGGTAATTAAAACATAATTCCAGAACTCAATATTATTATCATTGGGATAACACTGCACAATCTATAGATAAATAATTAGTCATCGTAAAATTCACACTATCATCGCATCAAGATTAATGCCTTAATAAACACCTTCGAACTACGGAATTGAGAGTACATGTTAATCTTTGAGCTGAATTAAATAAAACATTAGGTCGTTAAATAACTCATACTGCTATTTTTACCGGCATGAATCGAGTAGTCAACAAAATCCTACTGAACCACCAACGTTTAACTATAAAGTGCACACTACTTTCATTCACCTAATAATCTAATTTGACCTAACTAACTAAACCTTATCAAATGACCATAATTAATGATTATAAATTAGAATTAGATTATTTATCTGGTAAATGACTCGCTTATTGTGATTAAAAAACACAGGTACAGTAGACATCTTTGAGATTTAGAAAAATAAAAAATATTTGCTATACCAATAAAAACTAAATCATACATTTAAAGATTGTAAAGTCTATCTTCCAGACATCTAGATCAATGATCATAACTTAGAGGCAAAAGATATAACTCAACAAGCAAAATAGAGAACAAATTATTTCCTGGTTAGCTAACAAATTGCTAATAGCAGTGTGAAAACCTTACTACCTAAAAGAAAAGCACTTTATAGAAAGTCAAGACCACTTACAACTTAGAGTTGGATCGCCGAATAGAGATTAAAACAGCAATTTTTATTATATAAAAACTTAGCTAACGGATATGTTTAGTAGATGACAATTAAACTACCTCTAAATATGAAACCAGATGAACTACAGGCTGCCATCTCTTGTGAGCAGATGCCAGGGATAGAATATTAGATCTTCAATAATAATTTCTCCAAAATATATGACAAGCCACATAAACAGAAGGCTAAAAACAAATTTAAAGCATGAAAAATAGCCTTCTAAATTAAATGAAGCCTTTAACAATCTAGTTGGATAATCATATGATAAATATGATAAAATACTTTCCTATTAGGATACTCATGATTATTATGTATTCTCAAAAGTCTGCATGTAATATCAAGTATAAATTTTAGTTAGCAAAATATTGAAATTGAAGATGATAGTAAAATAATAACAACCATCATCTCGCGAGATAAATAGCTCTCATGGAGCAACCGCAGTCATGAAATAGTATTCAACAAAGGACAAATAACGTATAGATAGAAGAATAAACGACCTAGATAAGGCATATTCATATGTTAAAATAAATCAACAATAGAAAGATTTTGAAATGAGATATTATCTCGGCTATCTATTGAAGTTCCCGCTAATATTACTTCAGGAACATAGCGTTTACGAAATATTTCATATATTGCATTATCAGTACTAAAATCAGCCAACAGGCCAGTCCTAGAATCTATTTTTGCCGTAACCATATTTATAGGCTGTTTCAAAGGCTTATCCGGTAAATCTTTTAAGGCAACTCTCATAAAATCAATCCACATTGGTAGAGCTGCCCTGCCTCCTGTCTCATATTGTCCTAATGATCTTGGCGAATCAAAACCTACCCAACTAATAGCTACTAATTCTGGATTAAAACCGTTAAACCAGGCATCGACCTGCTCATTGGTAGTGCCAGTTTTACCAGCTAAATCAGTCCGATTCAAAGATAAAGCCTTCCTTCCCGTACCATAACGAATAACATCACGTAATAAACTGTTCATGAGATAAGCATTTTGAGTTGGAATGATGCGTTTTGCTGGCTTGAATCCTAATGATTCACCTTCATTCATTACAATGACTTCAGTAAGACTGCAGCTTTCACAAACAGTATCAGGTTCCGCTTGCATAGTAATATTACCTTTTGCATCTTCAATGCGTTTAATGATGTAAGGTTCGATACGATAACCGCCATTAGCAAATACAGCATAAGCCCTCGCCATATCCCATGGAGTAGCATGGCCACTGCCTAATGCCAAAGAGAGATTTTTAGGCATTTGTGAAATTCTAAAACCAAATAGCTTGGCATAGTTTATTGCATAAATTACGGTTATATCTCGTAATAATCTAATTGACACTAAGTTGCGAGAATTTGTCAATCCTACTCTTAAGCGTGTAGGCCCGAAAAATTTACCACTATAATTTTTTGGGCGCCAAGTATTTTCCAAACCCGGAGCATCAAATACCACGGGAGCATCATTAATTATACTAGCAGCCGTATAACCTTTTTCTAAAGCAGCAGAATAAATAAAAGGCTTAAACCCGGAACCAGGTTGGCGTCTAGAACTAACGACGCGATTAAATTTATTTTTGAAATATGCAAAGCCACCATTTAACGCGGTAACAGCCCCATCAAACGGAGTAATTGCGACCAACGCACCTTCAGCCTCAGGTAATTGTGCTAATTGCCATTTATTATATTTGTCCTCATATAAATAAATCAAATCACCAATAGAAAACACTTCAGTCATTCTTTGGGGAGGCTTTCCTTTCAGGTTGGTAGATAGCTGCACACATGCCCAGGAGATTGAAGAAAGTCCCAATTCTATAAAACCATGGTTCTTTATATAGATATCAGCCGATTTCTCATTAGCTGATATTACAAGGCTAGGATATAAAGGGCCTACGACACCGTGTGCGGATAATGACCGCTCAAGATTTTTTACAGATATTTCTTTTGGAAGGTCGACATTATCTTGTGCTCCGCGATATCCATGCCGTCTATCATATGATAATAATGCAGATTGTAAAGCAATATTAGAAGCTCTTTGATGCTCTGCCATTATTGTTGTATGAACATTAAATCCAGCATTATAAGCATCATCTCCATATCTCCCCACAATCCGTATTCGTACCATTTCTGCAACGTACGGTGCATACACTTCAATATCACGACCATGAAAGATAGCTGTGATGGGGGATTTAACTGCTGTAATATAATTTCGCCACCCGATAAATCCAACTTCCCACATTCTACGGAGTACATAATCTCGACGTAATTGAGCCCTATCAGGGGCAGCAATTGGATTAAATTTTGAGGGTGCCTTAGGCAATCCAGCAATCATAGCAAGCTGAGGTAGAGTAAGATCTTGCAAACTCCTACCATAATAAACGTTGGCGGCAGCGCCAACCCCATAGGCACTATTACCCAAATAAATTTTATTCAGATAGAGAATCAAGATCTCTGCTTTGTTTAGTTTCTGTTCAATTTTAAATGCGAGAATAATTTCATATAACTTACGCAAATATGTTTTTTCTCGGCTTAAGAAAAAGTTTCTAGCTACTTGCATAGTAATAGTGCTACCACCTTGTACCTTAGTGCCGGTGGTAGCAAGTGAATATACCGCACGCGAAAGACCATTATAATCAACACCGCAATGCTCAAAAAAGTGCTCATCTTCTGATGATAACACCGCTTGAATAAGTTGAAATGGTATCTCATCGTACTTCATGGGAACACGCCTCTTCTCCCCAAATTCAGCAATTAATTTATTCTCAGCACTAAATATTCTCAATGGAACTTGCAAGTTTATTTCTTTAAACACATCGGCATTAGGTAACTTCGGAGCTATAAAAAAATAGATCATTAATAATGCTATTGTAATAAAAATTAATAAAAATATTATTGAAGCTAGCAGTTGATGCAAGAAACGAAACATGGTTATGATTTGAAAAATATTAGTTAATGTATAAGATATAAAGATTAGGTTAGGTTAGACTATTGTTAAAAAATCTGCCATGGTTTTTATACTCACCTTATTGGGGATAGCGCCCATAATCTAAAGTACATATTTCTCATAGTCGTGACATTGCATGTTTAAACGGACAATGCCTCTGCAAAGTGTCGGTATTGTCTATCAATTATTAGGCCAGGGAGCTTGATATATGATTTTGCGAAGCGCAAGAGTAAGTGTTACTGTAATTATATGATGTTAGCCACCCCACTCTATTCCCGACGAATATAATTATTGAAGGCTGAATTATAATAAATATTTTTATCTATACAATTAAAAATTGTATTGTATTTATTACTACATTTTAACATTCGCATTGCATAAAAACAAAAAGGTAGCAAAGTAAAGATGAATTTCAATGGTTATAATAACGGTCAGAAACCAATAAAATAAAATTTTAAATCTATAGAAAATTAGATACAATGCATGATGATACAAACCCAAGATTATCGAAAAGATAATATTTAAACTCGTAAACCACTAAAAATATCGCATATGTATTATTTCATAAAGGATGGTGAGGTGGTAATTATCTAGTAGGAGTTTTATAAACGCAAGCTATAATACATCAACTAACTACCTACGATCTCTACTTGATCTACCATGAAAAACAACTAATTACTAAACCAATTCAAATATAGGATGACATTTAGTCCATAACGAATGCAATATCAAATATACAGCTGACTAATATCAAGTCCTAAGGACAGCCTTAAACCTAAATTAGGTACTTATACAACATCATTAAATAAACAAGTAGAAATACATGATATTGGGTAATATATTTATAATTGGACCGATGGGATCGGGAAAATCTACCATTGGTCGCCAACTCGCAAAAGCACTGAAACGGAATTTTTTTGATAGTGACAATGAGATAGAAAAACGTACTGGTGTATCGATTTCCCGGATCTTCGAAATGGAAGGAGAAGCCGGTTTTCGTGCCAGAGAACGAAAGATAATATCTGAATTAACCAGTTTAAAAAAAATTATACTTGCCACCGGTGGTGGCTCCATACTGGTCAAAGAAAATAGGCAAGCATTAAAATCACAAGGTGATGTTGTATATTTAACAGCATCACACAAACAGCTACTGAAACGTACAGCGCAAAATAAAATGAGACCATTATTACGAACTGAAGATCCACAACAACAAATCATTAAATTATTAAGGCAACGCGATGTGCTGTATCGCAGTATCACTGATGTAATTTTACAAACCGGCAATCAATCAATACAACACACAGTTTCAAATGTGATAAAACAATTGAAAAAATTAAGAA
Source organism: Piscirickettsiaceae bacterium (assembly GCA_013215805.1). Taxonomy (GTDB): domain Bacteria; phylum Pseudomonadota; class Gammaproteobacteria; order Nitrosococcales; family Methylophagaceae; genus 41-12-T18. The sequence continues at coordinate 152,889 of JABSQM010000002.1, forward strand.
GATAAACTTAAAATTATGACAAAAACACTATCTGTTCAATTAGGAAAACGCAGCTATCCTATATATATCGGACATAATTTATTATTACAGCCTGAATTGATTTATCGGCATATCACCAGTATAGAAGTACTGATAGTGACCAATAAAACCATTGCGCCATTGTATTTACAATTAGTATTAAATTTATTACATAACCATCGATGTAAATCAGTGATCTTACCGGATGGTGAGCAATTTAAAAGCTTGGACATATTAAATCAAATTTTTGATCAGCTATTAATAAATAATTTTTCTAAACAGGTTACATTAATAGCGTTGGGAGGCGGAGTAATAGGAGATATTACAGGTTTCGCCGCAGCATGCTATCAACGAGGAGTGCCATTTATACAAATACCAACTACCTTGCTATCACAAGTTGATTCATCAATTGGAGGAAAAACTGCAGTTAATCATCCTTTAGGTAAAAATATGATTGGGGCATTTCATCATCCAAAATGTGTCATAGCAGATACAAATACCTTGAATACCTTAAATAATCGTCAATTATCATCCGGCTTAGCAGAAATAATTAAATATGGTTTAATAAATGATTCTAAATTTTTTTCCTGGATTAAGCAAAATATGCCAGCTTTGAGGGCCAAAGATCCCTTAATATTGGCTAAGGCAATAGAAAGAGCATGCCTAAATAAAGCTAATATTGTTGCCAATGATGAGTTCGAACATGGAACAAGAATCTTATTAAATTTTGGTCATACTTTTGGACATGCTATTGAAACTGGAATGGGTTATGGAAATTGGTTGCATGGTGAAGCAATTTCCTGCGGCATGGTAATGGCTTCAGACCTATCGCGACGATTAGGTTGGCTAACGATAAAAGATGCTAAATCCATAAGTGACCTATTGAAAGCATCCGGTCTGCCAATAACAACACCACAAGGTATGACGGTACGTCAATTCATGGATTTAATGTCCATAGATAAAAAAATTAAAAATAATAAGATTCGCCTAATTCTATTACAAGGTATTGGTAACGCTGTGATCAGTGATGATTATCCATCAGATCTATTAACTGCTACTTTGAAATCATTCAGTCATTAAATTATTGCAAAAACTAACTATAAATAAATTGTTATCCTATTTAGGTCAAATGATAAGTAATGTTTTAAGGTTGATATTATTGTTAGATGTATTTAATAACTAATATAGGAATTCATCTATTTTCAGTATGAAGGAAAAAAGATCTACTGACTAAATAACCGTGACAACAGAAAATTGGTCACTTGTTCATTAAAAATGGAAACAATTATGTTGTAAATATAATATTATGAACTAAGAATATCATCCGATGATCAGTCTATTCTTAATAAACTAAGTATACAACAATAATAATATTATTTAAAAATACCGTAAATCAATACTGCTACTCCCCCCCTTTTTTTAAATTTGTCAAATTTAGCATCATAATACATAAATCTCAACTTTAATAAAATTTAATTAGCTATATTCAATATATATCGCCACATCACATGTTCCAGATAATTGCTAATATGATTTACATCAATATATCTATCTTGAATGGGTAATGATTCGGGCAAAAAGAAAGGAAGAAAGGAAGAAAGGAAGAAAGGAAGATATCATTCATATGATCTATATTTTATAAGGGCTACATGACACTATAATATCCTCACTCGAAGGCATATTCCTTATGAAGAATTGCTCCAATATTTATATCAATGAATTCATATGATTCAGTTTAATCAAAATTAAATGCTCATTCATTACCTTGATTATCATTTAATAGAATCCTTATCAATGATAGCTATCACCCAAAACTTCATATGATTCAACATATCTAGTCAATATACATTTAATAAAATGTATGAGTAATGAGGATCAATGGAACAAGTATTGATACAATGTATCAACGTAATGGAAATATGAAATCAGACATAGCAGATAATTCATCAAAGATATCCTAGTATGCGAAGTCAACGTCTAAGTCAAAAACTATGCCACTACTAGTGGCCAAAAACATATATTATTATTATTGAAAATCATAGTGCGAATAGTCATGTTACTGCCTATACTACCATCGAAAGCCAATATAAGCCACACCAACACAATAGATCCCGAAAATATGACTCTAATTTTTCAATTATTTCTATTGCACGTAATTTCGGCGCACTCATGATTAAGACACCGGAAAAACACGACCTCAATGAAGATATATAATTTTTATTGTCTCTCGTTGCACCTATAATAATACTTAATAAACTATGTACCGTGAAATGATTATATTGCAAATGATTTAAGTAAAAAATATGGATCCAGGAACACAAACAGACCTTACCTATATAATTACGTGATAAGTCTACAATAATTAAATTTTAGGCTAAATACTTAATAACTACCTCACTGCTTCAAAGGCCTAATAATTTGCTGCAAAAAAAAAAGATAATCGGTCGATTACAGTCTTTCTCTATTACCAAAGTGTATGTCCGTATCTACCACTGATGTCTCCAATTTTATAAAATAATCAGCTGCAATAATGCCACAAAGGCCTATTACATGATTTGTATTAGCTCTATTCAAAAAATAGCACCAAGGAAGATATCGCACAACTTCAAAATAGATAGAGCTATATGAAAGGCATGAAAGTTTAATATAAAATGCAGGCAATTTTTTTAATAACATATACATCGCTCAAACGTTTTCTGTACTACCAATATGACTGCAGTAAGTCATAATTATGATCTACTTCCATGGATAGACAGTGTTAATAAATACACCTAAAATAATATAGTCATAATATTGCAAATATTGAACATCATTAGTATATTAAATAATTAGAAATTAACAATAAAAACGGATATAAATTTTTAATAACTATTCGTGTATTAATAATTAAGGTATAGTGTTATGATAAAGTAAATATTGGTTTATATAAAATTTATGCTATAAGTGAATAACTTTATCTAAAATAAGTTCTAATATTGATCAATTAACAATATTAAATAAATTAAAAACATTCGATTAATATCAGTAGATCACTTAATTATACATATCTATATAAAATTGATTGTCCATAATTATAATATACTTCATACACACCAACTAATTATATGTACATGATTAATACTTAAATTAAATCATAGTTAATTATTAAAATCGAGATATTTAATTCAGAAAAATATTGACCTAGTCATGTCCTAATTAATGTCATTGTATTTTAATAAATAGAGTACACGGTGTGATATCATTACACATCATCAATGCAACACGTCTGACACCGAATATAAAATTCTTTAGTCTATATATATGAAAATATACCTAGTTGGAGGCAGCATTCGTGATCAATTATTAGGATTGCCAGTAAAAGATCATGATTGGGTAGTGGTTGGAAGTTCGCCAGAAGAATTATTATCCAAAGGCTACGAAGCTGTTGGTAAGAAATTTCCTATATTTATACACCCCCAATCACATGAGGAATATGCCTTAGCACGCACCGAGCATAAAATTGCGCCCGGATATCATGGTTTCATTGTAAAAACAGCTTCTGATATCACTTTAGAGGAAGATTTATTACGGCGCGATCTCACAATAAATGCCATTGCTCAATCTGTAGACGGTCATATCGTTGATCCTTTCAACGGCCAGAAAGATATAGAAGACAAAGTACTGCGACATGTGTCACCTGCATTCGTTGAGGATCCGGTACGAATATTGCGTATTGCTCGTTTTGCTGCTCGCTTCAGATTCAAAATCGCAGGCGAAACTAAAAATCTAATTAAAAAAATAATTATATCAGATGAACTTAAATATTTAGTTGCTGAACGAGTATGGAAAGAATTGAAAAAGGCCCTAACTAGCAAGAAGCCTTCGCTGTTTTTTACCACACTACGAGAAATTGGTGCATTAAATGATCTATTTCCTGATATTGATCGTTTGTTTGGTGTGAAGCAAATAGCTAAATGGCATCCTGAAATTGATACCGGCATTCATGCAATGATGGCTATAGATCAAGCAGCTCTCCTAACCGAAGACATTATGGTTCGTTTCGCAACCCTTTGTCATGATCTTGGTAAGGGAACAACACATATTGATATGATCCCCAACCACCTTGGACATGAGGAACGTAGCGTACACATTACTGAAAAATTATGTAAAAATCTATGTGTACCCAATAGCTTCAAATCACTAGCACTTAAAGTTGCAAAATACCATACACACACTCATTTGTTATTTGAGATGAGATCCGAGACCATCCTAAATGTCATAGAAGCCCTAGATGCATTCCGCAGACCTAAAATATTAGACCTATATTTACTGGCAGTAGAAGCGGACTTTAAAGGTCGTATAGGATATGAAAATACTCCAATGCCAGAAATTGCTGCTTTTAAGAGTTGTTTTAATGAAGTGTATCTAATAACGGCCAAACCATTTATTACAGACGGGTTACGAGGTTCAGAGATCGCTATAGCCATGCATAACCAACGAATCATAGTACTTAATAAAATTATCATGAGATGGAAAGCAATCAAAGATAATCATTAATTGAAAATCACATGACTTTGACAAAGGATATGACTGTATAATTAATATCACCTGTGATTAATTATTATTTTTTGATAAAAGATTTAAGTTACTGTAGAAATCAACGATTCCCTTAACTAACTGTCCCCTTACTTAGATCAGGTGATCTGATATTAATATCTCAGATTATTCCTCTCTCATAGAATGAATAATATTAATGATATAAGTCCCTAATATAAAATTAATATATTCATATAAGATAAGCTAAATAAACTATATTACATTAACTAAATGGATGCACTTTTCATTCTGCTGAGCTAATTAATTAGCTTTTAATTAGACTATAATAATCTTATCATTTAAATAAAACATTCATTAATAATGATAATGATCCACATATTTTTTTATAAAACTCCGCATAATATATGTTAAATTTATGATATGAGTCACAAAATTATAGCACCATATTAAAGGCATAAATCAAGGTGAAAAAAATTTAAAGACAATTTAAGAATAAGGATTGATAATTTATGGATACCCATATTACTGAATATAACATCAATACAAAATAGACAATTTATGAAGGCAGATCTATACTGTTAACTTTCACATCCAGTTACCATAAACTCAAACGAGAATAAAATCACCTCTTATATAGTGTCCATGACGATTTAAACTCTTGGGACGCAACCAAAAGCATTATATATTTTAAAGCCACTAGTCATGTCAATTTATTTTCTCACGAATATATAATTTAAACTCAATTTTCTTAATTTAAGAACACTTAACTTGTATATGCCATATACATATTAACGTATTTTTCACATTTTTTGAGCACACCATAATCACTGGTGTAGAATGTATACTTATGCGTATTTAATATTTGGAGGCTTATGCAAAGAATAAATTATTCAGATAATGATCAATGGATAGATATGCTATAACTTTATTACGTTCATTAAGTATAGACAACATAAAAGTATCGTGCTTATTATTAAGCACCATATAAATAAGACTATTTTGCTATCACCCTAATATAAGTTCCATATATTTGCTACTATTGATGTATGGCATATATCGATAATCGACTGGTTATCCGTAGTTTGGTACATATTAGATGAACCAGACTTATAAGCATAGATCCAGTTAACAAAATGCTCTGATCTACCAATATATCACTCGAGTTGAAGATCACCCATTTAGATTCAACCACACCAAGGTAAGAAACAAATGATAGTCTTAGAATACAAACGTCATACCTACATTATTAAATATTTATTTTAAGTTGTTAGATATCATGATGGAGATAAGTGTAATTATACCTCAACTTAAATTTTTACAACATCTTCCCTTTAAACGAATAACTGCACCCAGAACTTAATTGCCAATCAATTCATTATGATGGTATATCGCCATTCGTTATTAAGCGGATAGATCAATGCTCATAAAATGTAATTCTAAACATGCTAAGAAGATTGAAAAATGCATACGAATAAAAATAAAAAGTGAAGCTACTGATTGAATCACATAATGAGGTCATAACCGACTTCATTATAATAACATAGCGAGTTTAAACACATGATTTCAAAAATTCCACATTTAACTACAGCTTTAAAAGGGCCATTAATGCAATTGGAGAATGACCTGTTAAAACACGAGGAACAGGTTGAATCGTGGTTACAAAGACAATGGCTAAAGACTCCTGCACCATTTTATAGTTCAGTAGATTTACGCAATTCTGGATTTAAATTAGCACCAGTAGATACAAATCTATTTCCCGCAGGCTTTAATAATCTTAATCCTGAATTTATGCCATTATGTATTAAGGCAATTCAATCTGCAGTAAAGCGTCTTTCCTCCCATTCGAAACTAGTATTAATTATTGCAGAACAACATACGCGAAATTTATTTTATCTGGAAAGCCTAGAAACACTAAGGAACATATTTGAAAATGCCGGAATAGAAGCTAGGATTGCAAGTCTTCGTAATGATATTCGTACACCAGTGACAATAAAATTACCATCAGGCAAAAGCTGCTTATTAGAACCCATAGAAAGACAAGGCGCTCGTGTCGGTCTCAAAAATTTTTCTCCTTGCCTAATCTTATTAAATAATGATCTATCTGCTGGTAGACCAAAAATATTAGAAGGTTTAGAACAACAAGTAATTCCTCCTTTATCCTTAGGCTGGTCTACACGCAAAAAATCGGATCATTTTAGCCACTATCATCAAGTTTCGAAGGAATTTGCCAAGCAGATTGGTATCGATCCATGGTTAATTTCTCCTTTATCTGTACAATGCGGTGAGGTCAATTTTAAAGATCGCTCCAACAGCACATGTCTAGTTAGAAATGTAGAAAAACTCTTAGAAGCAATCAAAAATAAATATGATGAATATGGCATAATGGATGATCCATTTGTAGTTATTAAAGCTAATTCAGGTACATATGGTATGGGTATAATGACTGTAAAAAGTCCCAAAGAAGTCCTAAAGCTAACCCGTAAACAGCGTAATAAGATGTCCTCAACTAAAGAAGGGCTAATTGTAAAAAATGTACTCGTACAGGAGGGTGTATAAACCCTTGAAAAGATAGGCAAGGAACAAGCGGTTGCCGAGCCAGTGATTTATATGATAGATCACTGTGTAGTAGGTGGATTTTACCGAGTTCATACTGGCAAAAGTGTCAATGAAAATCTAAATGCACCAGGTATGCATTTTGAGCCATTAGTATTTGCACAAACTTGCAATATATCGGATAAGGATAAAGCATTAAATGCAGAACCGAATAGATTTTACGCATATGGCGTAATTGCACTATTAGCACTGTTGGCGGCAGCAAGAGAACTCACAGATTGTATGATACGTTACCCATAGATAAGCACATAATCAAATACATCGCAATCATCAAAGGATCAATATGGAGCTATTCTATGAAATTCACTACTACATCATTGTTCTGCCGAGTAAAATATAAATAATCAAATATCTGATAGCGCTTTCATGAAGATAAATGCTATTACATTTAGATATTATAGACAACATCATCAGATTAAATATAATCTGGAAGAGGTTTATTTTTATTTATAAGTAAAGAAATACTTTTTAGGTGAAAAATAACCACAATCTCATCCCAAAAATTTTACTATACTAAACATATCAACAGAAATTAAAAGATACTTATTGTGATTATCGATAATATGTAATGCCCTTTTAGGCACAAATGTAGTGACGGTCGGCAATGCCAATCTAAATCATAGTAGCAGTAATCACATTGAAGTTAGGTTATTTTATTTACTCCTCATCCTAAATCTATATAACTAAATATTAATGATCAACAATCATCAAAGGAATTCGATCTAATGTCAGATTTGGATAATAAATATAACATATCAGATGATCTAACACCTGCATTGATGTGTTCTAAATTTACATGATCAATATATCCGGAAACATGTCAAGATAATAATTAATTCTAAGTGATTGGCAGTCCGGATAAAGGTAAGCTAAAATAATGGCTAGTATTGGATGCTAGGCTATCAGCCTGAATACCTCTACATCGCAGGGTTGACACTTATAATATAATCCTATCTACGTTATTTGATATGAATATATGCACCCACTACTATAGGTGAAACTTTTTTCCAAATTCAGGTGAGGATATAATAGAAATATGAACCAGCTAAGATAGCATCATGTATATGCCTAAATATTTAAGACATGAATTATATGAACTACTCACGTAGAATATCACGCTATCGTCAAATGTATAATCAAGGCTGCCAATATTAGTTCTTCAAATCCAATATAACTTCAAGTTATTAATTATAAATATATTTACTAAAACTATATTGTTATTTATATTGAATGTCTTATCTATAAAATAAATAGTGTTATATTTAAAATATAATTCATATATAATTAGATTATGAATTTCATATTTGAAAATGATTCAAAACTATTCGATTGCCATAAATATCAAGACTATCATTTTAAGAATGATTTAAAACATAAATAATATATCCTCTAACATTATGAAAAACCATAACAGTCATACTAAAATATTGACTCAACACCCGAGAATTTCACAACATAACATATCTAAATTAGGGTCACCCAAATGAACAATACAGAGCATATCACTATTGTCCTTACCGATGCAGCCGCATCCAAGGTTGGCGCATTAATCCTTGAAGAAGGGGATGAGCACCTTAAACTACGTGTATTTATTACCGGTGGCGGTTGCTCTGGCTTCAAATATGGTTTTAAATTTGAAAAAAAGGTTAGTGAGGACGATACTAAAATAGAAAAGAATGGGGTAACCATATTAGTTGACGCTACCAGCTATCAGTATTTAGTCGGTGCTAAAATTGATTATACAGATGATGCTGAAGGATCACAATTCGTCATCAGAAACCCGAACGCAAGTTCTACATGCGGTTGTGGCTCCTCATTCACTCCCTAACAATATAAAATACAGACATACATCTAGATAAAGGTGGAAAAAGTTATATTCAGACCTTACTTACCGATACAAAAACTACCAAATATTTCCCCTAATAGATCATCGGCAGAAAATTTACCAGTAATTTCGCTTAATGCCTGTTGAGCTACTCTTAGATCTTCAGCTAGCAATTCGTCTCCTGTCGTTCCTAGTAACTGACTCTCTCCCACTAATATAGCTTGCTGAGCCGTTTCTAAGGCTTCAATATGTCGTCGTCGAGCCAAAAATTTACCTTCCGACAGCGAATTATAACCCATAACACATTTCAAATGATTGCGTAACATCTCCACACCTTTATTATATTTGGCTGACATTGTTATCGTTGGATAATCTTTTTGATCATTAAATCCAATACTTTCCGCACTCAAATCAGCTTTATTACGAATCACAGTCAAACGCTTATTCTCGATAAGGCTACAAGCTTGTTTTTGTAGACCTTGCTCACTATAGATTGCATTCAATAATGTTTCCGGATCATCCTCCCTAGTTGAGCTATCCATTATTAATAACACGCGATCAGCATGATTAATCTCCAGCCATGTTCTCTCAATACCAATACGCTCTACTTCATCTAATGCATATCTAAGACCTGCAGTATCAATAATATGTATTGGCATACCACCTATATGAATATGTTCTTTCAGTGCATCTCGGGTAGTACCGGCAATATCCGTCACAATTGCATAATTATTACCAGCTAGAGCGTTTAACAATGATGATTTTCCTACATTTGGTCGACCAATAATCACTACATTCATACCTTCTCTAATAATTGCACCTTGCTTAGCCTCCTGAAGCACGGTTGCAATTGAAGACTTTAAATCGTTCAACATTATTTTCACCTTACCATCAGAAAGACAATCAATCTCCTCTTCGGAAAAATCAATGGATGATTCAATGTGAACACGTAGATATATTAATTTATCAAGTAAAAGCTGAATTTTATTAGAAAATAAGCCTTGTAATGATTGTAATGCACAACGCGCCGCTGCCTCCGACTCTGCATTAATTAAATCGGCAATTGCCTCTGCCTGAGTAAGATCTATTTTATCATTTAGAAAAGCACGCTCAGAAAACTCACCCGGTCTTGCGGACCTTGCACCTAAAGCTATACATCTCTGCATAATCATATCTAATACCACTGGGCCACCATGACCTTGTAATTCAAACACATCCTCACCTGTGAAAGAATAAGGCTTAGAGAAAAACAAGGCAATGCCTTTATCAATAGCATCTCCAGATATATCCTTAAAGGATTTATAGTATGCATGACGTGGTTTAGGCTTAAAACCTAGTATTGCCATTGCTATAAAGGCTGATCTGTCACCTGATACTCGTACAACGCCAAGTCCTCCTCGCCCGACAGCTGTGGCGATTGCTACGATTGTTTCCATACCGAATTACAACGCACCTAATTTACGAGTAATATACCATTGCTGAGCAATAGATAAAAGATTGTTCACCACCCAATATAGAACCAGTCCCGATGGAAAAAAAGCAAAAAACACGGTGAATATAAAAGGAAACGCTTTCATTACCATTGCTTGCGCTGGATCTTGTGGCACAGGATTCAATCGTTGCTGGAGCAACATACTTAGACCAAATATAATTGGTAAAATAAAGTAGGAGTCCATGGCAGTTAGATCTTGTAGCCAAAAAATAAATGGCGCTTGACGCAACTCGATACTTTCAACTAAAACCCAATAAAACGCCAAAAATACTGGCATCTGCACTAACATGGGTAAACAACCGCCAAGAGGATTTATTCTTTCAGTTCGATACAACTCCATCATAGCTTGATTAAATTTTTTCTTATCATTAACAAAGCGCTCCTTTAAATTAGCAAGCTTTGGAGCTAGCTTCCGCATTGCAGCCATTGAACGATAGCTAGATGCGGATAAACGATAAAAAATAAGCTTAATTAATACAGTCAGGAATACTATTGCCCAACCCCAGTTGTTAGTTAGATTATGAATCCACTCCATCACCGTAAATAACGGCTGAGAAATAATAGTAAGAAGACCATAATCGACTGTTAAATCCAGATTTTCTTTAATGACTTCCAAACGTCGATGCTCTTTTGGCCCTAAATACATACCATACTTAGCATACTTAATGTCACCATGATTCACACTAATGGATGGCATCCTAACACCAGCCGTATAATTATGTTTATTAATTGATTTGCCATATAAACCAATCTTCTGCCCATTAACATCGACAATCATAGCAGCAACAAAATAGTGCTGAATCATAGCCGCCCAACCATCTGCTACCGTACGGTCAAACTCCGCATCATCCAAATCATCAAAATCAATTTTTTCATATTCATTGCCTGCACTAGAAAAAACAGCTCCCGTGTAAGTATAAAGGAAACCTGGATCCTTTGGTGGACGAACTCTATTAAATTGCGCATATGGATACGCAAAAAAAGTTTCTCCGGTTCTATTTTCAATTTGATAATTAACTGTAATTAAATAGCTATTGCGTTTAAAAGTATAGGTTTTAGTTACTTGCAAGCCATCTTCAGTCTGCCAATATAGAGGTACAACCAATATATTTCCGCTATCTACCAATGTATACTCACTTCGTTTTCCAATATAATGTTCATAGTGAGTTGGTGCTAATGAATTAGAGCGTAATCCCGACTGAGTAACAAAGAAATGTGTTGTAGTGTCCGCCATAAACCGAATCGGCACATCTGGTATCTTTGATGTGACTGGGTACTGTAATAGCGCTACGTCTCTAATATCTCCGCCCTTAATAGAGATATACAAATCAAAAACATCAGTTTTTACATGAATTTTATCCAAACCAGTATCAGTCAAACCCCGGATGACAGATGGCATACTATTCATATTATTAATATTGTTGGCATTGAAAATGCTAGGAAGATCCTGCTGATCGGGACCAGATAAATCGTTTGTTGACATAACAGCATCAATATCCTGTACCGACTGCTCTAGGCTGACATCATGGTCTATTTGCCATTCTTTCCACAATAATAATGAAACTATAAGTAAGCCGAAGATAGCTAAAATTCTAAAATTATCCATTGTAATTTTTATCTTTAATTCTAATAACCGGATCCAAACCACCCTTAGTATAAGGATGACAACGAGAAAGTCGAAGAAGCCCAAGCCACGTACCCTGAATAGCACCATAATACTTAATTGCATCCATCATATATTGCGAACATGTAGGCTGAAAACGACAACGCATACCAATTAATGGGCTGATGAGAAACTGATAAGCATGAATAAAAGTTATTAAGATCTTTGCCATCGTGTCGCCACAGTTGACCAATATAGCTCCAGTGATGCTTGCATTTGCCCCGAATTATGTTGATTAATGTCAGTTCGTGATAACACCACAATATCTATTTCGGCAAATAAGAACTGATTTAGTCTAAATGAATTACGAATAATTCGTTTTAAACAATTACGATGACAAGAGAGCTTAAGATGTTTCTTGGCAATAGCCAACCCTAATCTAGGGTATCCCACTAAATTTTCTACTGTTATTACTATTATCCCTCCGCCTTTTCTTGTGCGTTTTCCCGAACGGAACGCCAGAGAAAAATCTTTTGGATCGCTAATCTTCATAGCTCGGCTAAAACGTGACAAGTAAAGTCCCTATAAATGATAATTATCAACATCAAACTGTCAGATTCGTGCGACCTTTTGCACGACGAGCATTAATAACTCGACGTCCACCTACAGTTCTCATGCGTGCGCGAAAGCCGTGGGTACGGCTACGCTTAATATTACTAGGCTGAAAGGTTCTCTTCATTCCGACAAGCTCCACAGATATAAACGGCTTCCTATAGTAATATAGGCTAACTATTTAATGTTAAAATTTAAGGTAAAATTTGAAATTATAGTGTTTTTACTATTCATCAGTCAAACAATAATTGTTATAATGATAAATATTTTTCTTGCCAAAACTAACCTTTACAGATAACTTAACTATCTTGCCTTTATAAATTTATAAAAACTTGAAGCTAAAAATATATGAATATCATTGCAATATAGCTATCTCAATAACATTGTCATTCAAGGAGTTAAAATGTCATCACCCATCTGGCAAAAATGCTTACCTCATCTGGAAAAAAACCTTTCAGTACAACAGCTGAACACATGGTTACGTCCATTACAAGCTATTGAAACAACAGATAGTTTAAGATTGTTAGCCCCAAACTCTTACGTACAGGCCTGGGTACAAGAACAACTAGAACCCCAGATAAACAACCTGATAAAATCTTTCAGCAAAGGAATGATCAATACTGTCAATATCGAAGTTGGCACCATCAAAATTGATTCAAAAGATAAGAAAAGCGGCATAAGAACAACAATAATTCCTCAACCAAAATTAATTGATGGACAAAAATTTGATCCTGTGATAAACATGGGAAGTACAATTAATCCATTGTCCACCTTCGATTTATATATCGCTGGCAAATCTAATCATATAGCACGTGCCGCATCATTGCATGTTGCTAAAGCACCTGGCACCAGTGGATATAATCCTTTATTTCTTTATGGCGGTACGGGATTAGGAAAAACCCATTTAATGCTAGCTGTTGGGAATAAGATTAAAGATGAAAATCCTACGGCGCGTGTGATGTATCTATCATCGGAACAATTTGTGCAGAACATGATTACAGCATTACGCAACAATGCCATTGATCAATTCAAGGTATATTACCGCAATGCGGATGTACTATTGATTGATGACATTCAGTTTTTTGCAAAAAAAGAACGTTCACAAGAAGAATTTTTTTACACCTTTAACAGCCTAATAGAAGGTCAACGCCAAATAATATTAACCTGTGATCGTTCTCCCAAAGAAATAGAAAATTTAGATGAACGGCTACAATCACGGCTTGCATGGGGATTGGCAATAGCTATAGAACCACCCGAATTAGAAACTCGCGTTGCAATTCTGATCAATAAGGCACAACAAAATTCAATAATATTACCTGAAGATGTAGCTCTGTTCATCGCTCAACGGATTAAAACAAATGTACGTGATTTAGAGGGTGCTCTCCAACGACTAATAGCATTTTTTAGATTTATAAAACAGCCCATATCAATTGATATGGCTCAAAAAGCATTAAAAGATCTCATCTCATCACATCATACATTAGTAACCTTAGATTATATTAAAGAGGCTGTAGCCGAATATTTCATGATTCAGATTCCAAATTTGCTATCCAAAAGTCGAATTAGACTTATAACTAGACCACGACAAATTGCCATGGCATTGACAAAAGAGCTAACCAATCATAGCCTACCAGAAATTGGCAAAGCATTTGGTGGGCGCGATCATACAACAGTAATATATGCTTGCCAAAAAGTAACTGAATTAAGAAATACAAACAACCATATTGACGAAGACTACCGTAATTTACTGAAAATTTTATCAAGTTAGAATAGAAAGCCATCATGCAATTTACTGTTAGAAAAGAAACGATCTTAAAACCTCTACAGTTAGTATGTAGTATTATTGAACGCAGAGTCACATCTCCAATATTATCCAACATCCTACTGTCCACTCATGACACTCAACTTTCCATGACTAGTACAGATATGGAATTAGAAATGATCGCCAATTTGCCAGTGAACATACAACTGGAGGGCAGGACAACTATATCTGCCCGTAAATTTCTTAATATATGCCGTGCATTACCAAATAACACAATTATTAACTTTAACAGCCAGGATAATAAAGCAATAATAATAACGAGCAAAGGTCGTTTTTCCTTATCTACGTTACCTAGCGAAGACTTCCCCAATTGTGAAGGTGCTAATTATTCAGATGAAATTTCATTACCACAAGTCATATTAAAGGCTCTATTTGACGAAACTAGCTTTGCTATGGCTATCCAAGATGCGCGCTATTATCTTAATGGCTTATTGCTAGAATATGGAAACAATACCCTACGTGCAGTAGCCACCGATGGTCATCGACTGGCCTTGGGTACTATCACAACATCGACAACATCAGCAAATAAAAATGGCGTGATTATACCACGCAAAGCTGTTATAGAATTAGGCCGCTTATTAAATAACAGTAATGATAACGTCACAATTGCTTTTAACAATCAACAAATAAAAGTTAAATTATCTGACGTAAATTTCACCTCTAAACTTATTGATGGTACGTTCCCTAATTATGAACGTGTATTACCATTAGGAGGAGATAAGGAAGTATTAGCCGATCGTGCACCACTAAAAATGGCATTATCACGTGTAGCAATTTTATCTCGTGACAAACATCAAAGTGTAAGAATAAATATTAAATCTGGACTATTTAAAGCAACAATTATTAATCAGGAACAAGAATCTGCCGAAGAAGAAATTAATGTTGAATATGAAGGAGAGGCACTAGAAGTTGCCTTTAATAATTCTTATTTACTTGACTTGCTTAACGCAATGCCCGGTGATAAGATTAGACTGATATTCAGCGATGAGAGCAGCAGTGCCCTTATTACACCTGCAAATAAAAAAATAGCACGACAGTATGTAATTATGCCAATACGTATATGATATCAATACCATATTCTTCGTCACAAATTAAAATGCTAATGCTAACGCCTCAATTCACCTGATGCTACTTTGTCTTGGATAACTCTTTGTTCCACATTTAGGTAATAGTCAATACGAAACTCATTAATAACCTCCTGAACAATCTTCTTATCTATACCAGTACCCAATAAAATCTTTTCTGTTAAACATACACTTGTCTCCAGAGTTTCAGTCACAATTGTAGTAGCACCATAAGTAATTAGATTTACACAGTGCTGTCTATCCCTGGCTAAGGTATAGATAGGGACTTCAGGATAATATTGACGCAACAACACAACTAAACTATCGATTCGTTCAGATGCCTCAAAAGCAATAACAATCATCTTGGCATGCTCAATTCCAGATAATCGCAATACCCACGCTTTACTTGCATCACCCCAAAAAACTGGAAAGCCCTGATCACGAGCCGCCTTAACTCGATTTAGACGTACATCTATCGCAATATATGCTACACCAACGGCGCTAAGCAATGCTGCAATACGAGCACCCACACGACCAAATCCTACCATAATGACATGAGATTCTAAATCGCCCATAAGATTAACTATGGAATCCTCTTTCTTTATCCTTAAATTATGAAATCGCAGTAATAAAAAATTGGTACCTCTTACTACGAATGGAGTCAAAATCATCGTGAAAGCAATGATCAGATTCAACATTTGAATTAATCGTGACTCCAATATTCCAGCCGAGAACGCCGCGCCAAATATCACAAAACCAAATTCACCGCATTGCGATAATAATACTCCAGTCTGGACCGAGATATCGTGACGTACCCTTGCCGCCCGGGCAAGAACGTAAATTACTATTGCTTTCCATACCATTAAAGCAATTGTTATCAACACAATTATATTTAACTGCTCCCATAATAGACTGAAATCTATGCTCATACCTACAGTCATAAAAAATAAACCTAGCAAAATTCCTCTGAACGGCAGGATACCTGCTTCAATTTGATGACGATGATGGGACTCGGCCAGCATAACGCCAGCTAAAAAAGAACCTAATGCCATGGATAAGCCGACGGTAACCATGATCCATGAAATGCCCAGAACCAATAGCACAGCCATTATAATGAATACCTCTGGATCTTGATTAGAAATTACTCTATCCAAAATTGAATTTAGTAAATAACGACCAGCAAGCAATAGAAAAATAATTACTAGTATCGAATATATGATATTAAGATCATATTCTGCATCACCAGATACACCAACGGCAAGGTAAGATACCAAGGATAATAATGGTATAATGGCAAGGTCCTGTAATAATAAAACTGAAAATGATATTTTTCCCATAGGAGTTACCATGCCTCCACGTTCAGATAATAACTTGAGGCAGAAAGCTGTAGATGATAATGCTAAACCAAAACTCATTATAACTGCACATTGTTCGGAAATATTTAACCAAATAGCAATGCTAAAAATTAGACTGGCAGTAATTGACAATTGACCTAGTCCCAAAATCACAACTAAACGGCGCATCCTCCATAAATCGTCTGGTTTAATTTCTATACCAAGGATAAAAAGCAAAAAGATAACGCCAAATTCAGATAAATAGCGGATTTGCTCTACTCCAGTAATCACTTCAAGCCCCCATGATCCCAAAATCATGCCAGCGACCAAATAACCAAGTATGGATCCCAATCTCATTATATTGAATATAGGCACAACAACTACTGTCGCCAGTAATAACGATAATATATCTATAAAATAATTTGAGTAAGGGCTATCCATAGCTATATTCTAAAATTCTCAATCAAAATAAAAATTAGAGAGATAAGCATTTAACTTGAGATAACATTGACTCCAATTTAATTTCCATTGTTTCGCGGTAAGATTATCCTTATCTACTAATAATTCCGCTAATACCTGATAAGGTTCGCCTTTGGAAAATATCTCTAGACTTGGATAAAATCATATTTATCTCTTACCCATACACAATTAAATTAGGCGATGGCACTATCA
Source organism: Piscirickettsiaceae bacterium (assembly GCA_013215805.1). Classification (GTDB taxonomy): domain Bacteria; phylum Pseudomonadota; class Gammaproteobacteria; order Nitrosococcales; family Methylophagaceae; genus 41-12-T18. The sequence goes on from JABSQM010000002.1 coordinate 170,480, forward strand.
AATTGATGATAAAAAGTATTATCCTTATCATCTTTTAACCATGATCATCCTATTGCCAGGCGCTTTAATTAATAACTGTGATTAATTTTTTACACTGATACGCCAACATATGACCCCCCATCATTCATTTAATAATCACTCAATTATCCTTATTGATAAGGATAATTATCCTTAATCAATGCGAACATCGGTATTAGGCATGAACAATATCTTTATTTGACGTGTTTTATTAGATATTTGTTACTATAGAATCAATATGTTGCCAATTTTAACAAATTAACTACACATATGCTCGGATGAGCAATGGTATGTATCGATCACTTCTGATGTCCCATGGTTCCAAAATATTATGTTTACGTGAATACGATAATGATTAATATATCTCTTGCCACAATCTCATATATAAATATAGTAGCTGTAACAACTGCAGCACATAAATAATATTAGAACGCATTACACGTAAGTGTCGTAAAATTGTCAGTGCTTACTATTTTAGATGAGCGGATAAATATGACTAGGACTGCATCAGTTTTACCGAGATATGAAAGCCAATGTAGTCTCATGGGGAATATTTAGATAATCATCTAGGCATCTGAAAAACTCTGCTTTTATACCACTTTTCAAGTAGATAAATGATGCAACAATGGAGTTTCACCATCAATCAAATATCTAAACAAAACAAGTTATGCTTCAGACCACCTCCCATCTCACAATATTATCGATTCGTGTATGAATACCCGCACAGCACATCTATGCTTCTGTGCGAAGTATTCATACTAACGGTAGATTAAGTGCTTATTTTAAAATCACTAGACTTCATAAAATGAAACAACCTATAAAAGCATAACCACAACAAAAGATATAAGAAGGTTGCTAAACTTTAATATTCATATTACAACGAAAAAGCCAGATTCATAGATAGCTGCCCTGAATGAATACTAATAGTAACATTAAGACCGCATTTACCAATTGACAAGACATATAGTTTGATCTCTCATTATAAAATTAAATGCCTATATGTAGGACCTATACACAGGTATTCTTCATCAATAATATAATCAGCAATGAATCATAATCAACAATCCAAATTAATAATATATATTATTTTAATCTAGACGCTGAAATCATACATCCTGGTAAAATATTATTACCACCGTGTTTAATAAAATATGGAGACATTTAAACTGCAGATGCACCTACATTATTAACAACACTTTATGATCCCAGGATAATGACCTTACATCGTAGATGTAAACATCATTTAATGAGTGATTGAGTGATTCTCACAACTAAAATTTTTGCAGAATTTATCATATTTTCTTAAAATATAATAATCATATAGGTAAAATTTAGTTGAGTTAGCTTCAAAGCAACAATCTTTGCTTCTTATTAGCAATAGCTTCACGGACCTTTGTATTATTATATCAATTGCTTTACTAATCAATATATGCAGTTACTCACTACATCACTCTAAATTGTCAATTTCAATAAGTGACACATTAACCCTACAAGCTGGATCCAATAATAAATACCACAGCTAAACGCATGGGAATGATTTTGTATGAGCATCGTAATTAATCATGATTAATTAATTTAAGATTCCTAAAACTTACTCATATTTATCCTTATCCTTTATCTTCCAACTCTTCCCCTCCCCTCAATATCAACTAATTTCTGCACAATAGAATTGTTATCTATATCTAGACTAATGAACACCTTCTCAAAACCTAAGGATATTGCATATTTTTTAATCCTTGCACTTAATACTATTAAAGGCTTCGTCCGAAAAATTTCAATGTCACTGCTAAACATCTCTAACAAATTAATCACTCCAGTCACGCTTGTACATATAATGATTTTCGCAGTGAGAGCCTGTGTGTACCGTTTAACGGTAGGGATAGGCAATATTCGTTCATAAACCTCCATATAACTGGTCTTAGCACCTCGTACAGCTAAAGTATCGGCCAGTAATTTCCGTCCACCTAGACCACGAACTATAATGATTTTCTTGTTTCCCACACATCTCAACTCCGGTAACATTAAAACTCCTTCGCTACCTACTAATTGAGATGGTTGCAATACTTTGGTAATTCCATTTTGTTGTAATGTTGCCGCTGTTCCTTTACCAACAGCAATGATGAATGCAGATATCGGCAAACCGAATCCCGAAACATCTAAGAAAAAATCGACTGCATTACGACTGACAAAAATGATGATATCTGCATTTAAAATATCAAAATTAGTACCCAACTTATTATCAATACTGCGTATCTCTATCACAGGAAAGTAAATTACCTCCCCACCTTGTCCAATTATTAACTTTGCCAAAGGCATCGCTTGCTGTGCCGGCCGAGTAATAAGAACTTTTATACCCTTAAGAGATATATTAAACAATATATATATTTGCCAAAATTTTATCAGCTCCTTGCGCCAAAAGCTGTTCTGCTAAGGCCGTACCCAAAGATTCGGCATCTTCCACTTTGCCTGTAATTTCAGCGTGCAATATCTCTATACCGTCAGGCCTACCGACTAAACCTCGAATTCTAATTTTACCAGATCTTACTGAAGCAAAACCCGCGATAGGTATCTGACAACCACCTGAAAGACGCCTATTCATAGCTCTTTCTGCACTGATCACAATCCATGTTTTTGAGCAAAGTAACGGTGCAATTAAAGAATTCACTGCATCATCATCTATCCGAGTTTCGATACCCAATGCACCCTGACCTATAGCAGGCAAAATCTGACTCAATGTTAGTTTAGACTTAATACGATTAGTGAATTTTAAACGTCTTAGACCAGCAGTAGCTAGAATAATCGCATCATAATCACCCTTATCTAGTTTCTTTAAGCGAGTATTTACGTTTCCTCGCAAAGGTATAATATTTAAATCAGGACGATAAGATCTAAGTTGGCACTCCCGTCGCAAACTAGATGTACCTACTCTAGCACCCTGAGGTAAGTCATCAATAAACTGATAACTATTTGATACAAAAGCATCGAAAGGATCTTCACGTTTACATATTACCGGCACATGCAAACCTTCATGTAATTTCACAGGCACATCTTTCATGGAATGCACTGCAATATCGGCATTGCCTAACAACATACTCTGCTCTAATTCCTTAACAAATAACCCTTTGCCTCCTATCTTAGCTAACGGAGTATCCAAAATTTTATCCCCCTGCGTACTCATCTTTAATAAAATAATTTGTAGATTAGGATATAAAGCAAGCAAAGCATCATGAACAAATTTTGCTTGCCAAATTGCAAGTGGACTTTTACGCGTAGCGATTTTAACTATTTTATTAATCATATTATTTATAGAAATTATTTTATAACATGTATTACAATAAATGCTTTAATATAGTTTTAGCATTTTCATATAATCATGATAACCACTCTAACAATTAGAATCTTAATTTATATATTATTCAATATACGATCATGAGCATAACAAATAAAAAACAGTCATCTACACGTTTATCCCAACCCACAAATACCATTGTGGAAGAGTTCACATCCTCTGTGCACTTTGACCAACGTATGTATAAACAAGATATTAGAGGATCCATTGCTCATGCAACTATGCTAGCAAAAGTCCATGTAATTAGCGAAAATGAACGCGACCAAATCACTGAAGGCCTAAAGATAATCCGAACCGAAATAGAAAATAATAAATTTAAATGGTCTATTACTTTAGAAGATGTGCACATGAATATCGAAGCACGTCTAATTGCCCTAATTGGAAATGTTGGCAAAAAGCTACACACTGGACGTTCTCGAAATGATCAGGTATCAACCGATATACGCCTATATTTACGAGATATGATCATACCTATACGCAACGAACTTAAACACCTGCAAATGGCATTACTAGATGTGGCAGAACGTGAAGCAGAGACGATCTTACCAGGACTTACTCATCTGCAAACAGCTCAGCCTGTAACCTTTGGTCATCACATGATGGCATGGTATGAAATGCTGGACAGAGATTCCGAACGACTTGATGATTGTGAAAAACGCATCAACTCACTTCCTTTGGGATCTGCTGCATTAGCTGGTACTACATTTTCAATTGACCGCAAAATTACTGCTAGCCTATTAGGCTTTGATCGCATTTGCTTAAATTCATTGGACGCTGTTAGTGATCGGGATTTTGCGATTGAATTCACAAGCTTTGCATCACTGCTCATGATGCATCTATCCCGTTTCTCAGAAGAATTAATTATATGGTCATCAACTCAATTTGACTTTGTCGATTTAGGAGATGCTTTTTGCACCGGCTCATCGATAATGCCACAAAAAAAGAATCCAGATGTACCAGAGCTAATTCGTGGAAAAACTAGCCGTGTTTACGGAAATATGTTGAATCTATTTATATTAATGAAGAACCAACCTTTGGCTTACAACAAAGATAATCAAGAAGACAAAGAGCCGTTGTTCGATACAATTGATACATTATTAGAATCACTCAAGGTCTATACCTGTATGATGAGCGCGATTCATGTAAAATCTAATAATATGAGAAATGCAGCTTTACGTGGATATGCCACGGCAACAGACCTAGCTGATTATTTAGTTCGTAAAAATATGTCATTTCGTGAAGCACATGAGGTAGTAGGATTAAGCGTTATTTATGGTATTAAACATAATAAAGAACTAGCCAAATTTAGCCTGGATGAACTACAGCAATTTTCCAAGCAAATTGATGATGACGTCTTTAAGGTATTGACCCTTGAAAGTTCGATAGCAGCACGCAACCATATAGGGGGGACTGCACCTAAGCAGGTTAAACTCGCTATTAAGGTCGCGCGAAACGATTTATCTAACTGCAATCATAATTAATTGCCATAAGATATATGTCTTATATACGTATAATACCAATATCTACAAAAATATTAATATCATAAAAGCCGTTCATTGCTATTTACAATAGTATATATACTGATTTAGCAAACCCTTTCAATTTATATTATGAATCATCGATTTCATACTTAAAATAATACTATATTCACCAAACACTTACTGCCATCATTGATATAGTATAATTCATATATAACTTCTAAGAAAAGCCAATCAGCCGATTGTATACCATATCACATATTTCACACATAAATATAAATAAATATTTAAAAAGTCTTTTTTATAATTATAATCCATTAAATACATGAAGTACCAGCCACAACTGAAGGCCGTAACGCATTGAAGTAAAATATTTATTTAAAATCACATTTAATTATTAACAATATAACCAGCGTCATTTTTTACACTTTAAAGCCAAATAGACCCAACAATGGACTTTTAAAAATAAAGTTTTCTCAAAAAAGAACGATCCTAAATATTACAGCCTAATCTTTAATTATTTGGTGAAATTGATCATAAAATGTCGGTTGGGCATGGCTAATTCTATGTTAGCTACCCATCAATTCTCATAGTTAAATCCATAAAATGTATAATGATAATTTGGACTGTTAATGCTCCAATCTCCTCATATTATGGTATAGATTAGCAATTATGTACATTTAAAGCTACCATTATAAAATTATCAAAAGAATATATATCATTATGCACCGATACAGTAACAAGACACATTATACATTAAGGATATATATCGAAAAATATCTGCCCTATTCACTGCAACATCGCACCCCCATTAAACATATATCCATTATTATATAAAAAAGATCTATGCATACCAATAATGCCACCTAAAGTATCATCACATTTATAAGATTAAATGAATATTTAATATGATTGAAGATAACCGCATTTTATATAATATGAGTGCCATTACAAAATTATTGGTAACAACCATAATACACATTGTGGATAAAAACAAGCAGTTGTATCGCTGGCTAGAACATAAATATAAGGAAAAGGCTCTATCGCAAAATCACAGATGAGGTGAATGTGATAATTTACAAGCGTAACTATCCTACGAATGCGCAAAATTGTTCAAAGATAATAATTTGTCAAATATTTATCTAATTTCGTCTAATCATGTTTCGCATTTCCTTGCCGCAAAGAATTTCTTAAACGACTTAAATTAGTTAAAATTCTAGCGCTTGACGCATTTTTTTTGCCCCACCCAAAGGTGACGTATTTAATAACATCATTAAGGTATTTAACGTCCGATATTTCAATCAAAGACAACATAGGCAGCCCAGAAAACAACAGTTATACATTCATTACATCTATTGATATACAATTCAAAATACTCCCATCATTTATTATGCTATCTGGGATAGCCATTTCAAACGATATCCTTATTCAAAAAGGCTTTAGTTAATTCTCATCACTCTTTGAGATCAGATAATAGTTGATGGTATTTCCAAATGTATCGACAGCATGACCATGGTAAAAAATAATTCACCTTTCGTCTTGATATAAGTCTCATACATGTGCCTTTAAAAAGAAACATATCCTTTTCCTAAATATTAGGTTATACATCCAACATAGGTGTAAGCCCAATGATCCAGAGACTCATTATGGCATGATCGACCCTCAAACCTCATTATCATTTAATCTCTTTTATTTATCAAAAGCTGAGCTTATATAGCATGGCAGCAACATACTGGTTTTTAAGACAACCTCAGAAAAATTACCGCCTTTCAATATAGTAATTGATACATGTGTAATCATGGCAAACGATCAGACATCGCTTACGACAAAATCAAGAATACAGCCAATGCTAAAAATATTTGAGAGAAATAAGATAAACATACGAAATATTAAGGGACGCTAATAAATACACAAAATATTATAATTCAAAAATGATTAGAAGAACCAATCTATCAAATTATCCTAAAGGGAGGAAGGTATAATATCAACATACCAACGCTACAGACAAAAATAATTTTGATAACTATTTTTAAATTATATTTATAATCAAACTGGCATTGAATAATTATTTTTTCAAAAACACAGATGTAAATATCAAGATAACTATTATACTTAAGGATGATTGTCAAGGTGACAATAACCTATTTAAGAACTAGTGGAAATGCATCATGTATTCAATTAGTAATATTAGAATACTGTTTTTCAGATATCACCATTAAACAAGAAATATACATCCCTCAACATGTCAAAAACAAATATGAAGATATATTTAAAACGACATTAGCTCCAATAAAAAGCATCTGAAGATATCTGTATTATTTTGCAGATTATAACCTCCCAGATTGATAGTGATAGAAGTAAAAATATCCATAGGATGGATACAGGAAACACTCAATTGAAACCCATGAAAAATTTAAAACGATTGTCATAGTAATCTCAGGGATAGTAATGGACACATTTAAATTAAGTTTAGTTGGGTTAGCTAGTCTGATTTTATCAATTCAGATTACTGTTATTGCACTGCCACTAAATTGGTCTAGTGAAAAAGAAGGTAAAATGCCTACCCTGGCGCCTATGCTAGATAAATCCAGACCAGCGGTAGTTAATATAGCCACTCGTAGCCACGTGCCCATCCAAGACAATCCTCTGCTTAATGATCCATTTTTTCGATATTTTTTTAATATGCCCAAACACCAACTACGCCATCATACTAGGCAAAGCCTAGGATCTGGAGTTATTTTTGACGCCAAACTAGGGTTAGTTTTAACAAATAACCACCTAATTCAGAGGGCAGATGAAATCACAGTATCTCTCAATGATGGACGTAATTTAGAAGCTAGATTGGTCGGCAGTGATCCAGAAACTGATGTAGCTCTAATAAAAATTCATGCTGAAAGACTCACAGCCATACCTCTAGCTAATTCCGATAACTTACGTGTTGGAGATTTTGTGGTAGCTATCGGAAATCCCTTTGGCTTAGGTCAGACCGTTACCTTAGGAATTATTAGTGCATTAGGTCGTAGCGGACTAGGTATAGAAGGGTATGAAAATTTCATTCAGACTGATGCTTCGATTAATCCAGGTAACTCTGGTGGTGCTTTAGTTAATCTACGAGGCGAATTAGTAGGAATCAATACTGCAATATTTTCTCCAGGACAAAATTCTGGCAATATCGGTATTGGCTTTTCTATTCCTAGCAATATGGTCAAGCAAATCAGCAAGCAGTTATTAAAATTTGGCAAAGTACATCGCGCTTATCTAGGAATACAAATACAAAGCATCACAGAAAAACTATCTAAGACACTCAATATTATATCTAGACAAGGCGCTGTTATTACTCAAGTTATTAAAAATTCAGCTGCCGAAAAAGCTGGACTACAAATTGGAGATATAATTATTTCTACTCATGGCGTGCGACTAGTTAATACCGATAATTTACGCAATGCTATTGGCTTGTTAATGATTGGGCAAGAAATTGAGTTAGGCATCTTACGTGATGATACAAAAATAAACTTAACCGCAACTATTAAAGAAATATATCAATAACAACCACCTACTGTAATATTATAAAATTGACACCGAGTCATAGTACTCATGTGACCATCGTCATCTATAATTGTTTCTATAATGCTCTTATCAATTTAGCTCCTCTTCCACCCAAATACCGTTTTATGAATGATTTTATTTAAGGTCAAAGCTCCCTCCACTACATCTTCTCGTAGAGTCGTACCTGCACCAATAGTTGCTCCATCGCCAATAGAAACCGGAGCTACTAACTGACTATTAGATCCGATAAAAACATGATCACCAATAATTGTACTATGTTTATTTAAGCCATCATAATTACAAGTAATGGCACCCGCCCCGACATTAACTCTCTGACCCATTCTTGTATCACCCACATAGCTCAAATGATTTACCTTCGAACCTTCGCCAATATTAGAATTTTTTATTTCAACGAAATTACCGACCTTAGCCTCTGCTGATACTATAGTACCTGGACGCAAACGAGCAAAAGGACCAATAATGACGTCAGCACCTATCATGGAATTGTCAATCATACTGTTGGCCAAAACTTCAGTACCATGGGATATCGATGAATCTTTAATTATGCAGTTAGCACCTATTGTTACATTATCGGCTATGTTAACCTTTCCTTCTAAGATGACATTCACATCTATAGTTACATCTTTGCCAACGATGACTTTGCCACGAATATCAAATCGTGCTGGATCAAACAAAGTCACACCTTCGAACATCAAATGATTCGCCTGCTGTAACTGATAATAGCGTTCTAATTTTGCTAATTGCTGACGAGTATTAACTCCAAAGACTTCGAAAGTATCTGCACAATAAACTGTATTAATATCAATACCATTGCCAGATGCCAATGATACCACATCAGTTAGATAATATTCACCTTGAGTATTATTGTTTTTTATCTTGGATAAAGTGGTTATTAACCACTTTACTGGTATTACCATAATGCCACTATTAACTTCCTTAATCGCTAAGACTGCGTTATCAGCATCCTTGTGCTCTATAATACCAACAAAATTATCTGCTCCATCTCTAATAATCCGACCATAGCCTGTTGGATCTGCCAATTCGGTAGTCAGAACCCGTAAGCTATCCTTATTACCACATTTTATCAGACCTCTAAGTGTTTTTTTTTGAATTAAAGGTACGTCTCCGTATAAAATTAAGACCTGATCAGCATTAGAGAATTCGCATTCAGCTTGCATCACCGCATGACCAGTACCACGTTGCTCGCACTGCAAAATAGAAATAACATCTTTATTGATAAGCAGACGTTGAACTTGATCTGCCCCATTACCGTAAACTACGACTAAAGATTCAGGATCCAATTCCTCAGCTCTGTCAATTACATATTCGACCAAGGCTCTACCCGCTAATTTATGCATTACCTTGGTTGTCGAGGATTTCATTCTCGTGCCCTCACCAGCCGCAAGGATTACAATACTTAATGACATGCTTTGTCAATCTCAATGAACATATCAAAATATTTATTCCTAAATATGTTTCTATAGGTACAGTATTTTAGCATCAAAGCATCTACTAAATAAAATCTATTAATTCGATCAACCGTAATGATTACTAAAAGTAAGGATGGGCACTATTCTAATAATTTTTTGCTATCTTTCTCATTCGCTCGATGCTACGAAGTTGTGCAAGAGCCTCGGTGAATTTAACCCGAGCTTCTGCATAACCAACATTAGTATCCCTGTTATTCAGCACATGCTCCGCATCTAATTTTGCTTTTAAAGCAGCAGCTTCATCCAAATCTGCTGCTCGCATAGCAGTGTCAGCTAAGATAGTCACTACATGTGGTTGAACCTCTAAAATACCGCCTGAAATATAAAAATTATCTTCTTTTCCATTCACTAACACACGAATTACACCCGCTTTCAAAGGTGTAAGAACAGGAGTGTGACGAGGATAGATACCCACTTCGCCCATTACTGCTGGTGCAAATACTGCATCAACTAAACCCGAATATATTTCTCGTTCCGTACTAACGATGTCAACATGAATGGTAATAGACACTATTATTTCCCAAAATATTATAGATTTTTTGCCTTATCAACAGCTTCTTCAATGGTACCAACCATATAAAATGCCTGTTCAGGTAATGAGTCATATTGACCTTCTAAGATTCCCTTACATCCTACTAAGGTATCCTGCAAAGATACATATTTTCCTGGACTGCCGGTAAATACCTCCGCTACGAAAAATGGCTGTGATAGAAAACGTTGTATTTTACGAGCACGAGATACGATAAGTTTATCCTCTTCTGATAGTTCATCCATACCCAAAATTGCGATAATATCCTTTAATTCTTTATAACGTTGTAATGTACCTTGAACACCACGAGCAATATCATAATGCTCATTGCCAACTACCAACGGATCCAACTGCCTACTAGTAGAATCCAGAGGATCAATTGCGGGATAGATACCTAATTCAGCGATAGTGCGAGACAGTACAACCGTTGCATCCAAATGCGCAAAGGTTGTCGCAGGGGATGGATCTGTTAGATCATCCGCAGGTACATATACCGCCTGGATGGAAGTAATGGAACCGGTCTTCGTGGAGGCAATACGCTCTTGTAATTTACCCATCTCTTCAGCTAAT
>JABSQM010000020.1 GCA_013215805.1 Piscirickettsiaceae bacterium
AAAGGACCGTACCGCATTAACTCACTGTCACAAGGATGTATTAGGAGTCAATTGATTCCCAATATATATTGAAAGGAAATTTTTATAATATACGGCCGATACCGATTCCAAAGGAATATGCGTTGATTTCAAGTTTGTTATTTTGCTCGAAATTTTAAATTGTTACAGATGTACCTATATATTTCATATCTGAATTCACAAACCAATCCTCACTTATTGTTATGTCTACCCTAGATTTTACCGTCAGACCTCAAACGCCATTGATTTTCACATCTTCTACCAACCTTTTTTAAAAAGGTTTGAAATCTTTGGAATCAACCAGCATATATTCCTTAAAAATATGGGTATAATTAATTCCTGCGCCTATGTATAGACAGATATTTGAGTTAGTTAAAAAATGATATTGCAAAGTCAAATTTGAAGTCAATACTTTAGTATTAAGGCCCATAGGGCCCGCGTTTAAAAATACTTTAAAGTCCTTAGAAACGCCCCCCCCTTCGAAGACCCTCTAATTTCGTCTATCGCCTTTAGTGTAGGCCTTGTTTTAACAAGAGGCTGCGAATAACCTAACTCCAACCTAACGCCCCAATTAGAAGAAAGCATATGTGTGATTTCTAATTCTGGATTGGGTCTGTCATTCAGTATATCTCCTGAAAGTGATATAGGGCGCCTCTTAATCAGACACTCGCCTCTAACTAAGTGTACATCGCCTTTAACGTATAACTCACCTTAAACGTACAAATTACTACTCTCATGCGCTAACGTTGTTGTTGCCGTAAATGCTGCTAAGATAGATGTAGCCATAAGCCTTGCAATCTTCATTGATCTATCCTCCAATAAATAATACAGTACTACTAAGTATTAGAGCAATATAATACAAGGACACTATTTTTGTATCTCATCTCATTTTATAATTATTTTACGAAGGCCATCCATTAATCCACCGCTAATGGGGGTGACCAGCCACTGCGTTCAAACGGTCGCCTTGTTATTTTTTTAATACTCCACAATAAGTCTACAAGAGTGTGATCAAAGGTCTAAGAACGGCTAATATAAATGACCATCCATCCATGATGGCCGCAACAACCTTATCATCTTCATGGATTACGCTCTAAGATCAAAGTGTAAAGGTAATTACAATGATGAAGGCAATACCGTAAAAAAATTGCTTAGCGATATATAGATGGATAGTATGTGATTATTTTGCATCCGCCTCAAGCATGATACGCACGGTAGAGTGACTCTCCTAAATTTGTGTAATGTCCATATCAATTTTACTAGATTTCAGTTTTTCAAGTTTCGCTCTCGGTAGGCCTCCCATTAACATGGCAATCCCTGTCCCAAAAGTCTATGCGCCTATTGTCTTTGTATCTGGCAGGAAAGGGTCTATTGCAAAAACTCGCTTCATAACCTAAGAACTGCTCCCTTTCTCATAAATAGTTAGATTGCTGAAAGAGAAAACAAATATAAAAGTATAAAGCGATGTTTGTAATGGACTCATAAATATTCACGAACTCTTGAACAACCTAGCCACTTTTATAATTTAGGCATGACAAAGGAAAGTTTCCACTACATTGGCTTTGACTGTGATTTCAAGAAAGACATCGGTCTCACCATCAGCCCATACTTCGATGCTTAGGGAATTCACATTATTATCACCTTCTAATTCGAAATATGTAAACGGTTGAGAATCATCTTCGTATTGCGAAACACCTGACATACGCCGATCATGTTCATAATAGTATGCCATGCCTGATGTTGCCGATCGCTTATATGACTCAGCGACCCATGATCGATGCTGATAACTAATATTTTCTGATATCGAGCATAACTCAAAGTCACCATATCCATATTTGAATATGTCCGCAAAGGAATTTTCATCAAAGATACTTATGACCTCAGAACGTCTTAACTTATTACCAATAGTGATTGTATCCTCTTCAGTATTATAAACGGCCGAATACCTTAAACCCGATGAATGCAAAAGAGTGAAGTCTGGAATCGATTTACCATTGTAATCGTAGGATCCAACCTTTTCCAAGGATAATGTTTCATCGCTAATTCCACATGGCAAAATCTCTCTTGGTTTGAATACAATTAAATCACCTATATCAAGATCCGAAAATACAGTGATTATACGGGCTGAGGATTTATTATTTTTACTAAACATGTCAATACCTATAATATTAACGAGGAATGCTAATCAAGCCCTCCTTTACTAAATTAATGTTAATTAAGATTTTAATGAAGCTAGAATATCGTCTGCACTCGTGCCTATATTACCAATACCTGCGGCAGATAACTCAGAATCTAAATCATCGCATCTATTAGCATCACTAATCCATTCATCCGCAGCCATTTTAGCTTCTACATCAGCCTGTCGCTGAGCAACACGACTCTTTGCCCGCTCCACACGTTTTCTGTCTGATCCGACTGGTGTCGAACTTACAATAGTTTGCTGAACCTTATAAACAGCCTCAAAGCTCTTTAGCTGTTCTAAATCAATAAGATCTTTTTTTAATTGTTCTTCGCAAGCACTAACTTTGAAATACAAGGTCTCAACCTGAGACGAAAGCCTATCCGCCTGAATCTTGACAGAAATTTTTCGATCAGTCAACTCTGCAATACGTTGAGCAGTTTTTAAAGCTAGCTCCTCATTTTTATTAAATAAAGCTTTTTTCGCTTTTGCTGTGTAACCCTTGATATCTTCCCCTAACTCAACTACCTGCTTGTCAAGCTTCAAAGCCTCAGACTTAAGATTACGTAACCCTACTTTTGAAGCGGCAAGATTGTTATTGCCATCTCGAATACTTTGCTCAAGAATAGTAATAGCCTGGTGATCTATAATAGATTCGCCAACACTACTAATATTTCCACGTAATGCCGTCATCAAGTCCTTAAAAATACTCATATGTATCTCCTATAGTGCTATGTAAATTAATTAATTTAATTATCAATGATAAATTCATCCACAGAATCCATCACATCATCATAATTAGCCGCTTGAACTTCTATTTCATGAACTAAGTTCTCAATAGTTGTATTTATCGCCATCGAGCCAAATAGTATATAGCGATCATCCTGAATTCCTAAAGATGACAGAGATAAAGGTAAGGAAATTGTTAGTAAAACCTTATTCAGCTCTGCTACTCGTTCCGGAATAACGCTACTAATTGAAAAAAGCGGGGTAATGGACAATATTTGATTGCCTGTTATAACAATCACAATTATCGCCTCTGGACTATTAATATCTTTAATCAACAACGTACCGCCATCTTCCCTAATAGTAGCTGTATAAGACGAGCTGGAATTAATGCTTTGCATGTTAATTGCATTAGCAATTTCTTGCAATTTATCATTCATTATATTCTCCTATATTTAGTGTTTATTGATAAATATTCCCATATTATTACGCCAACCATTAGAATGGTATTTATATAGAACTGGGTTATTTAGCTGATTAGATTCAATTTGCGCAACATCTATATAATAAAAATTAGGAAAATTAAAAGCACCAATCACGAAATCTCTATCGATAATATCACTATTCATACATTCATCAGCATGTTTCTTAAGTCGTTCTAAAGGAGTAAGGCCACTTTCAGTTGCTATGGTCCATCCCCATTCGCCAAATGACGGAATATTAGTATGGTATTGTTCTACCTGAAATCCAGCCGCATTAACTGTGACCCCTATGCTGATAAAAGCATCTTTGCTGTGATATGGACTGGTAGACTGAATGACAAGAGCTCCATCACCGCTTAATATTTCAAATAATTGTCTATAAAAATAGACACTATATAATTTATTCAGATCTGGATGGTTTGGATCTGGAAGATCTACTATTATCACGTCATACCGCTCTTTATTTGCTACAAGTTCCTCGATATATAAGAATGCATCACGATTAATAATTAAAACTGTACCGTCTGACAAGGAACTTTTATTCAAAGAAAGCAACCTCTTATTTAGCCATAATGGTGCTAATTCATCTTTACCTGTAAATAATTTGATAATTCCTGGATCAAGATCAACAAGAGTGATTAAATCGGGATGGTACTTAAGTATCTCCCTCACAGCTAGCCCATCTCCTCCACCTATCACTAAAATATGATCGGTACGTGCCGATATATCCATAGCAGGTACAACAAGCATAGAGTGATAGATATCTTCATCTGCTGAAGAAAACTGCAGACGCCCATTAATATAAAGGTCCAAAATAGATTTATCAGCACTGCCCACCACCCGAGAGGTGATCACCAAATTTTGAAATTTAGTATTGTTTGAATAAACTACATTATCCTTATAAAGCATGCTGTTCATAGAATCAACCCATGACGCACCATTTACTAAGACACCGACAAGAAATATGCCAATAACTATCTTTATAAGAATTAGTGTAGCTATATTTTTAATTTTAGAATAGAAACAAGTAGCAAAAATTAGTCCAAGCAATAAATTAAAAAATGCAGTTGATGCTGCGACAACTATAATAGGTTTGGTAAGACTGAATATTACCCAAACTGCCGCACCAATGCCACCTCCCAAATAATCAAAACCATAAACGGTTCCAGCATTATTGGATAAATTTTTATAAATATCTTCTCTTATAACAGCGATTAATGGTATCTCCATTCCTATGAATAAACCAAGCGTCGACCCTATTACAAAAGGAATGATCTTAGAAATCTTGCGTAACTCATTTATTGAACCACCATCTACTATAATGCTGGGATCTAGACCAAAAGTTTGCTGCAGTTCCACAGGTAAAACAAATACATATGACACAACAGCAGACATTAATAAAATTGATATCCCTCCAATGCTAGATATGATCAGCTCCAGCCACACGAAAGCTACATATGAATTGCGGACAAATCTGGCAAGAAAGGCTCCAACCCCCATGGAAGTAACCATAACACCAATCATTCCATAAACAGCCATATCTAACATTCCGAGTATACGACCAGCATAATGAGCCAAAAGATATTCATATATGATACCGCAAGATGCTCCAACTAACATAATGAATAGTAGAAGAACATCTCGATACCAAGAACCGTTTGATTGAGCCATTAAAACATCATTTTTATACAATATAAGCTGACACCATAAAGGCCAGTCCAATTAATAGAGCTGCTTCGATGGTGGCAACCCCCAAATTGCCCCGATGATCAACCTCCCGAACGATATCAATCCTAAATAAAATTAGAGGAAGAAAAAGACGATAACCCATCCAAACAGTCAATGTAAGAAAAATGGAAGTAGCGCCCCACCTAATAGCTATAGCTTCTAAAGAAGCGTCAACATCAACTACTACGCTGGTAACACTAATGACTATCCCAGTAGCAACTAATTGACCAACATATCTGAGGGCCACAGCTGTATTCCCTGCACTCAATGCTCCCTGCCACGTCTCTGCAGCTGAAATTTTTTTTTCATTATTCTTAGAATTTCGCATTGAATAAACAGCCATTCTAATAAAAGCAACAAGTGCTAATATAAATTGTGACAAGGCAAACACAGTGATGATAGAAAGTATTCCATCTAACCCATCTGAATCGATCCACGTAATGGTTTTCTTGGCTATTAGACCAACAACAGCCATATTTGCTGCAACAACAAACGCAGCGGCCATATTACCCCTACCTATCTCTTTGGAAAGCGATATATCTCGTATAACCAATTTATCTTGTATTAAAACACCAAAAATCATTAGTACGGATCCAAGTAATCCGTAAACAATGAGACTCATTATCTCTTCACTAATCACAGCCATCTGGTCACCTGACATTACACCAGTCAGCATCAGAATAAATCCTAATACTCCGCCTCCAATAGCAACACCGAATGCAGCATTATTGGTTTTATCTAATTCAGATTTTGCATCAACCCCTAGATGCTTGGCTAACATGAATCTGATGGGCACTACGAAAGACATCACTATTAAGATAGTAATAGCAAAAGTATAAAAAATATCTAATGATTCCATAATCCCCTCTTATTTCCCACCTCCATACGAAGAACGTCTCCTGCTTGATGACCGTGAATTGTAATGATATGAATGGCGATTGCTAGATTTTAACTGATGGCTAGTATTCGTATATGGCGGTTCAGATGAATTTATTGTGGGTATACTCCTAGCATAAGACGACTTAAATATAGGCTTGGTTCCAGGTGCTTCGCCCTTAATAGTAGGGTGAGATCTAGAATATGAGCTTATGAATGTCTTACCTTCCAAATTATATTTCTTCTTAGTTTTTTGCAAAGTATCAGTATGATTTGATTTACCTAGAGGAGAAGAATAAGAATCTCGCCCATAATCATGATAATAGGATGGACGACGGTTGATAGACCACCTGTCATAATAGGTGACCCCTCGAAATAAAGCGGAAAACATCGCATATTGAACGTAAAAAGCCCAAAAACTATGGCCACTGGAATCTTGTGTCCATTGACCATAGTTGGTGTTTCCAATATACTCTGAACCAGGAGGAGCTGTTGAAACGGCTTTGCCCTCATATTGCAACTCTCTCATTTTCGGCAACTTGCCGCTTGTAAAATCTGAAAGCACATTAATAGCGTCAACTAACATAATGTCGTAATCATGAACAGCATCAATAATATTTCTGAATTCCTTATTCAAGCTATTTGATGATTCAAGATATTTAAGGGAAATAGATATTTTCCTTCGTGCTCTCTTTAAACGATTTTCTATTGATATGTATGTTGGTCCATTAACAGTACCCTCAGATGCTAAAACCATTATTATATCTTCAAATTCAGGCTTTCTATGCATGGCCATTTTAGCATAAGATGTTAGAACTATAGCGTTAGAGATGGTGCCTTTTTGCAAGCTATCAGATAACTGAAGTACGCTATTTATCGCAGATGTTAGATTGGCATCCATCTCCATCTTTAACCTTGTTTTTCCATCAATACGCAATCCTCCATTACTGCATCCAGCGATGCACACGCTAACAATGGAAGTAGTTAGTAATCGATATAATTGCATTACTTTACCTATTATTTTTGTTATATTACTGTAGGCACTGACCTATCGATAATCCTTACCGACATTATTCCTATAGGATCCTCTTCTCCTATAACTGCAATAGCTGCATTTAACCTATCATTATCACTACAGACAAATATATCAATAGCTGAATAATTATCCCTCTCAGGCCATGTATGAATCGATATATGGCTTTCCGCTAGTATTAATACACCGGTAACTCCCATACCATGACCAAAGGTATGAAACTTCATATTTAAAATTGTAGATCTAGCGGAGAATGCAACGGCAGACAGTAATTTCTTTAAACGCTCTTCAGTATATGAACTTATAATCCCTATATGCTCTATAATTGCATGTCGACCCATGATATTTTTATTATTGTAAGTCATAATGCAAAATCATATTGTTGTATTCCCCATGATTATACCAAGATATCTCGTCTCATTTGATATGTTATCATGAGATTAATATTAAGGATAAAGAACAAGATAATATGCTAAAAATATTAGTTTATAGTAGAACTACAAGTGCAGATATCTAAAAGAGTACAGAAGCAGATATAAATAATTTTAAAACACGGATATTAACGAAGGTTAATAGCTTCAATGATAAGCAAATGATCCATAAAATAAATATATAATATACTTATGTCCCTCTTATCATTATGAGAAGAAATAAAAATAGGTTACCATCTGTCCAAATCCTTAATTATTTAATATCATTAGATAATATCACAAGCCAATTTTATCTTTTGAAACCACTAATAATCTTAATTAATTTTTTATGAATTTATAATAATTAATTTCATATTTCATATAGATTACCTTACTTATATTTGACATCCTGACATAAATAGCAGCCAAACCTTGATCATAAGAAGTAATAGCAGTGTTATATAAAATATAATTGTTATAAACAATAAATAAATGCAAATAAATTGCTTATCGCCGCAAATATTGTGAATATATAACACCCAACATCGAATAACCATTTATAAGAGCAGATATATATTAAGATTAACCCTGATTTATAATCAGCAAGAATTTACCCTTAGGATTGCAATCTGAAATCACTTCTATATTTCAAAACTACTGATAGTGTTGTTTGATTCATAGATGAGAACATAAGAGAGATTAATGATATTATGAGGAACCAACTCGTCGATGTTCCTTGCCTCAACGTGGTCCAACCTTCTCCCTCAAGTAGGCAATAACATAAACGTAGAATCAATAGTTATCCGTATTGAAATTTTGGTTCTGTGTACCTACAGGATAAGCTCCCAAAAAATACTTAATGAATTGATATACCGCACCTTTGTTACGTCCTCTAAGAGGTAAAATTGTCCTATTTCACCATATTATCAATAGTACCATACAAATTACTATGATCTATTTTTACTTTAATATATATTTTTATTAATTTGCCATAATGGCTCTATGCAAATACCATGTATAATGGCGTAAGTACCTATATAATTATGATTATTAATTTCATGAATCAGCGAAAATAGTAAAACAATGGATCTGATATCTTCGCCCTACTGCATATCACTCAAATTGAGTAGCTCATTGTTATTAGAGGCAAGATATCTTTACTAAAATCAGGTGTTACACATCGAAATATTGAATCAGATAGAGATAAACTGTATTATTAGCCTTATCAAGGATATAAAAAATATAATACCTCGTACCTCAGCATATTAATAACTATCATCATAGAATACTTAGCTCCGCGTAAAAGATGAGAAAAATTATGTTTCATTTCTATAACAGAATAGTATGTGTATACTTATTTATAAATGCAGAAAATTAAGTCAGATCTTAATTAGCGGTATGGCGTCATAAATTAGATCTAAGGCAAGGCTTTTGCATCTACCAATGTCTACACAATAAATATTAGGCAAAAATTACCAATGCCATAACTAACTATTGTTTGCCGAGGAAAATTCTCGCCTTTTCTCGAGACCAATCACGATTTTTCTCGGTAGCGCGTTTATCATGGTATCGCTTCCCTTTAGCCAAAGCTATTTTGATTTTCACCCTATTACTATTCCAATACATAGATAAAGGCACTATGGTATAACCTTTACGGTCTACCGCACTAATAAGTTGACTAAGTTCCATGCTATGTAATAAAAGTTTACGTTGGCGTATATTGTTCGGATAGACGTGCGTAGATGCCGATAACAATGGCGATATATGGGCACCATGCAACCATGCCTCACCAAGATCCATAACTATATATGCTTCATTCAATGACAGTAGTCCATGACGCAAGCTTCTGACCTCCCAACCTTCCAAAACCAATCCTGCTTCAAACTTATTTTTGATAAAATATTCGTGCCTAGCTTTACTATTTTGAGCGATATTATTTCTCAAGATTTTTCTTTGAACATTCATATGAGTATTATATACATTTTTAATTTGATATCATATCGACAAACTATAGTTTCCATATGCAGGATATTCATAAATAACAAATAATTTAAAATTTATGGCTTTGTAAAAGTTTATAGTATCTTAACTAGTAAAAATTCAGTTAATAGGATCACATCTAAGTACTCTGTATGAGTATTACCCCGCGTATTTAGATATGCAGAAATACATCATTTGAAATAATAAAAAAATTAACATTATATTAACTTAAAAAGAAGTAGTATATATAGAAAGCTATTTAGATGGCGTACGATACTCGCACATGGCGTACGATACTCGCACATGGCGTACAAATCGAGATATCGTAATATTAAATAACTATTAGAACATAATCTAGCGCTTGATCAATCATACTATACTTAACCATGTAGTATTCAAAATACGTGCTTCAGCTAGACTCAGACTTATGCCATTAGCAAAAGCGATCAGTTGCTAATCTACAAAAACAGATGAGACGTATATTAAAGTCAAAGGTCTATGAATTTACCTATATTGCGCTGTGTATAACTTGGATGATAAAATTAATTTTATACTGATATAAGATATAATAAGTTACCATCAAATGTCTCCTCACCAGGATATCTATTATCATTGCTCAACCGAACAAGTTGTTATTGGTGAATAATAGTAACTGTACGGCTCTAAATATGATAAATTGATAACTCCATTCTGCTAGGATAGGCAGTATTTTATAAAGGTGCCGCAGGTAGGCGCCCTAATAGGACCGTCCAACAAAAGCTCCGCCGTACCGTAAAATAGGGAATATATACTGCGCTCAAACTCCAAAAATAGATAAAAGGGGAACAGGCCTCTATTCACGTATGAAATTACGGCACATTATTCGCAAAAGTTAGATGAAATGTGCTAGAATAACGACGATATAGAACAAATTTGTTCTTTAAGGATGAAATTACATCAAAGCAAATCTCAATTATCTATTTCTCAATAGACACACAGAACCTGCCAAGAGCATAATTTTCAAAATAATTATTATAATGAAAAATATTTATAAAGGCCTACTGATAGAAACAAAAACCCATCCAGCAGTATTAAAATCATGTTAACCTAATGAAGGCCACTAATATAATTACCCATATGACAGACCACTAGCTAGTTAAACTAGCAAACAACATAGGCAATTTTTCGGGTAGACGATCTACATTATCAATAATAGTGTAATTATTTCTACCAAAAATTTGCTTTACATAATCATCGGCACTTGGATCTAAGGTTAAACAATAGGTTAATATACCCTTGCTATATAACTCTTCTACAGCTTTCTTAGCATCATTACGTAAATGTTGTGAGTTAGGCTCATCGATATCTGCTGGTTCCCCATCTGTAACTAATAAAATTAACTTACATTTCTCTACTTGCTTACATAGATGATAAGCTGCATGACGAAGCGCAGCACCCATGCGCGTTGAAAAACCACCTTTCATACCCGCAAGACGGGATTTTGCTTCATCATCAAAATGTTGATCAAAATCTTTGAAACGATAATATTGCACATCATGACGACCATCTGAGGCAAAGCCATGCAGAGAAAAAAGATCTCCAATGCCATTTATAGCAATTGATACTAATGTAACTGCCTCACGAGTTAATTCTAAGACTGTCTTATTAGAATTGGACATCATCTTATTAGTAGATTCGGATAAGTCCATCAGTACAAGAACTGATAAATCACGGACTTTCAATATATTTCGCATAGTGATACGTGGGTTAGGCTGTTTATTCATGCGAATAGATACTATCGAATCAATCGCAGCATTAAGATCTATTTCATCGCCATCTTCCATATTGCGAATACGTTGTACACCTGAAGGAGCCAATAGATCAACTATCTGTTTAATTTGATATGCTATCGGCTTATAGTTATCAATAATTTTATTAATATCTTCAACATTACCTTTTGATGGATAGCGTTCATATACCGTTGTCCAATTGGGTCGATTTAACTGAATTTGATAATCCCATTCCTCATAATAAAATGGCTTTGATATGGGCCCTTTACCCCATATTTCATTTAGACTCTTTGTATTCGCAGTAAGAGAATCCTCATAAGGATGAACTTCAGTGCTACATGTCCAAATTTCTTGAGCATCATCGCCAGCAAACTCACAATCAACCTCGTTAGCCATTTCAATTATACTGACATTTCTACGTATTTGTCGTTGACTAGCGGGCACATATTCAATTGCTGAATTTCCATCGAATTCTTCTGCTTCCCATATATAACTATTGTCATCACGATATGGAATTCTGATATGTTCAAGAATTCGTAGGCTGGGTATAGATTTACAACTTAAGAATATATCAAACAGCTCTAAACCCATTCGACAAGAATACTGACTATCATCATGATACATAGCAATCTCAGCATGAAATTTTTTGATGAATATAATGATTTTAGGATCATCAATTATCAAAACTGAGGCATCCAATAACATCAAAGCAATATGTTCTAGGTGCAGAACAGTCGGGTGCTCAATCTCATATTCTTTGTCAGAAATCAACAGCGAATACCACAATTTCTTTAATCCTGGAAAGTACTTGATAGCCTTATATTCAACACGTGCATCTTCTAACATACCAATGAAAAAAAGTTGTGCAGAATGTAGTTGCTCTGCACTAATCGCTGAGGTTGAATAACAGATATGTGCAGCCATATGTGCCGCCATTCCTCGATATAATTCCAAGCCCGCGACTTTACATTGATCATTATGGAGATCATCAACTGCATCTGGCATATGTAATATTCTATTTTCTATATAAGGTCGACAATCATTATCGTCTGCCCCTGTTGGACGAAGGAAAAAGTCGCGACCCCATAATGCACGCAGGTAAAAATTTAGTTTGCGCTGTACATTAATAAATAATGTACCTCGACGTTCCTTTTGGAGCATAGCATGTGAATCAGCAGATTCCAAATTAAAATAAGAGCTCAAGTTAGCAAAATCGCGGCGATAGGCTTGAACACCAAAATTTGCCCAACGACGAAGGCCACTTAAGGTTAGTTTTGAAAGTAATTCATCTATGTGATTTAACATCGGCCTTAAACTGCGGGTAGCTGCCGAAGACAATTGATGTATAAAGGTTAAATAGCCACGTAATAGATCAGCGTCACCTAGCCTACGTGCAACTATTGGTAAGCTACTGAATAACAGTGAAATAACTTCTCCTGATGTCATCGATGATAATTTCATCGCAGCGGACAATATATCCGGAATAACATCTTCACCACACTCAGTAACCACTAATGGGACGTCTTGTAGATAGGAAATCACCAATTTACTACCACGACCAAGACTAGTAAGAGATTGTGCGCCTTGCATGTAAACATCCAAGCTTACGGGAGACATAATACGTGAGGCTTCTAGAAAACATCTCTGTAGAACATCGATGACAGCAGGTGAAGAGTCATCTATAAATTCGCGATAATCTTCCAGTTGTATACCCATATATTGACAAACCTTTTTAAACTACAACACCCAACTCAAATATTAATAATTATGTTGTTTGATTTGCCCTCTCTTAGCCAAAAAATGTCTGAACAGCTGCATTAAGAGTATCGCACATATCGCTATCATCGGTTAATGGCGTTACCATAGTCATACTACAAGCTGCTTTAGCAGTTAGCCCTTGAACAATTAATTGACCAGCGTAAACTAACAGACGAGTTGAAATACCTTCATCTAGGCCATGCCCTTTTAAATTACGTGCCCGGTGCGCAATCTGTACCAGCTTTTCGGCGATAGATCTGTTCACACCGGATTCTTTTATGACAATTTCTATTTCAATTTCCTTAGCAGGATAATCAAAACTAAACCCACCAAAACGCTGTTTGGTTGACTGCTTCAAATCCTTCATTAGACTCTGGTAACCAGGATTATAGGAAATTACCAATTGAAAATCTGGATGAGCTCTAACTAATTCACCTTTCTTATCCAAAGGTAAGAATCGACGATGATCTGTAAGTGGATGAATAACTACGATTGTATCCTGTCGTGTTTCAACAACCTCATCTAAATAGCAGATGGCACCAATCCGGGCGGCTATTGTTAGTGGGCCATCTTGCCATTTAGTGCCATCTCTATCTAATAGGAATCTACCTATCAGATCAGAAGCAGTCATATCCTCATTACAAGCTACAGTAATCAAAGGCTTAACTAATTTATATGCCATATATTCAACAAAACGTGACTTACCACAGCCTGTTGGGCCCTTCAACATCATAGGCATACGAACACTATAGGAGGCCTCATAACGCTCAACTTCATCATTTACTGGTTCGTAATAGGGTTCGTCCTTAATGATGTACTGCTCTATATCAATAGTATCAGACATAACAACTTACCTTTAATTTGCTGTAAAACAACCAACGAGATAATGTTTTTACTCCATCATCGATCATCCTCGTTATGAATCTCATATTCACCAGACCAACCCTGATCAATGGCCATGTTAATGGCTGCACTGTGAATACGTTGATGTCGTTCGGATAGCTCTTCAGGCAAATATCTAACAAGGCAGCCATATTTATCCCACTCAATATTAAGCTTTTGCAATAAAGCATCGATACTAGCTGCATCCCACCCCTCACAAGTTTCATCTTCGGAAATCAAGCCAAAAACCCAAGAATCACGAATCACTTTTCCAATGGGAGTCATGCCACCCATTATCTCATTATTAATACCAACATATTTACGGGATCTATTCATAATATTTCAATTGTGTCATATGTATCCCAGCTAGTATTTACTAGCTGGGATCTTTGTTAAATATAATCATTTACCCAAGTGAATAACCATTGATGCCCCAGCAGATTGTGTGAAGTTATCAAAACCAAGCAGACGAACATGATTATCAGGATGTGCTATATGACAATTCTCAATTTCAGATAAAATAATATCAACATCAGTTTCACCAAATAACGGTAACTTCCACATGTACCAAAAATGTCCAAATGCATTTTTTGGTTCAGTATGTTCAATACCTGGATTCCAAC
>JABSQM010000021.1 GCA_013215805.1 Piscirickettsiaceae bacterium
TAAGTCTAGCGTCTCCCCACGATTGTTGATGGCTTGGCACAGGTAATGCCACTTTCTCCTTCACTTTGACATATGTCTAGTTGAGCTGCCATGAGGAATCAGTACGGATAAACTGATAGCCGCGACGAAGATGCTCTCTTATCTCCGGGACATATTTGATAAACCAGCGGTAGAGAGTTGAAGGGTTAACCGTAATTCCTCGCTCAGCCAACATATCTCCAAGGTTAGCGTAATTCAAGAAAGTGGAGCCATGCCAACGGATGTACTAGAGCGATAATATCAGGGGCGAAGTGTTTTCATTTGAAGTCGAAGTTGTTCGTAAATGGTTAGATTGCTGAGAGAGAAAGCGGATCTTAAGATATGAAGCTATTTTTGCAATAGACTCAGTGGAGGTAATATCAGCTGTTCAATACCTTCGGCACTGCTATAAGTTCAAGGGTACAACCTTCAATGTTAAGGAGGACGTATTTGATATCCGATTATTGAGTGGGCGCAAATTATGTTATCACCGACCAAGGCTACATCTAGACTTAAGATATGGCAATCAAGTTTTAGAACTAACATACAAAGGACGCGATAGTGACATTAAAAAATGGTCTGGACTAGATACTTACGGGGGCAAATTAACCAAAAACATATTTCAAGCCATCGTACAAGATATACTAGTGTATGCTATGAACAATCTAGAGTGTGCGGGATATCCGGCGGTATTGCATATCCATGATGATATTATTGGTGAAGTTAAAAAAGGTACCGGTAGCTTTGAAGAATGTAAAGAGATTATGGGGGTACATGCTACTGTGGTGCCCTGATTTGCTAATTTGGGTTGTTCATGGTTGGCGATGAAAACGATATAGGAAGGATTAAATATATGGCTAAATTTCATTTTACCTATTTAACTATACTTTATTATAAAAATTAGTGAAAAAGACCATGCAACTTGAACGAGGATAGAATACGCCTACCCTATAGTGCAAAAATCAATAGCGGATAGATTTAGCTGGACTCTAGAAATGTAGTGAATATTAGTACGATGAATATAATTAAGGAGCGGGGCATTTATGGCGTCGACGGTGAATTGAGTAAAAATGTTCTTCATCAGCATATTGGTCAGGATTAAACGTCTCCACGCTGCATGGCGCATTATAATAATAAATGCTTATATGAAAAGGCCCTACCGCATTAGCTCACTGTCACAATGATGCATTAGGAATCAATTGATTCCTAATGCATATTGAAAGTAAATTTTTTTAGAATTTACGATCGATGCCGATGCCGATGCCGATGCCGATGCCGATCCCGAATGAATACGGGTTGATTCCAAGTTTGTTACCTTGCTCGAAATTTTCGTTTGTTACTTTAATAGATGTATCTATATATTTCACATCTAGATTTATAAACCAGTCCTCACTTAATGTTATGTCTACCCCAGCTTTTATCGCCAGACCCCAAGCGCCATCAATTTCAATATCTTTTACCAACTTCTTTTCAAGAGGTTTGAAATTTTTGGGATCAACCGGCATATGTTCCTTAAAAATATGGGTATAATTAATTCCTGCGCTCATGTATGGACGGATATTTGATTTAGTTAAAAAATGATATTGTAAAGTCAAATTTGTCGGCAATACTTTAGTATTAATAACCATAGGGCCTGAGTTTAGAAATACTTTAAAATCCTTAGAAACGGCCTCCGGTGGAGACCCTATAATTTCGTCTATTGCCTTTAGTTTAGGCCTTACTTTAACAAGAGGCTGCGAATAACCTAACTCTAACCCAACACCCCAATTAGAAGAAAGCATATATGTGATTTCTAATTCTGGCATAGTGCTATCACTTACTATACTCTCTGATTTTTCATTGGTTGCGATATGGGCAACACGTCCTTTGATCAGCCAATGACCACCTTCATGTGCCATCGCAGATATTGTTATAACTGTCGAAACGATAACTGTAAATACAAGATTCATAATCTTTACTCCTTCTTATGAAGCAATAGAGTATCTTTTAAAATAAAAGATACATTTTAAAAAAATACAGTCGATGCTTATGCTAAATATAAGTGAATTAATGGCAACTTCTGTGCGCGCTCTGATACTCTTTATTGTCGCTACAATATTCTGATCAATATATTTCATATTTAAATTTATAAAATTAATTCTCTCCAAATTATACATGAAGATCTAAGGTATTCATAATCTTTATACTACATATGCATGTGAGGCTTGTAGTGTATTTGCTAATTGTCAGTAACATTTTCAACATTGCCGCATCAGCGATATATATGATTGTTACGTTTTACGAGCTTGGTAATGAAATGTTAACCTAAATATATCAGATGAATGATTATATTAATTATCTGTCGTGAAATTTGCAATAAATTATAAAAAAATACATAATATGCTATATAGCTTTCTTGGTCTACGTTTCATAAATATTAATTTTGAATAACTTTTATTAATTAAGAAATTATGCAAATTTTATAGCTAATGTACTTATTTGAGGATAATAGATGAAATGTTTGATCATTGCAGCAGGCCAGGGGACACGCCTTCAATCGGAAGGAACAATAAAACCTTTAGTGCTGATATTAGGGATTCCATTAATTGAGCGTGTTATCCGTACTGCAATGGAAGGTGGTGCTGATGAATTTTATGTGGTTGTAGGATATGAGGCAGAACAGATATCTATATTTTTGGTGCAACTAGAAAAACGCCTTAATATTATTATTAATATTCTTGTAAACAGTTCATGGAAAATGCAGAATGGTACTTCGGTTCTGCAGGCTCGTAATATTATTGACGAACCTTTCCTATTGTTGATGTCAGATCACCTTTTTGATTCTGTTATTATAAAAACATTATTATGTCAACCTATTAATGACGGAGATGTTTTATTGGCAGTGGACGAGAATAAAAACAACCCATTAGTTGATATGGAAGATGTGACTAAAGTTGATATGGAAGGTGATTATATTACCAATATTGGCAAGGATATCGATAATTTTAGCGCATTTGATACCGGAGTATTTCTTTGTACACCAGCAATATTTTCTACATTAAAAGACACTAATAAAATCAATGAGGATCCAAGCCTTTCTTCTATAATAAAACGTTTAGCAGATCATAAACAGGTAAAGGCGGTATCGGTAAATAATTTTTGGGTGGATGTCGATGATAAGATTACCCATGGTAAGGCAGAAGAAGCATTGTTAGCTATCTCACGGAGTAAGAATAATGATGGTCCTATTGCTCATTATTTAAATAGACCTATTTCTGTCCGTATTTCTCAAAGGCTAGTTAATTATAATATTACTCCTAATCAGATCTCATTCTTTTCCTTTATATGTTCTGCAATCGCGGCCGGTCTATTTTCATTAGGAAATTACTGGATGTTGGCTATTGGTGGAACATTGGCTCAATTTGCCTCGATTATCGATGGTTGTGATGGAGAAATCGCTCGATTAAAGTATCTATCATCTGATTTTGGAGGTTGGTTTGATGCAGTTCTAGATCGGTATGCAGATGCATTTTTATTATTCGGCTTGACATGGTATGTGTATAGCCAAGAATCATCTAATTTATCATTAGTGATAGGTTTCTTAGCTGTCATAGGGTCTTTCATGTTAAGTTATACTGCTGATAAATATGATAATATGATGAGCAATCATATAAATAAGGGAATGAGAATAGGGCGTGATATCAGAATTTTTCTTATCTTCTTGGGTGCAATATTTAATTTAGCTTATTTAGTTTTGATAGCTATTGCTATACTAATGAATTTAGAAACTATCCGTCGAATGGTTGTTTGCCAAGATAATGAATAGAATATTTCTCGCAAAAGGAAAAATACGTAGCATTATTTCGCAGTCTACCGTCCCAGAAGACCCTCGTCATGCAGATAATGTATTGGAATGGTTGTTGAGAATTAATCCTGATGCTGACATAGCCCTACAATTAGCTGCGTTGGCACATGATATAGATCGTGCTGATGAAATCACAAGAATACAGCGTGCCAATTTTAATGATTATGATAATTTCAAATCGGCTCATGCAAATAACAGTGCGATCATTTTGCAAGATATTCTACAAGAATATAGAGTAGAATTTTCTATTATTGATGAGGCATGTAGACTAGTGATTTTACATGAAATTGGTGGTGATGCACGTTCTGATTTATTAAAAGATGTAGATAGCATTTCGTATTTTGAAGTTAATATGCCCTTATATTTAGATCGTGAAGGTTATGAAGAGACTGTAAGGCGTTGTATTTGGGGATATAACAGGCTATCTTCTGAGATGAGGGTACTGTGTGATGAAATTACATATTCCGATGATCAGTTAGATAATATTTTACAGCAGACTATTTGTTCATTCACTAAATAAATATTATTAATCCAAATGATACTTGAACATTTATAAACTATTTTCCGTAAATGGCATGTATGAATTATTTTCTATATAGACAATAATATTGTTCCCAATTGGGACCTCAATGCCAATTAAATTAATTGGTTAATATAGATCTATATGTTGATATAATTAAACAATGCGAATCAATAATTTACATATCTGTTGACATCATTAAAAAATAATTGTAAGGTCGATAGACGATCAGTGAAAGTTGCTCTGTCTCGTCTATTTACTTTTCAGTTGCCATGACCAAACTAAAATTGCTCTTTGTGTTATCACGTGTAAAGATGTGCTTTTATATCGTAGACTAATCTTTCTTTCATATTTTAAAACTACTAATAGCTCTAATTAATTTTTTATGGGTATACTATCTAATCTGATTTCCTTATTAAGGAACCAACTTGTAGCTGTTTAATTTTTTGTCATACTTTTTCTTCAAGAGGGACAATGATATGGAGCAAAAGTTGATATTTACTCGTATTAATTATTTGTAGCTACTTATTTACAGGATAAGTTCCTAAACAACCCTAGTAATTGATTATACCGTACCTCTATTAGAGCTCTTCTAGAAGTGGAGATATTATGGTTTTGCCACACCCATGGTTAGATGTAACATGGACTTTTAGTATGTTTTGTCGAGCTAATTATGATAGCCTTTTTTAGATTTGCAAATAATGACATAATTTATTTTGCAATTCTGGTTTATGGTTAATTAACTACAGTCTACATGTTGGAGCGATGAATTAATATTTTCCATTGTTAACATATCATTCAAGTAAGCGTTGCTTATCGATCGTTCTCCATATTAGCGTAGATCCAAAGAATGATTTCAGTAGCAAGGTGTTTTGACTTTTATTTATGGTGGTTATTTGATCATTGTCATTAGATAGGGACGCAACTACATTATCAGCTCTACTTGAATTATTACAACATTTTTGGTTTAGGGATGGAAGTATGTAAAATGATGTATTAAGGATTAATTTAATATGAAGTAGCATGCAATGCTAACGGATTATGAGTGCCTGTGAATATTAGATATATATGTCATTAGTCTTTTATTTAAGGCTTATGTGATGATTGTAGTAATTGGTATTTCAATAATAATGGAACTCAAATTTTCTTGTGCAATTATGGATAATTAGAAGGTTTATAGATTTTATAGTCATAAATGTTATCATTATTAGCTAATGACATAGATACATGCAATAGATTTATTATTTAGTATAACGTAAGTTGATATGGAGAGGTTTGTAGTTATCATTAATCTTGGAGGAATATTTTGAGCATTTAACTTCGGAAAATAACAATGTTGTTCATCTTTAAAATGTAA
This sequence comes from Piscirickettsiaceae bacterium, assembly GCA_013215805.1. Taxonomy (GTDB): domain Bacteria; phylum Pseudomonadota; class Gammaproteobacteria; order Nitrosococcales; family Methylophagaceae; genus 41-12-T18. Next base: position 5,740 of record JABSQM010000021.1, read on the forward strand.
TGGATCAAATTTTTATTATCTATAGTTTTGTATGAAAAACCATTTGGATATTTACTATTCAAGATTTGTATCGTCGTTGAGTTGCGAATTTATCAATTCTATGTTCAATTTAATGCACACATCTTATGAAGTATATAATTGATGAAGCTCCAATAGCATTGTATAAGTTCCTTGATGAATAAAAATATTAAATATAATTTTTAACATCTATTTACCAAAAATTATATAAATATTTCTTATCATGTAGATCAGAAAATTTGAGTTTCATTGTTACTAAAAATACCCTAGACTATGGTTTACTTTAACGCTTCAGATGGAGCGATGGGAGTATTAAATTAGAGTAAATCATACACTATACTTAAATACATTTTCTAACTAAATTCTAGACATGGATATTTAGAATCTATCGATTTTAAGGCATGTCATAAAGATATTTAGTGCTAGATCTTGCTCCTGTGTTTAATAAAAATTAATCTCAACAATAATAAGCAAATAGAGAGGATGCTAGCAATGGCAAAAAATACATACAATGCTGGTGTGAAACAGTACAGTGACACGTACTGGATGCCAGAATATACGCCGAAAGATACCGATATTTTGGCTGCTTTTAAAATTACACCTCAAGATGGTGTGCCTCGTGAAGAGGTTGCGGCAGCAGTTGCAGCAGAATCTTCCACCGGTACTTGGACGACGGTTTGGACTGATTTGTTAACAGATCTAGATTATTACAAGGGTCGTGCTTATGCAATTGAGGATGTTCCTGGTGATGATAGCTGCTTTTACGCATTTATAGCATACCCCATAGATTTATTTGAAGAAGGTTCGGTGGTTAATGTACTCACCTCCTTGGTTGGTAACGTATTTGGCTTTAAAGCACTTCGTACACTTCGTTTGGAGGATGTTCGCTTTCCTGTTGCATATGTACTTACATGTAATGGCCCCCCTCAAGGTATTCAAGTTGAGCGTGATCTTCTTAATAAATATGGTCGTCCATTATTAGGTTGTACCATTAAGCCTAAACTTGGCTTATCTGCAAAAAACTATGGTCGAGCTTGTTATGAAGGTCTTCGTGGAGGCCTAGATTTTACCAAAGATGATGAAAATGTAAATTCACAACCGTTTATGCGTTGGAGACATCGTTTTGATTTTGTGATGGAAGCGATTCATAAGGCGGAGGCTGAAACCGGTGAGCGTAAAGGGCACTACCTGAATGTTACTGCTCCAACATCTGATGAAATGATGCGTCGTGCAGAATATGCAAAAGAAATTAATGCTCCGATTATCATGCATGACTACTTAACAGGTGGTTTGTCTGCGAATACTCAATTGGCTCAATGGTGTCAAAACAATGGTATGATGTTGCATATTCATCGTGCGATGCACGCGGTACTTGATCGCAACCCATTACATGGAATCCATTTTCGTGTATTAGCGAAAGTGTTACGTTTGTCAGGTGGAGATCATCTTCATTCAGGTACGGTAGTGGGTAAATTGGAGGGTGATCGTGAAGCCACTTTAGGTTGGATCGATCTTATGCGTGACTCATATATTAAAGAAGATCGTTCACGTGGTATATTTTTTGATCAGGATTGGGGTTCAATGCCAGGTGTATTTCCGGTTGCCTCTGGTGGTATTCATGTATGGCACATGCCTGCATTGGTTAATATTTTTGGCGATGATTCTATATTGCAGTTTGGTGGTGGGACATTGGGGCATCCATGGGGTAATGCTGCAGGTGCAGCAGCAAACCGAGTTGCTGTAGAGGCCTGTGTAGAAGCACGTAATATTGGTCGTAATTTAGAGGAAGAAGGTAAAGATATTCTTACTTGTGCATCAAAACATAGCCCTGAGCTTAAGATAGCCATGGAAACATGGAAAGAAATTAAATTTGAATTTGACACTGTCGATAAGCTCGACTTAGCTCATAAATAGAAATCATATAAGGATGGATGTTTTGCGACTTCCTAATCCTTACTATCAACTAAAAAATTAAATTGAGGATTGAACTATGAGTGATATGCAAGATTACAAGTCCAGCTTGAGCGATGTATCTAGCCGTAAATTTGAAACATTTTCATATTTGCCAGTGATGGATGTAGACCGCATCCGCAAGCAGATTGAATATATAGTAAGTAAGGGTTGGAATCCAGGTATCGAACATACTGAACCAAAAAATGCATTTGGACATTTCTGGTACATGTGGAAGTTACCATTATTTGGTGAAACTGATGTTGATATCATTTTGTCTGAAATTGAGAACTGTCATACAGCACATCCAGATAATCATGTGCGTCTGCTTGGTTTTGATAACTTCACACAATCTGCTGGATTATCAATGGTTATTCACTTGGGTAAATAATTATATTTAATCAAAATCCCAGTTAGTAAATACTAGCTGGGAATATGTATGACACAATAAAAATATTATGAATAGATCCCGTAAATACGTTGGTATTAATAATGAGATAATGGGTTGTATGACCCCCATTGGAAAAGTGATCCGTGATTCTTGGGTTTTCGGTTTGATTCCTGAAGCTGAGACTTGTGAAGGGTGGGATGCGGCTGGTATCGATGCTTTATTGCAAAAACTTAATATTGAGTGGGATAAATATGGCTGCCTCGTTAGATATTTGCCTAAAGTGCTATCAGAACGACATCAACGTATTCACAGTGCAGCTATTAATATGGCTATTGAGCAAGGTTGGTCTGGTGAATATGAGATTAATAACGAAGATGACCGATGATGGAGTGAAAAATTATTTCGTTGGTCATTTTACATAAATATTGAAGGTAAGTTATGTCTGATACTATGGATATAGAGCAGTATATTATCAAGGATGAACCCTATTACGAACCAGTAAATGATGAAGTTGAGCGTTATGAGGCCTCTTATAGCGTTCGTATGCCCATGATGTTAAA
>JABSQM010000022.1 GCA_013215805.1 Piscirickettsiaceae bacterium
CATATTCCTTTGGAATCGGTATCGGCCGTATATTATAAAAATTTCCTTTCAATATATATTGGGAATCAATTGACTCCTAATACATCCTTGTGACAGTGAGTTAATGCGGTACGGTCCTTTTATATGAGCATTTATTATTATGATACGCCATGCAACTTGGCGGTATCTTATTCTGGCTAATATGCTGACAAAGCACATCTTTGCTCAATTCACCATCAATGCTACAAATACCCCGCTCCTTAATTATATTTATCGAACTAATACTCACTAAATTTCTAGAGTCTAATCTAAATTTATCCGCTATTAATTTTTGCGCTATAGGGTAAGCGTGTTCTATCCCTGTTGCAGTTACATTGTCTTTTCTACTAATTTTCTATAATAGAGATGGTTAAATAGGTATGATGGAATTTAGCCATATATTTAATCCTTCCCATATTTTTTCGCTCGCCAATCATGAGCAACCCAAATTGGCCAATTAGAGCACCACGGTGGCATATGCTCCACAATCTCTTTAAATTCTTCAAGATTATCGGCACCTTTTTTTCACTTTACCAACGATCTCATCATGGATGTGTAATGCCACTGGGTATCCCGCACGTTCCAGATTTATAATATCGTACAATTAGCATATCTCGTGCGGTAGCTTGGACTATGTTCTCGGTTAATTTGTCCCCGTAAGTATCTAGTCGAGACCATTTTTTACTGTAAGTATAGTGTACTTGGTATATTGGTTTTGATACTTGCTTGCCATATCTTCAGTTTAAATGTAGCCTTGGTTGGTGATAATATAATTTGCGCCCGTTCAATAATAGGATGTAAATTACGTCGTCCTTAACATTGAAGGTTATGCCTATGAATGTATAACAGTGCCCAGGGTGTTGAACAGCTGATATTGCCTCCGCTTGTATGTCATACTAACATTTAACAATCATCTGCGACTCTGCGCACCAACTTTAAATGGGTCCATTGCAAAAAATAACAATAGGTAAGTTTCACCTAACTTTAATCTGTTTATCAGGCAAAGACAGTCTTCATATTGAAGAGGAGAGCAATAAAGGAAGATCGCTCCCGCACGAGCGTCTTGCGTTTCTTGCGACGTAATTAGAAATCAAATTGTCCTTGGCATTGACATCCTTAGCGACTCATAGCCTTAGATAGTTGACCAGGCTCGTTCTCGTGCTCGGGAACCCCGTCCTGCGTTGATGGGCTTTTTCATTCCGGGCATAGTCAGATTCGATGCCATTTTTGAGGTACTTTATCCGCCGTTGTTTTATGTCTTTACACAGCTTTCCTTCCTTTTTCAAGCAAGCAATAGGATAGGCATAAGATGTATACTTATCCGTGTGCAGTGTTTTTGGATGCCTGTCTTTTTTATATTAATATAGGCAATGCTTTAGGGACTGGTGAGCTGCATGGTTGTCGCGTTTGGGGGAAAGATGAAAATTCAGCGTCTCTCCATGCTCATTGATGGTACGGTACAGGTAATGTCACTTTCCTTTCACTTGAACATAGGTCTCGTCGAGCTACTATTAGGAGTCAGTACGGATTAACTGATAGACGCGACGAAGGCGCTTGCTTAGCTCTGGGCCACATTAAATAAACCATCGGCAGAGGGTTGAAGGGTTAACCGCAATTCCTCGCTCATCCAACATATCGTTAAGTTTGCGTAATTTAAGGAAGTAGAGCCATACCAATGGATGCACCAGAGGATAACATCAGGGGGGGGCGAAGTGTTCCCATTTAAAGTCGGGGTTGCTCATAGATAGTGGGATCGTTGAGAGAGAAGACAAATATTACAGTATGAAGATATTCTCTCAATGGACTCGAATAAAGAGGGATGTTGTGCTAATGTTATAGATTATTTAGATGTTATACTTTACAAGTACATCTATTCTGCGAGTGCATAAAATTGTAGGAAGGAAGTTGTCCATTCAATGTTATATGTGCCTTTGTGTAATTATGTTCTATATTTACTTGTTATCGAGAACTGCTTGAGTGCTTCCAAGTGATGTCCAGTCTAGCGTTTGATGCATTCTTGTTTTATTAAGCGGTGAACTTTGCTCAGGGATATTATCAAGGTATTTGATATCTAATATTTTAATTAAGGACGACATAAACAGTTCTGACAACTATAATTATACATTTATTACATCAATTGCGTCGTAATTTTCACTACTTCTATTGATAACTATTTTATTTGGTAAGTCATTTTTACCGATAGCCTTATTGAGAAAACGTTTAGCTGCTTTCCATCATGCTTTGAGTTTAGATAATAATCGGTGATACATTAAAATTTATCTATGGTACGATAATGTGAAACTATTTACTGTTTATCTCGACATAGCCCTCATTCATGTGCTGTGAAGAGGAGATAGTCTCCTCTTAAGTCTTAGGTTATGATTTAGAATGGGTTTAAATTTAATGACCCAGCGGTCAATTTTTCATGCCCGATTTTCACGCCTTGCTCTGGTCTAATATTTTCTGTTTTTTGGAAGCTGAGCTTGTAGGTTTAGGTGATAACATATAGTTATCCAAGATAATTTTGGATGAGAAATGATTGTATTTTAATATATTGATAGTGTATATGTGATGTAGTCTAACGATACTACATGCTTACGATAAAGTTTGCGATAAAACCCTTGCAACCTTTAAAAAGGAATGTCGTCATCGTAACTTTCTTCATGTTTATTGTCCATTTTTGGTACGACTGGAGTCGTTACTTCATCTTCGTTAGTGACTTCTTGGTTGCGATTGTTATTTACGCTACTTCCCATCATGGTCATTTGGTCGCACATGATTTCAGTTGAGTACCTGTCTTGCCCGTCCATGTTTTTCCATTTTCTAGTGCGAATGGAACCTTCTAAATATATTTGAGATCCCTTAATCAGGTATTTTTGAGCTATATCTCCTAATTTGTTTCTTAGAACACACCTATGCCATTCAGTACGTTCTTTGCGCTCACCAGTTTGTTTGTCCTTCCAATTCTCAGAAGTGGCAACTCTGATGTTGCAAATACTGTCGCCATTAGGGAACGTATGACTTTCTGGGTCTGCACCTAGACGGCCCACTAATATGACCTTGTTTACACTCATACTATTTTCTCCTTATAGTTGATATTTTCAGTAAAATATTTTTTATTTTAATATAAGTACCTGGTTCAAATTTATCTTTCAGTCATAAGTTCAAACCAATTATAGAAGATTTGGCAACATTGTAATATACTCCATGTTTCTTTGGAAAATTACGGTGAATGAGACATTAGTTGTGATATTAATTTTATATTTGAGATATTAATTAGGCTTAGCCTTGGATGTAATGATTTGCAATAATCACCAATTTTCTGCGACAGATCAGGATCTTTATAATATTATTTTAAGCTTAATATTGTTATGGTTGTTTCAAATATCTGTAATGTGGGTTTTTCCTATTAGCCGTTTAATTAGGCTTTACTTTACATGGGTGTTTTTGATTTTCAGGTTTATCCATGTGCCCTCAGATTGTATTCAACTAATGTTTTTGCTTTTATGCTCAAAGCATAAATGAAATGATTCATTAGTGTATTTAAGGCATGGTGAATTAGGCGATGTCTTTCGATGGTTGGTAAGCCTGTAAAAGCATCGCTGACTATAATGATAGAGTAGTGCCCCTCCTTCTTTATTATTATGATGACTGGCATGTGAAGCGCTGTTGTTTTTAATTTTCAAAGGACTAGGTCTTAATGATATGAGTCTCAGTTCCATCTCTTCAACAATATTTTTCATGGCAATACCATTTATCCTATAAATTTAACGGTGATTTTGACATGAGGTTAGGTGTATGGGGGTTATGTATCAGTCTATGATAGCATTGCTATACTACATATTTTGCTATGTATTTATCACTTAAATGTATGGCGGTATCTTAATATTCATAATAAGATCGTCTAATATCAAACAATATTTATACCACATATTAGCATATATATTTATACATCAGAACTAGAATTGGGTTTTTCAACGACGTATCTTACTAGGTAGATGGATTGGATAATAACGAAGGTAGCAGTTAACCCTAGCAAGCCAAATAGTTTGAAATAGACCCATGTTGCTTCATTAAAATTGAAAGCAATATAAATATTAGTGGCACCAGAGAGTACGAAGAATAGAATCCAGGCAATGCTTAACCGGAACCAGATGATTGCAGGTAACTGGATATATTTATTCATCGTTCGTTCGAGTAATGATTGTTTTGTGAATAAGTAAGCACCAGCAATGGCTATGGCAAAAGACCAATAGACTATAGTAGGTTTCCACTTAATGAAATTAGGATTGTGTAGCCATATAGTTGCTCCTCCTAAGGTAATGACCAATCCCAAAATTATCAATTGATATCCTTCTATTCTACCATGGAGCCACCATGAATGGCTAGCATGTGTCATTGTGGTGGCAATCATTACAGCGGTAGCTGCATAAATGCTTTGTATATTATATTCCTGCCCATTCCATTGATAAATACCTCCACCGAACTTATAGGTGATAAAAAAGAGAGCTATAGGCAAAAAGTTGAAGAATAGTCTCATATCAAATTGTCCAATTTTTTTAACATTAATAATTTATTATTCTAACTTAAAATGGAGAAATTAGAGGGCTTTTATAAAAAACAATCTGTAAGACATAGACTGTATATCTACCAGCAAATATCAATATCAAATTTAACAATTATCTAATACAGAAATTGTCATATTATAGGTGTAATATGAATAGTTTAAATTTAAGAACATGCTTTTATTTTGAAGTGGGTAATCTCGAGGGCTGGTATCTGTCTATATCCAAAATCAATTGCTAGATCAAAGTAATCTAGTTGGGAGATGATCGAACCTGCACTGCGCATTAATGTTTCATAATAATGGTGAAATTATATATTTTTTAATTGTTCTAATTTGACAATGAACTTCATATTAATTTATTAAACGCTTATCATAAGCTTTCATGTATTTGTAGATATATGTTCTATGGTGCGCTTGTCCCATCCCTTTTGTCATAATTATTAAGAGACCAATTTGAGATGTAAAAAACCAAGAAGTTATCTTTCTACCATTATAGCACATATGAATTATAATTCAGTTGCCTATGAATTATTATATTTGTAATGTCTTTCCATATGAAGTCTATTGGCAGAATATACATGTGATTAAAAGTAAAATTGTAAGAATAATTTAAATATATATATATTACGCCATAATACTTTCAATCATATAAAACATTCCTCCAGCTAATACCGCGGATGCAGGCACAGTAATTACCCATGCTGTAATAATTTTTTTCATTGCATCACGTTTAACGTATAGATTTTTCTTGTCTTTTTTGAGAATTTTTTTTGCTTTTTTAATTGTATCTATTTCTTTATCAATTTCTTGATACATTGTGGATATATTTTCATGATCCTGATCACTCCTATATTTTTTTCTCTCAAGCTTGTTTAATTTATGTTTCAATGCCTGTAAACGTTTCTTTTCATCACGAATTTCAGCCTTGTCTTGTTCAATTTCATATTCAATGCTAGTTGTTGAGTCCAACCATTCTCGTAGAAAACCAACTCCGAATATGCCACCAATAGCAATATGGGTTGAACTTACTGGCAAACCTAATTGGCTAGCGATAATCACTGTGATGGCTGCAGCCATTGCGACAGAGAAAGCACGCATTTGATCTAATTCTGTGATTTCACTTCCTACTGTCTTGATTAAACGAGGTCCATATAGAGCTAATCCAATGGCGATACCAACGGCACCAACTGCCATAACCCACATGGGAATATCAGTTTCATCGGAGATGTTCCCGCTCATCACTGCGTCATTAATAGCGGCTAATGGGCCAATGGCATTAGCTACATCATTAGCTCCGTGAGCAAAGCTTAATAATGCTGCTGCAAAAATTAGAGGCACAGTGAATAATACATTGACACTAGCCCGATTATTTTCCAGTTTGTTCAGCTTGGCCTTGAGTGATCTTTTGATTCCAAAATATACAAAAACAGCAACTATGACACCTATTGTTGCTGCTATTGTGAATGTGGGTTTCTTTGTAACTTCAATGGTAAAGAACATATTATCATTTATGATACCAACAAGTGAGGCCCAGACATTTGTTAAGCCCTTGATTATTAGATAAGTCACGAAGGCCCATGACATAATAGCAACGTGAATTGGCACTATCCTGTAGGAAGCTCTTATTTTGTCGTCTTTGAAAATTATAGTCTTTTTTATAGAAAATAGAAACGCGGCAGCAATTATACCACCAGCAATAGGAGAAATAACCCAGGAGCTGGCTATGCTACCAATGGTACCCCAGTCAACAATTGCAAATCCAGCAGCAGCAATGCCAGCTCCCATTACACCTCCAACGATAGAATGTGTGGTTGAGACAGGTGCTTTAGCCATTGTTGCTAGGTTAAGCCATAGTGCTGCTGCTAGTAAGGCAGACATCATTGCCCATAAGAAACCATTGATGTCATCACCAAAATCGTTAATATCTATAATGCCCTTCTTTATTGTTGATACTACATCTCCACCGGCGATAAATGCTCCGCCTGCCTCAAAAATAATAGCGATAATAATAGCCCCATTCATAGTTAAGGCTCTAGAACCTACTGCGGGACCTACATTATTGGCTACATCATTAGCGCCAATATTCATGGCCATATATCCTCCAAAAACAGCTGCTATGGCCAAAAACACACTGTTGGGCATGCCGCCACTGGTAGTAAAGCTAAAGGCTAAAATCCCAACTAAAAAAAATAAGGCAAATCCAATACGAGCTAATTCTAAATGACTTTTTCTTATCGCTCGTTTTTCTATTTGATAAATATTTTTAATTTCCACTGTGCTCAGGCTCTTAAAATGTGATTAGGTGATGTTAAAATTTAGATGTTACCGGTTTATGATAATTAATTTTGATAAATTCAACAAAAGAAATATCAAATAAAATTATATTTTTAAGAGTTAAGTATTAGATTCAATTTATTTGATAGATTAAGAGATAGCCATGAAAAAAATTTTATTTGTATTGTTATTATTTATAGTAAATTCAATAAATGCTGGCTCAGTTTTATTATATGGCCTTGGCTTGAACGATGATCTGAATATTCCGCCTAGTATGGATGAAGCATTCATCTTTTCCATTGAAGATATTGATGCAAACCATCTACTTGCTAGATGGCGCGTTGCGGACGGATCTTACTTATATCGTAATAAGATTTATTTTGAGATAACCGACAATGATGATGTTAGATTGTTACCATTCTTATTGCCGGCTGGTAATAATAAGATAGACGAGATATTCGGGTTAAGTGAGGTGTATCAGAATAATACCGATATAGAACTTTATTTTGATCGCACCGGTTATAATCCCAGGATCACTCTAAAAGCTTATTATCAAGGCTGTTCTGAAACCTTCCATATTTGCTATCCTCCAACAACTAAGAAAATTATATTAACATTACCTAGGCAAACTAATATTGATGGAGGTGTTATCAAGGATGATCTAAGCCTGTCTTCATCAAGAGTTTCATCACTATCAGAACAGGACTATCTTGCCAAAAGTCTAGCACAAGATAGCCGTGCCAAAAATTTATTAGTCTTCTTTGGTCTCGGCATTCTGTTAGCATTCACTCCTTGTATTTTCCCAATGATTCCTATTCTGTCCAGCATTATCATCAATGAAGGTAACAATGTTAGTATTTACCGTGCATTTATATTGTCGTTAACTTATGTTTTGTCTATGTCAGTTACTTATACATCTGTAGGTATGCTGACAGGTTTGTTAGGTGAAAATTTGCAAGCAGTTTTGCAAATTCCATGGATAATCGGCAGCTTCAGCTTCTTGTTTATCATTCTATCCTTATCGATGTTTGGGATATTTGAGTTGTGTATTCCTCGTTCATTGCAGCAGAGTTTTCACATTATTAGTCATAAACAAAGAGGAGGCACATTGGTTAACACAGCCTTAATGGGGTTAATGTCTGGTGTGATAGTTGGTCCCTGTTTGGTTCCGCCTTTAGCAGGAGCCTTGCTCTTTATCGGTCAACAGGGAGATCCTATCTTAGGTGGCTTAGCTCTATTTGCAATGAATCTTGGCATGGGCGTACCTTTGATCGCTATTGGTGTATCTGAAGGTAGCATATTACTTCGTGTAGGTGCTTGGATGGGTACCATTAAATTGGTATTTGGATTTTTAATGTTGGGTCTTGCAATTTGGATGTTGGAGCGCATTATGCCGGGATGGATCATTTCAATTTTTTGGGGAATATTGATAATTATTGCCGTGATTTATTTAGGTGTATTCAACCCCCTTGGTGTTGATGCTGGTAAGTTAAGTAAAATCAGTAAATTTATTGGAATAATTTTATTAATCTATGGAAGTTTATTAATTATTAACGTCGCTAAGGATGGAGATAATATTTGGAAATTTTACAATGTCGTTTATCCTGAAATTAATATAGGTGAAGCAAAATCGATTCAGTTCACTGAAATAGATAATTTAAGTGAACTAAATAGCTTCTTATCAGATACCACAAAACCTATTATTCTTGATTTTTATGCAGATTGGTGTGTGGATTGCGGGAACATGGAGGTTACTACTTTTATCGATAAGGATGTCAAAAGAGCAATGGATAACTGGCAATTACTTCAAATTGATATTACGTCTAATAACGACGCTCAAAGAATACTATTAAAAAAATTAAAAGTATTTGGACCTCCCACAATTTTATTTTTTAACGCTTCGGGTAAGGAATACCTGCAATATCGCTTGATGGGAGGCATCAGCAGTGATAATTTACTGGAGCATTTGACAACGTTGTTAAAACTGCCTAGTAACTCATAGGAGTTATTCATAGATTGCTGTGGATGTAATTATAGTTATTGTGTATTCTAACCCCAAAATGCTGGACATTAGTTAATCTCTAGTGCAGAATTTAGCTTAAATTATTTATATATTCAAAGCGAACATCAGAATGGCAAAAATTTTAGTGCTGCATGGTCCTAATTTGAACCTTCTAGGTAGTCGTGAAATTGGGATATATGGCACCCATAGTTTAGCCGATATTAATACTAAGTTGGTCTCTATTGCCGAAGAAAACAATTATTTCATTGAGTTATTTCAAAGTAATGCTGAACATGAATTGGTAGATGCTATTCATGCCTCTAGCACAGATGGTGGATCCGACTTCATAATTATCAATCCAGCGGCATTTACGCATACTAGCATATCTATACGTGATGCTTTAGCTTCTGTAAAAATACCGTTTATCGAAGTTCACATCTCGAACATTAATGCACGAGAAAAATTTCGTCGGCATTCATTCCTATCTGATATTGCTGTTGGCGTGATATGTGGATTGGGTGTCCAAGGATATGAGTTTGCTTGTCGAGCAGCTATCACACATATTAATAATAGATAAGGTATCCCATGGATATTCGTAAAATAAAAAAATTAATTTCCTTGATTAAAGATTCTGACGTAGCAAAAATTGAGGTTAGAGAAGGCGAAGAATTTATTCATATCAGCCGCTTAAATATTAATTCACCGGTGATGGTAGCAGCACCGACTATGTCGGTTCCATCGTCCTCATCTTTGACTACCACACCTACGTCTTCAGAAGTGCCCATACCTGACGATGACACTCCTTATAATTCGGTTAAGTCTCCTATGGTCGGTACTTTTTATCGTTCATCATCACCTGAATCGACAGCGTTTATTGAGGTTGGTCAAAATGTGGTTGCTGGTGATATAATTTGCATTATAGAGGCTATGAAAATGTTTAACCAGATTGAGACTGATCATAGTGGCATTGTTAAGGATATTCTAGTGAGAAATGGTCATCCAGTTGAGTTTGATGAACCTTTAGTCATCATTGAAAAGATACCTAAATAAAATTATGATAACTAGTATAGTTTGCTCATTTTTAATATGTGGATTAACCAACAATCATGATTGATAAGATAGTCATTGCTAATCGAGGTGAAATTGCTCTTCGCATACTTCGTGCTTGCCAAGAATTAGGTATTAAAACAGTTGCAGTTCATTCTGCTGCGGATCGTGATTTAAAGCATGTACTACTTGCTAATGAGACGGTATGTATTGGCTCAGCTCCTTCTATCAATAGCTATTTAAACGTACCTGCATTAATAAGTGCGGCCGAAATTACTGATGCTACAGCTATTCATCCTGGTTATGGTTTTTTATCTGAAAATGCTGATTTTGCCGAACGGGTGGAAAGCAGTGGATTTATCTTTATTGGCCCGACAGCAGACACCATTCGTTTAATGGGTGACAAGGTTTCTGCCATTAAAGTTATGAAGGAAGCTAACGTGCCTTGCGTTCCAGGTTCGGATGGTTTTATAAATGGTGACGATGCAGTTAATTTTGATTTGGCACAACAGATTGGATATCCTATTATTATCAAAGCATCCGGTGGCGGAGGTGGTCGTGGCATGCGTGAAGTGCACAGTGAAGCCCACTTACTTAATGCTATTGCTTTAACTCGTAGCGAGGCTAAATCTACCTTTAATAATGATATGATATATATGGAAAAATTTTTAGAGGATCCTAGACATATTGAATTTCAAGTTCTTGCTGACCAACATGGAAATGTTATCCATCTTGGCGAACGTGACTGTTCTATGCAGCGCCGTCATCAAAAAGTACTTGAAGAAGCACCCGCTCCTGGAATCTCTGAAGAAATAAGTGATTGTATGGGTCAAATTTGTGTTGAAGCTTGTATGATACTAGGATATCGAGGAGTGGGTACCTTTGAATTTCTATATGAGAATGGGGAGTTCTATTTCATAGAAATGAACACTCGTATTCAGGTTGAACATCCAGTAACAGAGTGTATTACAGATACAGATCTAGTGGTAGAGCAGATTCGTATCGCAGCTGGTGAGCCTTTATCAATTAAACAAGAAGATATTATTATACGTGGTCATGCTATTGAGTGTCGAATTAATGCTGAGGATGCGAGAACTTTCATGCCTAATCCCGGTGTAATAACCAATTATCATGCACCTGGAGGCTTGGGAATACGTATGGATTCACATATTTATAGTGGTTATCGAGTGCCGCCATATTATGATTCTCTAATTGGTAAGCTGATTTCATATGGGAAGACACGTGAATCTGCTATTGCTCGCATGCAAACTGCATTAAATGAAATTGGTATCGAGGGTATTAAAACTAATGTTGCATTACAGCAAGATATTATTGACGATGCTAATTTTCAGATAGGTGGTACCAATATTCATTATCTTGAAAAGAAACTCGGTCTTTGATATCTTGAAATTTAAATTAGAGGCATTGCCTTATATTTAGATAATCATCTTTAATGACGTTACAATTATTAGATATATTTTGATGAAGCACCTGGATACTTCATTTACAAGGTACTTATTATGGCGCTACTGTATTTTTTATGGTCTTATATAAATATTGTCATTTAATCATTGCCAAGAGGGTGATATTTGAGGTAATTGATTGTAATAACTTACAATGTAATTTTATCTCATTAAATATTACTTTTATTTCAGAAGGAAGGATTGATATATCTTTACGGTTATATATTTAGAAAATAAATTTATCTGCTATTTTAATTTAAGTGTATTATAACGTTAACATAAACATGTTCCATTATGTTGGTTCATAAAGATTTTATGGTAGCCATTATATTGGATAATTAGTATGATCTTCATTCGCTGATTCTTATAAAATATTATAATCTAAAGATTATGAGCCAAGTGTATAGCTGTTGCTAGTAAACATTCAATAGTAATAAGTCGTTTTTCCAAATTACTGAATTTCTAATTAAAGAACGTTTATTAGAAATTGCAAGTTTTTTTTGTTGTGATAATAATTAGGAAATAATATGAATAAAGTTAGATGTGCATTGCTCAGTGTATCAGATAAAACTGGTATATTAGCTCTAGCTAAGAAACTTAATTTTCTAAATATTAAGATTATTTCTACTGGTGGTACTGCTGATTTGTTAGAGAAATTCAAATTGCCGGTAATAAGAATTTCTGAATATACCGGTTTTCCAGAAATAATGGATGGTCGTCTCAAAACCCTACACCCGAAAATTCATGGTGGTCTATTAGGGCGACGCGGTATTGATGAGGCTGTTATGCTTGAGCACGATATTGAATCAATTGATTTGGTTGTAGTAAACCTCTATCCTTTTGAGAGGGTAACCAAACTTGATAAATGTACTTTACGTATGGCTATGGATAATATTGATATTGGTGGCTTAACCATATTGCGTGCTTCTGCTAAAAATTATTCTTCTGTTACTGTTTTAATTGACCCTACAGATTATGATCGTGTTACACAACAACTTGAACAGATTGGAAGTACGGATGATGCTACTCGCTTTGATTTAGCAGTGAAAACGTTTAACCATACAGCTTATTACGATGGTGTGATCGCCGACTTCTTGGGGAACATTAAAACCGACAGCAGCCTTATAAGATTTCCTTTATTCTTCAATACACGCTTTAATAAGGCACAAGATATGCGTTACGGAGAAAATCCTCATCAAGGAGCGGCATTTTATATTGAGTCGGACATCAAGACAGGTTCTATTGGGGCGGTTGTACAATTTCAAGGCAAGGAGATGTCTTATAATAATATTGCTGATGCTGATATCGCCTTAGAATGTGTTAGAGCCTTCCCTGAAGCTCCCACCTGTGTAATAGTTAAACATAACAATCCCTGTGGTATAGCAATGGCTGATAATTTATTATCTGCTTATGATCTAGCATATCGAACCGATATAGTATCAGCTTTTGGAGGAATCATTGCTTTTAACCGTACCTTAGATGGAGACACTGCACAATTTATTATTGATCGGCAATTTGTTGAAATTATAATCGCTCCTAAAATAAGTAATGAAGCTAAAGTTATAGTCGGCCAGCGATCCAATGTCCGTCTATTATGCTGTGGATCTCTGCCTAAAAAGCAGGGTGAAAGTTTAGATTTTAAGCGTGTCACTGGTGGTTTATTGGTCCAGGATCGTGATACAGCCATAGTAACAGCGGCTGAACTTAAAATTGTCACTAAGAAAGCACCTACTGCAGGGCAAGTGCTTGATCTTTTATTTGCATGGCGTGTTGCTAAATTTGTCAAATCGAACGCTATTATATATGTTAATAATCAGCATACAATAGGCATTGGGGCTGGACAGATGAGTCGCATAATGAGCAGTCAAATTGCAGAAATTAAGGCAAATAATGCGGGCTTATCTATAGTGGGATCTGTAATGGCTTCCGATGCTTTTCTTCCATTTCGTGATGGTTTAGATGCTGCTGCAAATTTAGGAGTTGGTGCTATTATTCAACCTGGTGGGTCTATGCGTGATTATGAGATTATTGAAGCAGCTAATGAACATGATATTGCAATGGTATTTACTGGCATTCGTCATTTTAGACACTAATATTTATATTGTCCTGAAATACTACAATTACTTCATCAATGATCATAGATATATCTATCGGTTGCATGAGTTAATGCCCAATAACTGGTAATTTTATCAAGGTACCACTGTTCATTCTCTATCTCAATCCTACAAAACTAAATTGGAAATAAATAATATTTCCTGTAAGGTATCGATTATTGTTTTAGTGATAAAGATAATAATATTCATGAAGTTCAAATGTTATTATCTTTATCACGTACACCGTAATCTCTGATATTATCTTATATATATGTTAAATGATAAGATGTATCTTACATGTAACGTAATTATTTCTTTCTAAAAAGCTTCATATTATCATATGTGGCTGTGAGATATTGAAACAAGAAGCTAGTTATTATGCAATTAATTAGTTTCATCAAGATATCATCAGTATGCTTATAAGCATTAAAGAAGGAAATAAGATATCAAGATAAATATATTAGGAATAGACATTGACCTCCTAGGTATGTTGTTCTAGCTTTAATGGTTACCTAGATTCAAGGATAATATGATTGGTATTGATAGTTGGCGTTTGAATGTGAAAAATAAAAACATTTGATTATTGACAGGACTGTAAAAAATTACTATATCTTTATATGGGTCCATTTCAAAAACCGCTTTATACCTTAAGATCTGCTTGCTCTCTCAGTAATCCAACTATTTATGAGCAACTCTGACTTTAGATGGAAATATTTCGTCCCTGATGGTATCCTCTGGTGCATACCGTTG
This sequence comes from Piscirickettsiaceae bacterium, assembly GCA_013215805.1. Taxonomy (GTDB): domain Bacteria; phylum Pseudomonadota; class Gammaproteobacteria; order Nitrosococcales; family Methylophagaceae; genus 41-12-T18. The sequence continues at coordinate 14,215 of JABSQM010000022.1, forward strand.
GTATGGCTCCACTTCCTTAAGTTACGCCAACCTTATCGATATGTTGGCTGAGCGAATAATTGTGGTTAACCCTTCAACCCTTTACCGATGGTTTATCGAATATTGCCCAGAGCTAAGAAAGCGTCTTTGTCATGGCTATCAGTTTATCCGTACCGACTTCTCATGGCAGTTTGTTTAGACCTATGTTAAAGTGAAAGGAAAGTAGCATCACCTGTGCCGTGTCATCAATAATCGTGGGGAGGGGGACGCTGGACTTTTATGTATCCCCTAAGCGCGACAACTATGTCGCTTGCCAGTTTCCGAAGTGCTTCCTATGTTGCTATAAAAAATACAGGCAGCCAAAAACACTGAGTACGGATAAGCATATATCTGATGCCTATGCTATCGCTTGCTTGAAAAAAGAAGGAAGCTGGGGAAAGAGATAAAACAACGGCAGACAAAGCAGATCAGCCATGACATTTAATTTGATCATGCCCCGATTAAAAAATTTATCAACGCAAGACAGGGTTTTAGAGTGCAAAAACGAGCCTGGTCAACTATCTAAGTCTACAAGTTTCTAAGGATGCTGAACAAAGGGCAGTTCGATCTCTGGTTATGTCGTGATGAGCGAAAGACGTTCGTTCGAGAGCGATCTGTCTTCATTAATCTTCTCTTCAATTTGGAGATCGTTTTTGCCTGATAAATAGATCAAAGTCAGGTAAAATTTATCTATTGTTATTTTTTCGCGATGGCCCCGCCATATGGATAAATATGACTGACAAATCACCTATGAAACTTCAGGACTTATATTGAACATATCTGCGATCACTTTCCCTTCAATATATGTAATGGTAAACATTTATAAGCCTTTTGGGTCTCTAGACTTTAAAAATTCTTCATTTTTGTTAGATAAATATATTACTCAGTATCTGTTTTAGAGTTTTTTCAATGCTATAAATACCTTATCTACTATATGCATCGGCCAATGAACAGCTGATATATCTTGGTCTGAAATCATGATTTATTAATTCCCATTACAGTCTTTGATAAATTTACACTTAATTTGTAGATCAAAGATCCTTGTGGAATTCAATTAAATTGTACTTTTTATTCCATTCAGATCCATAATATCTTGACTTAAATTTTTGTTTAAGAGAATCAAAAAGATTTTTATTTGTAATGATCTAAACAAATTCTACTATGCATTCGCCATTCGGGATATTAAATCTTCCCCTTTTTATTTATTTCGTGTGTAGTTGCAGATTAAACGTCTTATAGTACCGATAACGAAATCTAAAAAAGAGTCTCTAATAGGATTATAATCAGTATAAGTAGCGTTTATTTTAAGATGCAATAACAATTTGGATAAGAAAAGTCTATAAGTATTAGATAAACTTGGATTATTGTTGATAAGATTTCAGAATCGGTTGGCAGATCTAACAAAATTAATAAGGATGCCCTGAAATTTGCGATGTTCGGATGAGAACACATTAATCAATGTGTTCTAAACGCCTCTAGACACCCTTTTAAGGTCTTAAAATATCTTAACCTAATACTCATTGCCATATAAATATAAATAGATAGGCCAAAATCGTTTTTCAGGGGATCTAGACTGATAGATTTAATTGCATTATATGTTTTTATTTGGGAATCTTTGGAATATACTCTTTTTATTTTTCTTATCTTTAATTACATAAACAGCACAGGCAAAAGAGGCGTATTGTTTATTATCTGCGGAGCTCTGCCAAACTATATTGACGTTTCAACAATAAATATTACTATTACCTAATTTAATAATTATTGAAAAAGATCTATTTTGTAAAACCTTTATAGTATTATAGATGGTCATTTTGTATTTTTAGAATCATTTAACAAGAGCATCATAACTAACTAATAGTCGATTATTACCCATATATTCGACCATCCACATAAATATATTACCCGTTAATTATTTTTCTCTAAGTAGCTTCTCAACGGTGGGATCATATTCTTTGACAAACTGGATGAATTCCGGATTTTTAAATGTATTTCTCCTTTTCTATACTTACAGGGCATTTTACCATATTGTTATTTATATTTTTAACCGTCGTGTGTTTTTTGTTATTTCCGCTGTCTTCTTACCATGACTACCTTTTCTTTATAGATAACTGTATAGGAGATTATACAATCTATATACATATACTATACACTTTGAGTAATTTATTTTAATTATTTTTTATCACTTTTTACAATTTTGCTATACGTTAATGTATAACCCAGGGTTATACATATATTTCTCCTAAGTTATTGCTTTTACTACTTTTTATACAGTTACTTCTTTAATATCTCAAGATAAAGATATCTTTTAAAATAGTTTCCGTCACTATATCAGGTGAAAGATATAAATCAGATATAATTACATTTTAATTGTGGATATAGTCATCAATCTATCCATCTCCTTAAACTTGGCAATCTATTTATTCATGTGACTTTTAGAGCTGCTAATAATCAATCAATAACTATAACAACTGATAGCAAACAAAAAATTGTGAATAAATTAATAATTTTTAAAGATATTTGATATCAAGATAGATCATTAAATTTCTAGATTAGCTAAAGAAAAATAAAATAATATTTTAAAAAATGACATTTGCCTCCTATTATTTAGAAGCCTAATAACATTGAACAAGTTATAATATCAGTCTACGGAGCGAAGAATTATGCACTTCTTGGAAATAAAAGAGGAAGAGATAAATTTGCCATGCTCTTTCTCTGCTCTATAAGTCATTTAAGATGTTTATGTTTTAAACTAAATTATTTATATGGGGTGGAAATACTTAATCCGCTATAAATCTCTTAAAACGGATTCCAGGACATTGAAGATACATTGATAAATAAATTCATCTCACTATTACAAAATTTAAAATTAATTTTGTTTTTTACATAACATCCATTAGTTAAAGCTCACTATCTTTTCTACATGTTTAAATAACACAATTGTTAGTTCATTAAAATACAGAAAGCTTTTTATGGAAAAATACCTGTAAATTGAGATAGTTTTTAGATTATTTCGAAGTATTTTTTAAAATATGTGAGGCATACAACTTTATTATTATCAAGTAGATTTCAATGACTAAATATTACTCTATTACCTTGTTTTTTTATTTCCATTGACTTCAGCTGCAAATTTTCCATTTACAGTAGAAAATATTATTGCAAAAGAAGATAAGTTAGGGATTAATATTTCCTTTATCTACATTAATATCGAAAAAAAACAGAGCTACGAATTTATGATCCAATATTTATTGATACCAATAAAATTAATACTCTTGCCAAGAAAATTAGTAGATTGGATAGTAATGCTGATATTTCGTTAAGTAACTTAAGATTAGGTTATGGGATATATCCAAATACGAAAATTTATACCCGTCTTGTTCATCTAAACAAGAGTAGTCGTAAAACAGAAATATTAAATATATAAAAATCATGAAAGTATCTTAATTGGCTCTTGGTTGAGATTTAATTATTCATTTTCACAGGATAATGATACGCCTGCTTTACTTGGCTCTATTGAAACATCTATTTTTGAGAAACATTCTGATAAATTAGTACATGAAAAATCTTGGTTACTGAGTCTTAGCACTTATAGAGCCATTGTTCCTATTGTTCTATCATTATCCAGTGCATATGGACCTCTTTATATAGTGAATAATCAATTAAATAATATTTTTTAAGATGGCGATCGATAATTCAACATGTATGATTGTTATCATAGACTCAGTTTATATGCTATTCTCTATGAGAAAATATTCTTGTTGCTTTTATTTTATCAAGGCTTAACATAAATGAATGATCTACAAATTTAAGTAATCTAAATTGTAATATTTTGATGATATCTTAATTCAATATTACGCGAATTTGTCAATTATTAATTTACAAGCTAGTATCTCAATATTATTTAATTTTTGATAAATTTTGTAGTTTCTTCATTAGATATAATCTGCAATATATTTACTTATATATAAGAAGAAACATTGTGAAAATTTATATATATCACAAAATTATAGATTTTGTGATAATCAACAAATTAAGTTATAATATTTTGTCAAGTTTTTGATTTCATGGTAATTATCTTAATTATGCAAAGCTATGATTATCCTTTTAGAGTGATACTATGATAAAGGGAGGTATCGTTGGCGGTACTGGTTATGCCGGAATAGAGCTATTAAGACTTTTAATTAATCATCCTGAAATCTCGCTGGAAGTTATTACATCTCGTAGAAATAATGGTATGGCAGTAGATGAATTATTTCCAAGTTTTCGTGGTCATGTAGATCTTATTTTTACTAAACCCGACATCGATTTATTATCTAGTTGTGATGTTGTTTTCTTTGCCACACCTCATGCTACGGCTATGGCACTGGTACCAGAACTTATCGACCGTAGTGTTATGGTCATAGACCTTTCTGCTGATTTCCGTATCAAGGATGTTACACTTTGGGAAAAATGGTATGGGACTCTTCATACCTGTCCATATTTAGTTGCACAAGCTGTTTATGGGCTACCTGAAGTTAACCGAGAACTAATTAAATCTGCTCAGCTTATATCTGTACCAGGATGTTATCCAACAGCTATTCAATTAGGGTTTTTGCCTTTATTAAAAAATAATATTATTGATCCTATGAACTTGATTGCTGACACTAAATCAGGCATAAGTGGTGCAGGACGTAAGGCAGCAATTCATACCTTATTGGCTGAATCATCAGAAAATGTACGAGCTTATGGATTATCAGGTCATCGGCATCTGCCAGAAATAGAGCAAGGTTTATCTTTAGCGGCAAAACAAAAGGTATCATTAACCTTCATACCTCATCTAATGCCAATGATCAGAGGAATATATGCAACATTATACGGCCGTTTGAAATATGATGTTAATTTACAGTCCCTATTTGAACAGTATTATGCTCATGAACCTTTTGTGGATATATTGCCATCAGGATGCTATCCGGAGACAAGTAGTGTTAGCGGTACCAATACTTGTCGCATCTCGGTACATAAGCCAAGAGAAGATGGCGATACTGTTGTAGTATTATCAGCGATTGATAATTTAATTAAAGGTGCGTCAGGTCAAGCCGTGCAAAATATGAATATTATGTTTGGTTTTGGTGAAACTACTGCTATCGGTCATATTGCTATTTTACCTTGATATATGCGTTTTCTTGCCAAATATGTCATCAAACAACCTAAGCCATTACGTTGGACAGGATTTATCCTGGTTATTATTGGGACCACTGTTGCTATACAGTGGTATGTAGATAGGAGTGATTCATTAATTCATTTGAAATTGATAGTACAATTGGAATACATACAACAAAATTTGGAGCGGCGTCTACATATTCAAATGTTGCTTAATCGAAAACTTATTGATATCAGTGCAGAATTTAATGACATGCTGACGAATCAACAACAATATATAGCCATTCAGAATGTAACGGATAAACGACTGCGATTACGATTGATTGATTTGCAAGATGAGGTGATTGAATTAAATAAGGAATTGATTTTTTACCAAGTTATTACTAAAGGTAATAGTTCTAGTAAATTACGAGTTCACGAATTTCAACTCTACGCTTATAACCATACTTCTGGCGATTATCGTTACAGAATTGTAATTACCCGAGGAAATGAAATTATAAAATCTCTTGCCGGTACAATCATTGTTGGTATTCATGCAAAATATAATGGTAAAAATCAGAAAATTTTGGTGGGGAAACATCCACTTAATTTACGTCATGTGCAAGTTATTAAAGGCCAGATTAAGATAGCAAATAATATTAAACCTAAGAAAATTACAATCATAATTAAACAAAAAAAACAGCCAAATATATTGGAAATTTTTGACTGGAATATTGGAGACAAGCATTAATTGAGGTGAAAATGTTTAATAAAAATAGAGATATAAATAAATCCATTCGTATTGATACTCTGATTGGTCAAAATACACACATTAATGGTGACATTAGCTTCAACGGTGGTTTGCGTATAGATGGTAGTATTGCAGGTAATATTAATGCTACTGGTAACTGCAATTCCGTGTTAACATTAAGTGAAAAGGGAAGTATTGAAGGTGAAGTAAGGGTGCCCAACTTAGTTATCAATGGAATTATTATCGGTAATCTTTATGCTTCAGAACATGTAGATCTTGCGTCAAAAGCGAGAATTCAAGGAAACGTCTATTATCATTTCTTAGAAATGGCAATGGGATCCTCTGTTAATGGTCGGATGATTCACATTAGCGAATCTGAAGAGCACATTTTAGACTTGGAACATCATGTTATTGTTGATGATAGCAATCCTGAATTAGAGCGTAAAGATCAAGTTTAACAGCCTATTATGTATGCACTTCAGTTTAAAGTACCCTTTATCTGATCAGTATGGCCAAGTTGTTATCAATTATTGGCTCGGTCAAATATATCAGGGGGAATGATATTATAGTTTGTAGGTAGAATATAATATTCAGCACAACTATTTTCATCAACAATCTGTCGGTGCTTTGATATATTATGCGAACATATTCTTATTTTGTCGCACATTTTGTCGTTAACGATATAATATCGTCAGCCACTATCACATCAATATACCAATGACTCTGTTTAAAGGTAGTTATTTTCTATCTGAGGTTATCTTAAAAATCACACGTTGCTGCTTTCGCTCACGAGATCAGCTTCCAAGGAATAGAAAAAATGTAATTAGAACTGGTTGCAAAGGTTGACATGCAAGAATTAATAGTTAAATTATTAAGTTTATTTCTATCTTGGAGTATGGCCAATACTTGGAAAGAGACCTGTTTTTTTTCTTCATGGTGGTAGATGTATAGAGCTAATATCAAGATGACAAATAAGTGGCTTTATATCATCGTGCTGTAGATAAATTTGGAGATGTCATTGACTATTTAGACACGAAGCGTGACAAAGACAGCGGCTACAGTCTTTCTTAAAAAGGCCATCATTCCAAATTAACATATCAAATAAGATAGTTATTGATGGGTGCAACACGAATCATGCAACTATTGATGCGATGAATATACAACTGCGGTTATCAGGTTTTTCATGTTGTCCTTAATGGAAATATTAAATGTGAAATACCTCAATAATATTATTGAATTAAACTCGCCATTGGTTAAGCAAAGATGTGTCAAGTACTGGATTTTTCATTAGTTGAAGGCGTTTAAGCGATTATTTATGGCAAAATATATATACTTATGATTTCAACGGGTTTGGACATAATATTGGAGGTATAACTGTCCTTTGGACGATTTTATTCATTTGCAGGATAGTGGATGCTTGCAGGGTATCTCATACCTCATTTGTAATTTTGCTGCAGAGTCCATATTATTGTAGCTGTATCCGGTCATATATTTTTGATTATCAGGTATATATGATGGATATATTATATATGAATGTAGTTGATATGGTTTTGGATATCTCAGTGCGTTTTATTATCTTTATTGCTATTCTTCGAAACAAGAAAGATTGAAATCAGTACTATTGATCGACTGGGTGCTATCTAATCTATTTTAATATAAATAGTTAATTGTTAGGGACTAAAATAATTATTTATATTAATTTGCTGCCGAAAAATGATATTATTTTTTAAATACTGTATTTCCTTTATATAAAGTTTGTTTAACATTGTTGTTAAATAGCCAACCGACAAATGGGCTGTTTTTACCTGCACTTATAAAGTCATTTGGTTGGCATCTATATTGGCTGTTAGGGTTAATAATGCATATATCAGCTCGACCCCCTACCTTGAGGTGCCCAGCTTCTATGCTTAATATGTTGGCAGGTTGATTAGTCAAACAGGCGATGGCTTGAGTTAAAGACATTTCATCATCATCAACTAACTTCATTGTTAATGGCAATAAGGTTTCCAGGCCAGATATACCGGGTGTAGTTTCAGCAAAAGGACCTAATTTATCATCATTATTTAATGGTTGATGATTGGAACTTATGGCAGCTATAATACCGTCATAGAGGCCTTTTCGTAGTTGTTTGCGATCTTTGGTACTACGTAATGGAGGCATAACATGAATTTGACTGTTGTAATTTTCGAGGTCTAACTCACATAGGTGAAGGTGGTGAGCGCTAACATCGGCACTAACAGATAGACCTCTAATTTGGGCATCATGAATCATCTTCACCGTTCTACCAGCAGATATATTATGAAAATGAGCCCGTACTCCGGTTTGTTCAATTAATAATAGGTCACGAGCAATCGCGATGGTTTCTGCTGTTTCTGGGATACCCGATAATCCTAAGCGTGTGCTAACAGTACCTTCGTGCACACAGCCCTTATCCTGTAACCAAGGATCAAAGGCATTAATGAATACAGTGAGATTTAGAGTGGCGGCGTATTCCATTGCATGATACAGTATCATACTATTCCTTATGGGGGACATGCTATTACTTATTCCCACAGATCCAGCCATCTTTAATGCGGCCATCTCAGAAAGTAATTCACCCTTTAAATTTTGAGTAAGTGCACCGATCGTAAGTACTGTGGCTCGATCTGCCTTTTTTGCCTTATCTTCTATTAATTTTATTACTGCTGGTGTGTCTATAACCGGATCAGTGTCAGGTGGTATTACTACAGTTGTAATACCACCTGACACTGCAGCAAGAGTTTCACTTTCGATTGTAGCGTCGTATCCATGACCAGGTTCACGTAGACGCGCATATAAATCAACTAGTCCCGGGCATACTATTAACCCACTAGCATCTATGGTGTAGTCGGCGGCGAAGCCGTCATGCTGTTCAATAATAGCGATAATCTTATCTTCAATTATTAAAATATCGTGCTGTCCATCTAGTTTGCTTGCTGGATCAATTACACGACCATTGGCTATGCGAAGCTTCATATTTAACCTCCTGTTATTCTGATTTCGACCCAAGTAGCATGGACATTACAGCCATTCGTATGGGAATACCGTGAGTAACTTGTTCGAGGATTACTGATTGTGGTCCATCGGCAACAGATGATGTAATCTCGACACCACGATTAATTGGCCCAGGATGCATGACAATGGCATCAGGTTTTGCTAATTTTAATTTTTCGTCAGTTAATCCAAAGCAGTGAAAGTATTCACGTGCGCTGGGTAGTAATGCGCTCTTCATACGTTCATATTGCAATCTTAACATAATGATGACATCTATTCCTTCTAATCCTGCCTCCATGTCATGGTATACGCATACTCCTAGAGTTTGGCTATTGGCGGGTAATATAGTCTTGGGACCAATAATACGAATTTCTTTTACACCTAAAATACCTAATGCTTGGATCTGAGAACGTGCAACCCTGGAATGCAAAATATCACCGACAATAGCTACCCGTAAATCTGAAAAACAATTTTTATGTCGGCGGATAGTAAACATATCTAGCATGGCCTGAGTTGGATGGGCATGACAACCATCACCGGCATTAATCACACTTATATGTGGAGAAACCTGTTGGGCAATAAATTCTGCCGCACCGCTTTGATGATGTCTGATGATCAGCATATCGCTATGCATGGCTTCAATATTGTGTAAAGTATCAAGCAGGCTCTCACCTTTGGAAGTAGCGGATGTATGAATATTAAGATTTATGATTTCTGCAGAAAGCCTCTTAGCAGCAAGCTCAAATGTGATTCGGGTGCGGGTGCTGTTTTCAAAAAATAAATTGAAGATGGTTTTCCCTCTTAAGAGTGGGATTGTTTTGATATTACGATTCAAAAGGTTGGAAAATAGTTCAGCTCTGTCAATAATTTTGGTGAGTAAAGGCTGTTTGAGGCCTTCAATAGTAAGGAAATGACGAAGTTTACCGCTATTAGTCATTTGATGGCTGTTCATTTTATAGATCCATTTATGTCAAATTTCATTAAATAACTATTATTGTTGCTTGGTTTTAAGTGTCGCTTATCATTGGGATAGATTCTCCTATTGATAATATTGTTTTTAATTGCTAATTTATGATTATTGTGTTTGCATAAGGTTGATAATGCAATATTGTTATATAGCTCATATTTACACTTAAAAATTTTCTTTATTATTACTTGTATGTACTTATTATTTTGCAATATATCATTAAGCAGCAATAAATGGTGATTATCTGCTATATGATGTAAGTAGGCTCGATCCATATTAATATGATGCATTAGAATCTGAGTGAAACAATTATAGTGCAATCAATATTCAAGATACCGATAAATAATCCAGCTATTTAATCATTCAAATTTTATTGGATATGTGCTATTAGAAAAATTTGACTTTTAAGATCTACTAATTATTAGTTTCTATATTTTTGGTAAATATTTTTATTGCTTCTGTAATATTTGTTATTGGTTAAACCATGATTGAAGTATCAGTTGGGCAGAAATTTGATCTACATCGCCTTGATGTTTCTCTTGAGATTTATTATTAATACCTAGTTGTTTCATAGCTTCGTAGGTGCTTAGTCTTTCATCTTGCCAAGCTATGGGGAGATGAAATCGACCATTAAGTTGGTTTCCGAATCTTTGTGCTGCCACTGTCATTGCCTGTTCAGTACCATCCATGTTTAGAGGTAGACCTACAACAAGTAGCTGTATATTCCATTGTTTTATTAGTAGTTTGATGTCATCCCAATGAGGGATACCTTGATAAGCAGTAAGAGAAGTAAGTGGTTTCGCACTACTAGTTAATTCCTGACCAACAGCAACTCCTATGCTTATTAGGCCATAATCAAATCCTAGTATAGTTCGTTTCGGTTCATGCATTTTCAGATAGATTGTAAATTAATTTCATGCTATTTTCCATTGCGTATATCTATATATAATTTGCGATAATACCTTGTTTTATCTTATTTCCTGGCTGGATAATAACTAGGTTGTCGTTTAATTGTGCTAAAAAATATTTTTTATTTAGGTAATAAAGTGTATCTGTTGATGTTATTAGTTGGTTGATTAATAATTAATCTCATTGAATATGATGGTAATCCATTAATAGATTAATGATAGAAGAAGGTTTATATCGAGGAAAGGCTGGCAATTAATTATATGATCATGTTCTCCTAAGAAATATTAGAAAAAAGTAAATCCAACCTGAAACAGCCTTTCTACCTCGGTTATGTACCGTTTATGTATCAGGAATAAAATGACATGATCCTCAGCCTTTATCATCGTGTTGTGATGAGCAATAATAACTTTTTCGCTACGAACTATGGCTCCAATGCTTGTGCCGGGCGGTAATTTTATTTCATCGATTCGTCGACCGACTACCATGGAGGAATTTTTATCACCGTGAGCGACAGCTTCTAATGCTTCTGCTGCCCCTTTACGAAGTGAATGTACTGCAACAACATCTCCTCGTCTAATATGGGCCAATAAACTACCGATGGTCGCCTGTTGTGGTGACAGCGCTATATCTATGCTACCACTTTCAACTAGGTCGACGTAGGCTGCACGGTTGATCAATGATAGAACCTTGCCTGCCCCCAGGCGTTTTGCTAGCATTGCTGATAGGATATTAGCTTCATCATCATTTGTTAATGCGCAAAACAGATCAACTTTATCTATATTTTCTTCGAGTAGCAATTCCTTGTTAGCCGTGTCACCTAATAGCACAATGGTATTGTGTAGTTCCTCAGATAAGGTCTCAGCACGCTTAGGATTCTCCTCAATTAATTTTATTTGATAATTATTTTCTAATGTTTTGGCTAGACGTGCACCGATGTTACCACCGCCGGCCAGTAATATGCGCTTATATGGTTTATTTAAAGGGTGCAATTCCTTCATAACTGAATTAATATCTTTAGTTGCTGCAATGAAAAATACTTCATCATTATTCTTAATAATTGTGTTAGCTTCAGGAAATATAGGCTTACCATTACGGAAAATAGCTGCGACACGTATATCTGTCTTGGGAATATGTTGACGTAGGTTACTTATCGGATTGTCTACTAATAGCCCTCCATGGGAGGCTTTAGCTGCAACTAGTTGAATTTTCTTTTTAGCGAAGTCAAGAACCTGTAATGCATTGGGATTATGGATGATTCTCTTTATATAATCGGTTATAATTTGTTCGGGGCTAATCAACATATCAATAGCGATAGCCTTATTATTGAATAGATTAGTTTGTGACAGATATTCTGGGCTTCGGATACGAGCAATTTTGGTAGGTGTCCTGTATAATATATGACATATTTGACAAGCAATCATATTTATTTCATCACTATTGGTAACGGCAAGCACTAGATCGGCATCTTCTGCATTTGCCTTAGATAAGACTCCAGGCAGGGAGGCGCATCCTTGCACAGTACGAATATCATAGTGATCTTGTAGTTTCTGCAATAGATCATTGTTGGTATCAACAACAGTAATATCATCATCCTCACGTGCAAGCGTTGCCGCTACTGATGATCCCACTTGTCCGGCACCAAGAATAAGAATTTTCATATGTGTCATTGAACCTGTTTAGTATTGATACTTTGAGATCGTAGTTTAAGATATAGACGGGTGTTCTCCAGACTGGCCATCTTAGTTGCTTCTCTTATTTGGACTTTAAATTTTAGCAATTTAATATAGACATTATTTAACTTCCTATGCGCTTTTCCTGAGGTTAAGATATGGTAAACGATTGTAGTATCCTTTGTATAATTATTTTCTATGATATCATCTAAAACGTAAGTTTACATTGATACTTTTAATTTTTCTATTATATATTCTATAAATACTTTAAAGTTCCAGTACATTTTTAGTTCAATTGTCATTTGTTGGCTGAGATTTAGAGCTCATAGTAAGTTTAAAGATAAGTTAAGCCAACCTGTAATATTTATTGATGAATTAGTAAAATACATATATTCATTATATTTATATAATGATTACTTCAGGCTAGCAGTAATCTTACAATGCCATTGAGTTTATATAATGTCTTTTAAATCAAATTAGTTTACTTGTTTCTTTCTTTATGATGATTGTACGTTTTGCAAATAATTTTGCAATTCTTGAGTTAATTACTATCACTCCAGGAGTGACAATTAGGTATTGATGATCATGGTCAATCTGTTGCACATTGTTATTAATTGCTGATGTAATTGTTGACCTTCAGAAGCCTATCTACATGTCCATTATTATAGTAGAGCTAATAAGATTATCTTGAGTACATTTGCTGAGGCTCTGGAGATAATGTTCAAAGTAGTGTTTACATAAGATATCTTAATTAATAATACATCTTTGTATCATATTGAAGAACGTGTTGATATTTATCTTTTGGCGAATTATTTTTATAAGTTTTTACCGGTACGAGTAGGTCAGTTTGCTGATTTTGTTAAGTGGGTAATTACTCTCGTAGAGTGATCAGTACATTTGTATTAGTTGAGTGTCACGTTCTTGTGCCAGATCTTAATTCACTTTATTAAATTGAAGATATTTAATAAACCAATCACATTATTACCACTGAGGTCAATTGTCGATCATGATCAGCATAAACTATCTCCTGAGTACCTAATGTTATTTCTTACGCTCAATATTTGATGAAATATATTAACATTAAATATTATCTAGGATGATATCTGTGATAAAAATGATTAATTTGAATGGCAAATTAGAGATAATTTTGTTAAGTAGATATATTTATGTACCAATTATTAATTTGGTCTTGTGTAGTTGGAATTATGATGGTGGTTGCTGCATTATTAGCTGGATCGAACAATAATTAGTAATGGTTTTATTATATTATTGGTGTGACTAGCTGATAACGTGAATTTAGACTATGGGGAGGGCATATTAAATAAGTATGAATTTACAAAACCTTGATATAGGAAACGCCAATAGTCTTACGAGACGTATTTCTGAGTATTATCTATTTTCCATTCCAAGGATTATGTAAAAGTTGCAATGATATACTATTTCGTATTGCTGTTAGAAGGTGAAGAGAAGTATTAACATTAGATGTGATTGTGTTAAACAAATTGTTATGTTCAGGAGATATCTCCTATTAGTAGCATTGATCAATATATGGAGTGTTATGATAATAGTGCTTAAAATATTGCGTAGCCTTAATATGTATTTTATATGCTCTAATATATAGACTATTGGTTAATTTTTAAGGTTTTTGGAGTACTTTTGATGAGTATAAGGATTAATTAGCATCATATTTTATGAAAAATTAAATATTATTATTGATTTGTTGTGACCAGGTTCATAGTGTGATTTGATGGTCTCTATATTTTTATATTGTATATAAATCTTTATGATAGGGTGAAATTTGTAATATTTCTTCTTTTAAGAGACATATAATGGCGAATTAAATTTTAATAAGATTTGACCATTATTAGTATTAGCGGATAGGTGAATGCAGTATTTAATAATTTCATTATCTTTAATATTTTTAATTTAAAGAATATTATGGTATCAATTTTTGTGTGATATTACTAAAATAGTACTGGGATCATTTAGTAAATGGCTTGACTATCCATGATATTATTTGGTTATTATAAAATATATTTTAGAAAATTTATGTATATTATATTAATAATTTAAAGATCGATATCAAGCTGATATAATGACTAGTATACATTATCCAATAATGTATTTATGTACGTAATATTTAAATTTAGTTTTTCATCAGTGGTATTTAATAATAGAAAGATTTTTTAACAGTGCTATTTTTCGTGAAATGTGATATTCAAATACAATCTTTAATTAATAGGTATTGCGGAGAGGTGTTTATCATACAGAAATCATTATAAAAGGTCCATTGCAAAAAATAACAAAAGGTAAATTTCACCTGATTTTAATCTATTTATCAGGCAAAGACAGTATCCACATTGAAGAGGAGATTAACAAAGGCAGATCGCTTCCGCACGAGCGTCTTTGTGCGTCACGACGTAACCGGAAATTAAGTCGCCCTTTATTTATCGATCCTTATCGACTCATATCCTTAGATAGTTGACCAGGCTTGTTTCGTACTCAAAAATCCCGTCCCGCGTTGATGAGTTTTTTAATCGAGGTATGGTCGAATTTGATGCCATTTTTGAAGTATTTTATCCGCCGCTGATTTATGTTTTTTCGTAGCTTTCCTTCCTTTTTCACGTAGGCAATAGCATAGGCATAAGATGTATGCTTTTGGCTGTCCGTCTCTCTCATGGCAACTTAGGCAGCGCTCTAGGAACTGATAAGCCGCATCGTTATTGAACTTGGGTGAGAAATAGAAGTCTGCGTCTCCCCACGCTTGTTGATGGCATGGTACAGATAATGCCACTTTCCTTTCACTTTGACATAGGTCTCGTCGAGCTGCTATGAGGAGTTGGTACGGATAAACCGATAACCGCGGCGAAGATACCTCCTTAGCTCCGGGCCATATTAAATAAACCAACAGTAGAGGA
>JABSQM010000023.1 GCA_013215805.1 Piscirickettsiaceae bacterium
GCTCCCGCACCTGGCCCTAGAATTAAAGGCCAGATAACAGGAGGGATCAGCCATACCACCTGGCAATGTTATTGCCAGGATTTGTCGTGATAAAGTTTGTTTATAAGGGAGAAATATCAAATTAAAGAATTTCAAACTTTCAAATCACTGTTCACCGTTAATGTTGTGTGTGGTAAGAACGCTCATGTTCTTTACCTCCACAAACTGAAAGCTTGATAAATCTATAAAGTGATTCAAACATCCAGTAATATTACACCTGCGTTATTTCGAATTCCAGAGACCACACTAGGGGTCACGAAACAAGATTACACTCATGAAATATTCATATTCCAGTTACCCTGACGGGACCTCAGGAAATTTCTAGTCAAAAGTCTAGATTATCCTGGTCTGCCCTGGAGTAGATACCAAGGTCTTATGTATCTGCCTTAACAAAGCGTATATATGTGATGACAAACTGAAATACATTAATCTTATGGGTCAAATTAGCCTTTGAAAGTAAGTCCCTAGTAAGGATTTATTATCAACTACGCTTGTGATGCTGGCGAAGCCGCTGCTGACTTGCTACAAGTAAGAAATCCGCTGGATTTTTAATTTCAATTAATTCAGGTAATCCAGAAAAAACAAGCATGCCAAATATAGAAAAAGAATAAAAAATAAATTGAAAAGTAACTTCCGAAGGAAATTTTGCCTTCATATAAAAACTGAATTTCGAAAAAGTTACTTTTCTTCAATCTATTTTTAACTAACTTAAATTAATAATTGAAACAACCCCTGCTTACTTGACATTTCAAAACTAATCTTGGAATCTGGAACAGGTAAAATTGCTTTTAATCCAGAAAAAAAACCAAACCAAAAATCGAAAAAAAATATAAAAAAAATCGAAACATGATTTTCGAAAAAAATGTAGCACTCCCCTAAAACATGAATTTAGAAAGAAATTCCTTCTCTTCAATCTATTTTGAATGGAATCGAATTACAAAAAAAAACAACAAGTGTTTACGTGCGTGCCAAAAACTATTTCTTACATTTATTTCAGGTAAAGTTGTCTAAAAACCTTAAAAAAAACACCAAAAAAAATCAAACTTTTAAAATTACGACCTCACAGAGTGCTCAGATCACTCTGAAACATAGCTAGATCAAATCTTGAGCAAAAATTACTCATAAAAACGTTGTATGATGTCAAGTTTCAAAAAAAAAAAATATCCAACATCTTATTTTTACATTTTTTGTTGAATTACTAATATAATATGCTAGTTTTTTTATATATATCTAAGATATTTATTTTTTGTTATCGAAAAAAAATTTGGGACTAAAGATTCTTTCGATGCCTGTCTGGTAAAAACGTAGTTACTCGATTTTATATCTATTTAAGATATATTTTACCAGAAAAAAAATATATTTTTTTTTTAAAACTTTTTGAAGAAATCTGGAAAATTTTTGACGATTTATATATTGTATTACTATTTTGGTATATAGGTTTTTATATATATCTAAGATATTTATTTTTTGTTACCGAAAAAAATTTTGGCACTAAACATTTTTTCGATGCCTGTCTCGTAAAAACGTAGTTACTCGATTTTATATCTATTTAAGATATATTTTACCAGAAAAAAAATATATTTTTTTTTTAAACTTTTTGAAGAAATCTGGAAAAATTTTGACGATTTATATATTGTATTACTATTTTGGTATATAGGTTTTTATATATATCTAAGATATTTATTTTTTGTTACCGAAAAAAATTTTGGCACTAA
>JABSQM010000024.1 GCA_013215805.1 Piscirickettsiaceae bacterium
GGCATTACCTGTGCCAAGCCATCAACAATCGTGGGGAGACGCTAGACTTATATCCCCCCCCCAAGCACAATAACTATGAATCTTACCAGTTCCTAAAGCACTGCCTAAGTTACTATAAGAAAGACAGACAGCCAAAAATACTGAACACGGACAAGCATACATCTTACGCCCATACTATCGCTTGCTTGAAAAATAAAGTAAGGATGCGGAAAGACATAAAACAACGACAGATAAAGTACCTCAACAATGGCATCGAATCTGACCATGCTCCAATCAAAAAGCTCATCAGCACAGGACGGGGTGTCCGAGTACTAAAAATAACCTGGTCAACCATCCAAGGCTGTGAATCGCTAAAGATGCTGAACAAAAGACAGTTCGATTTCTGGTTACGTCGTGATGAGCGAAAGACGCTCGTGCGGGAACGATCTGCCTTTATTAATCTCCTCTGCAATGTGGAGACCGTCTTTACCTGATAGATAGATTAAAGTCAGGTAAAATCTACATATTGTTATTTTTTGCAATGGATCCTTGAAAAACTACATCTCTGAATTGCTGAAGGGTATAGTAGGTATAAAGATGATTTATTATCATAATAATAATAAATTCAAGCAGCTTTTAGAATTTAAAAGTATGCTTATTATGATAGTTATTTTGATCATGAGAATATAGATATGAGCAAAGGTGTCTATATTCTTTTAAAAAAATGAATAATTGCAATTGATGACAACTGAGTTTGTAGAATTGTATTCTACCTTATCCAAGGTATGGGGAAGGTATAACAAATATCTTGCAATTATTTATTTTATGATATATTGTAAAAAAATTTGTTTGTTAATATCTCAATAACTATAAAAAAATTTCCTTATGAAACGCTAAAAATCATCCTAAATTTTAACCTACCTGTGATAAATATGGTGATATTTCTGAAGGAATTTACCTCCGTTATAAAATACCCCATATAAATAAGGAATTCTTCCTGAACAAGCAGAGGATAGGTTCTGCATACCTTTAATTTTTATTACTATAGCTGTAATCAGTCCTATTTAGTACCAATATGATGAATATTACTAAATTCTTGCATTAAGAAAGTATTTTTATCTGGACTGATAGTAAAGATAGTTCATAATTATAATCGACACTTAATTTTGAATAACTGGTAATATTTATTGAACTGATTTCTCAATCAAAGTAAGTTTGGTTTAAGTTATATCCATCTAATATTTCATGTAAATATTAGACATAGATAATATAATCTAAATGAGAAAGAGCATTATTAAAAAACACGCTAACCATCAAAATAGATCTATAGATATCTATGCTAGTAAATAGTATTTATTACTGATCAATAGCTGTTGTATAGCAAGTTGTAACGTTCTAAAGAGTACGTAGAACATTGCTATTGTGTACAAGAGCAATGTTCTAAAGAGTACGTAGAACATTGCTATTGTGTACAAGAGCAATGTTCTAAAGAGTACGTAGAACATTGCTATTATGTACAAGAGTAATATAAGTTAGGCTATAATCATGGCAAAAAAAATTACTTTGATACATACACCAATGATTCGGCAATATATGCGCATCAAAGAAAAATACCCCGACCATCTTCTATTTTATCGTATGGGCGATTTTTATGAATTTTTTTTTGATGACGCTCATAAAGCTTCTGAATTATTAGATATCACCCTAACTGCTCGTGGTAGCAGTGCTGGATCACCCATACCAATGGCAGGTGTGCCTCATCATGCATCTGATTCCTACTTATCAAGATTAATAAAAATAGGACAATCCGTAGCTATATGCGAACAAATAGGGAACCCGTCCACAAGTCAGGGTCTTGTAGAAAGACAAGTAGTTCGAATACTAACACCTGGTACACTAACTGAAGAATCATTTTTGGAAAGTGAAACAGATAATCTATTAGTCAGTCTATATCATACGAAAGGTAGTTATGGTCTAGCAGCAGCAGATTTAAGCAGTGGTCAGTTTATTGTAAGCGAATTTAATTCTACATTTGCAGTAGCATCTGAGCTGGCACGTTTGCGACCAGCTGAGCTCTTATTGGATGATAGTGAATTAGATGATTTTTCTGAATTTAGTAAACACGTACGATCGGTACCTTCATGGCATTTTGATTTAAATCTAGCTAGAAAAAAATTATGTGAACATTTTAAAACTTCAGATTTGCATGGATTTAGCTGTGAAAAGCTGAATTTAGCCATCACGGCCGCTGGTTGTTTATTAAATTATGCTGAAGAATCCCATCGTACTGCATTGCCTCAACTACGTAAACTTACTTTAGAGCATAGTGACGATAGTATTAAATTGGATCCTCAATCTAGACGAAATTTAGAATTAGATCAAAATTTATCTGGCGGTCGAGAGCATACTGTATTGTCGGTAATTGATAAAACATCGACCCCAATGGGATCTAGGCTATTAAGGCGTTGGCTGTTAAGGCCAATACGTGATCATAATATGCTAAGGCAACGCCAAGTAGCTATTCAACAGCTAATTGAACAACAAAAATTTAAATCATGTGCAAAGCATTTAAATAAATTAGGGGATATTCAAAGAACTATTACTAGAATCGCATTAAAAACTGCTCAACCTAGAGATTTTACACAATTACGAAATACGCTGACTATACTTCCAAAATTACATCAATATTTTAATATATTTCCAAATGGCCTACTTCAAGAGCTAGAACTAAAATTAGGATATTTTTTTGATGTATCTGAATTATTGACAGAAGCATTAGTTAAACAACCACCATCATTAATTCGTGATGGTGGTGTAATTTCTCCAGGTTACAGTTCTGAGCTGGATAGGTTACGTGATATCCATAATGATACGAACCAATTCTTAATTGAATTGGAACAACAGGAAAAAGAGCGTACCAAAATATCAACATTGAAAATTGGCTATAATCGAGTGCATGGCTACTACATTGAAGTGAGAAGAACATCCAATATTGAAGTGCCTGTAGAATATATACGTAGGCAAACTCTGAAAAATACGGAGCGTTATATTATACCGGAACTTGAAAGATTTGAACAGCAAGTTTTAAGTGCCAATGAACATGCATTAGATCTAGAGAAATATTTATATGATGAATTATTTGATAAGATAGAGCCAAATCTTCAATATTTGGAAATATCAGCCAATGCTTTAGCTGAATTGGATGTATTAAATAATTTAGCCGAACGTGCTGATACTTTATGCTACGTCGCTCCAGAACTGACTAATAAAGATGGTATTTTTATTAGATCTGGCAGGCATCCAGTTGTAGAATCATATACAGATAGTCATTTCGATTCGAATGATTTGTTGCTGTCAAAAGATCAACGTATGCTAATTGTCACTGGACCTAATATGGGTGGTAAATCAACCTATATGAGACAAATTATCTTAATAATATTAATGGCTCACATGGGTAGTTTTGTGCCTGCTGCAAAGGCTGTAATTGGTCCCATTGATCAAATCTTTACCCGTATTGGTGCTACAGATGACTTAGCATCAGGTCGTTCAACATTCATGATTGAAATGAATGAAGCCGCCAATATTATGAATAATGCAACCAGACATAGCCTAGTATTAATTGATGAAATTGGCAGAGGTACCAGTACTTTGGATGGCCTAGCTTTATCATGGTCATGTGCTGAAAAATTGATACACGACATTAATTGTTACACGTTGTTTGCTACTCATTATTTCGAATTAACTCAGATATATAAAAATCATTACAAAGTAAAAAATGTACATCTAAGTGCTATGGAATATGATGACGAAATTATATTCTTGCATCAAGTCAAAGAGGGTGCAACTAGTCAAAGCTATGGAATTCAGGTTGCCAAATTAGCTGGTATGCCTTCAGATATTATTCACACTGCTAAAAGTAAAATTAAACAACTGATGTTAGAGCAACATGCCGTTACTAATCACACGGAGAGTGAAGGGCACAATCTCGGTATCCAATTAGATAAATACTCTCCAGTTGAAATGATTATTAAACAATTAAATCCCAATAAACTGAGTCCTAAACAAGCATTGGAACAGTTACATCTACTAAAAAAATTATTTAATAAAGATAGATGATCAAAAGTCAGAGTTGATGCACATAAATACCAAGACGGAAGGACAATAAGTTGTGAAATTTATATATTGATATAGATGGACATATAAAACCTGAAATATATTTAGTTCTACACTTATCGTAAACTGTAAAAACAGATAGTAGTTCTTGTTACTGGTATAGCAAATGATGGAATATTAGATAAATTATTGAGTATCCTTGCTACTAATTGGATCTAGTAATTTTTAATCTGTGAATGAAATTAAGCACTTCTTTACTGCTAATATTACGCATACATCGATGATGTTGTTCAGGACATTTCCTTTTAAAGCATGGACCACAGTTGATATCTAGTTGAAGAATATGTACATTATCAGCCAATGGCGGTGTAAAATTGGAAGATGTTGGCCCATAGATAGCTATTAAAGGTATGCATATAGAGGCTGTTATATGCATCAAACCCGAATCATTTGAAATTACAGCATTGGCAGTTGTAAGAAGATCAATAGCATCTTGCAATTTAGTTTTTCCACATAAATTAAGGATACATTTATTCTTCTTTATTGTTATTCTAGACATTATATTTATAGAAATAGCCTCATCAGAGGATGAGCCTAAAATTAAAATTTGCCAACCCTCTGAAATTAATTGGTTAGCAACCTCAGCATAGTATTCGGCAGGCCATTGTTTTGCAGAACCAAATTCGGCTCCTGGGCACAAAATTAATCGATCTGAATAATCGGATAACATTTGTAAAAATCTAGTCTTAACAGATCTAGTAATCATATATGGAAATTGATAACTTGGAGCTATATGGGATTGTGATGCTGGGTATGCTAATGATACATAACGCTGAACCATCATTGGTAGAGCTATTCTGTCCAATGACCTTATGTCATTAAGTAAACCATGGCGCATCTCACCGCGCCAGCCGGATCGAACGGAAATTTTGGCAAACCACGGTATTAAAGCAGATTTCCATGAATTTGGTAAAACGATGGCTTGATTATAGTTATTTTTTTGCAATTTTTGTGCAATCTTTCTACGGATACCCCAACTCAATGCACCATGGCTAACTGGCATAGCAATAACCTGATGAACCTCTGGCA
>JABSQM010000025.1 GCA_013215805.1 Piscirickettsiaceae bacterium
GCATCAGATGCAGATGCCGAAACTATAATGGTATATTCCAATGCCCCATGTTCTTCTATTTTACGTACAACGTTAGAAACGGAGGAATTCTTCTGACCAACGGCCACATAAATGCATCTGATTCCAGTACCTTTTTGATTAATAATTGAATCGACAGCAATGGCCGTTTTACCTGTTTGACGGTCACCAATAATCAATTCGCGTTGACCACGCCCAATTGGAATCATCGAATCAATGGATTTCAAACCGGTCTGAAGAGGCTGATCTACTGATTGTCGGGCAATTACACCTGGAGCAACTTTTTCAATTGGTGACTTACATTCGCTGATGATATCACCCTTTCCATCAATTGGATTACCTAATGCATCGACAACACGACCAAGCAAGCCTTCACCAACCGGAACCTCCAAAATACGACCAGTACATCTGACACTGTCTCCTGCAGTTATATGATGGTAGGAACCTAATATCACCGCACCTACAGAATCCCGCTCAAGATTTAAAGCAATGCCAAAGGTATTATCAGGAAATTCAAGCATTTCTCCAGACATAACATCGGATAAACCATGAATACTAACTATACCATCGGCTACACTAGTAATGGTGCCTTCTATGTGTTCCTCGGTTGATCCATCAAAAGTATCAATTCTTTTTTTGATTAGACTACTTATTTCTGCTGAATTTAATTGCATCTATTAAAATTCCTCCATAACGAGCCAGTTACCCAAGATAGTTGGCTAGTTTATTCAGTTTTCCTAGGGCAGAACCATCAATCACTAAATCATTGGCTCGAATAATAGCACCACCTAATAAACCTGTATCAACTCTAATATTCAATGTCACATATCGGCCTAAACGATTCTTCAATGCTAACGAAAGAATTTTTTTTTGTTTAAAAGTTAAAGCACGTGCTGATATTACATCAACTGTCATTACATGCTCAATCTTTTCACGTAGTTGCTCAAAAGATACCGCAATTTCAGTTAATAACTGTAGACGATTGTTCTCAGCCAATAACGCTAAAAATTTTTGTACATTCGTACTTAACTCACCTATAATATCGGCAAATACATTAATTACCTGCCCATCCGTTACTGTTGGACTAGTAATCATAGATTTTATTTTTGAATTTGCTACGCACTCGGATAATTTTAAAAGCAATTTAGACCAAGATTCTAAATCATTTTCTTCCTGCGCAATCTCAAAAATTGCATTTGCATATGGACGAGAAATAGTAATTGCTTCCACTATTATTTGATTCCTAGATTCGGCTAACTAATTCTTCTATTAAATTTGAATGATCCTTAATGTCAATTTCACGGCTAACAATTTTTTTTGCACCAACCAATACAATGCTACCTATTTGCACTCGAAGTTCATTTTTTGCACAATTCATCTTTTGCTCAATATCTGCCGCAGCAGAAGCTAAAATTAGCTTAACCTCAATCTGTGCATTATGCTTTGCTTCATTCACGATTTCATTACCACGGTTCTGCGCCTGGATGATAACCATATTCGCCTGATCTTCCGCCTTACATATTACTTGTAGGGCACGCTCCTCAGCTAATTTCTGTTCATACCTACCTCGTTCTGCTGCTGCTAAGGCATCTGCAATTTTTTTTTTACGTTCTTCTAAGGCAGAAATGATTGGCGGCCAGACATAATACATGCAAAAAACAACAAATATTGCAAATGCCAGCATTTGCCCAATAATTGTAGCATTAAGATTCATAATTTGTACCTAATTTTTATATTCTAAATCTAGTCTCGAAAAATTTAACTATAACTATGCAACCGCAAACAAAATATACATTGCCAAACCAACGGTAATCATGGGCACAGCATCAACCAGACCCATTACAATCAAAAATTGTACACGAAGCATTGGTATTAACTCAGGCTGACGAGCTGCACCTTCCAAAAATCGGCTACCCAGGATGCCTATCCCTACTGCGGCACCTAACGCTCCCAATCCCATCATCAACGCACCTGCAATATATAGCAATGCTGATTCCATATCTTTCTCCTACGAAGTAAAAATTAAATAACAATAATATTCATCATTTTTGATGTGCCATATCCAAATACACAATCGTTAAGGTCATGAAAATAAATGCTTGAAGTGTAATAATTAGGATATGAAAAATTGCCCAACCAATTTGCAATAATGTACCTAGTGACGCCATAACAACACCAGCGCTAAACATAATCGCAATTAAAATGAAAATCATCTCACCAGCATACATATTTCCGAACAACCTCAATGCCAGAGAAACTGGCTTGGAAATTAAACTGATTGTTTCCAACAACAGGTTAAAAGGCATTGCCCATTTACCAAACGGCTGTAAAATTAGCTCTCCAATGAAGCCACTCAAACTCTTCATCTTAACACTGTAAAATAAAACTAAGATAAATACACCAAAGGCCATACCAAGAGTTATATTTGGATCCGTTGACGGTACTACTTTAAAAAATACAGTATGTGGTTCCACGCTAAAAATATTTACACAGACAAATTTAGCAGCTTCTGGTATGAGGTCAATGGGTAATAAATCCATCAAATTCATTAAAAATATCCAGATAAAAATAGTAAATGCCAATGGTGCAACCAGCGAATTTATACCTGAAAATGATCCATTAACACTATCATTAATGAAATCAATCGCCCACTCAGCAAAATTCTGCGCACCTTTTGGAATGCCTATCTGTACCTTCTTAGCTACACTACGAAAAAACCACATCAATAACGAACCTAGCACGAGCGACATACCTATGCTATCTATATTTATTGCCCAAAAACCCATGTCAACCGCTTCTTCAGCGTTATGAGCCACTCCCCATGACCCGTCATCATGCTGCCCAAATGTTAAATTTTGTAAATGATGACGAATATACTCCGAGGAAGTAATAATTTCATTGGCCATAGTTTAAAGCCCGTTTCTATTCCAAAATGATAAAGCAAGCTGAATCGCAATGCAGGAAGTTATTAAAGGCAGTGGAAAAAGTTTTAGCACTGCAAAACCAACAGCAAACATAATAATAGTTGCAACCCATCTTCTTACGAAACAACGATATGCTTTACGTAAATTTACGGTAACATCTAACCTATCCCATTTTACCGAATTCACTAAGCAGCGTTCTTGTAGCAAGGCATTAACTATTGCAATGCCGCCACCATATAAACAGGATATCGCAGTACCAGCACCATACCACAAGAAAAATAAGACAATGAATACTAATATTATAATCTGAATCTTTAATGAATTACCTATAGTCCGAATTCTAATTTGACGGCACATCATTGTTCGCTGGATTTAGTGTAATATCCGATAATCACACTTTCATAAAAAATCAAAGATCCATGTTTCGGCGGATTCTCCAAAATATCTATAGTACATATCATGACATCAAATCTTCCAAAAAGATACTTTTGACTATAATTGCAAGACTATCAGTCAGTATATCTTCATACAAGCATGATACAATATATTTATCAATTGATATAAATTATCATATCCTAATTTATATTGCTTATGATATTAATTATAAATAAAATACACAGGAGAAAAATTAACGAGTCCATTGCAAAAAATTGCGTCCTTGTGTTATATTGTTCTAACACTTGGAAGTACTACACTAGTTATTGGAGCATAGCTTCAATGAAGATTGAAAAGCTTGTAATCACATTTATCTTAGAGACAGTCATAGCAACATCAACGTTAACGCATAAAGTAGTAAGTTGTACGTTAGAGGTGATTTGCTAGTTAAGGAGCATCCTAATTTAATTGTCAAAAGGTGTAATGAATGACAAACCTAATCCAAAATTAGACATCACATATATGCTATTCTTCTAACTGGGGTGTTGGGTTAACGTTGCAGTATTAGAAGAATAGTGTTACGTTAGAGGGCATTGATCTAGTTGCGGACAATGTAATTATCCAGGCTATAGTTGACGAATGGGAAACAGCAGGATCAGGGGGGGCTATTAATGATAAATAAATCACTCCAACTTTATTTGTTCGATATAACTGAGTGAATTGCAAAAAATAGCTTCATACTTTAATATTTGTTTTTTCTCTCGGCAATTTAACTATTTATGAACAACCCCGCATTCAAATGAAAGCACTTCGCATCTGATATATCCGTTGATATGCTCCACTTTCTTAAATTACGCTAACCTTAGCGATATGTTGTCTGAGCGAGGAATTGCGATAACCATGCAACCCTATACCATTGGTTTTTAATATGGCCCAGAGCTAAGAAAGCGTCTTTGTCGCGGCTATCAGTTAATCCGTACCGACTCCTCATAGCAGCTCGACAAGACCTATGTCAAAGTGAAAGGAAAGTGGCATTACCTGTACCGTGCCATCAACAAGAGTGGGGAAACACTAGACTTATATTTATACCCCAAGCACAATAACAATGCGACTTACCAATTTCTCAGGCGCCGCCTATGTCACTACAAAAAGACAGACAGCCAAAAATACTGAACACGGATAAGCATACATCTTACGCCCATGCTATTGCTTACTTGAAAAAGGCAGGAAAGCTACAAAAAGACATAAAACAGCGGCAGATAAAGTACCTAAACAATGGCATCGGATCCGATCATACCCGATTAAAAACTCATCAACTTAGGGCGGGGTCTTCGAGTACTAAAAAGAGCTTGGTCAACTATCCAAGGCTATGAGTCGCTAAGGATGCTAAACAAAGAACAATTTGATTTCTGGTTACGTTATGATGAGCAAAAGACGCTCGTGCGGGAACGATCTATCTTTATTAATCTCCTCTTCAATGTGGAGACCGTTTTTTCCTGATAAATAGATTAAAGTCAGGTGATATTTGCCCATTGTTATTTTTTGCAATGGGCCACTCAAGCCAACAAAGTCTTCTTATATATATCATATTGAACCTGAGATGACAAAACTTTCTCACTAAATCCACACTTATTTTGTAGGCAGACCTTCTCCATGCCACGACTTTTAGTAGTTTTTATAGTTAGGATTGGCCACTGGCAGTCTGGACAAGATTCTGATAACGGTTCATTCCATAAAGCATATTTGCAATCAGGATAACCGGAACAAGAGTAGAAAACTCTTCCAAGGCGTGACCTTCGCATCAAAATATCACCTTGGCTACACTGCGGACAGGTTACAATCTTCTTATCGGTAGTTTGCCTTAATGATTCAATATATTTACACTTTGGATAGTTACTACAACCTACAAATTTTCCGTAACGACCGCTCCGCTCTAATAAATAAGATTCACATTTTAGACACTTACGCCCTTCGATTACTTTTGGCTCATTAACATCAACGTTTTTATTGTCCATATTACGAGTATAATTACACTCCGGATAAGAAGTACAGCCGATGAACCGCCCATTTCGGCATAATCGGCTTGATAGCTTTTCTCCACACTTAGGACAACTTTCATCCAAAAGTTCTTGCGTAACATCACTACGTTGTACCTCCCTGTCTTTAGCCTTCACCTGCACAATAAATGGTTCCCAGAAATTACGGAGCAACGGAATCCATTCCTCCTCTCCTCGAGCAACAGCATCCAGTTTATCCTCTAAAGCAGCTGTGAAACCATAATCGACATATTTAGTAAAATGTTTCACCAAAAAGCTACCAACCACTCGACCAACATCAGTAGGATGAAAACGTCTCTTTTCTAACTTAACATATTCACGCCGCAACAATGTTGCAATAATACTAGCGTAAGTAGATGGACGACCAATATCATATTCTTCCAAACCTCGAACTAAACTAGATTCATTATAACGTGGTCGAGGCTCAGTGAAATGTTGCTCAGGTCGAATACATTTGATATTAACGATATCGCTTACCTTCATAGAAGGTAGTAGTCTTTCGTCTTTATCTGATTTTCTATTATCATCTTTACCTTCAAGGTAAATGCTCATAAATCCC
Source organism: Piscirickettsiaceae bacterium (assembly GCA_013215805.1). Classification (GTDB taxonomy): domain Bacteria; phylum Pseudomonadota; class Gammaproteobacteria; order Nitrosococcales; family Methylophagaceae; genus 41-12-T18. The sequence goes on from JABSQM010000025.1 coordinate 5,934, forward strand.
AGATTATTAACTGTGAAACCGTTCGCTCTAAATATATTGCCAGACCCACAATCTAAATCAACAGCTACCGTATTTAAAGTCGCATTAATCATTTGGCTAGCTAGAGTTCGCTGCCAAATTAACGTATAAAGCCCCATTTGATCCGCAGATAAATAATCCTTCAAGCTTTCCGGAGTACGAAATATTGATGTTGGGCGAATAGCCTCATGTGCTTCCTGTGCGTTCTTAGACTTAGTCTTATACACATAAGATTTATTTGGTATCAAATCCACGCAGTATCTATCAATGATAAAACCTCTAAACTCCTCAATCGATTCTGCTGATAATGTCACAGAATCAGTACGCATATAGGTGATCAAGCCCACCGCATCATCATTGGCAATATCTATTCCTTCATATAACTGCTGAGCAACGCTCATAGTATGCTGCGCTCCATAGCCCAATTTACGATAAGCCTCCTGCTGTAATGTCGATGTGATGAATGGCGCAGAAGGATTACGCTTATGTTGTTTTGTTTCAATCTTTGTCACAAGCAGTTGACTATCTGTAGCGGATGCCAACATGGAGACCATAGTGGTGGATTTTACCATATTATCGATTGTAAATTGTGACAATTTTTTCCCTTGGTAATGGGTTAATTTACACACAAAAGCTCTGGTATTAATAACAGCATCGGCTTCAATCGTCCAATACTCCCGTGATTGAAATTTTTCAATTTCCAATTCCCTATCAACAACCATCCTTAAAGCGGGGCTCTGTACCCGTCCCGCTGACAAACCAGGACGTACCTTTCGCCATAACAATGGCGACAAGGTAAAGCCAACTAAATAATCTAAGGCACGTCGTGCCTGCTGGGCATTAACCATGTCAATTGATAATTGACGAGGACTATTAATAGCATGCTCTACAGCCTGCTTTGTGATTTCATGAAAAACTATTCTATAAATTGACTTATTTTTCAAGGTGCCACGATCTTTTAGTAACTCAAATAAATGCCACGAAATTGCTTCTCCCTCTCTATCAGGATCCGTAGCTAAATATAAAGTATCGACTCTTTTCATAGCCTTAGCAATCGCATCAACATGCTTGATATTGCGCTCAATGATTTGATATCGCATTGCAAAATTATTTTCTGTATTAACTGCACCTTCCTTTGGAAGCAAATCACGCACATGACCGTAAGAAGCTAAAACCTCAGAGTCTTTATCAAGGTACCTTTTAATAATTCTTGCCTTAGATGGTGATTCTACGATAACTAATTTTTTTTTCATTTTTTTTTGCGCAACAAATTAATAGTTCTATTAAATGATTCAATATTAATCTCAAGTAAATTTTTTGAGTTATATCCTACAACTAATGTATAATAATTTCCGTATCGTTAAAAATTAGATCTTCCATCCAAGAATATGCTAATTCACACCCAGGTCGATAAAAAAGTACCATCAATACTACACATTTTATTTGATCTAAATCTATTTTGCCTTCATCTAAAGCAAGAACTCGTTCCACTACGATCTCACGAGTTTTGACATCTAATATTCTAACCTGCTCTAAAAATAGCAGATAGCCGCGACAGCGCACATCGAGAAGTTTCTGCTCCACATCATTAAAAATACGCATTGTTCTGTGATGACTGCTCTCTTCAATTAAGTTATTAGAAATCATTGTCATATTTTCTAGCCAATCAAGAGCCTTATGAATCTCGAGAAGTAAGAAACCAACTTTCTCCAATTCTAACTCTAACTCATCTTCATTAAGTTTATTAGCATTGCCTGCGCTAATATGATGCTCGAATAGATATAACAGTACCTCCAGAATACTTTCTTTCATATATTTTCTTCCAAATTTGTTAAATCTGGATCTAATGTAATATAGCATCTCCTACTAGGCAAGGATTTCAAATTAATCTTAAATCACCTGGATTATAATGGGCCATGAATCTAATATCGCTTAACAAGCATATTAAAATATATAATCCAAATATTAACTGCTCGTATGGCACTATTATGTTAAACAGTAAGTTATCAATAAACTTATAAATTATTAAAACCTAAATTAGAAGTCAACGCATTCAATTAACAAACATGAGACATGGGAAATAAATATTATAGCATTAAGCATATAGGTCGTTCTAAATACATAACAGTAGTTAAATCTTGGCAATAGTATTCATATTTAAATTTTCATTCCTCATATATTTAGTTCATCTGACTACATAACTACAGATTTGTCACAAAAAATATGGATTCTCCTAATATATTACTGCACTTTTAACTATCATGTATCGATTCCAATCCAACCTGATGCACCTAGATTATAAATTTAATTTCAATATCACATCAACTTTCATTGGAATTTTACACAATGAGTAGTGGATAGCCATTAATAGTTTAAATATATCTAAATATACAAATGACATATAGCCAATTATTTACTCTTACTTATTAATCAAATTTAACGCTGATATTATATCACCAATGAATATTAGAAAACTTTAAATATAGTTACCAAAATTTAAGTGGTTGAGTATATTGAATCTGCTATGATCAGATAACGTTAATCACAAAATTAACGGCTTAAATATGAGGACATCACGACCTACAGATAAATGTCATACTATCCAGGTGATTTCCCACTTAATAATTCATTAATTAGATTAATATATATATAATCTATCATCCCATAATAATCGGGCTAAATAAAACAAACTAAGATAAATAAATAGTCAAGAAAAACTCACCAAGACTATAGTTTAGGCTAATCTCGTCCCCTATGTATTCAGAATATACTATATTCTTAATTTTCTATAAAATTATAGGCTATCTAAATCATCCATATTGATCTAACCGCAAATGTTATCAAAATTAGCATAAAAACTATAATTTATATTTTTGTCAAAAGTTAGATGGTCAATCCCATTCATAAAAGTAGGTTTCAGTCTGTGCCATTAATAAATAAGCCTTTTTATTACATATACTAACTGTTGGTTATGATATCATTAGTATATATTTATCTATGCACACTAGATATCTATTTTGTAGGTCATTAAAATGTACAACACATACATACGACCCATAAGAAATAAGAATGCAACGAAACCGTCATTTAGAAAAACTTGAGCATAATGGTACAAACAGTGTTCGATTTATTATTGAATGAGGACTGGTTTGTAAATGTAGATGTTAAATATATTGATAAAAATGTCATAGCGAAAATGGAGAGCGTCAGAGCAGACACAGAAGTTGCCATTAATCCGCTCATATTTAGCATATGTATTGGCCGTGAATTTTAAAGAGGCAAAATAAATGAAGATTGTAAAGCTTGTGGTCATATCTATCTTAGTAACAGTCATGGCAACATGCACATTAGCACATGAGAGTGGTGATGCGTTAGTTAAAGGCGATTTACTAGTCAACTGGGCGTCCCATATCATTGTCAAGCAGTGCAATAAATGACAATATCAATCCAAAATTAGAAATCACATATATGCTGTCTTCTAATTGGGGTGTTCGGTTAATGTTACAATATTCGGATAATAGGGTTAAATCAAATAGCGTCAAAATAGTCGAAAACGAGATAAAATGTATTATTCCAAATATAGTTAGCAAATGGAAAGCAGCAAAGGTTTGGATGACTGTTGATAGTAAATCAATCACTCCAGGTTTATTTGTGCGATATCATCTTGATGCTAGCTTAAATATCCGTCCATACATAGGCGCAGGAATGAATCATGCCTATAGTTTTAACCACCATGTATCCACTGATGAAAGCCATGGTAGCATTCAAAAGTACCATGTCTATGGACGTAGGAGCTCTTACAGAAAGAAAAGGCTATGAGAATGCGATTAAACCGTTATTCGGAAGATCTTTGGCATAGTAGATCAAACAGGGTTTGATATAACATTGAATGAGGACTGGTTTTTTGAATTTAGATGTGAAATATATTGATCAAAATATTGCGGCGACAATATATAGTATCAAAGCAGGCGCAGAAGTTGCTATTAATTAGTTTAGATTTAGTTTAAGCATAGGCCGTAGATTTTAAAAAAAGTTATTATCAATTAGTGCCTTCGGCATTTAGTTCTTCAAATATATGGTAAGCACTAGTACCCTTGTATTCTCTAAGGATATGATATTTATATTATCAGATTAGGTGTAAAAATTGGGTCCATTGCAAAAAATTATATATAGGTGAATTAAAACTGAATTTAATCTATTTATCAGGCAAAAACGGTCTCCACATTGAAGAGAAGATCAACAAAGATAGATCGTTCCCGCACGAGCGTCTTTTGCTCGTCACGACTTAACCGGAAATCAAATTGTTCTTTGCTTAGCATCCTTAGCGACTCATAGCCTTGGATAGTTGACCAAGCTCTTTTTAGTACTCGAAGACCCCGCCCTAAGTTGATGAGTTTTTAATCGGGTATGGTCGGATCCGATGCCATTGTTTAGGTACTTTATCTGCCGCTGTTTTATGTCTTTTCGTAGCTTTCCTGCCTTTTTCAAGTAAGCAATAGCATGGGCGTAAGATGTATGCTTATCCGTGTTCAGTATTTTTGGCTGTCTGTCTTTTTATAGTGACATAGGCGGCGCTTTAGGAACCAGTAAGCCACATGGCTATTGCGATTGGGGGATAAAATAGAAGTTTAGCATCTCCCCCACGATTGTTGATGGCACAGGCACAGGTAATGCCACTTTCCTTTCACTTTGACATAGGTATCGTCGGGTTGCCATGAAAAGTCGGTACAAATAAACTGATAGCCGCAACGAGGACGCCTTCTTAGCTTTGGGCCATATCCAATAAACCAACGGCAGAGGGTTGAAGGATTAACCACAGTTTCTCGCTCAGCCAACATATCGCTAAGGTTGGCGTAGCTTCATAAAATAGAGCCATACCAACGGATACACCAGAGGATAACACCAGGGGGAGAAGTGTTTCTATTTGAAGTCGGAGTTGCTCATAAATAGTCGGATTTCTGAAAAAGAAAACAAATATTAAAGTATGAAGCAATTTTTTGCAATGGACTCGTCTTAAAAGTATAAACATACTAATATTGCACATCCATATATTTATATTATCAGATCAGCATAGGAATGTCAAAATTGAGGTGAAATTCAGTTATGAATGAAGCATGTTGATAAGGCTGGTCAAAATTAATCTGCATCAGCATTGGTTACAATCATTTAATTATTCATATAATAACCCGTTAATCATGATATGAGTATATTTTATTATATTTAAGCCTTTTTTTATTAATATTACCATGAGTGTTAGGTGTTGAGATATAGATTAAATGATTATGTATGTGGACATGCACTATATATAATATATGTTAGCTACTTTATGGAAATTATTATTGTCTATGATAATAACCGCTTATACGTTTATTTCGGGTATTTTCTCATTAAGTCCAGAACCACTGAGCAAAATATTGCAATTGATATTAGAAAAAAATATGTGCTTAATATTAAAAATGACGTATCCATTATAGTATTTATTGATATCTATTTCCCTATTCAAGTTTCGTCAAAATAGCGATATGTTGTCAATCGCAAAGTCTTAGCTCTCCGATAATCATTGAGTTGCATACCGTTATGTAATTTACGATTTTTAGTTGATTGATATAAACCAAAAGTAATGAAAGTATTCGAATTAAGTATGAATATATTATGTTCATTTAATGAACTTTTCGTAAAGCAAGAATCTCTTTCACATTTTTACGTTGATCACCTTTACAACTTATACGTCGTGGTGCGTCCATATACCTAAGTTTAAAGCCAAAATCCAAATATAGCTCTTTTATTATTGGTGTGGCTTGATTGGAAAGTACTACCGGTCCATTATGTTGAATCAACCATTTCGTCAGTCTAATTTGATCCTTCCATTCAAATCCTTCCCGTGAATATTGTCTAAATAGTACATCATAGGGTGAATCTGCATAAATAAAATCACCTGATTTAATTTAACTTTGAAAAAATACTGATGAGAAAAATCCCAATAGGTAACAGCATTTTTTAACTTGGAGAAATCTTTGAGATAATTATTTTTTTTATCTTCCGAAGGGACAGTATAATTTCCAGATTTATTAAATCTACATAGTCAATTGTAGCCAGTTCTATTAAGATAATAAAATAACTGTGCCGTTGTATTGCTTGAACGCCCTTTGGCATTCAGTATATTAAATTTGTTTCTATGTTGATAACATACTGTCTCAGTGTTATCTAGCCGGTATATCAAAGTACAGGCCTTTTTTAATTTGTTCATAAAAATTAATCAATGATGAATTTACGTCATTTAGCAAAGCTGTTTGCGGTTGCAAACCTAGAGATACTGACAAGCCTCCACAAAATAGTTCTAATAACAGTGCGTTTTTATGTTTAGACCAAATTGCTTCTAATTGTGGAATTAGCCAACGTTTGCCTACAGCCCATTTCAGAGGTGGGGCTATTGATGTATTATGTCGTGCCATTCATTATTTAACTCTCAGCGATGTATGATGTTTCCATAAAATAATTCGTATGCAAAGATGGAAGATCTGAACTAACCTGTTGTATCTGGTTAGCAGGTAACTATTTTAAATTCCAAAATCTTCTGAAATGAAGCAGTCTTATAAATCTCTTACGAATGTTTTCATATTACATGTAGTGCGCCAATGTGATATAAAGATTAATTAATTTCATTGCTAATTGATCATATCCTAAAATTAGGCATGATAATCTATCTCTGCATAGAATTTGGTTATATGATTGAATATTCTTAATATTATTGCTAATAAATTTAGTTGGATACATTATATTTTTGATATGAATAATTCTATCATCACTCTATTCTATAATGTGTAATAATGATCTAAGCAGTACTTTAATCTATTGTGATGTCTTGAAAATATTTTTAATATTTACATTTAGTATCGCTCTCTTTCTTTGATTCCTGTTGAAAGACGCTATGAATATGATATCGTAAATATTTACTTATATGTATAATCCATGTTACATGGCTGAGGAGTCTTAAATTCCTGCATATTTTAGTGTTGTGTCATCGGTATTTTATGTATGCAGAGGTAAGGTCTAGGATGTTTGTGTAGAGTTTTATATTAAGTTGGTAGTTTTTTTTGACCTATAAATTTTATGGCCATCATTGTGTTGTGCGGAAAGCAAATCTATGTTATAAATTATGACGTATTTCTAATATCTTTTGTCATGATGTTTATGATCCATAATTTTCAATATTTATTGAACTAATCATTTTATTTTACATGCAAGTGATAGTAATTTTTGTGTTTATCATTTACGTATTTCATGGATTTTATATGAATTTTCATGAGGGTTAACTTTACATATTGATTGTAAAATATTTTTTAAAATTACTTGGTTTAATTTATTATTTTTGAGTTTAATAAAAGATAATACTATGTTGATCATTTGGAGAGGCTTGTCATGCTCCTTCGAACATTGTATTATAAATGGTAATCACATCAATTTTAGTCTCTAATTAATTCTTGAAATGATTTAAGTGCAACATTTGTTGCTTGCTCAACAGTGCTAGCTAATACGTTAAAATGACCCATTTTCCTACCAATTCTAGCTTCTTTTTTACCGTACATATGTAAATTATTTTGGGGGACAGATAGTAGTTTATCCCAATTCGGTGTTGTTCTACCCCAAGCATCACCCAGAATATTGATCATCACGACAGGTGATAGCAGCTCACAACTACCGGAAGGTAGCCCACACAACATTCTTACTTGTTGTTCAAACTGAGATGTTCGGCAAGCATCTAAAGTAAAGTGCCCAGAATTATGGGGGCGTGGTGCAATTTCATTAACAAAAAGTTTATCTTCATTTGATACAAAAAATTCTACTGCTATTACACCAATATAATTTAGAGAATTAGCAATTTTATTGGCTATATTAATTACTTTTTTAGCCTGCTTTTTAGAAATCATACTAGGTACGGTAGTAGAATGCAACATACCATTTATATGAACATTTTTAGCAATTGGAAAATTACTAATAATACCATCTTCGCTTCGGGCTAATACAGCAGAGATTTCGTATTTAAAATTGATATGTTGTTCAAGTACGCATTCAACCTGGCCTAAAGATCTAAACGCGGATGTTACATCCTCTCTAGATTGACAGATGCTCTGACTTTTACCATCGTAACCAAAAGTTACAGTTTTTAGGATGTTTGGAAATGGAGGTAATATTTTTTTATTTTCAATATCTGAAATTGAGCGAATTATGATGAAAGGTGCGACAGGAATATTTAATGAAGTAATAATATGCTTCTCGTTGATTCTGTTTTGAGTAGCTGCCAATGCTTTCGATGATGGTCGTACAATAGTTTTTTGCTCAAGGAAAGCCAGGGTAGTTTCAGGAATATTTTCAAATTCAGTAGTAATAGCATCACAACATTTGGCTAATTGTTTAAGTGCAATTTCATTGGAATATTCGGCACAAATATGTTGATCGGCTATTATTCCAGCTGGGCTATTAATATCAGGATCTAATACCACCACTCTATAACCCATAGTTTGGGCCGCAGTAGTAAACATGCGTCCTAATTGACCGCCACTAAGTAGTCCGAGAGTTGCGCCAGGTAAAATCATCACGTTATTTATACCTTTATTATCTAAGGGGGAAGAATCATATTCAACACTGTTTGGCATTGAGCTTTTCTGAATTGTTTCACTTTTTTTGCCAATGCTGGATTAGTGGTAGCAAGTTGAGCAATGGCGAATAAGGCAGCATTAGTCGCACCGGTTTCACCAATAGCAAATGTAGCGACAGGGATACCTTTAGGCATTTGTACGATGGATAATAGGGAGTCTTGCCCTTTAAGATAGCTAGATGGAACTGGGACTCCTAATACGGGTATAGTTGTGTGTGCTGCCAACATGCCTGGTAGATGGGCGGCCCCACCCGCACCTGCAATAAGACAAGTCAGACCATTTTCTTTAGCAGTCACAGCATAGCTTCTTAAGAGATCCGGGGTTCGGTGAGCAGAAATAATTTTGGCCTCATAAGAGACGTCGAAGGCCTTCAGTTGCTCAACAGCCTTGCACATTACGGCCCAATCGTTGTTGCTGCCCATAATTACCCCTATAATAGCCTTATTCATAATTATATCCGTTGAAATTTATTAAATATTTTAATATTTTAGTAATTTTATCTAAATTATGTAAATCGGTGTCGCAATTATTGAATAGGATAAGATCTATAGCTATAATATTTACTCAAAAATTTACCGTCTTTATAAAATAATGCGCTTTAAGTAATCATTCAAGGATATTGTCGGTAAATGGCAAATTAAGGAGGTATGTTATGTGAATCAGCCAATGGAATTAACGCAAAGCTTGTATAGGCCTGAATTTGAAAGAGATAATTGCGGCTTTGGTTTAATCGCCCAGATGGATGGCAATCCCAGTCATCGGCTTCTCGAAACATCAATTGAAGCATTAGGTAATTTGACCCATAGAGGTGCAATTGGTGCCGATGGTAAAACTGGAGATGGTTGTGGCTTATTGATGAAGAAGCCAGATAGATTTCTCAAAGCTGTAGGGAAGGAATTAGATTTTAAATTTACTGAAAATTACGCCGTTGGCATGGTGTTTCTGTCACAGAATAAAATTAATGCCAAACTTAATCAAGATATTGTTAGTAATCATATTATTGGTCAAGGCTTAGAACTATTAGGTTGGCGTGATGTGCCTGTCGATGCTGAAAGTGCTTGCGGTGAAGAGGCGATGCGCTCTTTACCCATCATACGTCAGGTATTTGTTAACGCAGCAGATAATATGGGACAGGATAAATTTGACCGTCATCTATATGTCGCACGTCGTCTATCTGAAAAAAGCATTATTGATGATTCATTTTATATTACGAGCTTATCTTCGCAGTTGGTATTGTATAAGGGCTTAGTTATGCCTTCGTATTTACCAATTTTTTATAAAGATCTAAATGATGATCGTATGGAAACCTCAATTTGTATTTTTCATCAACGATTTTCTACCAATACATGGCCACAGTGGAAGCTGGCCCAACCTCTTCGTTATCTAGCACATAATGGAGAAATTAATACAGTGCGGGGTAATCGCAACTGGGCATTGGCACGTGAGGCAAAATTAGTAACATTACTTATTGATAATATGGATGACATTAGACCTTTGGTCGGACTAACAGGCTCTGATTCCTCAAGTATGGATAATATGCTTGAGACTTTATTAGCTGGTGGTATTGGTTTATTTCGTGCGATACGATTGCTCATTCCTCCGGCATGGCAGAACGATCACACGATGGATGAAGATCTAAGATCTTTTTATAACTACCATTCCATACATATGGAACCATGGGATGGTCCGGCAGGAGTAGTACTAACCGATGGTCGATACGCAAGTTGTACACTTGATCGCAATGGTCTACGGCCAGCACGTTATATTATTACTCAGGATCGAGTTATCATTTTAGCATCGGAAGTGGGTGTTTATGATTATAAACCTGAGGACGTAGTTACTAAGGGTCGCTTAAGACCGGGTCAAATGTTAGCTGTAGATACGTTTACAGGTGAGCTGTTATTACCTAATGACATCAATAATATTCTTAAGAAAGCGCACCCATACCGACAATGGATAAACGCGCATCTCAAACGTTTATATGATATAGCAGATGATGAAAGCTTTCCAACGCTGGTAGGTGAAAGATTAGCTATTTATGAAAAATTATTTCAAGTAAGCTTTGAAGAGCGTGACCAAGTTTTGCGAGTATTAGGTGAGGGAGGACAGGAAGCGATAGGATCTATGGGTGATGACACACCACTTTCCGTGATGTCACAGAAAGTGCGTTCTTTGTTTGATTATTTCCGCCAACAATTTGCTCAAGTCACTAACCCACCGATTGATTCCTTGCGAGAAAGCATCGTTATGTCTTTAGAAACTTGCTTTGGTAAAGAACATAATGTGTTTGAATTAGTTGAGAAGCATGCCGATAAGGTTGTAGTTAATTCGCCAATTTTATCAGAAAGTCATTTCCATCAATTGTTGGCCTTGGGAAAAACTAACGATGATTATAAGTTTACTATATTGTCATTAATCTATACGGCTGATATAGGTTTAAGCGTCGCGATAGATGATTTATGCAGGCAGGCTGAAGAGGCCGTTCATGATGGTGCAGTAATATTAGTCCTTAGTGATTGCGATGTAAGTCAGGGTAGCTTACCAATTCATGCTTTATTAGCAACAGGTGCTGTACATCACCATTTAATTTCAAAAGGTTTACGTTGTGATGCTAATATCGTAGTGGAGACAGCTACAGCTAGAGATCCCCACCATTTTAGTGTGTTGTTAGGTTATGGTGCTACTGCAATTTATCCATATTTATCTTACGCCTTATTGAAGGATTTTATTATTACTGGCGAAATTAAGGGTATGAGCTGGGTAGATATTTGTCGTCGCTATAGGAAGGGTATCGATAAGGGCCTATTTAAGATAATTTCAAAAATGGGCATTTCCACGATGGCTAGTTATCGTGGTGCTCAGTTGTTCGAAATCATTGGTCTACACGACGTTGTTGTGAATAAATGTTTTTTGGCCACTATAAGTCGTATTGGTGGTATCAGCTTTGAAGAATTACAGTCCGATCAGCAGGCGATGTCAGATCTAGCATGGGATAGTTGTAAACAACGAGATCAAGGTGGATTATTAAAATTTATTCATGGAGGTGAATATCATGCTTATAATCCAGATATAATTAGTGCTTTACAAAAGGCAGTTCAAGTCGGAAGTTATGATGCCTATAAAGAATATGCCGAACTAGTGAATGATCGGCCTGCAATGGCATTGCGTGACCTATTAGGGCTCAAAGAGTCTGATAATCCCCTTGATTTAGATGATGTTGAGGATGTTAGTGAGATTCTTAAACGCTTTGATAGCGCTGGTATGTCTTTAGGTGCTTTGTCACCCGAGGCACACGAATCATTAGCAATTGGTATGAATCGTTTGGGCGGTCGCTCTAACTCTGGTGAGGGCGGCGAAGATCCGTCTCGCTATGGAACCGAGAGTATTTCAAAGATCAAACAGGTTGCATCTGGCCGTTTTGGAGTGACGCCATATTATTTGGTAAATGCAGAGGTGTTACAAATTAAAGTGGCTCAAGGTGCTAAACCTGGTGAGGGAGGGCAATTACCTGGTGGCAAAGTTAATCAAATGATTGCCACTTTACGTTATTCTGTACCAGGAGTTACCCTGATTTCTCCTCCTCCACATCATGATATTTATTCGATTGAAGATTTGGCTCAATTAATCTTCGATTTAAAACAGGTCAATCCGAATGCTTTGGTATCAGTAAAGCTAGTTGCTGAAGCTGGTGTAGGTACAATTGCAGTAGGTGTAGCAAAATCTTATGCCGATTTAATCACCATCTCCGGTCATGATGGCGGTACTGCTGCAAGTCCTTTATCCTCTGTTAAATATGCAGGTTGTCCGTGGGAGCTTGGCCTAAGCGAAACACATCAAACATTACGAGCAAATAATTTGCGTAACAAGGTTCGTCTTCAGACAGATGGAGGCTTAAAAACAGGTTTAGATGTTATTAAGGCGGCAATTCTAGGTGCAGAAAGTTTTGGCTTTGGTACTGGTCCTATGGTTGCGCTTGGTTGCAAATTTTTACGCATCTGTCACTTAAACAATTGCGCCACTGGTGTTACGACTCAAGATAACAAATTACGCACCAATCACTTTATCGGGTTGCCACAAATGGTGATGAACTATTTTAGATTTATTGGGCGCGAAACTCAGGAGTGGCTTTCAAAATTAGGTGTGCGTAGTATTGCCGATTTGATCGGTCGTACGGATTTATTAGAAATTTTACCTGGCGTTACTGATAAGCAAAAAAAGTTATATTTATCGCCATTGTTATCTATGGCAGGTGTAGCACGAAGTAAGCCTCAATATTGTATTAATCCACATAATACTCCTTATGATAAAGGTGAATTGGCGGAACAGATGTTGGTTGATATGAAAGATGCTATTCTTGATAAGAAAGGCGGCTTGTTCAGTTATAAAATACGTAATATCAATCGTTCTATAGGTGCTCGTATCTCGGGTGAGATTGCTAGGTATCATGGCAATTACGGCATGAGTGATTCCCCTATATGCATACATCTATCAGGTTCCGCAGGTCAAAGCTTTGGCGTGTGGAATGCTGGAGGGCTGGAGATGCGTCTAGAGGGAGATGCCAATGATTATGTGGGTAAAAGTATGGCTGATGGTAAGTTGGTAATTTATCCCTCACCGAAAAGTAATTTTGCCACTCAAGAATCAGTCATCATGGGAAACACCTGTCTATATGGCGCAACAGGTGGCACATTATATGCCGCCGGCACGGCTGGTGAACGTTTCGCAGTGCGTAACTCAGGTGTGACAGCAGTCGTTGAGGGTATTGGAGACCATGGCTGTGAATATATGACTGGAGGCGTTATTGCCGTATTAGGTGAAACAGGTTTGAACTTTGGTGCAGGTATGACCGGAGGATTTGCTTATGTATTAGATATAGAATATAAATTTGCTGAACGATATAATCAGGAATCAGTGGAATTGGTTCGTATTGATAGTGATGAACTATCCAAATATGCATTACATCTCAAATGTATGATCAAAGATCATGTAATAGAGACTAATAGTTTTTGGGGCAAACAGTTATTGAACGTGTTCGAGAAGCGCTTAAAGCAATTCTGGTTGATTAAACCCAAGGCGATATCGTTAGATAGTTTGTTGGATAAAAGCACTAATATGGTTTAGATCAATTAATAATTCTGGTTTAAAAAGATAATTATGGCAAAAAATGTTTTTCAATTTTTAGATGTAAATCGTGCTAATCCTAATAAACTTGAAGCAGATGAGCGTATTAAGAATTTTGGCGAAATTTATGGTGAATTTGATGCTAAGTCTTCGGCCGAGCAGTCCAATCGTTGCTTAGAGTGTGGCAATCCTTATTGTGAATGGAAATGTCCGGTACATAATTATATTCCCAACTGGTTAAAATTAATCAGTGAAGGTAATTTGGAACAGGCAGCTGAATTGGCCCATCAAACTAATACTCTACCGGAAATTTGTGGAAGAGTTTGTCCTCAAGACCGACTATGCGAGGGTGCTTGTACCTTAAACGATGGGTTTGGTGCAGTTACGATTGGTTCGGTAGAAAAATATATTACAGATACGGCTTTATCGCAAGGATGGCGTCCAAACATGTCTGCGGTAGTCAGTACCGGACGACGTGTTGCTATCATTGGTGCTGGTCCAGCAGGATTAGGTTGTGCCGATGTTTTAGTTCGTAACGGTGTTATTCCAGTTGTTTATGACAAATACCCTGAAGTTGGCGGTCTGTTAACATTTGGTATTCCAGAGTTTAAGCTAGAAAAAAAGATAGTTCAGCGACGAAGATCAGTTTTGGAAGGCATGGGTGTTAAATTCGTTTTAAATATAGAAATTGGTAGAGATATTATATTACAAGAACTTTTGGACAAATACGACGCTGTTTTTCTAGGCATGGGTAGCTACACCTTCATGAAAGGTGGTTTTCCTGGTGAGGATAAGAAAGGTGTGTATAATGCTTTACCATATTTAGCTGCAAATAATAAACGGTTATTAGATCTTAGGTTTGATCATGATTGTGATCTTAATGATAAAAGGGTGTTGGTACTTGGTGGCGGTGATACCGCCATGGATTGTAACCGTACCGCAATTCGACAAGGAGCCAGCAGTGTAAAATGTGTTTATCGTCGAGATAAAAAAAATATGCCGGGTTCGCGTCGTGAGGTAGATAATGCTCGTGAAGAAGGAGTTGAATTTTTATGGACTCTCCAACCTATTGAAGTAGTTGGCAGTGATAAAGTTGAAGGTATTAAAGTGGTAAAAACTATTTTGGGTGCTCTGGATGAGCGTGGTCTCTGTATTCCTGAAACTGTTCCCTTCAGTGAAGAAATAATTTCTGCTGATGCTGTCATCATTGCCTTTGGTTTTCGCCCAAGTCCTGCTCCATGGTTTGCTGATTTTGATATTGACGTTGATGATGGTGGTCGCGTAATAGTCTCTTCTCAAGGCTCATGTTCATATCAGACAACCAATGAAAAAATCTTTGCTGGTGGGGATATGGTTCGCGGCTCTGATCTAGTGGTTACCGCGGTTTGGGAAGGTCGTCAAGCTGCAGATGGTATACTTAATTACATTAAAAAAAACGATACATAATTAATATGAAAGAACATTATGGTTAAGTTAAAAAATGATCGTTTTTTGAAGGCATTATTGCGTCAACCAGTCGATAAGACACCTGTGTGGGTGATGCGACAGGCAGGTCGATATTTACCCGAATATCGCAAGTTAAAGACTAAAGTTCGTGATTTTATGACGTTGTGTGCCACACCAGAGTTGGCTTGTGAAATCACGATACAGCCTTTGCGACGGTTTGATCTAGATGCAGCGATTATCTTTTCAGATATTTTAACTATTCCTGATGCTATGGGTTTAGGGCTTCATTTTATTCCTGATAAAGGACCTAGATTTGATAAATATATTTGTTCTGCCGCGGATATTAAGGCTTTATCCGTGCCAGATATTGAGGATAGTTTATCCTATGTAATGGATGCAATACGTATGGCACGCAGGGAGATTGATGGAAAAGTACCATTGATAGGTTTTAGTGGTAGTCCTTGGACTTTGGCTTGTTATATGGTTGAGGAAGGTTCCAGCAAATATTTTTCTAAAGTTAAGGGTATGATGTTTGAAGCGCCTGAACAAATGCATATGTTACTTAATCTTTTGACTAAATCAGTAACTGCATATTTAAATGCTCAGATTATTGCTGGTGCTCAAGTCATCATGCTATTTGATACTTGGGGGGGAATATTGAGTTCAGAAAAATATCAGCAGTTTTCTTTGTACTATATGCATCAGATAGTACAAAGTCTAAACCGGAAATTTGAAGGACATATAGTACCTGTAATCTTATTTACAAAGGGTGGAGGTCAATGGCTAGAGGTCATGGCGAATACGGGTGTCGATGCAATAGGGCTAGATTGGACTACCAATCTCTCTTTAGCTCGTCATCTAATAGGAGATAAGGTGGCATTACAAGGGAATATGGATCCTTGCGTACTTTATGCTTCTTCTGATCGTATCAGACAAGAGGTGTCTAGCGTTTTAGCCAGCTTTGGTAAAGCTAAAACTGGTCATATATTTAATTTAGGCCATGGCATCCATCCAACGATTGATCCAGAAAAAGTGCGGCTTTTAGTGAACTTAGTTCATTGTCTTAGTGAGCCTTTTCATCAGTAATGCCCTACTCCAAGTGGGTTAGATATATTTCTAATTCATAGTGTAAATCCATAATGATTCCAACAATTTTTCTTATATCTTTGTCATTTCTTAAGATCTGCCATATTTTTATTTTTAGATGGCTAAAGCATATAATCACATATATTTTTGTTAAATTTAATCCTGCTAATCTTCTATTCCGCTCATTAGATAATTTTGATACAATAATCTGTACAAATTGTGTATACTGGTGCACTTTCATGACCACATATTTTGAACAATTAAAATATAAAGACATGCCATTTGATAACCTAACAATATAATTTTTGATAAAGGTGTAGCCATAATTATAGATTGCAACCATATTCTAAATACATAGTATCAAATTTTTGATAAAAACCAATTTATCCACATGCTGAATTACTTTTTATTTATTTGTATTTATTAGAACGATTATGAAATTAAATAAAAATTAATGTCCTGGAATTTATGTTCCTTCTCCCTAGAAGGCCCTATTTGAAATTTCATTGAGTATTTAAGGTGATATTTGCATTAAATTTGTAAGGTCAATATTTACTCTCTTATCACATTATTAGAGATCCATTGCAAAAAATAACAATAGGTAAATTTCACCTGATTTTAATCTATTTATCGGGCAAAAACGGTCTCCACATTGAAGAGGAGAGTAATAAAGGCAGATCGCTCCCGCACGAGCGTCTTTCGATCGTCACGACGTAACCAGAGATAAAATTGCCATTTGCTTAACATTCTTAGTAACTCATAGACTTGGATAATTGACCGGACTCGTTTTCGTACTCGAAAACCCCGTCCCACATTGATGAGATTTTTAATCGAGGGCATGGTCGGATTCGATTCTATTGTTGAGGTACTTTATATGCCGCTGTTTTATGTCTTTTCGAAACTTTACTTCCTTTTTCAAGCAAGCAACAGCATAGATGTAAGATGCATGCTTATCCGTGTTCAGTATTTTTGGCTGTCTGTCTTTTTTATAGTGACGTAGGCAGTGCTTTAGGAACTAGTAAGCCGCATAGTTGTTGCGCTTAGGGAAGAAATATAAGTCTAGCCCCCCACACTTGTTGATGGAACGGTACAGGTCATGCCACTTTTATTCCACTTTGACATAGGTCTCGTCGAGCTGCCATGAAAAGCCGATACGAATAAACTGATAGCCGCGACGAAGACGCTCTCTTAGCTCCGGGCCGTATTCGATAAACCATCGGTAGAGAGTGAAAGGGTTAATCGTAATTCCTCGCTCAGCCAACATATCTTCAAGGTTAGCGTACTTCAAGGAAGTGAAGCCATACCAACGGATGTACTAGAGCGATAATATCAGAGGCGCAGTGTTTCCATTTGAAGTCGAGGTTGTTCATAAATGGTTAGATTGCTGAGAGAGAAAGCAGATCTTAAGATATGAAGCA
The DNA here is from genome assembly GCA_013215805.1 of Piscirickettsiaceae bacterium. Taxonomy (GTDB): domain Bacteria; phylum Pseudomonadota; class Gammaproteobacteria; order Nitrosococcales; family Methylophagaceae; genus 41-12-T18. Next base: position 23,680 of record JABSQM010000025.1, read on the forward strand.
ATTTTTGCAATGGACTCATTATTAGTGATTGATATTTATTATATATCTCGTGAATATAGTGAGAAATGTATTAAATATTATAAATATTTTTCATAATCTTGTTCACGGCATTATCATCCATTAACCCACATAATCTGACTATATATAATTATTCAGGATTGCTTACATTGTATTTTCAGTGTATGAGTGGTGACTGAAATGTTTAGAAGTATCGATATGGGCGCTTGTACATTATCTTTCATTCATGTCAGAATAAAAGATTGCTGCTAGTTAATTATGTTTTAATATCATCATTGAGAAGTATGGTCTATCCACAAATTGATTCAGTGGCTATATCGCTTGGACCTTTACAAATACATTGGTATGGTTTGACGTACTTATTTGGGTTTGTTGGTGCTTGGCTCTTAGGATGCATTCGTGCGAAGTGCCATGATTGGACATTGACCCAAGTAGGAGATCTATTATTTTATTGTTCTATGGGTGTAATTATTGGTGGTCGGTTCGGTTATATCATATGTTATGATCTATCTGCAAATATTTCACAGCCATTAAATATAATAAAAATATGGCAAGGTGGGATGTCCTTTCATGGGGGGCTGTTGGGTGTGTGCGCTGCATTTTGGTGGTTTGCTAAAGATACAGGCGGCGGATTATTCATGATAAGTGATTTTATAGCTCCCTTAGTGCCAATAGGTTTATTGACAGGCCGCATTGGTAATTTCATAAATAATGAATTATGGGGGAAAGTCAGCGACGTACCATGGTCGATGGTTTTCCCTAATGGTGGTTCCTTATCTCGTCATCCATCACAAATTTATGAGGCTGGATTAGAAGGTATTATTTTGTTTATTATTCTATGGTTATATTCTTCTAAGATACATCCTATAGGTGCGGTATCAGGCTTTTTTTTATTGGGATATGGTTGTTTTCGTTTTCTTGTTGAATTTTTGCGAATTCCAGATCCTCAATATGGATATCTAGCATTTGATTGGTTGACACTAGGTCAGTTATTATCATTACCAATGGTTACCTTCGGCATATATCTGATTGGTCGTACTTATCATAGATAATTATGATGAAAAAAATATAAATTAGCTTGTTGGCGCTGTTTCGCAAAACTCTATTTAAATATTTAATTTTTATAGACCTTAAGATTTGGCTCCTAAGTTAATATCATATAGATATATGATCTATCATAAATTTTTAGTGATCTCGGTACTGATACAAGTATCGATGATAGTCGTCATTCTGTTTCTAGAGTAGATAAATCAACAGATCAATTGACTGTCTGTATGAAAACAATTTTAATAGCGAGACCCATAATATGAGTTTGATATCATACTAGTCTATTCTATTACCAAGATCTAATTAATCTCTAACATCTTAATATTTATACATTTTTTATGATAACATATATTAATTGTTTAAATTAATGATTCTAAAATTTAATTAGGAGCCAGATATGCTCTATCCTTATTAATTATTCATACAGACAGTTATTTACTACTTATCAACTTTAGTTACCTGTATGATGTCATGTTGACGGTTATGGGTCAGCTTAATAATCAGCATGTTAAAATAAAATTTATAGTTTTAGGCTTGCAGATATTATGAATTCGAGAAACAATTTTGATGTCATCGTGGTGGGAGGTGGTCATGCTGGAACGGAAGCAGCATTAGCTTCCGCACGTCAGGGTGTTAAGACCATTCTGATTACCCAAAATATAGATACACTAGGTCAGATGAGCTGCAATCCTGCCATTGGTGGCATCGGCAAAGGGCATTTAGTGAAAGAAATTGATGCTTTAGGAGGCATTATGGCTCAAGCCGCTGACCGTAGTGGCATTCAATTTAGGATATTAAATGCTAGTAAAGGTCCTGCTGTTAGAGCAACACGTGTTCAAGCAGATCGAGCACGTTATAAGGCTGCAGTTCGCTCCGTTCTAGAATCGCAAAAAAATTTATATTTGTTTCAACAGGCAGTCGACGATTTGTTGATCAAAGATGATCATGTAATTGGAGTGGTCACTCAAGATGGATTGCGTCTTTCAGCAAGAGCTGTTGTGTTAACGGTGGGTACCTTTCTCGGTGGTTTAATCCATATTGGTGAAAAGCACTATCAAGGTGGTCGTGCTGGCGATTCCGCATCTACCGTTTTAGCACAGCGATTACGAGCCTTACCATTTCAAGTTGATCGTTTGAAAACGGGGACACCACCTAGAATTGCAACTAACAGCATTGACTTTTCGTCATTAACCGAACAGCAAGGAGATATCCCTACTCCCGTATTTTCATTTCTGGGTAGAACTTCAGAGCATATAAAACAGGTATCATGTTATATTACACATTCCAATGAAAAAACACATGAATTAATTAAGAATAATTTATGTAGTTCATCTATCTATAGAGGAGATGTAAAAGCTATAGGGCCCAGATATTGTCCTTCAATCGAGGACAAAGTCGTGCAGTTTGCCGATCGTATGTCGCATCAGATATTTTTAGAGCCAGAAGGTCTGGATGTCGGTGAGATATATCCAAACGGCATCTCAACCAGCTTACCCTTTAATGTACAATGTGAGTTTGTACGTTCAATCAAGGGCCTAGAGAATGCTCATATCACTCGTCCAGGTTATGCTATTGAATATGACTTTTTCGATCCGCGAGATTTAAATTACTGGCTAGAAACAAAACATGTATCTGGTCTATTTTTCGCCGGCCAGATAAATGGGACTACCGGTTATGAGGAAGCTGGAGCTCAAGGTTTAATTGCGGGATTAAATGCCGGTTTGCAAGTACGTAAATTAGAGCAATGGTCTCCACGTCGAAATGAGGCGTATATCGGAGTAATGATCGATGATTTAATCACCTCTGGCACACAAGAGCCCTATCGTATGTTCACAAGTAGGGCAGAATATAGATTATTATTACGTGAGGATAATGCTGATATGCGTTTGACAGAGAAAGGTCGTGAATTAGGTATAGTGGATGATCAACGTTGGATTATTTTTAGTGCTAAGCAGGAAGCAGTGGCGAAGGAATTAATTCGTTTGCAAAACTATAAACTGAGCCCTGAAAAATTAGATCGTAAACTTATGAAGCAAATTTTAGGTGAGCCTTTAAATAAAGTAAGTACCGCTTTAGAGCTGTTACGTCGACCAAATATTAACTATGATGGATTGATTGCGCTATTGAGTGAGGATAAACAAGTAGCTGATGATGTCGCAGAACAATTATCTATTCAAATTAAATATGAAGGTTATATTAATCGACAACAGAATGAAATAGATCGTCTTCATCGTAGCGAAATGGCTGCATTACCCAATGATTTAGATTATAATAATGTTCGTGGACTATCAAATGAGGTTAGAGAAAAGTTACAAAATGTACGGCCTAGTAGTATCGGGCAGGCAGGGCGTATTTCTGGCATAACACCTGCAGCCATTTCCTTATTATTAGTTCATCTAAAACGTAGCAATATAAATAAAAAGGGCACAGCAAATGAAGAGGATCAATGAAGGATATATTAGAACGATTACAAGAAGGATGTAACTATTTAGGTTTGGATATCTCCTATGAAAAATGTATCAGCATTATCAAATATGTAGCGTTGTTAAATAAATGGAATCAGGTTTTTAATTTAACTTCAATAAAAGATCAGAAGGAAGTGATAAGTCTTCATATTTTAGATAGTCTGGCCATCTTACCTTATTTAGACGGATATTCATTATTAGATGTGGGAACAGGGGCGGGTTTACCTGGCATTCCAATAGCGATTGCAAAGCCATGCATATCCGTTAGTCTGATAGACAGTAGTCTAAAAAAAAACGTTTTTACAACAAGTAAAAGCAGAATTAGTATTAGACAATGTGACCGTGATTCATTCTCGTGTGGAGAAAGCTAACCTTCCTAAATTTTCTATAATAACCGCACGAGCATTTTCAACCATTAATAATATTATCAGATTAGCTGGTCAACACTGCGATACAACAGGTTGTTTGGTATTAATGAAAGGTATGTATCCTAAAGAAGAATTGCCATTAGTCACAGATGTTTTTGATTTACGAGATGTAATTTCACTTAATATTCCTGGCTGTGATGGACAAAGACATCTAGTTCGATTAATCAAAAATTAGAGTATCCAATATATATTTTATTACGGAAATAATATCTGATACCATCTCGAATTATTTGAATATAATTTTATTAATTTAGAAGATGATTTTGTAGATATTTATCTCACATGTTAATTATCATTTTTTTCTAAATACAGGTAAAATATATCTCATATATATCATCTTTTAAGCTCGAAGAGTATTTGCAATTAATGAACTAGTAGTAGGGGGCTTACTTTATCTTTCTGCAATTATATAGAACATACTAATATTAAGAAATATAGAAATATGGCTTATACGCATATTTCAATAATTTATTAGCTACGAGAATTGTAAGGTACTTATAAAATTTACACAGAGTTCATTGTTATTCTGTCTTTTTCCTGCAATTTAGATGTTGCCTATAAGTGATAGAATGATATTGAGGGTTACTAAAATTGTCTTTCTTACAAATCTATCTTTAATGTATTGGCAGTTGTAATGTCTTTAGCGGACAAATATTTATCTTTCAAAACTATTCATCATAATCGTGCTTATTCCAATATGCTAAGAAAAATTTGTTTCGTCATCAATTATTAATTGCTTCTATTTTTAACTAAAATATTTCTTGCATATGCGATCTTGTACTAGGGGAGTCATTATGAAAAATAAATTAAACTTATTGCAAGAAAAATTTAGTTTGATGAATTATATGTTAAAGATAAGTCAAAAAATTCAATAAATATAGCAATATCAAGACTAATTAAGAGGAGTATAGCATTGATAAGAATGCTTGTTATTAGTCTTGTAGAGTGTAAAAAATCAATGTTATACTTATTATGCAAACGATAATAATAGTAACGCCATCAGAGTATTCATAAAGAGTCCATTGCAAAAAATCGCCTCATACTTTAATATTTGTTTTCTCTCTCAGCAATCTAGCTATTGATGATCAACCCCGACTTCAAATGAAAACACTTCGTCCCTGATGTTATCCTCCAGTGCATCCGTTGGTATGGCTCTACTTCCTTAAGTTACGCTAACTTTAGCGATATGTTGGCTGAGCGAGGAATTGCGGTTAACCCTTCAATCCTCTACTGTTGGTTTATTTAATATGGCCCGGAGCTAAGAAGGTATCTTCGCCGCGGTTATCGGTTTATCCGTACCAACTCCTCATAGCAGCTCGACGAGACCTATGTCAAAGTGAAAGGAAAGTGGCATTATCTGTACCATGCCATCAACAAACGTGGGGAGACGCAGACTTCTATTTCTTCACCCAAGTTCAATAACGATGCGGCTTATCAGTTCCTAGAGCGCTGCCTACGTTACTATAAAAAAGACAGACAGCCAAAAATACTGAACACGGATAAATATGCATCTTACGCATATGCTATTGCTTAC
>JABSQM010000026.1 GCA_013215805.1 Piscirickettsiaceae bacterium
ACAGATGAAACAGATGAAACAGATGAAACAGATGAAACAGATGAAAATGACGAGGATTCAGAGATTGAAGTAGTAAACCTACAGATAAGAATATCTTCAGCAGACCAAGTCTATGCTATAGTTCACGCTAATCTATCCCGTGAAGAAGTCGCATTCCAAGACCGTATACAGGATATGAACTGGAATGAAACAGCAGCAGACCAAAGCTATGATAAAGCTCAATTTCATTTAGGCAATATATATGAAAAAGGAAAAGGGATGGTCAAAGCCTATAAGGAAGAAGGATTGAATTTAATGAATAAGTATAACGACCATTATCAAGATCACTATAATCTATCCCATGTAAAAATAATAGACAAACGCTATGATAAAGCTCGATTGAATGTAGTCGATACAATGATGATAGCCAAAGGCTATTATGAAGATGAATTGAATTTAGTCATTGACGAAATTACGATGGAAAAATTATATGATGAATATCCATTGCGTTTAGTCAATATATATAAAAAAGTAAAAGTGATAGTGATAGCCAAGGACCATAAGAAGGCTACTCGCTGGGATCAAAAAGCAGAAGACCAAGCCATGACTATTCAATGGTATACAATGGCAGCAGACCAAAGCTATGATAAAGCTCAATTTCATTTAGGCAATATATATGAAAAAGGAAAAGGTGTGGTTCAAAGCTATAAGAAGGCTGTTAACTGGTATCAAAAAGCAGCAGACCAAGGCTATGATAAAGCTCAATTTCATTTAGGCGATATGTATAAAGAAGGAAGAGGGGTAGTTCGACACCATGAGAGGGCTATTAAATGGTATAAAAAAGCAGCAAAGCAAGGCTATAATGAAGCTCAATTTAATTTAGGCCATATGTATGAAGAGGGAAAAGGTGTGGTTCAAAGCTATAAGAAGGCTGTTAACTGGTATCAAAAAGCAGCAGACCAAGGCTATGATAAAGCTCAATTTCATTTAGGCGTTATGTATAAAAAAGGAAGAGGGATAGCTAAAGACGATACACAGGCTGCGTACTGGAAGAAACAAGCAGCAGACCAAGGCTATGCTAAAGCTCAATCTAATATAGTCAATATGTATAAAAAAGTAAAAGTGACAGCCAAAGACAAAGACTATAAACAGTTTATTATGTGGTTCATACTGTTAGCATCGTCAGGCTTAATTTTCTAGGTAATTTTTTGACCGCTCTTTCTGTATCCAAGAGATCTGAAATCTACATCCATATTGATATTTTTTCAAATTAATAGAACATGCATATACCATTAATAATACACGATCGCCAAAAATTGTACAAATTAATGACATATGGAGTCTTCTAATGTTTATCATAGGTCTTGTGCTTTGAATATATGGCCATAGCCGATGTCATCTAATATAAAACAACTAAATTCATCTACATCCTTTGTTATTAAAGACCTTCAGGCTTGTCGGCTTGCCTATATTAAATAGGACTAAAATAGTTTTTAGTATTGCACGTATTAAAAATTTTGCCGATCTTTATAAAGGCTGAATTAAAAGAGTATTTATTAGTAATAATAAACTTTTAAAAAATGGGATAGTGCTGCTTTGATCAAGATAGGCAAGCGTCTAACTTTTTCATGCGAACACCTTATTTTTACTGGTTGATTGCCCTTTTTCTTTGAGCTGCTTGTTCCGGCTCTGTAGTTGGTATTTGACTCTTTAATAAATCAATCTGCTTTTGTGATACAGCAATAACCTTTTCGCTCGTAAAATCAATTTTAAGCCACTTTTTTAGCTCAGATAGGAATTTGCTTGCAAATGGCAGCCAATACCCTTAAAAATACGTTATAGGCTGCATTTAGAGGTATTAATCAGTTAAAGCGAGGTATAAATAAAAAAAAGGAAGTCGTATTTTGTCAGTAGCTCAGTTGTCCGCCACTGAATTGAGTGAATTTCAAATTGCGATTCCATAATTTTAAGCTCTTTTGGTGTCAGTTCCCGACAGAAGTTTGCCATACGTTCTTCCAATATCGGGAGTGAATCTTTGGGAGTTAGATAAACAACTTTCTTGGTTGAATCAGCTTCTTCAATCAAAGGGAAAAGATCGGGCTTTCTAATCTTACCTTTACCTATGAATACTTTCCCATCTGGGCTAATATTTTTTTTAGTTTCCTTAATATTTGGTCTAGAAATTAGATTATGATCCTGACCCGAGTCTCGATATTGCTTCCATGTGCCATCACCATTATGAGTGGTGTGTTGACCATGTTTTCCAGGATTTTCAATTATTGAATGTCCTCTACCTTCTGCTTCTTTTAAATATTTCGGAGGTTTATTTTGGCTTTTTTCGAATTTCTTTTAGAAATTTGAAATTTAGTTTCATAATATATTAGTTTCTTTTTCAACGTATCCAAGAAAATAATATCACTCTTAGTCAAAGTATTAGCTATAGAAGGTTGAGATAATAGACTAATTAATATACATGTTAATATAATTATATATTTATTTATTAAAATACGCCTGAATTTATTATTAAATATTAGTATGGCCAGTCCTTTTGGAAAGAAGATTGCATCTTATTTGAAATTTATAATAGAGAATAGATGAACATTGCCAGCACAAAAAATTTTCATCCCAACATCGATCTCAGATTAAGATGTTCATGTGGATGCAATGCTTATGGGGGTACAACAATGGGTCTTAGATAAATTGCAAGAGCTTCGAGGTCTCGTTTAACGTCATCTAAGTATCAATAGCTCATATCAGGGATGCACTAAGCATATTAATGAGTATAACAAGCCTAGGGGGCTGCCTAGTATAACAAAGGGGGCGCTTTCGACATAGTTATAAACGGTGGCGTGGAGCGAATATAATTAATGATTTTAGCAAGTAGAATGGGAATTCCAGGCATCGGCTTGGCCAAAACCTTCATCCATTCAGATTGGCGCACTTCAACTCCTGTAGTGTGGGTATATTAATATGATGAAGAAAATGAAAGTCTGGGATATTGTTACCAGTATTGGAGGCGATGTCATTGCTAAGATGATACCTGGCGGA
>JABSQM010000027.1 GCA_013215805.1 Piscirickettsiaceae bacterium
CGGTTCTAAATACACCCATAGCATATTCTGATGTCTAAGAGACACCCCTAAGTGAAATCATATTATATGCAGTGCTTTCATACCTATCGGAAACTCACACAACAGTATAAAAAATCAACTGCAATCCGAAATTGGGTATTTTTTTTCAAAACTTTAATTTTTAAATACGGTATCAAACGTTTTTGGTTTAAGAACCCTTACAGAACCCTTATAGTTACAGAACCCTGCGTTCCTCGAACCCGGCTCAGACTGCATTTAGTAGGATTTTCTATGCACGGGTTTCTATATTATAAACAGTGAAAATTCTATATTTTATCGACTATATAATATATATTGCCTACATTAATAAAAAAAATTTAAGAACACCTTGCTTAATATTCAAAAGCGTGGTGTATCTAATGAATGGACACCATTCTGACTGTATTTATGTAAGTAACACTGCACACCCCCACACTAATGTTCGTGACATTATATGTACTTTAGAGGCGAATGTGAAACTTTTATGGTATTTAGTAGTCGTGCGAAGCACAACTACTAAATTTATTTAGATGCCGACAGCGATAGCTGGAGGCATCTAAAATATTTTAATCAATCAGGCCTGCCTCGCACTAACATTGTTTGATATATCAGGTAACTAGTTCATGTTTGTCATGGACCACTGGTCTCTGACCAATGAATTATTTATACCCTCTATTCTTCGATTAGAGGGTATGGAAGGGTTTAAACACAGATATAGCAGCTACTTTAACTAGTTTTTGGGTAATTTTGTGGTGTTAGTTTTTTATATTTTAGTATCTTTGGGCTGCTACTGGGTTTAGGCTCTTATGATGTGCTTGCTCATCATTGTTAGTTTGTTTTGTTCCAGCTTTATTTATGCTAGTTTATGTTTCTAGTTTTAACTTGCTTGCTATTTGTATTGTTACCATTGTTATTTTTACGCAGTTGTGCAGAGACTTTGTTTAGTAACTGCATATATAATAAATCTCAGTTATTATTATTATTGTTATTGTTGTTGCTGTTGCTGTTACTGTTACTGTTACTGTTACTGTTACTATTACTATTATTATTATTATTATTATTGTTATTATATTTATGTAAACTTCCGATGGGAAAATATTTATGGAGTAATTTTATATAGCATATATTATAATGATGTCTGTAATCTGCATATTATTATGTAATTTGTCATACATAAATAAAATAATTTTGAACATACACTGGTTATTCAACCACAGTATAATCATGGGAAACATCTCAGTGCAGACAGTTTACCTGGCAATAAATCACTCAGCTTCGCTTTGTAATTCATGGCCATATACAACCTCAGCTTCGCTTCGGATGTTTATTTAATGGTAAACAACTCTACTTCGACATTTAACATTATATGAGGGGTGTTAAGGTACTGCAGATACATTGAATGCACTACACACCGTCTCAAATGCATCAGAATATGAGATAGATGCATTTATAACTGAATACATGTCTATTTTATGTGAATCACCCCCAAAATTAAGCTAAAATCTTGTAAAAAATACCCACTCGCAGCTGATTTTTATGTCGTTTTACCCACTCCTGAGAGGTCTGAAGGTACTGCAGATACTGCAGATACATTGAGTGCACTACACACTGTTTCAAAGACATCAGAGTATGCTATAAATGCATTAAAAACCGAATACAAAACTATTTA
>JABSQM010000003.1 GCA_013215805.1 Piscirickettsiaceae bacterium
AGAGGTAGTTAGATCTGAAGTCTAACTACCTATCCACCCTTAGATAAAAAAATGGTTTTAAGGTTGAAGGATGTGTTTGAGCCACCTTAAATCACCATGATTATATCTTTTGCAAAGCATACAGAATATATTTTATCCTCCTATTAAAATAATGTAAAAAATATTTAATATAAAATCGATGTCTATTAAATATGTATCTAATTTTAAAGCTCAAAAAATACTTTTTGCATAAAAGCAAACAATAATAAAGCCACTGCTTTATGGATGAAGTTCATCATTCCCGATTATTTTTGTCAATAGAACTAATCAACTCAGAATGTTTATTGGTCAAAAAATCTAGTTCCCTTTCTATTATTCTTCTAGAGAGCATTCCCAATATTCGGAAATTAGATCGTGAACCAAGAAGTATTCAGGATCAAATGGCATGGGAGGAAGCTTTGAAGAACAACGTTGATAGAATTATGGCCAATAAAATAATGAATAATGCTAAGTATAAAAATATGAAAAAATAGAAGTAAAGATTAAATCTAAAGAAGACAAAGATTCAGTTATTCATTATATGTTAGACGAAGACGGTAATGCAATAGATCCAAAGTTCAAAAAACACAGTACTGATAAAAGGTGATTATGAAATATGAAGGTTGTATGCAAAGCAAATAACCTGAACTATTTTTCTGATGAAAGATTGTTAAAACGTTTAAAAGCATGTATTAATTCAGGTGGGTAGATAGATCTAGAGATTGGCAGAGAATATACTGTTTATGGGGTAGTATATTGGGATGATAATCCATGGTATTACATCTGTTCCGAAGAATATGATGAATATCTGGTACCTAAAGCCGCTGAGTTTTTTAATGTATTGGATAACAAATTATCATCTCATTGGAGATTGTCAGTAATAGAAAAAGAAGGCATAGAATCAACAATTGTATTTGAGGGATAGGCTAAAGACCCCCTTTCCTTCTATGCTGATCTTCTAGACGGTGATCCAGAAGCTATAGCACTATTTAGAAAATATCGCGAATTGATGGATTGCGAATAAACAGTTCTTTACTGGTGTATTGCTAAAAAAGATAGAAAAAGGTGAAATCATCCAATGCAATAAAACTTCTCTTATCCATAAGAGTCAGATTATTAACTATCCTGTAATTAGAATGATTGTTGAGTCTTTATGGGACATAGAGATAAGAATAGAGGCATCAAAAAAAATATAAATCAGTAGAACGTTTTGCGGTAGGGGGGGGATTAGAAATAAGATTGGAAAGGGCTGGTTTCAATACTGGAGAGACATAACATTGAGGTTGTCAGACATTTTAATTTATTATTCATGAATATTGCTACTTGTTGTTCCTTCATAGTTAAAATTACCAATATTCAAATCAACCAAGCATTCATCCTTTTTCATAATAGGTACATTTTTTAACTTAATACCTTTCCAATTTTCTTGATATTTTTTATCTTGTTCACTCATTGAAGCAACGACAGTTGCATCAAAAACGGCAAACTTTTCCTTTTTTCTGTTGACATCTTTCGAAAATACATTCGAATTAACCATGTAAGCGTTAGCCTTGCCTATTTTTACAACCTCAACAAATTTATGTTGCTTTAATGTTTTAATAGTATTGTGCACACTTGTGCGTTTTTTCCTGTGATTTTAATTAAGTTACTTTGTGAAATAACCAATGCATTTTGTTTATTCATTTTTTAAACCATAATTAACAATAATGTTAATGCGTTTTTATCCTGCTGCGCTAGAGCTCTAAGGTCTTTTAAATGCTCTTTGTATAATTGAACAAAATTAAAGTTTTTTGCTTCGTTATCTCTTCTTGTTCTTTTCCCTTTCGCTCTCTTTAATCTATAATACATGGAAATTAGGAACCTCCTTTACGGATGGCACTAACCTTGCTACCAAATTTAATACCTTTAGGCAAAAAAGGTTGAGTGCACTTATTACCTCTTCTCCGCCAGGTATCATCTTAGCAATGACATCGCCTCCAATACTGGTAACAATATCCCAGACTTTCATTTTCTTCATCATATTAATATACCCACACTACAGGAGTTGAAGTGCGCCAATCAGAATGGATGAAGGTTTTGGCCAAGCCGATGCCTAGAATTCCCATTTTACTTGCTAAAATCATTAATTATATTCGCTCCACGCCACCGTTTATAACTATGTCGAAAGCGACCCCCTTTGTTATGCTAGGCAGCCCCCTAGGCTTGTTATACTCATTAATATGCTTAGCGCATCCCTGATAAGAGCTATTGATACTTAGAGGACTTTAAACGAGACCTCGAAGCTCTTGCAATTTATCTAAGACCCATTGTTGTACCCCCATAAGCATTGCATCCACATGAACATCTTAATCTGAGATCGATGTTGGGATGAAAATTTTTTGTGCTGGCAATGTTCATCTATTCTCTATTATAAATTTCAAATAAGATGCAATCTCCTTCCCAAAAATTCAATCCCTCTTCCTTATAGGCTTCGACCATCCCTCTTCCTGTTTCATATATATTGCCTAAATGAAATTGAGCTTTATCATAGACTTGGTCTGCTGCTGTTTCATTCCAGTTCATAGCCCGTATACGGTCTTGGAATGCGACTTCTTCACGGAATAGATTAGAGTGAACTATCTTATAGTCTTTTTTTTTCTGCTGTTTTATTCGAGTTTACAGCCCATCCACGGCCTTGGGCTGTAAATTTTGCTTTTGCTGCCTGAATATACCAGTAAATAGCGTCTCTATAGCTTAGATCCACCCATTCTTCTTTTCCTTTTACTTTTTTTCCTTTTAATATTCCTTTCAATGCTCCCTTTATTACCCCTTTTTCATACATATTGCCTAAATTAAATTGAGCGTCCGTATCTCCTTGGCTCGCTAGTTGCATTAGAGAAATTGGTTTATTATCCGCGTACACATCATTAAATATAGATAATGAACATATTAGAAAAATTGTTTTCGAGTTTATAAGCATTTTTTTACTTTTTCTTCGAGTTGTTGTTCTATTAAAAGTAATATAATTTAATATGCTATCACATAATGTGAGTTAGTCACAAAAATATCTTTAGATGCAAATTCACAATATTTGAAAAGGTAAAATAGACTTTTTAGTGAAATAGTTTAGCATATTTTGGATGCCTTTTCGCATTTAATCTCATGCAAAAAGGCATATTATAATGGGTGTTGCATAGTCTAACACAGTTAAAATAATATTATTTATATCGAACTTGGGATTTTCAAATAAATCTGTAATCGTATAATCTTCATCCCCCACGGTTTAAGTCGTTACTTAAATTGCCTTGGTGATTAAGATCAATCATTAAAGTTTATAGCCGATTTCAGTAAGAATTTGCTCCTCATTGCAATTATTACAAGGATTTTCTATACAGTGGAGAAAATCTATAACCTCGTTATCTCCAAAAACACCAGAGAAGCTCTGCTAAGTGCTCTCAGGGCCCTTTAAATAGATTTAATGACAAGACAACCCTGCTTTATTATAAAAATGCGCTTAAAACAGATCTCAGCCTGTATTGTTTGGACTGAAAAACTAGCTACATAGGCTACAGTTAAAATAATATTATTTATTCTGATCATAATTATGTTCCTTATAAAAACTATTAGTGAGGTTAGGGAGCGAGCTATATGTATCGTAGATGGAGAATTGGGATATCATAAGCGCCCGCCGTCCGTATATTAGCGTAAACGGAACCCCGTCGCGTTGCACGGCACATGCATAACAGGAAATATCCGCATAAGGAACATTTTTAAATTTATTGTTTACTATAAGGGTTTTACTTATTAAAAAGCTAAGTCAATCTTTCAGCATAGAAACACTATGCGTGAAATAAGCTTCTAAGGATATGTTACACCATATTCATAATCTAGATACCTTAAATGTCTTTGAATGCATCCCCAAGGGGGTTATACATTAACTCCTCTAACAGATCTAAGAGAGCGAATGTTGAAAAATGCCTTGAAGCTGTTTGCAACAGGGATTAAATGATGTTTTGTTATGTTCAACTATAGCGAGTATATATGTTCAGCTATAGCGGGCATATAAGATCGACGTGTTTGAATAATTATATTCAAATATCTCGAACAGATTGTTCGAGATATTTGACGCAAAATATTTAATATGGTTAGAATATAATGACATTAAAAAAACGGAGTTGCTAATGCAAAATATAGATAAATTACGAAAATAACTTAGAAAATATAAGGATTTAAATGAAAATCTGATAGATCACATAAAAGAAAAAGAACAAGAATAAAAAACGAAGAAAAACTTTAATTTTGTTCAATTATACAAAGAGCATTTAAAAGACCTTAGAGCTCTAGCGCAGCAAGATAAAAACGCATTGACATTGTTATTAATCATGGTTGAAAAGATGAATAAACAAAATGCATTGGCTATTTCACAAAGTAACCTAATGAAAATTACAGGGAAAAAACGCACAAGTGTGCACAACGCTATTAAAGCATTAAAGCAGCACAATTTTATTGAGGTTGTGAAAATAGGCACAGCTAATGCTTACAAGGTTAATTCGAATGTATTTTGGCAAGACGCCAACAGCAGAAAGGACAAGTTTGCCGTTTTTGATGCAACTGTCGTTGTTTCCATGAGTAAGTAAGATAAAGAATATCAAGAAAATTGGAAAGGCATTAAGTTAAAAAGTGTACCTATCATGCAAGATGAAAATCCCTATTTTATTATAAAATCAACTTAAAAAACCAAACAATAAAGGAGAATAATAATGTACGCATTATGTATCTTCTACTACAATTTTTCCGCTGATAGATAACTTGGAAACGTCTTATATATTATAAGCAAGAGGTTTAGAAATTCTAAGCAATACCACCTGCTGTGTATAAATCAATTTTCAATTGAAATTTCTATACACAGCAGGTGGTGATCGTATTAAAATCATATTCACGCGACGGGAAGGACGCAACGAATAATATTGTTAGAAAATTAAATATTTGATATACTACATTTCATGTAATTGTTGATAGCAAGAACCTAGTCCCTTGTGGACTTCCGTCACTCAGAGCTTCGGTTGAGTCAGGTAGAACTTGAAAATGAGCTCTTGTTTGTCCCGGGAATGTGGCCTAGTCATAACTACATACACAGTTTGAAGCTGTGGTGCATGATCAAAAATGCGCAAACAAACTTCTAACGTATAAAGGTGCGCACAGTCAGCCTAATCAACGTTAAAGATAAAAATAGCGAACGGCAATTATTGCCGTCCAAAAATCAACATCAATTTTTGGCTAGTTCTTACAAATTAATTGCAGCATCACCTATTGTAAAGGAATAACATTATCTTTGATCCCATAACAGCCGGAAAGCTAGCCAAAGAGGAGCTAATAATTAGAAGAAAGCGCAACTACAAAAAACGCACTTATACACT
>JABSQM010000004.1:0-2456 GCA_013215805.1 Piscirickettsiaceae bacterium
GATGATATCAGGGGGGCGAAGTTTTTATTTGAATTCGCAATTGGTCATTGCGTTGTTATATTAACTAGGGATGAATTATATTTTCAGCCTTACTTAAATTTTTTGCAACAGTCTCGTTTTGATAACTAAATTTAGGCTATTCAGATAAATGATGATACCAAGCGATTGTGGGCAGGCTTCGTTATTATTTAGAATATTAACTCTAATAATAGGTAATTATACCTGTATTATATAATAATATATAAATATTATTTGTAGACCAACAGTCTGAAATTTTAATTTAAGCATTAGAGGATGCCATGAAACAATATCTAGATTTATGCCAAAGGCTGATCAATAAAGGTACATGGATAAAAAATAGACGTACGGGCAAGCGGTGTCTTACAGCAATTAATACGGATTTTATTTATGACATCGCCAACAATAGGTTCCCCTTAATCACCACACGAAAAAGTTATTGGAAACCCGCAATAGCTGAAATCTTAGGATATATCAGAGGTTATGATAGTTCTGCTGATTTTCGTGCTCTGGGAACCAAAACATGGGATGCCAATTCTAATGATAATCAAGATTGGCTTAATAGCACATTTCGAAAAGGGCAAGATGATATGGGTCGTATATATGGTGTTCAGGGTCGTCGCTGGCGAAGGCCAGATGGAAGTATGCTAGATCAGTTACGTAAATTAGTCGATAACCTATCAAAAGGTACTGACGATCGTTGCGAGATTATTACCTTTTATAATCCTGGAGAATTTCATATGGGTTGTCTTCGGCCATGCATGCATACACATACGTTTTCGTTGTTGAATGATAGTTTATATCTGACATCATATCAGCGTTCCTGTGATGTTCCTTTGGGTTTAAATTTTAATCAAATTCAAGTATTCTTTTTATTGAAAATTATTGCTCAAATAACAGATAATAAAGCTAGTACTGCTTTTCATAAGATAGTCAATGTACATATATATGAAGATCAAATTAAACCCATGAGTGATGTACAGATTAAGCGCATACCCTTTAAGGCTCCTTCGTTATACATTAATCCAGATATTAGAACTTTGGACGATTTGGAAACATGGGTTACATTGGATGATTTTGAGGTGTTAGGTTATCGATATCACAAAGAAATTAAATATCCATTCGCAGTATAACCTGGATTGTTGCAAAAAAAGATATAATTAAACACGCGAGTGTAAAAGTCAATCATGCAACAATCAATAGTTGGGTCATTAAATACACACCAATTGTGGGGCATAATTTAAAAAGTCCATTTTTCCTATCAAATCAGCTAATTACATGAAGTATGATGACCCTAATTATTATTATTTCCATGAAAACCAAATCCATAGATATGACCAACATACGCTTTAACTACATTATCAGGCTTTTCCTAAATTACAATGACTTCAGAATATCTTGGAGTTAATATTTTTATGCAGTAACAGGTCCAATCTTTAATAACTTTATCTTTTTCAACACTAGCTCTAAAACCAATACTTTCAAACTCCACAGCAACTTGAATACCTATATCTTGAGAAGGTATTGCCACAAAACATCGATCTCTAAAGGTTTTGATAGATCGAATCTATTCTGTTGAAACCAATTCAGTGCATCTCCTGTTGCATCATTAGGAAATCGATTGAATTCCATGGTATCTTTAAAAAATTATGTGTACTAATCGTCATAATTACCTCCTTAAAAAATATTTTCAGGTGGCATATCGGGTGATAGTAGCTCATCGGAATGGCCGATAGGATAATCATACTGTTGACCAGCAGGAGTCGTGATTTCTCCATCTTGAAGTAAATTTGATCTTTCTTTTCCGATAGGCATATTGCTTAATCTCGGTGGGCAGGAGATAGAAAAAATGAAGTTATTAATTACGCTCGATACGAATTTATCGTCTTCCAAATAGAAACATTCTATATTATATCGGAGTCCATTGCAAAAAATAACAATAGGTAAATTTCACCTGACTTTAATTTATTTATCAGGCAAAGATTGTCTCTACATTGCAGAGGAGATTAATAAAGGCAGATCGTTTTTACACAAACGTTTTTACTCATCGAGACTTAACCAGGAATAAAATTGCCCTTTGTTCGACATCCTCAGCGACTCGTAGCCTTGGATAGTTGACCAGGCTAGTTTTCGTATTCGTATTCGTAAACCCCGTCCTTTGTTGATGAATTTTTAATCGGGGCATGGTCGTATTTGATGCCATTTTTGAGATATTTTATCTGCCGTTGTTTTATGTTTTTCTACAGCTTGCCCTTCTTTTTTCAGCAAGCTATATCATAGGCGTAAGATGTATGTTTGTCCGTGTTCAGGTCTTTAGCTGCCTATCTTTTTTATAGTAACTTAGGCGGCACTTTAGGAACTGGTAATCTGCATGGTTATCGTGTTTGGGAGAAAGATAAAAGTCTAGCGTCTCCCCACGCTCATTGATGGCACGGTAC
>JABSQM010000004.1:2556-4801 GCA_013215805.1 Piscirickettsiaceae bacterium
GCGCGATTATGAATTTGCTCAAGCCTATAATCTAAAAATTAAACAGGTCATTGAACCTATCGACGGCAATACCGTGTGTGATTTAACTAAATCTGCATTTACTACCAAAGGACGGTTAATAAATTCTGAACAGTTTGATGGTCTGACATCATCCCAAGCTTTTAATGCCATCGCTAAATTCCTTCAGCAACAAAATAAAGGTAAACGCCAAGTTAATTATCGACTGCGCGATTGGGGGATATCTCGCCAACGTTATTGGGGCACCCCTATTCCTATTATTAACTGCCAAAATTGTGGTGAAATACCTATACCAGAACAAGATTTGCCAGTACAATTACCAGAAAATATCACTCTATATAGATCAAGTTCACCGATTAAATCAATGCCTGATTTTTATAAATGTATTTGTCCTGCATGTGGAGATAATGCAAAACGTGAAACAGATACTTTTGATACCTTTTTTGAATCCTCTTGGTATTATGCTAGATTTACTTGCCCAGATAACAATGAATCTATGTTGGATAATCGCACCGATTACTGGTTGCCAGTAGATCAATATATTGGAGGCATCGAACATGCGGTATTACACTTATTGTATGCTAGATTTTTTCATAAGCTAATGCGTGATGAGGGCCTGCTTAAGGGAAATGAGCCCTTTAAAAATTTATTAACTCAGGGAATGGTTCTCAAAGACAGCACTAAAATGTCTAAATCAAGAGGTAATATCGTGAACCCACAATCTTTGATTGATAAATACGGTGCTGATACTGCGCGCTTATTCATGATGTTTGCTGCACCACCTGAGCAATCTCTAGAATGGTCTGACAAAGCGGCAGCTGGAGCTAATCGTTTTTTGAAACGCTTATGGCGTATGACGCATAAACATATTGAGAAAGGAAGAGTGACTGTGCCTGATGATGTAAACACGTTAACTCAAAGTTTACAAAAAATACGTCGTCAATCATTCAAAACTTTGGAAAAGGTGACTGATGATATTGGTCGTCGCCATACATTTAATACCGCAATTGCAGCTGTGATGAAATTAATAAATAAAATATTAAAGATTAATGATGATAGTGAGCAGGCACAATTTGTAATGCAAGAAACTATAGAAATGGTCGTGTTAATGCTTGCTCCTATTACTCCACATATCTGCCACGAGCTATGGAAAATATTAGGGCATGACGATGCAATCGTGAATGCCAATTGGCCAAAGATTAACGTATTTACCTCATCGCAGGGTGATATTGACATAATGGTGCAAGTTAATGGTAAGTTACGCTCCAAAATATCCGTATTTCCAAATTCAGATGATGTTACAATAAAAATGTTGGCATTAGCTAAGGAAGGTGTATTGCGGCTTACCCAGGGGAAAAAGATTAATAGGATAATATTAGTGCCCAAGCGTTTAGTTAATATTGTTGTTGCCAATTTTGACTGACAAAGGTGAATTTAATTAGATATTAGAGAGGATTAAACGTTGAAGCGTATATTATGGCGAAGAACATTACAAACCTATTTATATTCATCAAAAATTTATTGCGATACCAACATAATAAGCCTCCTAAAAACTTGAAATCTTCACTATTCGAGATATATATTTGAATCTTGATGATTCACAAAGGAGGTCCATTGCAAAAAAACTTCATACCTTAAGATCTACTTTCCCTTTTAACAATCTAACTATTTATGAGCAACCCCGACTTCAAATGAAAACACTTCGTCCCTGATGTCATCCTCTGGTGTATCCGTTGGTATGGCTCCACTTTATTAAGTTATGTTAACCTTAGCGATATGTTGGCTGAGAGAGAAATTGCGGTTAACCTTTCCACTCTTTGCCGATGGTTTATCAGAATATGGCTCAGAGTTAGAAAACGTCTTCGTCACGCCTATCAGTTTATCCGTACCGACTCTTCATAGCAGCTCGACGAGAACTATGTTAAAAATGAAAGGTAAAGTGGCATTACCTGTACTGTGCCATCAATGAGCGTGGGGAGATGTTAGACTTTTATCCCCCAGCGCAATAATCATGCGGCTTACCAGTTCCTAAAACGCTGCCTACGTTACTATAAAAAAAGACAAACAGCCAAAAATACTGAATACAGACAAGTACCTATCTTACGCCTATGCTATCGCTTACTTGAAAAGGAAAGCAAGCTGTAGAGAGACGTAAAACAACGGCAGATAAAGTATCCCAACAATTGCATCGAATCTGACCATGCCCCCCCGATTAAAAAACTTATCA
>JABSQM010000005.1 GCA_013215805.1 Piscirickettsiaceae bacterium
CATATCGTCGGCGGTGTATGGCACCTCGATGTCGGCGCTTCACATCCTGGGGCTGAAGGTGGTCCCAAGGGTATGGCTGTGCGCCATTTAAAGTGGTACGCGAGCTGGGTTTAGAACGTCGTGAGACAGTTCGGTCCCTATCTGCCGCGGGCGTTGGAAATTTGAGAGGAGCTGCTCCTAGTACGAGAGGACCGGAGTGGACGAACCCCTGGTGTTCGGGTTGTCATGCCAATGGCATTGCCCGGTAGCTATGTTCGGACGGGATAACCGCTGAAAGCATCTAAGCGGGAAGCCCACCTCAAGATTAGATTTCCCAGAGCTTTTAAAAGCTCCTGAAGGGCCGTTGAAGACTACAACGTTGATAGGTTGGGTGTGGAAGTGTGGTAACACATGAAGCTAACCAATACTAATCGCCCGTGAGGCTTGACCATATAACCCTAAGGTTTTTTAAGGGTTTGTACAAAATTTTCTTATTACTTCCCATATTTTCATCAGCATTAAAGCTGATAATAGGATTACACCTGGCGGCCATAGCAAGTCGGCCCCACCTGATTCCATTCCGAACTCAGAAGTGAAACGACTTAGCGCCGATGATAGTGTGGGGTTTCCCATGTAAAAGTAGGTCACTGCCAGGTTCTCAATATGTAAAAAGGTCGCCATTTATTTAATGGCGACCTTTTTTTATAATTCATTTGAATCTAGTAGTATTTATCTAAGGAGTGACAATGCAATAATGATTATTCATTTTATGGATTCCTTCAAATTTTACTGTTATGCTTGTGCTTTAATTTTTAAAGCACTTTCCTTCTAAAATTATTATATAGATACATATGTATAAATATATATTTCTATCTCAAATCCTAAATTAGGTAACATATGAATCTAACTGACCTTAAAAAGCAGTCAGCTGCTGAACTTATGGGACTAGCTGTCTCCATGAAGCTGGAGGGTTTAGCCAGGAATCGAAAGCAAGATTTAATCTTTGCAATTGTGAAGGAACATGCTAGATCTGGCGATGAGGTTTATACTACAGGTGTCCTTGATTTACTATCTGATGGTTTTGGATTTCTACGTTCACCAGAGGATTCTTATATAGCTGGTCCAGATGATATCTATGTATCTCCAAGTCAAATTAGACGGTCTCATCTGCGTACAGGTGATACTCTAAAAGGTAAGATACGTGCACCTAAGGATAGTGAACGTTATTTTGCCTTAGTTCAGGTGGAAGAAATTAATTTTGAAAAACCTGAACAATCAAGAAATAAGGTTCCTTTTCAAAATTTAACTCCTCTTTTTGCTAATGAGAGATTTACTTTGGAATTAGGCAATGGTAGTACCGAAGATCTAACTCCTAGATTAATTGATTTAGCTTCACCCATTGGTAAGGGGCAACGAGGATTGATAGTTGCTCCACCAAAATCTGGTAAAACCATGATTCTACAGACGATAGCTAAATCTATCGCTATAAATCATCCGTGTAGTAAACTAATTGTATTGCTGATTGATGAACGTCCGGAAGAAGTAACAGAGATGAAAAGTATCGTAAAAGGCGAGGTAATATCTAGCACCTTTGATGAGCCTGCAACTCGTCACGTTCAAGTGGCTGAGATGGTGATCGAAAGGGCAAAACGATTGGTTGAGCACAAGCATAATGTTGTTATTTTTCTTGATTCTATTACCCGTTTAGCTCGTGCATATAATACCATAACCCCCTCTTCTGGCAAGGTTTTGACCGGTGGTGTTGACGCAAATGCGTTGCAAAGATCAAAACGTTTTTTCGGTGCTGCTCGAAATATTGAGGAAGGGGGCAGCCTAACAATTATTGCGACAGCATTAGTTGAGACTGGTTCACGTATGGACGAAGTTATCTTTGAAGAATTTAAAGGTACTGGCAATATGGAGTTGCAGCTTGAGCGGAAGCTTGCCGATCGTCGAATTTATCCTGCCATTAACATCACTCGTTCAGGTACACGTCGAGAGGAATTACTCACTCAAGACAATGATTTACATAAATTATGGATTTTACGTAAATTGTTGGCTCCTATGGGGCCTATTGAGGCGATGGAATTTTTTATGAAACGCTTTAAGGCAACTAAAACTAATGCTCACTTTTTCGATACAATGAAGCAAGGTTAGCTTAATATAGGTTTGTTGTTAATGCTACCGCCAGCAATCTTTGTTATGGGTCCAACAGCGGCAGGAAAGACCGATTTAGCTATAGAAGTATCTAAATATTTTTCAGTGGAAATTATTAGTGTTGATTCTGGACTTGTTTATAGGGGGATGGATATCGGTACTTCTAAACCAAGTGCTGAAAACCTAAAACAATATCCACATCATTTAGTCAGTATTATTGATCCTTCGGATAATTATTCAGCTGGCAGTTTTCGTAAGGATTCTCTGGCATTAATGTCTAGAATAACTGCAAACGGAAAAATTCCTTTGTTAGTTGGAGGGTCAATGTTATATTTTAAGTCTCTAGAAGAAGGTTTGGCTGATTTACCTGCTGCAGATCGGGAGATACGTGTACGTTTAAAGAATGAAATTAGCAGATTTGGCTTATCTTACGTTCATTCTCGACTGATGAAAATAGATCCTACTTCAGCACAGCGCATACATGTGAATGATTTCCAGCGTTTGCAAAGAGCAATTGAAGTTTATGAAATCACTGGTAAATCAATAACTGAATTAACTAAAGATGGACATTTCATTACGCCTTATCACATTATCAAGATAATTTTAAGTCCTTTTGATCGCAGAATTTTACATCAACGAATTGCGGAACGTTATCATTTAATGATAAGAAATAATTTTGTTTCTGAAGTGGAGTTATTGTTTGCTCGTGATGACTGTCATAGGGACTTACCGTCCATTCGCTCTGTCGGTTACCGGCAAGCGTGGTCATATCTATTGGGAGAATATGATAGAAATATATTTATTGACAGAGCTATCATTGCAACTCGCCAAATGGCTAAACGCCAGATCACTTGGTTAAGATCTCAATCTGATGGCGCTTGGTTTAATAGTGGAGTAGATCTTCCAGTAGAAATAGTAGTCCAATACTTACGTAAAAATTTAAAAAAATAGATGGTTATAACTTTTTTTGAATTTCTAATATCATAGTTAATTAATTCATTATTCTTAGGAAATTAGAATTGATACCCAGCGGTTTATATCGTTGCAAATATCGGTTATCATTATTTATGTATAATGAGTTTATTTATAAACGTGCTATTATCATAATCAACTGTTGTTATCTATATACAAAGCAGTAAATAAAATATGGATACTTTTTTAGTTATTAATATCTCTTTCTAATCATTTTAGCCGGTTGATGGCATTTAATTTTCAATTTAGAGCAAATTATATTCCGTAGACAATCTTGTATAATCAAGATCAACGACAAGTTAGAATATCCCGTATATAATATGCCTCGTGCAAACAAATACGATATTCTGAGTATATGTTAAGAATGTTATAAAGATATGGATATCTTCGTTGAATTAATAAAATATTTCCTTGACATTACAATTTAGGCGTTATTTTATATTATGGTTAATTTCATTGGTATTGGTTGCGATTGTCTGACATGTCCGTAAAATAGGTATTTTTGAATTACATTATGTTATATTTTTAATTTTTGGAGAGCTAAATGGCTTGGAATAAACCTAGCAATGGCGACAAGGATCCTTGGGGCAATCGTGACAATGGTAGTCCTCCCGATCTAGATAAGATAATCCGTAATCTGCAGCATAAATTGAGCAGTATATTTAGTGGCAGTTCTTCCGGTGGTAATAACCCATATAAAGGGGGTAGTACCCTTGGTTTTGGTTTGATTTTTTCAATAATCTTTATTGTGTGGTTGATCTCTGGATTGTATATTATTGATCCTGCTGAACGTGGCGTAGTATTGCAATTTTTGTCATATAAAGAAACTACTATGCCTGGCCCTCATTGGCATATACCCTACCCTGTAGAAAAGATAGAGATTGTCAATGTCGAAGAAAGTAGAACAGCTGAAATAGGTTTTCGTTCTTCTTCCGGTCGTTCAGGTAATATTGCATCGGAATCATTAATGTTAACTAAAGATGAAAATATCATTGAAATGAAGGTTGAGGTCCAATATCGAGTCGATGATGCGGCCGATTATTTATTTAATGTTGAGAATCCAGATTTAACATTGCGCCAAATGACGGAAAGTGCTGTTCGTGAGGTAGTAGGTCAGACTAGTATGGATGAAGTCATTAAAAGCGGTCGTGCTGATATGGCACCTAGAGCCAAATTATTACTGCAGCAGTTGTTGAGTGATTACGGTACAGGCCTGTTCGTAACGAGCTTTAATATTCCAGATATACAACCTCCTAGCCAGGTTCAAGCTGCATTTGCAGATGTAGTTAATGCAAGTGCTGATAAAGAGCGTATGAAAAATGAGGCGGAAGCTCATGCCAACGAAATAGTACCAAAAGCTCGTGGTGCAGCTTTTCGGTTACTTCAGGAGGCTGAGGCTTATAAAAGCCAAGTATTAGCCAAAGCTCAGGGTGAGACTAGCCGTTTTTTACAAGTAATGCGTGAGTATGAAAAGGCTCCGGATATTACTCGTGAGCGCATGTATTTAGATGCAATGGAGTCAGTTTATGGAGGTAGTCAAAAGATAATGGTTGATGTGTCTAAAGAAAATAGTAACGTTCTTTACTTGCCTTTAGATAGAATGCGTGGTGTCGTAAATTCATCATTTCCCGTCCATATAAATTCTGATACGGCAACCTCATCTCTAAGTTCAGATGTGACAAATGCCACTTCTATATCAGCACGTGATAATACCAGAAGTAGAGGGGGTCGTTAAGATGTCGTCACGTATTAATGCAATCATTGTCATTATTTCTTTATCTATAGCTTTATTTAGCTCATCTATTTTTTATGTAGATCAGCGTGAACGTGTTTTATTGCTACGTTTGGGTCAAATTGAACGTGCAAATTATACGCCAGGTATACATTTCAAAATTCCATTACTAAATGAAATTAAACGATTTGATGGCCGTACCTTAACATTAGATGTGAAACCTGAGGAGTATTTGACAGGTGAAAAGAAAAAATTACTGGTAGATTCATTCATCTTATGGAGAGTTGCTGACGTTTCTATTTATTATACTGCCTTGGGTGGTAATACTGGTAGAGCTGGGCTACGTCTATTTAATATTGTTAATAACGCACTTCGTAATGCTTTTGCCAAACGTACAGTGCAAGATGTTGTTGCTGGTGATCGTCGTGAAATGGTTGAAAATATTCGCAATTCAACCAACAATGCGATTAAAAATTTTGGAATTGAGGTAGTCAATATTAGAATTAAACGCATTGATTTTCCAAGTGAAATTAATAATCGTGTATTTGCTAGAATGAAATCGGAGCGTGAACGTGAGGCAAAAGAATTAAGAGCTGAAGGTGCTGAAGAGGCTGAAAAGATTCGTTCATCTGCTGATCGTCAACGTATCATAATTCTTGCCGACGCCGATCGCCAGGCGCAGGAGCTACGTGGTAATGGTGACGCCTTGGCGACTGAAACATATGCACATGCTTATGGACAAAATAAGAAATTTTATTCTTTATATCGTCGTCTAACTGCTTATCAAAATGTATTCACTAATGAAGATATATTGGTAATTGAGCCAAAAGGGGATTTTTTTAATCGTTTCAGCAAATCTAAAGATTAATATGAACTGTGAATTTAGATTTAATTCATAGTTTATGTATTTCTGTGGCTCTAATGTTAATTATTGATGGAATTATCCCTTTTATTAATCCTATGACTTTTAGACGTACATTGCTGCAAATGGCAAGCATGAAAGATCATCAACTACGCGTGATTGGCTTATTTAGCATGATGTTTGGCGTGGTATTACTTTATTGGATAAATTAATATATATGAATATCCAAGATAGTTGGTTACTTCCTGAAGGAATTGATGAATTAATTCCTGATGAAGCAGCACAGTTGGAAATATTACGTCGCAAACTTGTGGATATGATGCGAGGTTGGGGTTATCAGTTGGTAGAGCCTCCTTTAATTGATTATTTAGATTCTCTATTGACTGGCACGGCAAAAACACTTGACCTTCGGACATTTAAATTGATTGATCAAATATCGGGACGTTTATTAGGTATACGTGCCGATATGACTCCACAGGTTGCGCGTATATCTGCGCATAAATTACGAAATAATGATTTATCTCGTCTAAGTTATATTGGTAGTGTTCTATATACCTTGCCTGAAGGTCATAATACTTCACGTAATCCCATCCAATTGGGTGCGGAAATATATGGCCACTCTGGTCCAGAAAGTGATATAGAGATATTACAATTGATGATGGGGGTATTAGAAATAGCAGGTATCACTTCGTCATTATCTTTGGATTTAGGTCATGTTGGTATATATAGAGGTTTAGCCAAGTATGCAGTCTTGAGCGAGAATCAGGAGCAAGAATTATTTTTGGCTTTACAACGTAAGGCTTTGCCTGAAATCGAGGTCCTGGTATCTAAATATCAATTGAAGGATGATAGCAGAGAGATGCTATTGGCCTTATCTCATCTGAATGGTGATGTTCTTGTGCTATCGCAAGCTCAACAAATATTTTCGAAAGCACCTGATGGTGTAAAATTGGCGTTAGAAAATTTGATTGTAGTGGCTAAAATGGCATCTGAACGTTTACCAAAAATTAATATTAATTTTGATCTAGCTGAATTGCGTGGATATGACTACCATACTGGTTTAGTATTTTCAGCTTATCAGGTAGAATCTTCACAGGCTATAGCAACCGGTGGTCGATATGATGATATCGGAGCAAATTTTGGTTATGCTCAGCCGGCTACGGGATTTAGTTTAGATCTAAAAATGCTGGTGAGACAATTGGGAAGAGCTACGGATGACAAACAGGCAATTACTGTATCATGGGCAGATGATTTAGCTCAGCATAAAATTGTTGAAGAGTTGCGTAATAAGGGTGAAATGGTTGTATATAATTTACCAGGTTTTACAAATTTAAAATCTAGAAGACTTATACAACAAGATGGTCATTGGCTAGTAACTGAGGTAGAAAAATAAATACGTGACTAAAAATATTGTTGTAATTGGCTCTCAATGGGGCGATGAAGGTAAGGGTAAGTTAGTTGATTTGCTTACAAATAATGTGTCAGCCGTAGTACGTTTTCAGGGTGGTCATAATGCAGGTCATACTTTAGTCATAGATGGTAAAAAGACTATCCTACATCTGATTCCATCGGGAATATTACATGAGCACGTGCAGTGCTTGATCGGCAATGGTGTAGTGTTATGTCCAAAAGCACTATTAAAGGAAATTAAAGAATTAGAGGCCAATGGTATTTCAGTTCGTAACCGTTTGAAGATTAGCTCCGCTTGTCCACTAATCCTGCCTTATCATATTGCACTAGATCATGCACGTGAACGTCGTCGTGGTAAGGATGCTATTGGTACGACAGGACTTGGCATTGGACCTGCATATGAGGATAAAGTAGCTCGCCGTGGATTACGATTAGGTGATTTATTTGATTGCAAGATTTTTGCTGTAAGACTGGAAGAAATTATAGAATTTCACAACTCTATTTTAATCAATTATTATCGAGAATCTCCTATAAGCTTTGAGCAGGTGCGAGATGAAACTTTAGCTATGCGTGACGTTTTGCTTCCATTGATTGCTGATATACCACATTTGTTGCAAAAATATTCCATTGCTGGAGATCGGGTAATGTTTGAGGGTGCACAGGGTGCCTTATTAGATATCGATCATGGTACATATCCCTATGTAACCTCATCTAATACTACTGCCGGTGGTAGTGCCACTGGTGCAGGTGTAGGTCCATGTCATATTGACTATGTTTTGGGGATTACTAAGGCGTATACAACTAGAGTCGGCGCAGGTCCTTTCCCTTCGGAGCTTTTAGATGACAAAGGCAAGGTAAATGAAATCGGTCAGTATTTAGCGGATAAAGGTCATGAAGTTGGAGCAACTACCGGACGGGATCGGCGCTGTGGTTGGTTAGATATGGTGGCACTAAACCGTGCGTGTTGGATTAATAGCATTACCGGCTTGTGTATAACAAAGCTTGATGTACTTGATGGCCTGAAGACAATACGTTTGTGCGTAAATTATCGACGCAATGGTGAAAATATTGATGTCTTACCATTAAGTGCTGATGAATTTAAGGGTTGTGAGCCAATCTATATTGATATGCCAGGATGGAAAGAATCAACAGTAGGTATAACCAAATTTGAGGATTTGCCGGTGAATGCTCAAACCTATATTCATAAGGTAGAAGATTTATCTGGTGTTCCAATTGATATCATTTCAACAGGTCCAGATCGATATGACACTATTATTCAGCATGATATATTCGAATCCTAAAAGATCTTATCATTTGGCTTACCTTCATTAAGTCTAATTTCTTCAAATTTGCCTTATAAATATATTTTATATGTCGTGACGTCAATCGAAAGATTTTTGTTTCTGAGTGTTAACTTTAATCTTAGGAGCATCAATCCTATTCTCTGTCTCTCCTGTTTTAATAAAGTATGTAAAATTATGATTTGAGGTTATAATTATATGTGAGATGTTATCCTTTTCTTGTCATATTGATAATTAACCTTAGCTTCTAATGTTCTTCAGCATGGGTAAGATATAAGGTTAATCCGATTAAAGCTATACTAGCAGCAAGGGAAAGTAGATCTAAGGGTCCGTCAAAATTCATAGATATAGCCAGTTCAAAAAAATTCACAATTAAAATCATAATAATAACTCGACCCAAACGTGTTTTTAGATCATCCAGGCTGTGAATGGCTAAAACAGAAGGTGTTTCGGATGAATCTGCTTGCTCAATTTTGCTAATGAAGAGCTCATATAATCCTAAAGAAAATATGAGTAATACTGTGGCTAGTAGATAGCCGTCAATTACCTCAACCACATGTGTTACTGTTACTGCTCGAAAATTTTTTCTGGCTTCGCCAACTAAGTCAGCTGACATGTATTCACCTAAATGTGTGACTAGGAAATAGGCATCTACTGAGGCCATGTAAAACATAGCAAATGACGTAATTAAGCTTGCGATCACAGATACTATTACTATAAAACGGCTGTTCCATAGTGCGTTTTCAAAGATACGTTCCATAATTATTCCTCCATTTAGCTTTTATATATCTTGTATTGGAATTGAATTATCCATACGGGTGATACAATTGGTATCATCCAAATAGACTAATGTAGGCTTAAAAGTTGAGATCTCTTTGCTATCTATATTGGTATAGGCACAAATAATGATGCGGTCATATGGTGATGCTTTATATGCTGCGGCACCATTAATTGAAATAATATTTGAACTCTCTTGGGCTTTAATTGCATAGGTGGTAAAACGCTCACCATTGGAAATGTTATAGATTTGAATTTGTTCGTATTCATTAATTCCAGCCGCTTTTAATAATTTGCCATCTATCGCACATGAACCTTCATATTCTAGTTCGGAGTGAGTTACGCAGGCACGATGTAGTTTTGCTTTTAATAAGGTCAGTTGCATATCTAACAATCAGTAAATTAATTAATCTACTATTATCACCATTTAGACCTTATCAATCAAGGTCGCAGGCAATATTATCAATTAGTCTTGCTTTTCCTAGATAGGCAGCGGCTAGAATTCTAAAACTTGAATCTTTAGTATTAGCAAGATCTAGGTTCTTTGAATGTCTAATTTCAATATACTCTGGCTCAAAGTTGGTCAATTTAAGTTTTTTTATTCCTTCTTGCTGTAAATTGTTAAAGTCTCTCCTGCCTTCTATGATTTGTTTTTTTAGTTCTATCAGGGTTCGATATAATACTGATGCTGTCTTTCTTTCGGAGTTAGTCAAATACTGGTTTCTTGAGCTCATGGCTAGACCCGTTTTTTCTCTAAATGTTTTAGAGCCTACCACTTTAATGGGTAAATTTAGCTCTGAGACTAGTTTTCTAATTAATATTAATTGTTGGTAATCCTTTTCACCAAATATAGCAATATCTGGCTGTACCATATTAAATAATTTGCTGATTACTGTTGCTACTCCATCAAAATGTTTGGGATGTTTTTGACCGCATAATGTTTTACTTATATCAGGTATTACAATCATAATATGCTGACTTGTACCAAGTGGATACATAATTTTAACTGCTGGGTTGAAGACTAGATCGCAGTTAATTGCACTAAGCTTTTTAATGTCAATTTTTTTTGTTTTCGGATAATCTGATAAGTCCACCTGATTGTCAAATTGCAAAGGATTGACGAAGATACTTACGATGACTTTATCAGCTAGTTCCTGTGCTTTCTTGACGAGGGATAAATGTCCTTGATGTAAATTACCCATAGTGGGTACAAAGGCAATAGTCTTATTCTGCTTATGCCATTTGCTCACTTGCATTTTTAACACAATTATTGAGTCTACGCATTGCATGCTACTGGTAAATCAATGGAAATACACCCGATTTTACATCTCTCACGTAATTAGAAATTGCTGTAGTAATAGAGCTAGTATCGGATAAGAAGTTATGGCTGAACCAAGGACATTTTCCCTGAGTGAGACCTAATATGTCATATAAAACTAGTATCTGACCATCACAGTGATGACCAGCTCCTATGCCTATGACTGGAATATCAACAGTTGACGTTATTATTTTACTTAATTCAGCGGGTACACATTCAAGTACCAACATATCGGCTCCAGCTTCTTGTAATGTATTGGCATCTTCCATTAGTTGTTTTGCATGTTCCTCGTTACGACCTTGCATATGGTAACCGCCTAGATGGTATATAGATTGCGGTAATAGCCCCAAATGAGCACAGACTGGAATGCCGCGTTCAACTAACTGTTTAATAATATCGGAAACAACTGCTCCACCTTCAAGCTTGACCATTTGGGCGCCACCTTCAGCCATCAAACGCGCAGCATTCTCAATTGCTTGTTTGACATTGGCATAACTCATAAATGGCATATCGGCGATAATGAATACATTATCGCTGCCGCGTACCACATTTCGTGTATGATATATTATGTCATCTACCGTTACAGGTAAAGTGCTTTCTTGACCTTGGATAACCATGCCTAGTGAATCACCTACTAAGATTACATTTATACCTGCTTGTTCTAGTATATAACTAAAACTGGCATCATAGGCAGTTAACGCTACTATCTTATTCTGTGCAATCTTCATTTTTCGCAAACTGGCTAATCTAAAGCGACTCATATTAATTTCCTTTATTGATACCGGTAATATCAACGATCACTTGTAATGCTATTTTAATAAGTTCAAATAATTTATTAAAAATTAATAATTTTAGTCTACATATGATTATGCAAATATCAAGTATGTACTTTTAATGTACGTTATTTGATCATATATAACTATGTTGCAATTTTTCTAAATTATAAAATTTGTTAATGATATTACATTATGGATATAATATAACCATCTTAATGTTATGGTTCACAACAATATTTTACATTTAAGTGCAGCCAATGTATGTCCGTAAACGAAAGAGTACAATTTATCCCTATTAAATTATTTGCATCACATGTCTTAATTAAGTGATTCATTATTGACTATTTGCGATATTGGTTGGCATGCGGTTACAAATTAATTATTTTATAACGGCTACGATGTATCAGTATTTATCTACTGTGTAAATTTATATTTTTTATTTGTTGAAGATCATTATATGGACATTGTTTAATCAATTTTTCAATCTTACCTACACCAGGTATTTCTAATTGTGAATCTAAATCTGCTAGAGGATAAATGACGAAAGGACGAATAGCTATCTTTGGATGAGGTATCGTCAAGTATCCATCATTTAGGATTAATTTTTCGTATAACAACAAATCTAAATCTAGAGTTCTCTCTCCCCAGTAACGTGTATGGATACGTCCATACTGTTGTTCAATGCTTTGTAACCGATTTAACAATAAATGAGGTTCAAATTTAAGGTTTAATTCAACCACTGCATTAATATAGTCAGGCTGGTCTTGCGGTCCAATGGGTGAACTTTTATATAATGCTGAGTAGGCAATAAGGTCAGCGTTTAAAATTGACTGAATATCTTCCACTGCCATCTCTATTTGTTCACATGGTTTTCCTAAGTTACTTCCCAGCCCAATAAATACACGCATCAATTACCTTTATGGTTAGTTATCCATTATGAGATGGGGGTTTTATTGATATCTTTATATGCAGGTGAGGTTAAAGTATCGATCATTTTTTGTTGTCCATGTTTATCTTGTTTTTGAAACAAGGTCCACCAATTAGTTAATGAATTTAGGGGCTCTCCAGCTTGATTGCGCAATAGTAAAAAATCATAACTGGCTCTAAATTTTGGCTGTGCTAAAGATTGGAACGCATGTTTTCCCAGACGTTGTGTGAGTCTAGGTTGTAAGTTCCAAATGCTACGTGTGACCATAGAATAACGTTTCGGCATAGCTACACGTTGAATCTGTTCTGAAATCACCTCAGAAGACGCACGTTGCATGGCTAAAATGTTGGGGATGTGAGCAGCAATATAGTTGTTCCAACTTTGTCGAACCGGTTCCCACAATAATGCTGCGAATAAAAATGCTGGCGTTACGGTCTCTCCATTATAAATACGCTTGTCAGTATTCATTAATGCCTCAGTTAATAAAGAGGTATGTGGCTTACCATTTAGTTCTTCATGCACTGCCAATTTAGCTGTTTGTGGAAATAGGTGCTCAAATACCTTATACCGCCTCAGTAGCTGGTGAGTTGTTGTGGCATTGCCACTTAAATATAATTTTAGAGTTTCATCAAATAAACGTGCTGGGGCAATATCCTTTAACAGCATCGCTAATTTGGAAATCCATAGCTCAGTTTCATGATCTAATGATAATTCCAATTTTCCTGCAAAGCGTATTGCTCTAAGCATGCGGACTGGATCTTCTCGATATCTTGTTTCCACATCCCCGATTAGTCTGATAGTACCTGTTCTAAGATCGTCAATACCACCAGTATAGTCTATAATGGAACGATCCT
Organism: Piscirickettsiaceae bacterium; assembly: GCA_013215805.1. Lineage (GTDB taxonomy): Bacteria > Pseudomonadota > Gammaproteobacteria > Nitrosococcales > Methylophagaceae > 41-12-T18. The sequence goes on from JABSQM010000005.1 coordinate 13,067, forward strand.
TAATATTATAGTATAGCGCATTAATAGTAAAATCACGTCTCCATGCATCTTGCTCTAAGGTACCATAGACATTATCACGAATAATTCGTCCTTGGTAATCGATATGCCGTTCTGTTTTTGGAGGTGCCCTAAAGGTAGAGGTCTCAATTACTTCACGACCATAACGAATGTGGACTAATTTAAATCTTCGGCCAATGACATAACTGCGTTTAAAAATTCTATGTACTTGCTCTGGTAAGGCATTGGTTGTCACATCAAAGTCTTTGGGCTTATATCCAAGCAATAAATCTCGGACACAACCACCGACTAGATAAGCATCATAACCAGCTTTCCTTAGGCCATATAATACATTCAATGCAGCAGAGTTAATCTGAGAACAAGAGATAGTATGGTCAGGTCGAGCAATAACTAATGGTTTGCACTGTTGTGGCAGTGTCTTATTATTTTTATTTGGGCGATTATTTCTTGGTGAAAAAAATGTTTTATTAAGCGATAACATAAGTTAGGAGATAATACCATACTGTTCGTTATAAAGATCTATTAATTATGAGTAAGTAATTTTCTTAATTGTTCAATATTCGATGTAATCGGTGATTAGGTTAGTAGGTTGGTCAATATGCGTTTATCCATATTTGTATCAATTTTTATTAGGATGGCCAATTGTATCATTTTTAGAAGTGTCATTCATACGTCTATAATAGACTATAGGTTTATATTTATAATATGGTGGTTATCATTAATATTTTTACTATATCTTTGAATAAGATAATTTTTATTAGATATATACCTATCAGATAATTTGATTACGATAACTTAAGGTTCTGCCGCAGAATTATAGATGATGTATATATGTTTGTTTTACAAGTACAACCATCTTGCGAATGTATAAAATTATTCGAAGGTAGTTATTTCTTTAGTATCCGTTTTCTTGAGTTTAATCATTGGCCATATTTACTTGCCATGGAAGATAACTTCAATGCCTTCAATTTATTTCGGGTATCGCGCTTGACACGTTCTTATTTCACCCAATGGCTAACTTTATGCAATAATATTATCTAAATATTTAACGTCCAGTATTCTAATTAAATACACATAATGCGCCCTGATAACCACGGTTGTACATTCATTGCATTGATCTCCGCATGAACTTGTATTACTTCCATCAATGATTATATTATCTTGTAAGCCATTTTTAGCAATAGACTTATTGAGAAAGGTCTTAGTCGTTTTATCATCACACTTTAAGCTTAAATGATAGTCGATAATATTTCCAGGTATTTATTTATGGCATGATAATGGCAAAACCACTCACCTTCTATCCTCATATAGGTTTTATTCATATGTCATGTAAAAGATACTGTTTTCTTCCCAAGTCCTAAGTTATGCTCTGAGATGGATGTAAATTTAATGACCCAACGATCAATTGTCGCATGATCAACCCTCACACTGCGTTCCAATTAAATATTTTCTATTTTTTTGGGGGAGGGGCTCATCGTATAGGCGAGGTATTGACGTATTATTTTTAAGATAATTTCATATGCAAAATTACTGTTTTTAAACATAGTCATTAATTTATGGATGTAATATGTGATCTGACTGTTTTACATAGTTTACGACGAATATTTGCAATAGAACCATAAACATTCTACATTATCGATGTAATAGACTATTACATAGTCATATTGAACATGATGTCCCTGCCCAATATGTTTCTCATAGCTTTTAATAGAATGAGTTATAGGTGTAGACCAAACCATAAAGACAAGATTTTCCATACAATTGATGGACATTCTCACAAACTTCTAAGTCATCATAACCTATCTTGATTTAAATTAAGCTAATACAGAGATTACTTTAGTATAAAAAATATAGTCAGCCTTCCTCTTTACTGAAGGAATATAATAAATATGTCATCTTTCTTAAAAACATCATGAATATTAATATCTTCCATTCTGGTGTTAAGGCGATTATTAAAATCACTCTATAATAACTATCGTCGATGCATGAATAATTGAATTAAAATTTTTTACATATATAGGTAAGTTATTTAAACATTAGGTATAAGACTAGTGGAGTCCTACAAATTATAAATCATAGATATTTATTATGTACCGGATGGTTCACACATTGCAATTGACTCACAACCAAAACAATTTACCAGGTATCAAAATTATCTTCATAATTAATAATTACATAAAATATTTCTATGGTTCCTTGATTTTAACGTAATATTATTCATATCAGATATATTATTTGATATGCGAACTAAAGATAGGAAAGGTGATAAGTTAACGATAACTGACGAACGGAAACCACTTGAATGTAATGTGACAAAATATAGGATCTGCATAACATTGAAGTAGACCTTAAATTCGGAATACGGGCAAAACTAGTAAAAACTGATATGTACGACCTTCAAATAAAAAATGAAGACTAGAACTCTCATGTTAATTTTTTTATCAATAAAACAATGTGTCTTAGTAATATATATTTTAAATATATTATCGCTAGAAATAAATACTAAATATGGATAAAATTATCGCTCAAAAGGTGTAAGATGAAGCCGTAAATAAGTCGCATTGGTGAAATAACAAATTCATGATGATATTTTAGGTTATTGTATACATACCTATATATTCGAATATAATTTGAATAAAATGGACAATTATTATCAATTAATATTGCTTAATGGAATATGTTATAGACACATGTTTATTCGGTGAATCATCTAAAAATAATAGTGGAACCACATTTACACATGCGTGCCTCACAAATTCTTATTACAACATTGAAAGAAACACCTGCCGATATAGAAGTTGTTAGTCACCAATTGATGTTACGCGCGGGTTTAATCCGGCAGTTAGCATCGGGTTTATATACATGGTTACCGATGGGCTTGCGTATATTACGTAAAGCTGAGGGCATCGTGCGTGAGGAAATGAACCTTGCATGTGCGCAAGAATTATTAATGCCATCAATACAGCCCTCAGAATTATGGCAGGAGAGCAATAGATGGAAACAGTATGGACCTGAATTGTTACGCATGACGGATCGTCATAACCGTGAATTCTGCTATGGACCTACACATGAAGAGGTAATCACTGATTTAGTTCGCCAAGAAATTCGCAGTCATAAACAGCTTCCCATCAATTTCTACCAAGTACAAACCAAATTTCGTGATGAAATTCGTCCACATTCTGGTGTAATACGAGCTCGAGAATTTCTAATGAAGGATGCCTATTCCTTCCATTTAAGTTATGCATCGCTACAACAAACTTATGAAAAGATGTATACTACTTATACCTGTATCTTCAAAAGAATTGGATTAAATTTTCGTGCAATAAAAGCTGATACTGGCAATACTGGTGGTAATGTTTCACATGAATTTCATGCATTAGCTAATTCTGGTGAAGATTTAATTGCTTTTAGTGATTCCAGTAATTACGCTGCTAATGTTGAGTGCGCTAAAGCTTTGCCACCCATTGGCAAGTGTATGACTTCAATACAAACTATGAAGATAATTTATGAACCAAAGCAACATACTGTTAAAGAGGTAAATGGATTTTTTAATTTGCCACAAGACCAACACTTGAAAGCAATATTAGTTGAAGGATCTAAAAGAGGTAGTATTATTGCACTTGTATTACGCGGAGATCATAATTTGAATCGGCTTAAGGCGGAAAGACATCCTCTGGTTGCTAAACCTTTGACCTTTGCCACTCCCAAACAAGTTCGTGCTACCTGTGGTACTAATATCGGTGATATTGATTCAGTGTGCCTAGATATTCCAGTTATTGCTGATTATTCTGCAGCCTATGTTGCTAATTGTGTTAGTAATTCCAATAGAGATGGGCAACACATCACAGTTTTAAACCAGGAGCGTAACTTATGTGAGGTTGAGACTGGCGACTTAAGAAACGTAATAGAGGGTGATCCTAGTCCTGACGGCGAGGGTAAATTAGAAATTGCACGTGGTATTGAAATAGGACATCTTTTTCAGCTTGGTGATAGATACAGTAAAAAACTCAATGCTAATGTTATGGATGAATATGGCAGGTCTAAATCTTTAACAATGGGCTGCTATGGTATAGGTATTTCTCGCGTAGTCGCTGCAACTATTGAACAAAATAATGATGAGCGCGGCATCATATGGCCAAAATCAATCGCACCATTTGAAGTTGCTTTAATTCCAGTAAACTCTAAAAAATCAATTCGTGTTCGTAAAGCGGCAGATCAAATTTATCAAAAATTAACTGAAGCTAACGTTGATGTACTATATGATGATCGTAATTTACGACCTGGTGTTTCCCTCTCCGATATGGAGTTAATAGGTATTCCACATCATTTAATCCTAGGCGAACGTGCTTTAGATAAAAATATAATCGAATATAAATGTCGTGCTAATGGAAATAGTGATATATTTCCCATTAAGGATGTTATTAATATGATCAGTAATATAATGGCTACTTAATATTATTTAATTTGCAGTTGATATTCAAATAAAATGACAACCATTAAGGCAAATGATTTGATTGATAGTATCGCTGATAGCTTACAGTTTATATCCTATTATCATTCTAAATATTTTATACAATCTATGGGATAGGATTATCTTAAGGAACAGGCACCTGCAGCTAAAGATGCCATAGCCCAAATATTGGTTAACTCACTGTGTGCAGAAAACAAACGTCCTATGTGTCAAGATACAGGCATCGTCAATGCATTTATCAAGGTCGGGATGGATGTTTGTTGGGCAGGAGCACAAAGTCTTAATGATATGGTTAATGAGGGAGTACGGCGCGCTCACCTATCTCATGAAAATAAATTAAGAGCATCTATTATTGCGAATACTATTGAAGAGCGCTGCGATACGGGTGATAATGCTTCAGCTATTATTTATACTGAACTTGTACTAGGCAATAAAGTTGAGATCAATATTGCTGCTAAAGGTGGTGGAATCGAAAATAAAGCTACATTCAGCGTACTGAACCCCAATGATAATTTAGTTGATTGGATATTAAATGTTGTGCGAAAAATGGGTGCCGGATGGTGCCCACCTGGAATTATGAGTATGGTACAGCAGAAAAACAATGTTAATGGCTAAAGAAGTCCTAATAGGACCGCCTAACATTCAAGATTTAATGGAACTTGGGGTTGTAACTGCCACAGAAAAATTACGATTAGAACTCTATGAGAAGATAAATCATCTAGATATTGGTGTTCAAGTTTTGGGCGGCTTAATAACAGTTTTAGATGTGAAAGTGTCAGGGTATGCCACCCCATGCCACCCCATGCCACCCCATGCCACCCCCGCTTCTTCGTTGCCAGCTGCTATCATTCCTAATTGTGCTGCTATCCGCAACATCCATTTTACCTTAGATAGATCAGGTATGGCTCAACTTGAGCGGCCTTTGTTATCAGATTGGCCTGATATCATTTGGCAGGTAAGGAGCAATACAAAACATGTAAACTTAGATACTGTCATTCAACAGAATATTAAACAATGGAAAATAGGTGAAACCTTATTATTATCAGGGCACTTGCTGACTGGTCGTGATGCAGCTCACAAACGTATCGCTGATTTATTTGCCAAGGGCGGCTTATTACCTGAAGGGCTGGATTCTACTAATCGCTTCATATATTATGTTGGACCTGTTGATCCAGTTAAAGACGAAGTAGTGGGACCTTCAGGTCCAACTACTTCTACAAGCATGGATAAATTTACATAAATGATGCTAATAAAGACTAATTTATTGGGCATGATCGGTAAGGCAGAACGTGGTTCTATCGCAATTAAATCTATTAAGAAATATAGCTCAGTTTATTTGATTGCCGTTGGTGGCTCCGCTTACCTAATCTCAAAAGCTATCAAATCAGCCAAAATAATTGCTTTTAAAGATATCGGTATGGAGGCTGTACGTGAATTTTATGTTGAAGACATGCCAGTTACTGTGGCCGTAGACAGTCTGGGTAAGTCAATACATACGATGGGTTCAAAAAAATGGAGTAAAATTACACATATTCCAGATTCGTCCGTACATATCTAACGATATTGGCACTTTTTATTACCCCACATATAATAGCGCCGTTATCTAGGTTGGTAGCATGTTCTTTTCCTACATTGTACTGCGTTCTGTTGCTACAAAGTTATTCGAGTCACCGGAGAAATTTATGTTGTGGTTGCAAGTCTTTAAATACTTTCTTTCTATGGGTTTAGGCTATCATTAAATATTTTGTTAATAAGTAGTTACCTATCCAGCTATTGACCCCCCTGGGAATATAAGCAACGCTGAATCCCATGTTTATATTAGTCTCATTCATGATGTTATCTTTTATGTATTTATTTTTGGTTATTATTAAAGTTTAAATTTAGCTATTATAACAAGTAGCTGGGTTTCAGAAGATACAATATCTAAATAAAATATGTCGGATTATATGCATTAATGTAACACTCGGACTTTCAGTGATTGCTATCTCCGTTAGCGGGAGTTATTTTTATATAGATATTATTTTGTGATTTAACTCCCTATAAAATTGGACAATTTATTTTATATCAATTTCAACATAGCTTTATTTCTAGGTGTTAATACTAATTTGAAGTATCAATTATAATAATGCAGAGTTAGAGATACCAATATTATTAATGTAATATTGATAATTTTCAGTGAACGTTCGACAAATTAGACATGGGTCCTAATTTAATAACATGATATAAACATTCCTGCCATAGGACGATAGGATACCTATTGTACTTATTCTACATTTTGATATGAAATTGGCCTGATTCATCAATGTTCCAAGAAATAAAAATATATAATGATTACATATAAATTTATTCGTTAGTGGATTGATGGGATGTTTGATAAACTTAAATGCAATTTTACAAAATTTAATTACTGTATGAGCCATCTAAATTTAGGTTATATGCTTATAATTAGGAGATGTAATAAGGTGAAAGTACTGATTATTAATGAGAATAAAACTGGAGATACCTTAATTCATACTAATTTAGCACGAAATAATATAGATATCCTAAATATTTAAATGATAATTGGAAGTGAAAGTCATAATGATATCTATAATTAGGAGCTTAAATCAAATTGACAGTTTCCGTAAATGTTCTAAATTACTATACGGCAGAATTATTTGTGCTATGAATAAATGGTACATTGCATATAAAATCAATTATAACCATACTTTTTAGTACAAAAAATACAATATATTCCATCTACAAAACATTATTTATCTATTAATACCTTAATATGGGTATTTTAAAGTGCGAATACTAAAAATGAAGATTCAGTACTTGATATTCATGATAGCTAAATCATTCATTATGAATCCTCTGTAGCCACACCCTGAAATTATAAGATAACCTGATTTTATATTCAATTGAGGGGGGGGGCAATTGATTATTAATCACCATTTGTATGATTATTAAACATATATAATATGTAAAAATCATGGCCCGTACAGGTATGCAACATTTAGCACCTAGATCAGATAATTATATAAAATATATTTATATACAATTAAAAATACTATTTATTAATTTTTATAGACCAATGTTGCTAATTTCTCCCTACTTTTCATAGGACACTAGCAGTGGATCATATAAAACAATATTCCTGTTTTTAGTAATTATACTGCCTATATATTTTCCCAAAAGAAGCTGGAATAAAAATATGTAATATCTTTATTATTATTTAATTATTCGACAAATAGTAAAATCGTCAAGCAGGGCGATACTTTATATGCCAATTTTTGTAGCAATGCAAAAATTGTATTTAGCTGCCAGTTAATTATGGATGTACAAATTTTAAAGTATATATCTTCACTAAAAATGACGTGATAACATTAATTTGCAAAGACTGCATAGTTTCTCTAAGGTTGAGATTGGTTATGTACAATAGTAAAACTTTTGCAAAATACCTAAGGTAGAGACTGTTTTTATTTGTCTACACTTGATGCAGCAGGTATTAATAAAAATGACTATACAATGGAAAATTGCGATTCGGTGATATAGAATGCGCACTTAATTTAACAGAGCATGAAGGATATACTGTGTACAAAAAAAACATGTCTATCGCGGGGTTCGATAATGAGATATTACGAGAAATTAATAAAGAGAATAAACGGCAAGAAAATCATATAGAATTAATTGCTTCTGAAAATTATACCAGCCCAAGGGTTATGGAAGCACAAGGCTCCTCTCTAACTAATAAGTATGCAGAAGGTTATCCTTACAATCGTTATTATAGCGGTTGTGAATATATAGATGAAATTGAACAATTAGCAATTGATCGAGCTAAAGAATTATTTGATTCAGATTATGCCAATGTCCAACCTCATTCAGGATCACAAGCAAATGCTGCTGTTTATCTAGCTTTATTACAACCAGGAGACACTATACTAGGAATGAAATTAGAACATGGCGGGCACTTAACACATGGCTCTAAAGTCAGTGCTTCTGGTAAATTTTATAATTCTATTTCATATGGTCTGAATACTAATACAGGAAAAATTGACTATGATGAAATTTGGCATTTAGCCAAGACTCATAAACCAAAGATGGTCATTGCTGGTTTTTCCGCTTATTCACGTATTGTAGATTGGCAATGTTTTCGTGATATAGCGGATTCTATTGACGCTTATTTATTAGTTGATATGGCACATGTTGCAGGTTTAGTGGCAGCAGGCAATTATCCTAGTCCAGTGAAAATTGCAGATATCACAACTGCCACAACACACAAAACATTGCGTGGACCTCGTGGTGGCTTGATATTGGCAAAGTCTAATGCGGAAATTGAGAAGAAATTAAACTCCGCAGTATTTCCAGGCCATCAAGGTGGACCTCTCATGCACGTAATAGCAGCAAAAGCCATTGCTTTTAAAGAAGCTATGTTGCCTGAATTTCTAACTTACCAACAACAAGTTGTTGAAAATGCCAGTGCAATGACCAATATTTTTTCAGAATGTGGCTATGATGTCGTTTCTAAAGGAACGGATAATCACATGTTTTTAGTTAGCTTTATAGAACTAGGTTTAACTGGCAAAGATGTGAGTCAGTGGCTATGTGATGCTAATATCACAGTTAATAAAAATATCGTGCCTAATGACCCGCAATTCCCATCGGTCACCTCCGGTATTCGCGTAGGTACTCCAGCCATGACGACTCGCGGTTGTAAGAGTCAAGAATGCATAGACATTGCCACTTGGATGTGCGCCATCATCAAAAGTCGTGGTAGTAAGGAAACAATAGATGCTATTAAGGTCAGGGTACTGAACGTATGTCAAAGTTTTCCTGTATATTTATAACAATGAGTTAAAATCATTTATTCGCAGAAAGGCCATGTACCTCAATGGATTATTAATCAATATTTCGTTAAATTGGAGATAGGTAATATATAAAGATATTCATGCACTTTTGAGGCAAACTAATTTGGTCGGTGTTGATAAGGCTAGGTAAGGTGGTCATGATAACAGAAGTATCTTTAATATTTACTCCAAGAGTATAAAAAATATGGTGGGAGAGAAAAATAGAAGAGCAATTGTACTGATATATCATGTGACCCTAGAAAATTTCTTATATTTAAAGATTAGATAAGATTATAAGTAAAGTACTTTAGTAGTATATTTTAATAATGAATGATCCATCCAACCTTTGGTTCCTTGGAATATCGTGATGCTATACGATCCAAGTGGGTTGTATAAAGTAAGGTATACGTATGTTTGCGCGAAATAAATGATACAAAAAGCCTTTCACGATGAATAACCACGAATATTATATGGATCATGCCTTACTATTAGCAAAACGAGGACTTTTCACAACATGTCCTAATCCTAGGGTAGGCTGCGTTATTGTGAACAATGGTGAAATTGTTGGAGAAGGATGGCACCAACGAACCGGTGAAGCGCATGCCGAAATTAATGCTTTATTATCTTCAGGTGTAAGGGCAAAAAATGCATATTGTTATGTAACATTAGAGCCTTGCAATCATCATGGTCGAATGCCTCCATGCACAGCTTCCTTAATTAAAGCTGGCATTAAATCAGTTTTTATCGCAATGGCCGATCCTAATCCAATTGTGGCGGGTACCGGAATTTCTAGATTAGAAGAGGCGGGCATAGAGGTCCACGTTGGAATTCTTGAGCAGAAAGCGGAAAATATTAATCCTGGTTTTTGTAAGCGTATGTATGCAAATAGACCTTATGTGCGCAGTAAATTTGCTATGAGCCTAGATGGACGTACTGCTCTAGCAACAGGGGAAAGTAAATGGATCACAGGCTCTGATGCTAGACTTGATGTACAAAAATTACGTGCGCGTAGCTCAGCTATTCTAACAAGCATCAATACGATATTGGATGATGATCCAGCTTTAACAGTGCGTCCCGAAGGTGCTGATTGGTACCCGCAGAATATGACAGTAAGGCAGCCGTTACGTGTAATAGTGGATAGTAAATTACGTACACCAGTCAATGCAGCCTTATTTGATAATAAGGGGGAGATTTTGATTGCTACGATAACAGAGCGAACATCAACTATACTGCCCGCAAAAATTATTACACTCCCTAAAAAAGACAGTAAAATAGATCTGGATGCCTTAATGGCAAACCTAGCCATTTATGAGATAAATGAATTGATGGTTGAAGCTGGGCCGATATTAAATGGTGCATTATTATCAGAACATCTTATTGATGAATTGGTGATATATATGGCACCAAAATTAATGGGGCATTTAGCCAATGGATTATTTCATTTACCAGAAATAAGAACTATGGAGCAGAATATCGAATTACAAATTACTGATATATCTGCCGTGGGACAGGACTGGCGTATCACTGCAAAACCACAATGAAAGAGGTTCCTAAAAACATGTTCACCGGTATTATTACCGCAATCGGTAAAATTGTAGCTGTACAACTTAAATGCGAAGACCTAAAATTACAAGTATCAACTCAGCAATCAAAATTTATGGATATCACATCAGGAGATAGCATCTCTATCAATGGTGTTTGTTTGACGGTATGCAAGGTAAACTCAGAAATATTCATCTTTGATATATCATGTGAAAGCTTAAAATTAACGAATCTTGGCAATTTAACGAATACTTCGGAGGTTAATCTTGAGAAGGCATTATCCATCCAGGATAGACTAGGTGGCCACCTAGTTAACGGTCATGTTGATGGATTAGGCATTGTAGTTTTCATAGAAAAATCGGCACGATCAATTACATTACAATTTGCGATTCTAGGCGACATAGGTCGCTATATAGCTAAAAAAGGCTCAATCTGTGTAGATGGCGTTAGCCTAACCGTAAATAATGTTCATAAAAAATGGTTTGAGGTTAATGTTATCCCTTATACTATGCACAAAACTATCATTAATAATTATCGAATTGGAACAAAGGTTAACCTTGAAATTGATCTTATCGCTCGTTATCTAGAACAATTGTTATTATAATATTACCTAAGTCTACCCTATATCATGCGCCCGAGATATGGACCTATTGAATAATGAAATTAAATACGATAGTTGAAATTTTAAAGGATTTAAGTGAAGGTAAAATGGCCATCATCATGGACGATGAGGATCGAGAAAACGAGGGCGACTTGGTTATAGCTGCTAAAAGCATCACTCCTGAAGCGATTAATTTTATGGCGCGTTTTGGTCGTGGACTAATTTGTTTGGCTCTCACAGATGAACGTTGTAAGAAATTACGCATACCCTTAATGGTCTCGGATAACCATACTCCTTATGCAACCAATTTTACGGTTTCAATTGAGGCTGCTCAAGGTGTAACTACGGGTATTTCAGCTGTTGATCGTGCATTGACCATTCAAGCCGCGGTTACAGCAGATGCTGAACCAGAAGATTTAGTGCAACCAGGTCATATTTTTCCATTAAAAGCTCAAGCTGGAGGGGTATTAACACGTGCTGGACATACTGAGGCTGGTTGCGATTTAGCACAGCTAGCTGGTAAAACTCCATCGGCAGTGATTGTTGAAATTTTAAATGAGGATGGCAGCATGGCACGCCGTCTAGATTTAGAGAGGTTCGCCAAAAAGCATGAGCTTAAAATCGGTACAATTGCGGATCTAATTAGCTATCGCTTAGAAAATGAAATGACAATTAATCGTTTATCGACATGTTTAATGCCTACTGAGCATGGTCAGTTTCGGCTATATAGCTTTCGAGATACTGTTAATGAACAGGTACATTTAGCCATGGTAGCTGGTAAAATAGACCCTGAGGAAGAAGTTCTCGTACGTGTACATATGGCTGATCCATTAAGTGATTTACTAAATTCAACTCGTGAACTAAGTCATTGGCCTTTACCAAAAGTGATGACTCAAATTCAAAAGGCAGGAAATGGTGTGTTAGTCATATTACGTCAGCCACAACATAATAAGCAGCTTGCGGAGAAGATTGCACACTACCAGCAACAAGATTTAGGAAGAGGACATCTTAAAACGAAGCCAACATGGGATTTACGAACTTTTGGGGTTGGTGCCCAGATATTATCAAATTTGGGTGTAAAAAAAATGCGGGTCATGGGTACACCTACAAGATTAACTAGTTTATCTGGTTTTGGCTTAGAACTAGTTGGTTATTTTGAGGATGGACACACTTGATTCTGGAGAAAAAAATTATTGTTGTAACTGGCGAAGCATCTGGTGAGATACATGCTGGTCGTATGCTATCAGAGTTGAGGAGTATAGCACCTAAATTTCAAGTATCAGGTATAGGTGGCAATACTATGCAAGACGCTGGTGTTAATATTAAAGTCAACTTTTCCCAATTGTCGATAATGGGTATGGTGGAAATTATAAAGAACTATCGCCAAATAAAAAATATATTCAACAAATTACTAACCTACATCGAATGTGAGCGTCCAGATTTACTGGTTCTAGTTGATTACCCAGGATTCAATTTAAAATTAGCTAGAGCCGTTAAAAGAATGAATATACCCATAATGTATTATATCAGTCCCAAAATATGGGCTTGGCACAAAAGCCGTATTAAAAAAATAAAATTATATGTTGATCATATGGCTGTATTATTTCCATTCGAGCAGCCCATCTATGAAAAGGCAGGCATTTCAGTAGCATGTGTAGGTCATCCTTTAGTGGGTGCCGCAATAACTAAATTAAATTTTTTGCAAGCAAAACAAAAATTTAATTTAAATTTAAAACACCGAATAATAGGATTATTTCCTGGCAGTCGTAATCATGAGGTTAAAACATTATTACCAATAATGATTAAGGCAGTGGAACAATTGCACAATCATCATTGTGATATTAGTGTGGTATTACCATTAGCACCCGGCATAGCGATAAATATAATTATGATTTTTATAGAAAAGACGGCCATACCAATAAAAATAGTTAAAGGTCATTTTTATGATCTCATAAAAAGTTGCGATGCTATAGTAGCTGTATCTGGTACGGTCACCTTAGAGATAGCCTTACTTGGCATCCCTCATATACTTATATATCGTGCGGAGTCAATGACTTACCTGATTTTAAAGCGTCTGGTAAATATTCCTTATATAGGTCTATGTAATATCATCAGTTGTAAATCATTAGTTTTGGAGTTATTGCAACATGATGTCACTTCGAATCGCTTACATTGGGAAATATCAAATTTAATGATCCCATCACGTAGTGATGTAAAGGCCAAAAAAATTAAACAAAAGGTTCTAACTGCACTCGGGCCTTCCGGTGGAGCGAATCATGCAGCACATCAAATAATAGAAATGCTAAAGAAAGGTAGTTAATACCACAATAATACTTATAGTTTTGTCGCACACTTCGTCGTTAATATGTAATATCATTAGTCCGCAGATCACATCAATAAATTAATTGCTGTGTTTAAAGGCAGTGATGCTCCATATCTGTTGAGGTTGCCTATCAATCATACGTTATTACTACTTCGCCTATAAGTTCAGTCTTCGAGAAATAGAGGAAATTTAATTGTAATACGGTGCAAAGGTCCGATTATGCAACAATTAATCGTTGAGTCATTAAATGTACATCCATCTTGGAGTATAGATTAAGGCTTAAGACTTGAGAAAAGACCAGTATTCTATTCATTGCGCATGGATGAAACCTATATAAAATAAAAGATAAGTGGTTTTATTAATATCGTGCCATCGATAAATTTCTAAATATCATCGATTACCATCCTAGTTTAAAGAGTGATGGAAAATCGGCCAAAGCTTTTCTTAATAAGTATATCTTTCAAAATGAGCTTGCCAGATATAATAGTCATTAATAGGGGTAGCATAAATTATGCGATATTTCATGCAATGAATGTACAGCTGTGGTTATCAGGGCTTTTTATGTTGTCTTTAATTGAAATATTGATGGACTATGATTAAATACAAGCAGATAGATATTGGAGGAACAATTACTTTTGAACAATTTTATGCACTCGCATGACGTCTTTGTTTGCAGCTCAGTACATCTACCTTATCTATAATTTCTCGACAGAACCTTATTTGTTAATTAGAGTATTATTATTCATGATTATTGCCTTATCTTAAACATAAGATCAACAGTAAGATGGGGCATAGAAACTTTGATGGCTAAAAGTTAGGCGAACCATATCAATGGTGGGAATATCATCACTTATTTTGCTAATATCGGTTGTAAGTTTACAGAAATTATTTTCTTTGGGTCAGTTCATGGGTATTTCAATAGTCTGTGTAAATTCATCACCATGATTTTCATATCGTTCTATTTAAATGAGTTATTTTAAGTATCTTTATCGGCCTTATAGTATTTTTTCATTGATATATTTAAATATATGGTAAGTTGAAGCTTGCAGTACTCAAGATATTTATACTGTATTACTTATTGGAAATTATCTGTAAGCGGTACTTATATCATGAGTTCTTCTGAAGGTTTTATATTTATTATAGTTTTAGGATCATTAAGATCAGTACAAATACATAGATTAAAATCCATGCATATGAACAAATTTATTAACAAAGGTATGTGAGTTGTTAATTGATTATTTTGCTCCCGGAGTGATGTTTTTTGTAGATGACAGATCTCTACTCAAAATTAGTCGCAATCTATTACAATTTATTTTTATAATAACTGATCAATTAATGGTCTTAAATTATGCAAATAAGAATTTTATCCTATATTTAGTCGATAGATATATAAATATTCAAATTATAATGACAAATTATGGCTATCTTTAATGTATCTGATTACAAGTCTATGATTATTATCACGAAATTTATTCAAGAACAGGGAGTGAGATCTTTGTGACTTAAATCTATTATTTTCATATAATAAGTAAGGACATCATTGCCATCAATACAATTTTTACGTTAAAGTGCTAGTTTCATGATTCATGATAATGACATCGTTATTATAAATTGCAATCACTATATGAGAGTTAAAATAACTAATCTGAAAAAGAGATATGAAGATCGAATATGAATGGTGTAGAGTGAATCTAAGTATCCGAAATATTTGCAATTATCTATTTATCAATTTTAGTATTTAAACGTGTATTGTTCAATTAAAATAGTACTTATAATCTATTATAATTAAGTTAAAGTTGTTAAATTAAATTGGACTTAATAATTATATTAATTTTTTACCTAAATATTTATGGGTGAGTATATGGTATTGACCCGATATCAAATTAACATCGCTACATAGCGATATAGTTGATAAAAGCTAGTACTGGCAACCCAAGCCAATAATAATGACCAAACTAATGACATCGTTGAGAACCAGGTCGATTTTGATTCAGCACGCATAGTTGCAATAGTAGTTAAACATGGAGTGTAGATTAAGGTGAAAATCATAAAACTGTATGCCTGCACCCAATCTATCTGTTGGGCAATACCTTGCATTAATGCATCACCTTCCATACCGTATATTACCGCTAAGGCACCAATTACTATTTCTTTAGCTACGAATCCAAAGATTAGAGCTATAGTTAATTCGGGATTAATGCCAGCTGGAGCTAGAATTGGCGACATAAATTCACCTATCCAACCGGACCAGCTATCTGAGCTTGCTGTGTCTACGCCGAATGGCATATGAGTAAGTAGCCACACAAGCACTACTCCAATGGTAATAAACTTAGTCGCTCTATATAGGAAATTACTTATTTCATGCCATCCACGTGATATAATTTGGCGTAATGTTGGCAAACGATAAGGGGGAAGTTCTAGGGCTAAAGACTCTATATTGCTAAATTTACCCTTAAATAAGAATGCTGTTATAAAAACAACAATGAAGCTCATTAAGTACATGCTGAATAGCACCAAAGGTGCTATATCTGCTTTAAATAAGGCAATGGTCATAAAAATAAATACCTGTAATCGCGCGGAACATAGGGAAAAAGGGATTACTAACATAGTTAATAGTTTCAAACCACGACTACTCATGGTCTTGGTTCCCATCAACGCGGGTACATTGCAACCGAATCCCATCAATAACATTACAAAGCTGCGACCATCCAGTCCCATAAAGCTCATTGAGGCGTCCATTAGAAATGCTGCACGGGATAAATAGCCACTATCTTCGATGATCGCCATCATTAAGAAAAATATAATGATAATTGGAATAAAGGATGCAACAGTGGCTAAACCATCAAATATACCATCAATAATAAAATCCTTAATAATAGTAGGCAGATCAGAAAGAAGTGGCATCAAAATTAAATCACGTATAGCTTCTAATAACCATGCTACCATGTTTTGGAGGGGTTCTCCGATGGTATAGATAGCTTGGAACATCATATACATTATCATGAAGAATAATGGTAAGCCTAACCATGGGTGTAACATGAATTCATCAATTTTATCGGTCAAAGCATAACTAATCTGTTTAGGCATGATGATGCTGTGCTTGACGATGTTTTCCAGTTGTTTTACAACTTGACTATCAATTAAAAATTTTTTCTCTATTTGTTGCAATCTTGTAGGTTTACTTATTTTCAATGAGGTTTCTATTTGCTTATAAGCCTCACTATAGCCTTGACCATATTTAGCACTTAATAGGTGAGTAGAATATCCAA
The DNA here is from genome assembly GCA_013215805.1 of Piscirickettsiaceae bacterium. GTDB lineage: Bacteria > Pseudomonadota > Gammaproteobacteria > Nitrosococcales > Methylophagaceae > 41-12-T18. The sequence goes on from JABSQM010000005.1 coordinate 30,120, forward strand.
TTTTTTTGGATATGGTCTCTGTATTAATTATAATACCAAGTTGTTTAGCTTCATCGACCATATTAAGTAATAATATTGCCGGCATGTTGAGTGCATGTAACTGTACGGCAAGACTTAATTGACGGTCTAATTGAGCTGAGTTAGCGACAATGATAATCATATCTATGGCATTTTTAGACAAAAAATCTTTGACCATCTGTTCATCTTCGGATAAGCCATTTAGATTATAAATACCTGGTAAATCGATTAACTCTACCATGCTTCCAGCAAGTAAGATCTTGGCGGAAAGTAGATTAACTGTGACGCCTGGCCAGTTGGCTACCTTGGCCCTAGCACCAGACATTCTGTTAAAAAGAGTAGATTTGCCTGTATTAGGCATTCCAACCAGTGCGATACGTTTCAAGATGAAACCTCAATCATATTAGCATCATTCCGTCTTAACATAATCTCAGTATTGCCTATCCTTAAGTGTATAGGTCCATTTAGTGGGGCAATACGAATAACAAGCAGTTTTTTGCCTAATTTAAATCCAAGTGCACTCAGTCGGAAATGGAAACCAGTAGAATAGACACGTATAGCTTGTACAGTAGCAATTTGTCCTGGATGTAATGAGGATAAGGATTGTAAATACATTGAGAATTATATTATAAATCTAAATAATAATCATTATCATATAGATCTTAATTACATAAAACAAATTTTTGTACATATTTAAATGTATTTATCATGAATATATAGCCTTGATTCATAGATCATATAAAAATAATATTGATAATTATTTTCCATAAATGTGCTGATGTTATTGGATGAAAGGTGAATTATCATTTATAGGTACTATCTAAGATACAGTCCAGACCTATATATCCTTTTATAAGAATAAATTTATAGCAGGTGAATACTTCTAGGAAAGATATGGACATATATCATCTATATCGACATCATATCATCGGGGTACTTGATGTTGTGCTGATCGATTAAAAATACTGTCATGATTTTATTGATTGACGATAATATCGTAAGATATTATGTAAAACATAAGACTATATCTGCAGCTACTTGCGGTGATTGTTACTTTCGATATCATTGATAATGGTTAGCTTTTCTTAATTAATGGTTAATTATTTTTGTCAATGACTTTATTTAAAATAATATTATCGATATTTCAGTTGAAATTTGAGATATCATGAATATCTCATCGTCTTAACGTGTCCTTTAAAGAGGTGTTATAGTTTTACAATCATATTGCTTTCCTACAACTATAATTTTTGAAAAAAAGACATTTAACATAAGGGATATGTAGTGCCTAATCCAAAATTAAGAGAAATATAGGAGTTATGATTTATATTGTAGGAGATTATTTGGATATAATTCTTTCAACTTTTGCAAATTATATCATGGCAAACCAAAATATTAGGTGCTGATTTCATTAAACTGACGTATTCTAGTCTGGAATGTTATATGAGATAAACATAATATCATTTTACAAAAATCACATATGTTCTATATTATTCAACCAGGCAATAATATTTTATGATAATTCTGGATTCTATAATTTTATGATTGAAGCGTTTACCATAAGTAGGTACTAAATTCAGCAAGACCAATGAATTGCAACAGATAAATTAAATAATGGAAATCCATTTATTTTTATTTAATTGTTTTGTAGGTCCAAAAATATATTTAACTTGGGAGTTATCATTACTAGATTGTTCATTTAAATTATGTTTGCTAACTCTGTTGTTAGTGTTAATATAAGGCATTATAAAACAAATTTAATTATTATGAAATAGCATTGATTTATATGTAGCTAATCTTATTAAGCTTTAAGATCAGTCTTTGCTCTTTGGTAGATTATTGAAGTACACTTAACAACCATGATCATTGCTGAAATTTATATGCGAGGTTGATGTTATCATATCTTTATTCATGCGCACTGGGTGCTGGCATTGTCTGGTTATGTGTGACTTTCTTCAGTTATAATTAGCATTTTCTGAGAGCATTATTTTTTGATATAGTATTCTTAGTAATTATTTCAGGTATCATGTACTATGGTATTCTTTTCGTGAGTTGGGAGAGTAGCTAGAAAAGTAATGGTCAGTAGATAATCGCAACTAGATATTTCTGATGATATTTATTTACGGCGACTATAGTCTTAATCTGTAAAATCAACAAATTTTGAGGATGTAACGGTGAAAAGATGGATCTGTTCAATTTGTGGGTTTGTTTATGATGAGAAAAAGGGCATACCAGAAGAAGGCATAGCCACAGGAACATGTTGGGAAGATATTCCCGATGATTGGAAATGTCCTGATTGTGGTGTGAGTAAATCGGATTTCAATATGATCCCAGTCCACTAAATTATAATTTGTTATATGCATTAGCCATTTATGTGAATAAACCATTGGTTACATCTAAAGTCCGTAATTTATGGAGTGAATGAATATGAATATTGAAAGGGTTGGCTCGGGTGTAAATCCACCAAAAAATATTAATGTCATCATTGAAATTCCTTCTCATTCTGATCCAGTTAAATATGAAATAGACAAGGAGACTGGTGCATTATTTGTTGATCGATTTATGAATACAGCGATGTTCTATCCTTGCAACTACGGATATGTGCCCCATACATTATCTGGTGATGGTGATCCTACTGATGCATTAGTAGTCAGTCCTTATGCTTTGATTAGTGGCTCAGTTATTCAGTGTAGACCCGTTGGTATGTTAAAAATGACTGATGAATCTGGCGAAGATTCAAAAATTATTGCTGTGCCTCATGATGAGATGTATAGGAACGTAAAAGATTTAAAAGATGTACCGGAATTTTTATTAGATCAAATATCACACTTCTTTGACAATTATAAGGATTTAGAGAGAGACAAATGGGTAAATATTGCAGGTTGGGTTAATATAGATGAAGCAGAAGATGAAATTATGGTGAGTGTGGATCGTTTTAATTTAGATAACAATCTTAGATATATGACTAAATAATTGGGCCCTCTTTGGAGAAACGGATTACTTAGTTCTGGTCCTTAATTTTTCTACATTTTATGATTATTCATGAGACAAATGGTGTTACAAGGATCTAATCTTACTATTCATGCAGCTAAGGACATCGCTGTAAAATTACAAGGTACTGTGAAGATAAATAATGACTATGCTGTAGTTGAATTATTTCGTATTACTGCCAGTAATTTACAGATGATAAGAAGTAATTTTGACTTTGATATTAATGTAATACCAATTATATTTGAGCCGAAAGAAACCAAGTTGTTAGTGATGGATATGGATTCAACTCTAATTAATATTGAATGTATTAATGAAATTGCAGGTTTTGTCAATTTAAAATTACAGGTATCAAACATCACAAAAGCTGCAATGCGTGGGGAAATTGATTTTCAAACCTCATTGCGGCAACGGGTGTCATTATTGAAAGGGGTTGATGTTAATGTATTGAAGCGCGTCTATCTGGAGCGATTACAACTTAATATTGGGTCAAAAATTATGTTGAAAAGGCTGCGGCAAAGAAATATTAAGACAGCTCTTGTTTCAGGTGGTTTCACGTTTTTTACTGATCGATTGAAACGACAACTAGGTTTGGATTTTTCGATGGCTAATACCTTAGGTGAATATAATGGCCGTTTAACAGGTGAAGTGATAGGAGATATATGTGATGCTCAGACTAAGGCCGATCTTTTATTAGAATATTGTGATAAGTTAGATATTCATCCAAGGCAAGCCGTCGCAATAGGAGATGGTTCTAACGATTTGTTAATGATGAATGAAGCAGGTATGGGTGTAGCTTATCATGCTGAGTCTATAGTGCAACAAAAGGCTAATACAGCAATAAATTATTGTGGCTTAGAAGGTATACTTGGCTTATTACAGTTTCAAATATAATTATTACAATATTTGTATTGACAGGATTTAGGTGAATTCTTTCACCAATTGTCCAAGGTTTCAAAATTTATTCTAAAAGGTATATAAAATGGATATAATGGAACATATTAAACAGATAGTTGAGTCTAATTTAATTATCTTATTCATGAAGGGAACGCCTGAATCTCCGCAATGTGGTTTTTCTAGTAAAGTTTCACGAGTATTATCTTTATGTGGTGCAGAATTTGCTTTTGTTAATGTATTAGCGGAATCGGAAGTACGTGAGAATCTGCATCGTTATGCTGATTGGCCTACATTTCCTCAACTTTATGTTAATAAATCTTTAGTGGGAGGTTGTGACATTATAATGGAAATGCATGAAAGTGGTGATCTGCAAAAATTACTATCTCGGGCGAGCAAATAGCAATTATGATTAATGTGTCCGATTCAGATAGATGTAATAAAAATCAATAGGCTGTTTCATTGTCAAAGCTGAAGTTGCAAGAACCTCCTACATCTCAGGTTTTAATGCTAAATGATGATTGTACATCCGATGAATGTTGTGATGGAAGTATTAGAATGATTTTTGTTATGTATCGTGGGCGAGCTACACAAAGGATGTTAAAGTTACACACTAAAGGACAGGGGTTATGCGGTATTTTTATTTTTTTTAAATGTCTGGAACTAATTTAAAATAGGCAAATATCTATGCTCATAAATATGGTCATCCATTGCAATGTGCGATGAATCAGGGATGGTAACTTTCGATCATCAGAGGGTGGGGAGGTTATAAGGTATCAACCAAAATATCAATTAAAGAACTTGAACACACGTTAAGTTGGGAATTTAATGATGTTCGTAACGCTCTCATTGATTTTTACTGTCGAGTATTTATTATTAGCATCTCTTGAAGATATTCAAGTATTGTGGTGTAAAAGATTGTGCAGTTGATATGGGTAATTTACGTCAATATTTCAATGATTTTTATCTAATGGATTGTCTGCATTGTCTGGTGCTATTAAGCGTAAAATTCGGCCGACTTTATCATTGCAGAAAATATTACAACGTATTGTGATGTATGTACAATCTTTAGTTGGCAATGAAGTCATAGGTGTTTGATATATTAGTATTTATTTTTCCGGAGCAGCAAGCACGAGCGCTTATTTTTTAAAGCAGGATATTACGCGTTTGGATGTGGTTAATTCCATTAGCTACATTGATATTAATAATATGATTGAGATTGATAATACTTCAACCAAATTAAGATTATCTGAAGATAGGGAACGTTCATTAGACTTGTATCTGACCAATCTAAATGTATTAGAGATGGAAGGAAATTTAAATCCATTAATTGGGCGTACCTATAAGATTGAGCATACTTTACAGATCTTGTGTTGACGTAGAAAAATCATCCGTTATTTGTAGATGAAACAGTAGTCTGCAGGACTGCATCAGTAGAGGGATTGGATAAACGAATTGTTGATGGGTATGCTCCTGCAATTCTAGAAAATTATTTTATTCATTCTTTGGATATCGGTGCCTTAGTTGCAGACACAAAATATTACGGTGATTTTGAGAAACTTTTGAAAGCATCATTAGGTACAATCAAGCATAAAAACAATGCCATTTCATCTATTGATGAAATTCATACGGCAATTGGCGCTGATTCAGTAGGTGATAGCTCCATGAATTCTGCTAATCTACTGAAGCTATTTTTGGTTAGTGGTGATCTTAAATATATGGGATCAACCATTTTCCAGGAATATAGTTGTATTTTTTGAGTATGACAATGCTTTGGCTAGATGTTTTCAGAAAATTCATATACTGGAACTATCAGTAGTAGATACTATACAGTATATTGGGAAGATTTAAAGTCCAGCTTAAAAAGATATCAGGATGTGATGCATACTAATGCCGCTTTAGTTCCAGTAGCAGAGTCGTCTGAACTATATATTAATAATAGTTTTTACCTGATAAGACAATTCATGCATTAGATGAGGTGGGTGCAACGCAATGTGTTTTATCTGAATATAAACGCGAAAAATTATTGGTATCAGGGACGTGCAAGTTATCATAGCTAAAATAGCCCGTATTTCAGCAACGACTGTAAGTATTGTTGATAAAGATAGCTTTCGTAATCTGGAGGAGAATCTAAGGTTCGTGGTTTGCGGTCAAGACAGCGTAATCTCAGCACTAATTCCATCGATTAAGATGTCTGCATCAGACTTATGGCATCTAAAAAATCTAATGGTTGCATTTTTCTTTGTAGGTCCCACTGGTGTTGGTGAAACTAAGGTATCACGTCAATTGGCGCATAATTTTAGTGTTGAGCTCATTATTTTTGACATGTCGGAGTATACATACGGTTTCATGTTCAATTAGTGTGCTGCCAGTCCGTATTAGTTATGACCAAGGCAAATTATTGATAGAAACTATTACTAAGCATTCATATTCCGTCTTATTATTGGATTAAGTGGTACTAGCAATGCCTTGGTCCAGGAGATGGGTCTCTTATTGATGGGATTCACCAAGTAAGATTGTCATATGGATGGTTTGTAATCTATTAATCAATATTTTACTCCTGAATTTGGGAATAGGCTTGATGGTATTATTAAATTTAAGATATTGTCTTTATAAGCTGTATTATGTGTAGTAAATAAGGTGGTGTTTGATCTTGCAATGTTATTTGAATACAAGGATGTAACGTTAAAATTTGATGATGAAGCATATCAATGATTGGCCTAATCATTGATACGACGAGTATATATCGGGGTTGATAAATAGCCAGGCTTGTGAGATAATATATTAAACGTCCCTTGGCAAATGAATTTCTATTTGGTAAATTAGCCAACGGCTGACACGTAGACGTCATATTTTGGAATAGAGTATTGGTATTAAATTTGACTGTCTAATTGACGTCTACTTATATTTATTTTTTAAATTTAAATCAGGGCACTTCTTAAATTATCAATTTATGAATGATATGATTATTATCTATTCTAGGTTGAATTTTATATAACAATTATTCATTGTGGAAAAATTTATTATATATCTACAAATTAAAGCTATGGGTTATTTTATGGCATCAAATTTTTATATCTAGCAAAATGATATGGATATTCATAGAATATGGCTCTCTGTCTAGAATGAAATTTTAATTTTCGTGCAGTAAAATATATCTCATAACATGGTTCCTTTCGAGTAATATAAAATATACGATATTTTAAGTGAAGGAGGAATTATAATTAAATAATTGCAATTCCTCATTTCCTAAATATATATTAGGTCGTGCTTTATAATAATTATACCGATTCTAAATTAGAATAATATATTGACCTAGATTAATAGCCTAAGTTAAATATTTAAGTGGATGCCTTCACCTATAAAAGCACATGAACCTATGTTTAAGCAGGTTGTCATTGCGTACTAATACGTAATTGATATCAGCGGTCATTTTTTAAAGGATACAAGGATATAGATTTGTATCCATTGCAATAAATTCGCAACCAAAATTTATATAGATGTTCTAGAAAATAATTTGATATTAGCCTTAATAAATATTGAAAATACTCTATGGGTTCTCAGATATTATAGAGATATTTAATTTGCTGAATTAGAGAATGTTGAAATCAGGATAAGGATAATATTATATATTTTGGTTAGAGTGAGTTCCTCACGCAGTATGTTGCGTCATTGTGGTTATTATGAAAAGGGGGTAAATAGTTGTTATGGAGTTAACGTATTTATTGCGTGGCAGGAATGGTTAATATTACTCATGTTATCTAGAGTATGATATTTTTATATGCACTCCTACATCATTTCATATGTATTTCCTATTGCTTTCTGCTTAATAAGGCATACAAACTCATCACAGTACTAATATATTAAAAGCAATATAAGTGAGAAAATATTTTGTGTATTACAGGGGTAGCCCTCGATTGAGACCAGGATTAACATATATAGAGAAATAGATAGGTGAGAGATAAATATATTAGGAAGACAATTCATCAAATGTATTCTGACACATTTACATAATCACATTATACCTTAATTAGTCTATATTTTATTTAGGGGAATACACTTGTATTAATATGAGATAATGATATCTCTAGATGAGGAGATATCACATTATGGTATATCCTTCATTATCCAAATATATCTAATACGTGGTTATCGGTTATTTCTTAATATTTACTGTAATTAAGTGTGGATGTAAATATGACTAAACAGGTGCACCAAGTTGTTATTGTGGGGGCGGTGTTTGTGGTACGGCATTATTTTATTTATTAGCAGAATATACAAATCTTCGTGATATCGTTCCAATTGAACAATATAATGCAGTGTCTAAAGTTAACTCCCATGGACAAAATAATAGTCAGACCTTACATTTTGGAGATATTGAAACTAGTTATACCTTGGAAAAAGCGATTAAGGTAAAAGCAGCTGCAGAGATGATAGTTCATTATACTGATACCATTCAGAATAGGGAGCGTGTGATATTTAGATATCCTAAGATGGCGATAGGTGTTGGTGAAAGCGAATGTCAATTACTGCGTAAATGTTTTGAAATTTTTCATAAATTTTTCCAACAATGCAATTATTGGAAAAGGAACAGATAGCAGAAATTGAGTCTAAAGTTGTAATAATAAATGGTAAATTCAGACCGGAACCCTGTATAGCCCTGGCTTGTCCGGATGAATATAGCGCTGTAGATTTCAATCAGTTATCGAAATCTTTTATTATGGAATTTAATAAATAAGCAGATAAACATTTACAAATATTGTTTAATTATTATGTTGAAAAATAGTGAGAGACAAGGGATTATTTACAATTTATACTAAGGGGAAGATCATTGAATCCAGGACTGTTATGGTCTCAGCTGGCGGTCATAGTCTATTGTTTGCTCATTAAATGGGCTATAGTCTTGAATTCTCATGCCTCTCAGTTGCAGGTAATTTCTACTTCACTCCTAAAGTTTTTAATGGTAAAGTATATACGGTACAAAATGATACACTTCCTTTCGCATCCATACATGGCGATCCAGATGTATTAATTAAAGGCAAAACTAGATTTGGACCAACCGCTTTGTTATTACCATTGTTAGAACGTTATTATATCGGTACATTCTTTGAATTTTTAAAGGTGTTACGACTAAATAGTCATGTGCTATTCGTATTTTTGGATTTATTAAAAGTGAATGATGTTCGTAATTATATTTTCAGGAACTTTTTGTTTGAAATACCAATTTTGAGACGATATTTTTTCCTGAAATCCATTCTCAAAATAATATCATCTTTGCGATTAAATGACATCACCTTCGCAAGTGGTTTCGGTGAATTAAGCCCCAACTAATTGACAAAAAGCAATTGAAATTAATATTAGGTGCAGCAAAAATAAATCCTGAAAATGGTATTATTTTTCATATAACTCCATCACCTGGAGGGATCAGTTGTCTAGAAAATGCTGAGAAAGATTTGCGATTTGTCGCCCTCCATCTCAGAGCGAAAATATAGGAAAGTAAATTACAACAAATTTTGCATAAATAAATCATCTTATTATCCGCATCTTTCATTCTAGATAAGTTTGTTATTTTAGTGCTAGCTAATCTATACAGGGTTTAGTAAATATATAATTGATCATTATAATGTAGAAATCGTGATTGGTGAATGGGGAGATATCTAACAAGGGTAGATAGATTTTAATGAGGCACATATTTACTAATATCTATATGGCCACATATCTCAATATGTATTGTAGTGATGCCGGAGATTATTACCTATAGGTCCTATATGTATTTTCTTTGCGAGCAGTCCAATAGATGCAAGAATATATATTTTGTCTATGAATCTTATATATTTATATATAATTTGATATTTAACATTATATTAACGGTATTAGAAGTGGTTCTATCGTAAAGTTATAGACGAGGTAGATGTGCTGATTCACGAGCATAACTATTCCGCGAGTGCTTAACATTTTTCGAATGTGTTTGTCCTTGCAATATTTATTGTTTGGCGTTTAATCATGTTCCATATTTTAACATGGAGAATATCTTAAGTGCCTTTAAATAATTTTGAGACTAGCGTTTGACGCATCGTTTTGTTCGCTCGACGTTAAGCCTTGTTCAATAATATTATTGAGGTGTTTAACGTCCAATATTTCAATTAAAAACAACATAAAAATTCATGACAACCACAGCTGTACAGTTGTTACATCTATTGCTGCATGATTCGCACTGCTTACATCAATCACCCTCCTATCTAGTAAGCCATTTTTTGGGAGAGGGGATATCCTTATTGAGAGAGGCTTTAGATACTTCTTTATGATGCTTTAATCCTATATAGCAGCCTATGATATCTTTTAGCTTACTGCACGCGATAGCAGTATAATCACTCACCTTATATTTTGATACAGGTCTCGTCCATATGTCATGGATAAGATGCCTGTTTTTTTAAGTCTTAAGTTATGCTCTAAGATGGGTGCAAATTCTATGATCCAACGATTAATGGTTGCATGATTAACCTTCGGATCTAGTTTTAACTAAATGTCTTCTATTTCGCAGAAACCTAGCCCATAGGCAAGGTAGTGACTTATGGCTATCTAATATGACTTCTGAAAAATAACTGTTTTCGAATATATTAATTGTTGTATATATAATTTGGGCTAACAAAATTGCATTTTCACGATAAATTTTTCTATGGAATCCTTGGCATACCATTAATATAATCCTACCCGTGTGGAGACTATATATTGAATCGTCACAATAATATTTTATATGTTGTAATAGATTTATCATCATTGAAATCATTATATTTTTTCAATTAAATTTAAATAATGTCAAACTTTTTTATAGACTATGAGCTTCCAAATGTTGGAAAATTAATATTTAGTTTGATGATGGCAGTACTTTAATAGAAATGTGTATACCATAAAATGGTGGATGCCGGTGTAAAGACCAGTTAATTACGATATTATTTATAACTTTCTTTTTCGATTCATAATTCATGTGTACAATAAGTTGTTTGGATCTATCGGAACAATTGTAGTACCAATATAAATTATGGTAAATTAAACGTGGAGCAAGGATTTTTAGAGAATAGATTACAGAGATATATTAACTTACATGTGTTCATAAAAAATGGATTGAGGAAATATTTTCTCATTCACTTGATAATATTATGACAATTTTGGTGGATGGGCTAATATTTTTACAACCTTTGTCGATATTATTTAATTTGTATTACTACTTCTGTTTCATTATCAGTATGAAATATAGATAGGTCTTATTATTGGAACCCACTTTTAGTATTATTATTTTCGGATAAAATAAAGCATATTTCCTTTTATGGCAAATTGTAAATTATTGCTTTTTCTTATTAATTAATTTCTCGGTAATATAAATATAGTCTGATTTCAATAAAAATTTGTTTTTTACTACCCATATAATGTCAAAATTAATAATTTATCAGCGCCATTAATGTGTTCAGCATTAATCATATCATCGACGCGCATATTCATTTTTGTAGATTCTTGAAAGCCATATTTAGGCAAAAATAGGTTCACGACTATCGAAATTTTATCCGAGGTCATGTCTTAGATCAGGTTTGTTTTGAATTATCAATAATGGCCTGAATCTTATTTGATTCAATGCGTGTTATCAGTGGTCGAAATTCATTAATCTTATGTGATAGCAGTGGTATGGAGATGTCGTCCCATTGCATGGTTTTAATATTTAAAAATACTTCAACTTGTATTGAAGTTCGTGGTAGGATGGGTTTTAAATAAATCATTAATATACGAAATAGGTTTATGCCCATGGTGCATATATTATGTACATGCACATTTTGGCTAGTATTTTTGGCTAAAATCCATGGTTTTTTTTCATCAATATATTGATTTGCTTTATTTGCTAGAGCCATAATATTATTAATACTGCGATGGAATTCACAATTTTCGAAATTTTGTTTAATAGTGTCAGATTGATTGTTAAATTCATTGAATAATGCTGGTTCTGATAGAAAACCCGATAATTCATTATCAAAGTGCTTTCTTATGAAACTAGCACAACGACTAGCAATGTTTACTACTTTGCCAACCAAATCGGAATTAATCTTGTTCTGGAAATCCTCGAAGTTAAGATCTATGTCATCAATTCCTGCACTTAATTTAGATGCATAGTAATAACGTAAGTATTCTGAATCTAGATGATTAAGGTAAGTGCGTGCTTTAATAAAGGTACCACGTGATTTAGACATTTTTTTGCCGTCTATTGTTAAAAATCCATGAGTGAAAATATAATTTGGCAAGCGAAAGCCTGCGCCCTTTAGTATTGCCGGCCAAAATAAGGCATGGAAATATATAATATCTTTGCCTATAAAATGTATCATTTCAGTAGTGCTGTCAGGATGCATGTATTCATCAAAATCTATATTATTACCAGCGCAATAATTTTTAAAGCTGGCAATGTATCCAATTGGAGCATCCAGCCATACATAAAAAAATTTTCCTGAGGAGTTGGGAATTTCAAACCCAAAGTAAGGAGCATCACGTGATATATCCCAGTCCTGTAAGCCACTTTCAAACCATTCATCCAATTTATTTATCACCTCATTTTGTAGGTGTCCACCTTTTATCCATTTTCTGAGATCATTTTTAAAATTACCTAGTTTAAAAAAATAGTGTTTTGAATTTTTGGTGATTGGCGTCGTATTTGATAGAGCTGATATGGGATCTTTTAGTTCTGTTGAAGTATATGTAGCACCGCAAGCTTCACAGTTATCTCCATATTGATCGCTGGTATTACATTTTGGACATTTACCACGAATAAAACGATCGGGTAAAAACATTTTTTTTGAGGAATCGTAGGCTTGACTGATAATACGTGTAGTAATGTGGCCAGCCTCCTTGTTGGCAAAATAAATTTGGTTAGCTAATGCTTGATTTTCAGGGCTATGAGTGCTATGGTAATTATCAAAACTGATGGTAAAATCGGCAAAGTCATCCTGGTGTTCTTTCTTCATTTCAGCAATAAGTTGTTCAGGTGTAATATTTCTATTTTGTGCTTGTAGCATGATAGGTGTTCCATGAGCGTCATCGGCACATACATAATGGACTTCATGCCCACACATTTTTTGGAAGCGTACCCAAATGTCAGTTTGTATATATTCAACTAAATGGCCAAGGTGAATGGAACCATTAGCGTATGGTAGAGCACTTGTAACTAAAATCTTTCTTTTCATGAATGTTACCTACAACTACACTTAATCGTGCCGTTTAAGATATCAGAAATAGGTTATAGAAACTATCCTTATTACAATGCTCCGATTGGGTCCCGATGATTTTTTTGCTAAATTATTAATTTAAATTGCGTAATACATCATTATGTGTTTTTACTTAAAGTCTGCTTTCTTTATATGTATAGGCTGATCTCTACCAATCATCTTCGTAATTGTATGACAAAATACCTAAAATTAACTGGTATTTAATTTGTGGCCAAGCTTTTCAATATTAAGTTACATTATAATAGAAAGTAGTATGGCATTTATTTTAAATGATGGCCCATTTAAAATTATAGTAGTTATTTATTTCCTTATTTGATCTGGTGACCAATCCAATTTTTTGATTAAATAATTTCATGGAGTGTAAAATATAAAATATGCTCATACTGAATTCAATATCTTCATATTCGATATTACTAACATCATATGCCTAATATTATGGCTTTAGATATCTAACATCTCGGGCAATTAGGAGGAAGTATTATCTATTGTTTCAAGGTGTATGCAAATTTAAGTAAATCTCAATTACAATTTCATATTATTATCTCTGGTGAAATCTGTCATTAAATAGATAAGATCAGTATCAATCATCTAATGACTAATAAATATAATATCTTGAACTATTGTAGTCATTTATGATGGGATTTTGCCTATATATAATATTATAGTTCTCATAAGGCTGTCTTTTAGATGATAACTAGGCTGATTTGAACCAGGTCTAGTTATTCCAGCAAAATATGATGTTATTTCATCCTTAATTAATCTTATATTAATTATTAGGTTGATATGTACAATGCAGTACTTCTTTAATAAATTTGACTAAATACTAAATCTAATATTCTGGATTGTAGGCGAACTAATATAGTTTTGAAAAATTTGAATTATTGTATGTAAGTAATAAATGTCATACTAATATTTTGTGAAAACTTTATTGTGGCGTTTGGGATTTTAACTGAACAATAATTTTGGGGTGTATAGTTTTATCGTAGCATTTAATGTAACTTTGTTATTATAAAGTTAGATATTAGATTTTTAACTAAATTAAATAATTATCCAGATGATCTGATCAGTAGTGTATGTCGATATATAAGGATACTACTTAGGGTGATATGGCAATTTATGATTGCCTGATTTCAATAATTAAAAGAGATAACTGTGCAATATTATGAAGTTATTTGTTTGCAGAACCATCATGTCTGAAGATTGCATAATTTGCTATGTGAATTAATCACGCTATGCCTTCTGCCATTTCGTCATATATTCACAAAATTTTATAATCACCATAATGCGTGGTGTATTAGTATGAAGTCTTTAAACAATATATTTCTTGTCTGAAAATATCTGAGATTAGATATTAATATCGGTGATGAAGCTCCTGAAGAGTATATTTTATTGGAGATACTATCATTGGCGATGATCATGCCCATAAAATTCTCGTGTCTGTTTTGATGCTTATCATGCTCATGCAACTTATGATTGTACAATCTTTTTATATATGGATGATGTAGCATAGTTATCTAGTATAAGAATTACAGTTGTAGATTTTAGTACTGTGTAAATTTGAATATAAAGGTAAATTTAATGCTAAACCTGTTCCAAATTGAACAATTGATCCATAACTACCAAGATCCTGTAACTCTAATGACGTTAGGAGAGGTCAAGGCTAAATTGGATATTGATCTAGACAAACAAATTCTTAATATTGTCATTACTTTAGGATACCCAGCCAAAAGTTATTTACATGATATGCAATCTGATCTAGTAAACATACTACGAGGGCAGCTGCGAGTGGAGGTAATAGTTGAGGTAAAATCGAAAATTATTAAGCATAGGGTGCAACAAGGTGTAGCAGCTCTAAAAGATATAAAAAATATTATTGCAGTAGCATCTGGTAAAGGTGGTGTTGGCAAATCAACTACATCGGTAAATTTAGCATTATCTTTGGCTGCAGAGGGTGCCATAGTTGGTTTGTTAGATGCAGATATCTATGGTCCCAGTCAACCTCGCATGTTAGGGATTGCGCAGCGCCCTGAATCTGGTGATGGTAAGTCAATTGAACCTATTGAGAGCTATGGGATACAAAGCATGTCGATTGGTTATTTGATAGATGAGGAAGAGCCTATGATATGGCGTGGACCAATGGTTACTCAAGCATTGCAGCAAATGTTAAGTGATACTAATTGGAGGGAATTAGATTATCTAGTAATTGATTTGCCTCCTGGTACCGGAGACATTCAGTTAACATTATCTCAGAAAGTTCCAGTCAGTGGTTCTGTGATTATAACAACACCGCAAGATATATCATTATTAGATGCACGTAAAGCTTTAAAGATGTTTGGGAAAGTTAAAGTACCTGTGTTAGGTATAATTGAGAATATGAGTACTCATATTTGCAATCAATGTGGATATGAAGAGCATCTTTTTGGTTCTGGTGGTGGCGATGAAATGTCTGATCAATACGGCGTCAAATTACTAGGTAAGGTACCTTTAGATATAGAGATACGTAAAGGTTCCGATGGGGGGCACCCAACTGTCATCAATGATCCGGGCAGTAATATCGCACATGTTTATCGAGCTATTGCTAGTCGTACCGCATCCCAATTGGCAATCCAAAGTGAATCATTTACTACAATTTTACCAAATGTTTTTGTAAAAAATGATTAATTGGCATTAAATCAAGTTTTATATATAAAGAATATAGCAAAGTAGTTGTAATATGAGTATCAAAGCAGATAAATGGATTCGTAGAATGGCGGAACGGGAAAATATGATTACGCCATTCGAGCCTATACAGGTCAATAATAATCATGGTAACGGCGAAGTGATCTCCTACGGTACCTCTAGCTATGGATATGATGTACGCTGCTCAACAGAATTTAAGATATTTACTAATATTAATTCAGCAATTGTAGATCCTAAAAACTTTGATTCAAGTAGCTTTGTTGATATCAAATCTGATGAATGTATCATACCACCAAATTCATTCGCATTGGCTCGTACAATAGAAACATTTAAGATACCACGTCATATTTTAACTATCTGTTTAGGCAAATCTACCTACGCTCGTTGCGGAATTATTGTTAACGTAACTCCGCTGGAGCCAGAATGGGAAGGACAAGTAACATTGGAGTTTTCTAATACTACTCCGCTACCAGCAAAAATATATGCAAATGAAGGCGTAGCTCAGATGCTATTTTTTGAATCTGACGAAGTATGTGAAACATCATATGCAGATAAATGTGGCAAATATCAACGTCAGCGGGGTGTAACTTTGCCATATTCCTGAAACTTTATTATGTAGATATTGTAAAATGTGTTTTTTATTAGTAACTAATTAATAAATTACTATGAATACACAACCCCCCAATGGGTGATGTATGAATCATCTATATTTTGCATATTAAATATATGTGCAATTTATGATATGTTGATGGTATATACATTATTTAGTTATTAGAATAAGTGTTATTTGATTTGGTAATAATTGGGTGATTTTGGCGGGAGATATGACGTGTGTGATATAATTTTAATGAATATTGTATACAGCTTTATACTTACAGTATTGTAAAGCAAATATAGAATATTCTTTTGGCTATGTATAAAAAAATATTTTTTGTGCCTGAAAACCATAAGGAATTTGTAAAACAAGCAATATTTTGTGCTGGTGGGGGTAAATATAGACTTTACGATAGTTGCTCATGGGAAATACTAGGAATAGGACAATTTAGACCATTAAATGGCAGCCATCCTTATATTGGTATGCAAAATCATCTTGAACAAATTGCGGAATACCGCATAGAGGTGGTTTGTGCAGAAAAATTTATAAAGACTGTCATAACATCTTTGATGGAAGCACATCCATATGAGACTCCTGCGTATGAGGTATGGCCAATTAAAAGTTTAGATGATTTTTAAATTTATTGAGTTGAGCGATGTCTATATCTGATACACCTGAAGAAACATTACTATCTGATTATCAAGTGCCGAATTTTTTGGTGAAAAATGTAAATCTGCAATTTGAATTAGATGCTATAAATACGCGTGTCACCAGTCTTTTATCCATGAAAAAAAATCCAAATGGCTCCAGTAGTGTTTGTATATTAGATGGCGAATGTTTGGAATTAATTTCAATTAAACTCGATGGTCGATTGTTACGAAGTAATGAATTTGAGCGTACTAATAAAAGATTGTCACTTGTTTCGGTGTCTGACGAATTTAAGTTAGAGATAGTTACTATGGTTCATCCCAATCACAATACTACTTTAGAAGGTTTATATTATTCAGGGAACTTGTTATGTACTCAGTGTGAATCGCAGGGCTTTAGACACATAACTTATTATCCAGATAGGCCGGATGTGATGGCTGTATATACTGTGTATGTCTTAGCCGATAAGCGGCAATGGCCAGTAATATTGTCAAATGGAAATTTGCAGGAACAAGGTGTGTGGAAGGATGGACAGCATTGGTTTTGTTGGCATGATCCACATCCCAAACCGAGTTACTTATTCGCGTTAGTAGCAGGTGATTTATCCTATCATCAGGATACGTTTATTACCGCATCGGGACGCAACGTAACATTACGAATCTATGTCGAACATGATAACAGCCATAAGTGTGATCATGCCTTGGTTTCATTAAAGCAATCCATGGAGTGGGACGAAAATACCTATGGTAGAGAGTACGATTTAGATGTTTACATGATCGTTGCGGTTAATGACTTTAATATGGGCGCGATGGAAAATAAGGGGCTCAATATTTTTAATTCTGCCTGCGCTTTAGCAACACCGGAAACGTCTACTGATGAAGATTATTTTTCAATCCAGAGTATTATCGGTCATGAGTATTTACATAATTGGTCAGGAAATAGAATTACGTGTCGAGACTGGTTTCAATTAAGCTTAAAAGAAGGTTTTACCGTTTTGCGCGAGCACCAATTTAGTGCGGATTTAAATTCTCATGCCGTCCAGCGTATTGATAATGTTAATGAGCTACGTAGAATACAGTTTGCTGAAGATGCGGGTCCGATGGCCCACCCGGTCAGACCTACATCATATATAGAAATCAGCAATTTTTATACTGCTACTATTTATGAAAAAGGAGCTGAGGTAGTAGGAATGATTAAGACTATCGTTGGTGAGGCTGGTTTCAGGCATGGAACAGATTTATATTTTACTCGCCATGACGGTCAGGCTGTCACAACGGATAATTTTATTGAGGCTATGGAAGATGCTAATGATATTGATTTAAATCAATTTAAGCTTTGGTATTCTCAGGCAGGTACACCGGAGCTAACCGTAGACACATCCTATAATATGAAAAACCATATTTTTGAATTAATTATAAAGCAGAACTGCCTGAATACACCAGATCAATCAAAAAAGCATGCATTTATGATGCCATTGGCAATAGGACTATTAGATAATGATGGGCAGGCAATACCCATGCAGCTTCAAGGTGAGAATACCATCTTTAATGGTGATACCAGGGTGTTGTCTTTGCTAAATGATAAACAAACATTTACATTCATAAATGTAATAAAGAAGCCTATCATATCACTATTGCGTAATTTCTCAGCCCCTGTCAATATGCTATACAAACGTTCTAATGAAGAGTTAGCTTTCTTGATGTCCAATGATGTAGATAATTTTAATAAATGGGATGCAGGTCAGAAATTATTCATCAATGTATTAATGAATTTTGTTCATAATATCCAAACGCAGATGAGGTTAGTGCTTCCTACTCTTTTACAGGATCAAATAGAAATATTATTCTACAAAGCGAAATGTAATCCCGCTCTGGTTGCTAAAATGTTAGAGTTACCAAACGAAAATTATTTGGCATTACAAAGCCAACCAGCCGATGTAGATGCTATACATGTATCATGTGAATTTTTAAAAAAATCGTTAGCAACTATATTTAAAGATAGATTCATTGAAATATATATAAATTGTAACGTTATAGAATCTTATCAATTTAATGCTGAGGACATGGCAAATCGTAGCTTAAAAAATATTTGTTTAGATTATTTAATGGCGATAGGAGATCCAATGCAAATGCAGCGTTGTCTCATGCAGATGAAACAGACTGATAATATGACAGATATGCTTGCTGGTTTGAGTTTATTAGTTTCACATCCAGGTCCAGAGTGTGAGTCTGCCCTACGTGCTTTCCTCAAACAATGGCAGCATGATCGTCAGGTTGTTGATAAATGGCTAGCCGTTCAGGCTCTCTCAACTTCAGTAGACACGTTAATGCGCGTTAAAAGTTTAATAAAACACCCTGTGTTTTCCATCACTAATCCAAATAATGTAAGATCATTAATCGGTCAGTTCTGTTTGAATAATCCAGTAAATTTTCATGTAAAAGATGGTTCAGGTTATAAATTTTTGGTAGAGCAAATTTTGGTATTAGATGCGCTAAATCCACAAGTCGCAGCTAAACAGATGCTGGCATTTAATTCTTGGCATCAGTATGATGAACGACGTCAGGAATTGATGAGAGATTCGATATCCTCTATTGCCGAGCATGAAGGTTTATCATCCGATGTATACGAGATTGCGACGAAGTATTTAGCATGACATTGAGGGTTTCACTAATTTTTATATGGAAGTTGGTCCCTGGTTCATAACATATATTATGGAACCATCACATGGGTAATGTGGTAATGTAATGTCGTGGGAGAATACTATTTATACATGAGATACTGTATATTACCGTAATAGTTTTGCCAATAATTCTTTATAGTTATGAGCGTATTACTAGAATACTTATTTAGATAATTTATCTATACATCACTATCTTATTTGCAATTTTATTTCATTGAGTAGATGTTGCTTTATTACCTTCATCCTAAAATTGGTTATTCGCTATTTAAGGTTGAACAGCTAAATAGATTATAAAATAAATAGATATCTCTTCTCTGCGAACTTAATTTTGCAGCTATTTTTCTCATAATGTGCCGTTTTTTTAAAAGATGATTGAAGGATGAGATAACACAACTTTTAGGTATTTGCTGCATTGTAATTCAATTTTATTCGCAAGATTAAGAAAATTTTGAGGTTGCCTTAAGTCGTAGTGATTGTAATAAGATCATTATGCAATTTACTTTGTTGAGTCTCTGGCTATAACATTAAATCTACAAAATTCTGTAAGAAAAATGCATGACATTTTCAGAGGTATGTAATTGAAATTGTTTTTTATTTTTGTGCATAACTTTTGGGTACCACCTGTCATAATATTTTAGATTATCAGCTTTCAACGTTTGATAGCAGGAAGATATGTATAATATTATTCTTATTACATCGCCATTCTAGGATAACTCAAGCAATTTTCTAAGGGTCTAAATTTGGCGATACCAGAATATATTTTGAGAGGATCAGCTAGTTCTATGCCATCTATAAGAATTTTTCTGTCATTAATTTTCATCTTAATATAGTGCTAGATCGGGTGATCAGTAATATTCACTAGTATTTGATTTGTTGTTTTGGTGCTGAGATCAATGAGGGTACTGAAGGTTGCATGACTTAATCCCCGAGATATGGTGCATTTCGGTTGTTGCATTATTTTTAATTTCGATGATGCATGTTTATAGAGGAGTTATGGTTCTATCCGTGCCCTCCTATTATACTTGTAGTGCCTGTAAGCTCTTACCGATTTGATGAATTGTGCCGCGGACTGCCATAGCTACGACAAGATCCACTTGTACATGTTGTGCACAGTCAGAATATTGAATTCTAAACCCATGATATTCATGTCGTTATTCTGCTGATTTGTAGTCTTGAGCAAATATATATGCTTAATCCCTTCCCTAATATTAGTCAAGGTAGTGCGCATTCTAAATGATAAGTTTGCCTGTATAATACTTTAATTACTGTTTATTTGATCCTATTTTATACAAAACATGAAAAGTACGATTGCACTTAAAGAAAGCGCAATAGATTGCATGGAGTCAATTTTATTTGGATGCGCGGCGTATTAATAATGGTTTAACGTTTTTCCATATACTTATATATCAAGTCGAAATTTGCCTCATAATAGGGATGTGCGTGTGGCTGGTATTGTTTATCTATTTACCACTTTAGATAGTAGAACTAGTTTCGGTGAATCTAAAATAATGGCGTTGTCTTATTAAAAATGACAATTCTTCGAAATATATTGGTGGTGCTGCCGATTAATAATTTCTTAGAATTAATGTTGATATTCACCTTTATATTTTCTTTAATAAGCCACTAGAAAATATTAAATATGGAGCGCGTCTTAACAACGCAATTAATTTTTAGTCATTTATAAGAAACTAAAGTAATAAACTTGCGTATCTCGCGCCATGATCAGAGTCGTCATGTCTTGAAAGTTCATGTGGTTTTTCAGAACGATGAGTTGTTAAAATAGTAGATTCTTTCGTTCTTGGATATCACCATATTAAAGTGTGGCACCCATTGCTAATAATATTGTTGTCATGTGTGTGAGGGCACTGCACGACCTGGGTCTCTTGACTTGACTTAAGGCTGTTATACAGCATTAATTTTTATAAATTTTAGTTATTAAGCTATTTTAAATGAAATTAAGGGATACGGTTAATCTGAAATTTTTGCTAAAGAGTCTATGAAAGCTCTGAAGAAAAATTATTATGAAAGGTCTAAAAAGATCTTTATTACAGTACCACCAATATTATTTGGATATAAATATTTTTCGTTGAACCAGTGACCAATGAACAAAGTAATGTTTTGCTAGATATGAATATACTTAATTCAAAATATACCGTACATGAGATTCCTTCAAGTTAATTTCGCTTCTGGAGTGCTGTTGCATATAAGATGTATTTATATTGATGATAAGGATAGGCAGTATAGCCATGTGGGATATCAGATTCATTTTAACCGTTTCTTTATCAATGTCTTGTTATTTCATTTCGTGGTATTTTGGCAGGGAATGCACAGGCGCTGCAGTAAATACATTAAAAAATATTTCTTATGACCTAATTAAATGAATTAAGTAAACTGTTTGCCATGCAATCTCAGTCATCATTGTAATGGATAGAGTATATCTGGCTGATCATTTCGGAGGTCATCATGATGGTTATATGTAAAGCGAATAATTTGAACTATTTCTCTGATAAAATTCATTGAGACGTCTGAAAGAATGTCTCTGTGCGTCGGACTGAGAGGTAGATCTGTAGATTGGCAAATAATATACGGTTTATAGAGTAGTTTATTGGGATAATAGTCCATGGCATTATATCTGTACCGAAGAGGATGATGAATATACTGTGTTTAAAGCTGTTGAGCTTTTTAATGTATCAGATAATGGATTATAATCATATTGGAAATTATCAGAAGTATCTAAAGAAGTTGAAACACCAGAAATTGTATTTTAGTAATGAGCTAAAGGGCCCTTTTTCTATGATATTCCTTATAGAGGATGATCCAAAATCTATGGAACTATTTAAAATATATCGTCAATCTATGGATCAGGAATGAATAAGAGTAGTAATAGACTATATCGTTACCCATTACTAATTTTTCTGTCAATAATATATTGCACATGCTGTCGTAATATATATGTGAGGTTATTCTAATGTTTGAAGATCTGCCCAATCTTGAAAGATGCGAATGCGTTTATATTGATATCGTGGCTTCTCAGCCTTTCCTTTTTTAATTATTATCAATGCCAATTTCGTGATTGATGAATTCAGTGGTTGTGAAATATCATCAAAAGGACTAGAAGAATAGCGTATATATATTAAATGTGACCTAGAAGAGATGAACTAATAAATATTAAAGGATCTATTTGATAGCTGACTCCTAAGTGACTCGAAATTTTGACACTTTCTGAGCAAGAGGCTTTGCCCTTCTTGGTGAGCATATTAGATTTTGATGTTAGTCTGTTTCTTTAGGTATACTTATTTGGAATCCACGACAGACCAGATAAGCAGTAGGATTATAATATATTTGAGGAGTGGGTCGATATATTGACAGATATAAAATAGGCATAAAACTTTCAAAAGGCTGGCAAACAGTTTACAGCAACCATGACTATATCCTTGTCTACAGTACTCTTCCCATCCTCAAATATTAATATCTATACTTAAATTTTTAATGGTTTAATCAGGATGTCGACATGACTTATAATTCGGTACAGTAATGATATTTTCATTATAAAGACATTACATTTGTAGAAGTATGCAAGGTTGGTGGTAGTATTTTTCCAGGTTGAGCAATTAAGTATAATCTATGTATTATAATTCTATTAAAGCCAGTAAAACTTTAATTTGAATCAAATGTTAAAAAGATATTACTAAATTTATTTCAGTATGCGCTGGGTGTAAATAATCAGAATTCCACTCAGTATGAATCTTACAGGTATAACAGTACAGGGTTGTATATGAAGCTATCCAAGCCTGAGATGTAGATAGTCCTTAAATCTATTCAGCGGTATATAATTCAGTCGCAGAAAAATAATCTAGCCAGCTTAGTTTGTTCCTACCCAGATATTGCCACCAATAGCCCATGCCTAAAGGTATCCATGAAATTATTGCTACAAAGAACCGAATAAATGCTTGTGTCCAGGTAATGGAGTGTCTATTATTGTTAATAATATATATTTTCCATGAACGCATGCCTAATGTTTGACCGCCATGTGTCCAAAACCAGCAGTAAAAACAACAACTTACAGTAAGCAAATAAATAATAAAAATTGGATGGTTATGAGGAATGGCATGCCCAGAATTTAGTGCTACGGCAGGAATAGATGCAAGCAGCAATATGGATACCAACAAAAGGCTATCATAAATCATAACGGCTAGGTGGCGCAATACACTAGGTCGGTATTTATTTTTATTATTGTTTATCATAACAATTATAGTTTTTAATGATTTCAAATGTAAGTATTACATATAAAGTATCATAATTTTTAATTTAGTTAATTAGGCTCAGTATGTTACAAATGATCGGTCTTCCGTCTCATTCGGCTTCTAGTTTAGATAATTTACTTGCTGCCGTTCATATTAAATTTGAGGATGTGACGGAAATTAGAACGGAATATCGATACTTCATTGAAACTAAAGTGCAAGATAGGTTATCCATTGCTGATAAAAATATTATTCAGACGTTGCTTAAGGCTGAAATCGGTAGTAGCAATACAGCTAAAGATGAGCATTTATTTTTAGTTACTCCACGTTCAGGAACCATCTCTCCATGGTCTAGTGAGGCAACTAATATTATACACAATATTGGTATTAATAATGTCTTACGTATCGAACGTGGGATAGCCTTTTTTTTAAAGACTAGTAAGTATCTTACTGTTGAACGGCGCGAATGCATCTCTTTATTACTACATGACCGTATGACTGAATCGGTATCATATTTTGCAGATGAAGCAAATCATTTATTTATTCATGATCAATCACGCCTTTTATTGGAAATAGATATCCTAAATAGTTCTCGTTCTCCTTTGTTTGAGGCCAATGAGACTATGGGTTTAGCATTATCCAGTGATGAAATCGATTATCTGTTTGATAGTTTTACAGTTATAGGACGTAATCCAAAGGATATTGAGTTAATGATGTTTGCTCAGTCCAACTCGGAACATTGCCGCCATAAAATTTTCAAGGCTGATTGGATTATTGACGGCAAAAGACAGCCTATAACCCTGTTCGATATGATTCGTAATACCTATATTTCGAATCCCGAAGGTGTCACTGTTGCTTATAGTGATAATTCATCAGTGATTGAAGGATCAATGATCCATCGTTTCCATGTTGATGTGGCAACTAATGAATATTGCTATGAACGTGAAGCTCAGCATATTATCATGAAAGTTGAAACGCACAATCATCCTACTGCAATCTCACCATTTTCAGGCGCAGCTACTGGTACTGGCGGAGAAATCCGTGATGAGGGGGCTACAGGACGTGGCTCCAAACCTAAAGCTGGATTGACAGGTTTTTCAGTCTCCAATTTAAATATTTTGGATTTCAAACAACCATGGGAATTAAATTACGGCAAACCTGCATTTATAGCATCGGCACAGGAAATTATGCTAAATGCGCCACTAGGTAGTTCTGCGTTTAATAATGAGTTTGGTAGACCAAACTTATGTGGTTATTTTCGAACTTATGAGATTATAGTGCCGTCATTAGATGGCTACGAGGTACGCGGTTACCATAAACCTATCATGGTTGCCGGTGGGATAGGCTCCATTAGACCCCAACATATTAGGAAAAATACCTTTCAACCAGGGGTTCAGTTAATTTTATTAGGAGGTCCTGGAATGATGATCGGCCTGGGTGGTAGTTCTGCCTCATCAGTTACCTCAGGTATCAGTAAGGAGAGCCTGGATTTTGCGTCAGTGCAACGTAGCAATCCTGAGATGGAACGTCGCTGTCAGGAAGTAATTGATCGCTGTGTATCCTTAGGTAGAAAAAATCCCATTATCGCAATTCATGATGTTGGAGCAGGAGGTTTATCAAATGCATTTCCGGAATTAGTGGATGGTAGTGGTTGTGGGGGGCGATTTGAATTACGTCTAGTTCCGAATGACGAATTAATAATGTCTCCAATGGAGATATGGTGCAACGAATCTCAAGAACGTTATGTATTGGGAATCAATCCAGATAGAGTTGATGAATTTGGGGCTATCTGTGAACGCGAACGTTGTCCTTGGGCCATAGTAGGTGAAACAACCGCAGATAGGTATTTATTAGTTGATGATGCTAACCATAATAATTCACCAATAAATATACCATTGTCGCTCCTCTTAGGAAAATCACCTAAGATGTCATGTGATGTCAAACATCAGACATTTAATAAACCAGAATTATATTTGGAGGGTATTACGGCAGAAGATGCTCTAGAGCGTGTCTTGAAACTACCTACAGTAGCTAGCAAGAGTTTTTTGATTACAATTGGTGATCGAAGCGTAACAGGTTTAGTGGCTCGCGATCAGATGGTCGGACCTTGGCAGATACCAGTGGCAGATTGCGCTGTTATGTTAGCGGATTACGATGGTTATCAAGGTGAAGCTATGTCCATGGGTGAACGTGCACCTTTAGCCTTAATTGATGCACCTTCATCGGGGCGTATGGCAATTGGTGAGGCTATTACTAACATTTCTGCAGCTGTTATTTCTACATTAGGAGATATAAAATTATCTGCAAATTGGATGGCTGCATGTGGTCATGAAGGTGAAGATGCTTTACTATATGACACTGTAAATTCTGTGTGTATGGATCTATGTCCTGCCTTAGGCATGGCAATTCCCGTTGGTAAAGATTCTCTATCAATGAAAACAGTTTGGCAGGATCATAAAAAAGAAAAATCAGTTACATCGCCATTGTCACTTATCATTACTGCTTTTGCACCTGTTACTAATGCTGTTAAAACATGTACTCCAGAATTGAAGACTGATCGAGGTGATACAGATTTGATTTATGTCGATCTAGGTCATGGCTATAATCGTTTATCTGCGTCTGCATTAGCACAAGTATATAAGCAAGTAGGTCAATCTGGGCCAGATTTAGATAATCCAGAATTATTGAAACAATTTTTTTCTGCGATTCAGCAGATGAATCTAAATGATCTACTGTTGGCATATCATGATCGTAGCGATGGTGGCTTAATAATAACATTGTGTGAAATGGCTTTTTCTGCTCATATTGGATTAGATGTCAATCTCTGCGGTTTAGGTGAAACGTTATCGGTATTATTTAATGAAGAACTAGGTGCAGTGATACAAGTGCGTCATCGTGATGTGAAAGATGTATTAAAAATTCTGCGCAAGCAAGAATTATTATACAGCAGTCATATTATCGGTAGCTTACGTAATGATCAACAGATTATCATTAGTGCTAATGGAGATCAAATTATCAATCAGTCACGTATCACCTTGCAAAGATATTGGGCGGAAACTAGTTACCAAATGCAAAAGTTACGTAACAATTTATATTGTGCACAGCAGGAATTTGATGGGTTACTAGATAAGCAAGATCCTGGTTTGTATGCAAATCTAGACTTTAATCCAGATGAATATGTTGCATCCTGTTCGATCGTCGGTACCCCTAGACCTAAGGTAGCCATCTTGAGAGAGCAAGGAGTTAATGGTCAGGTAGAAATGGCAATTGCATTTGATCGCGCAGGCTTTACCTCCATTGATGTTCATATGAGTGATATTCTTGAAAATCGTATTTATTTATCTGACTTCATAGGTTTGGTTGCCTGTAGTGGCTTTTCCTATGGTGATGTTCTAGGCGCAGGTCGCGGTTGGGCGAGCATAATTTTGTATAATGATATTTTGCGAAGGCAATTTGCAAATTTTTTTAAACGTAGAGATACCTTTGCATTAGGTATCTGCAATGGTTGCCAAATGTTTTCTCAGTTGAAGCAATTAATTCCAGGTAGTGATCATTGGCCCCGATTCAAGAAAAACCTGTCTAAGCAATTTGAGTCTCGCTTATCTTTAGTTAAGGTTGTTGATTCGCCATCTGTATTATTGAAAGACATGGCAGGTTCAGTCATGCCTATTGCCGTAGCACATGGAGAAGGTCTTGTTGATTTCACGGAGACTGGTTCACAACAAGATGTTTTAGTATCAATGCAATATTCAGATCATTATGGCAAAATTACAGAACAATATCCCCAAAATCCGAATGGCTCGGTTGATGGTATTACTGCTTTAACAACAACAGATGGTAAGGTTACTATTATGATGCCACACCCAGAGCGGGGAGTACGCACCGTACAATACTCATGGCACCCGGATTGTTGGGATAAAAACGGTCCTTGGTCAAGACTATTCAATAATGCTAAAAGGTGGGTAAGGGAGTCTTGTAATAATTATTAAGGTAGATTCCAATAAGCAAGGACATATTATCAAAATGATAATTAATGCTTAATCATTCCTTATTCAATTCTTAATTGAATGTTGATGGCGCCATCACCAGAATATTCTGCTTTAGCTCCAGCGTAGTTTGTAGAACGTTCAATCGTTAATCCATTTCATCTGTCAGCTATCATTCCTTGATCCACTGATGACTCCAATTTATTAATGTAATGAAAATTAGAAAAGTTTATTATCCTATTTTTAAGTGTCACTTCTGTAGAAGTTATCTCAGATGGTAATACTATTCCTATCTTATATCCCGGATCACGTAATGAATTGGAGTGATTTATTTGTATCGATTCATCAGTTTTTTTCATTAACAACGAGTTCGGCACTGCAGTTGCTTTCTTTTTTGTATTTAATTTCAGGTGAGTCAATCGAGTCACTAAAAGACAAATCTAACGTATCTTTAATCTACATCTATATAAAATATCTTTGAAAAAGATCTAAAAGAAGAAAACAGAAGTATCATACAAATAATGTTTTTCATAACAATCTATCCTTGATAGGATATAGCATATCATATCATTAATTATGCCAAAGGAAACTTCTTATACAAATTATATTTTCATGCTATTACCAGATCTTATAATTCATTATAATTTTGCTAGGGTTGTTGTTATGTACAAGGTTTAAATAACTATTATTAAAATATTCTGTATTACTCCATTTAAATTTTGATGTGACGTTGTTCTATGCATATTAAAAATATTATATATATATTTCATCCGAAGTGAATTTTAATTATTAATGATATACAAAGATATTATTTTACATTACCCTTTGTAGTACTTGTTAGGGTGTCATTGAATGGGCTTGGGTGAGATGTAATGGCTGATTTAATTTTGATAAAGGATATGATTCTTTGCGAGTAATAGGTAATAATGATATTTGCTAATTTAATAATAATTCAAGGTGAATTTTTTATAATTTGTTTGCATTAGCACAATTTCTTAACATCCATCCGTTGTTATGCACATATTTAAGGGGGGGGGCATCTGTGTTTGAAAAAAATAATAATGCGATTGATATTAAGGATCGTACTATCATCACCACCGAGGGGTTATCAGGATCAAAAAAATTATATATTGTTGGTAGCCAGCAAGATATTAGAGTACCATTTCGTAAAATTATATTAACGGATACTCCCAATGATGACTCTAAATTACCCGGCGAACAAAATGCACCTGTTTATGTTTATGACACATCTGGTATTTATACTGATGCAACTGCAACAATTGATATAAGAAAGGGCCTACCTGCTATTCGTAAACGCTGGATTGATGCACGTGATGATACTGAGGAATTATCTAATTATAGCTCAGAGTTTACCCGTGAACAGGAAACTACCTTAGTAAACATTCCATTATTTAAACATAATCGTCGTCCTCTTCGTGCGCAGGCAGGAAAAAACGTTAGCCAAATACACTATGCTCGACAAAATATCATCACGCCAGAGATGGAATATATAGCTATTCGTGAAAATATATGTCGTACAGAAGCAGTTACAGAAAATTCATTACCTGAAGGCTTTGATACTTATATCACACCAGAATTTATACGCAAAGAAGTGGCGGAGGGACGAGCCATCATTCCAGCAAATATTAATCATCCAGAAGTTGAACCTATGATCATAGGTCGTAATTTTCTGGTGAAAATAAATGCTAACATTGGTAATTCATCCACCACTTCCTCAGTTGAGGAAGAAATTGAAAAAATGATCTGGGGCATTCGTTGGGGCGGTGATACGGTGATGGATCTGTCGACTGGCAAGCATATTCACCAGACGCGAGAATGGATAATTCGCAACTCCCCAGTTCCGATTGGTACTGTGCCTCTATATCAAGCCTTAGAGAAAGTAAATGGGATTGTGGAAAATCTAACATGGGAAATTTTTTTCGATACTTTAATCGAACAAGCCGAGCAGGGTGTGGATTATTTTACTATTCATGCCGGTATCAGATTGGCTCATATCCCGTTAACTGCTAATCGTACTACTGGTATAGTTTCTCGTGGTGGTTCTATTATGGTGGCATGGTGCCTAGCGCATCATAAGGAAAGTTTTATATATACTCATTTTGAAGATATATGTGATATCATGCAATCCTACGATATTTCATTTTCTTTGGGCGATGGTTTACGTCCAGGTTCACAGGCTGATGCCAATGATGCTGCTCAATTTGCTGAATTAATCACATTAGGTGAATTGGCTAAAGTAGCATGGCGACATGATGTACAGGTTATGATTGAAGGTCCGGGTCATGTTGGCATGCATCAAATTAAAAAAAATATGGATATGCAGCTTAAGTATTGTCATGAGGCACCATTTTACACATTAGGTCCATTAGTTACCGATATTGCTCCTGGCTATGATCATATTACATCAGGTATAGGTGCAGCTATGATTGGTTGGTTGGGTACTGCAATGTTGTGTTACGTTACACCTAAGGAGCATTTGGGATTGCCAAATAAGGATGATGTGAAGGTAGGAATTATCACTTATAAACTAGCTGCCCATGCTGCTGATTTAGCTAAGGGTCATCCTGGTTCTGATATTAGAGATAATGCGATTTCTAAAGCACGCTTTGAATTTCGTTGGGAGGATCAATTCAATCTTGGTTTAGATCCTGATACTGCGCGTAAATACCACGATGAGACATTGCCGAAACCATCGGCTAAGGTGGCTCATTTTTGCTCAATGTGTGGACCTAAATTTTGCTCAATGAAGATTTCGCATGAAGTAAAAAAGGCATTCGCTAAAAAATCAGAGGAATTTAAATCCGGTGGCAGCAAAATTTATCTATAAGGTCTAGATTTAATATATGAAACGGTATTTGGTTATAGGGAGTGGACTAATTGGGAGACTTCTATCTTGGCGTTTATTGCAAGCTGGTCATACCGTTAATATTTTATCTAGTGATGATAAAATGGGTACAGATAGTGCTGGTTATATTGCCGCTGCGATGATCGCCCCAGCAACTGAGGCCATTAGTGGAGGAGCAAAAGTACGAGAGATTGGTTTACGGTCTTTGCAATTATGGTCTCATTGGCTTGAGGAATTACCCGAAACAGTTTTTTATCAAAATAATGGTACCTTAGTTGTGGCCCATTCTAGTGATAAAGTCGAGCTAGATCGCTATCAACGACGAGCGGTACATGTTCTTGATAAGGATGTTTTTGAAAAAATTAATCAGCAACAGTTATTTCATTTAGAATCAGACTTGGCTGATAATTTTGATGAAGCCATGCTTTTTAAGCAGGAAGCTTGCTTAGATAATAGGCAGTTGTTTCGTATATTGGGTACTTTATTAAGTGAACATTGTAATTGGCAGCAATGTAAACCAATTAAAACTTTGTCAGATAAGATTATCAAAACATTTATAAAGCCATCTTCGGATTTATCTGAAGATAGCCTTGATGCTGTGGTCGATTGTCGAGGAAATGGCGCGATATTCGACCTTCCTGATCTACGTGGTGTTCGTGGTGAGATAATTAGTGTTCATGCACCTGAGGTATCATTTAAGCATTCAATTAGATTAATGCACCCACGTTATCCATTTTATCTGGTACCACGACCGAATAACAAATATGTATTAGGTGCAACGGTGATTGAAAGTAATGACCGCTCACCAGTAAGCATAAGATCTGGACTAGAGTTAATGTCGGCATTGTATAGTTTACATAGAGGTTTTGCTGAGGCTAGAATTATAGAGATGTCTTCACATTGTCGTCCTAGTCTGACGAATAATATGCCAACTATTAAACGTAATAGTTGGGGTTATCATTTAAATGGATTTTATCGTCATGGCTACCTGTTCGGGCCAGCTATTATTGCTGACTTTTTAAATATATTGGATGACCAAACCGAAAAAATTATGTTTAGCGAATATTATGACTTGTAATGTGATGACTACTATTAAATTTAACGGTGATGATCTTGATATTGAAACTGGGATTAATATAGTGTGCTTTCTACATCAACAGAACATTACCGATGGACAATTTATAGTAGTAATTAACAAGGAAATGGTACCTAAGTCACAATATGGAAACGTAGTTCTTGCCAAAGGAGATGCCTTAGACATAATATCGCCAATCACTGGAGGTTAAGATGCAGCAAGCTTCGTCGTGGCAAGTATATGGCCAAGTATTACAAAGTCGTTTATTTATGGGTACTGCTTTATACTCATCACCACAAGTGATGATGGATGCTTTCAAAGCATCCGGCTCACAGGTTATTACTTTATCCTTACGTCGGCAAACACCGACCGAGGATAATAATGGTGCTAGATTCTGGAAATTAATTGAATCTTTAAATGGTCACTTATTGCCCAATACTGCCGGTTGTTACAGCAGTGAAGAAGCAGTTAAAATTGCGCATTTAGCACGGGAGTTATTCCAGACTAATTGGGTGAAGTTGGAAGTTTTAGGCGATAGCTATAATTTGCAACCGGATCCATTTGCATTGCTAGAAGCAACTAAAACGCTCGTAGCCGATGGGTTTAAGATTTTTCCTTACTGTACCGATGATCTGGTACTTTGCCAGAAATTAGCTGATCTAGGCTGCGAGGTACTCATGCCATGGGGAGCACCTATTGGTACTGGCAGGGGTCTGATTAATATACATGCTTTAAGAATATTGCGTGAACGTTTGCCAGAATTGACTTTATTGGTAGATGCTGGTATAGGCAAACCTTCTGATGCCGTACAAGCAATGGAGCTAGGTTATGATGGTATTATATTAAATACTGCGATAGCAGAAGCTTTAGAACCAGTACAGATGGCCACTGCATTCTCACAAGCTATTAATGCAGGTCGCTTAGCTTATGAATCTGGCTTAATGCCGGAACGTGAACATGCAAGACCCAGCACACCCTTATTGGATCAGCCAATTTGGCAACAATATGTCTAATACATCCAGACCTGCGGTGCTACTAATAGGAGGATTAGACCCTCAAGGCTGCTCTGGGATAGTAGCAGATATCCAAACAACATCAGCACATGGTTGTCACGGCGTTCCACTTCTTACCTGTTTAACTGAGCAAACTAGTCAGGGATTAACATCCATAGGTGCATTATCTGAAGATGTATTTATGAGACAATATCAATCTTGTGTGGCTGATTTCGATATTGCTGCAATTAAAATCGGTTTAATTTCCAATATCAATATTGCGTATTGTATCAGCAAAATAATAGATCAACATGATGTTCCTGTAGTGTTAGATCCTGTTTTATCTAGTTCATCAGGGGGTATTACCTTAAAACATAATGTAAACATTAGGAGATTTATAATTAAAAATCTACTGGTTAAAATAACTTTATTAACTCCTAATCTATCTGAGTTAGCAATTTTAACTAAATCGGGTAATATCTCCATACATAATATTAGGGCAGCTACGGCTCAGCTAATATCAAAAGGTCTAGCCGTTTGTTTAGTAACAGGAGGACATGCCAATTCAAAATGGTCAGCTGATTATCTTAATACTCACAACAGTTCCTTCTTCTATTTTTACCATCAAAAATTGGGTAAAGATGTGCGTGGAACTGGTTGTGTATTAGCATCTAGTATTGCGAGCAACCTTGCATTTCATCATGATATTCGTGATGCAGTGATGTTAGCTAAAGCATATGTGAACCAAGGTATAAAAAAAATTTATAGTATGGGATGTCACACATTATTGAAACATGCCATGGTAAAAATAGAGTTAAAGGATCTACCTAAGCTTTGTTACGATCATAATTTAATTGGATCTCAGTTTAATTTTCCATTATGTCAAAAGCGTTTGGGTATTTATCCTATTGTTGATAGTAGTGACTGGATTAAAAGATTGGTTCAGGAGAATATCAGTACGATACAACTGAGAATAAAGGATATATTAGATGATCAATTGAGACGGGAGGAAATAAGAAAGGCAGTCTCTTATTGTGATAAATCCATTGCTCTTTTTGTTAATGATCACTGGCAATTGGCGATTGAAGAAAACGCCTATGGAGTACATTTAGGTCAAAAGGATTTACACGATGCAAATTTAAGCGCAATTGTGCGGGCAGGCCTACGATTAGGAATTTCGGTCCATTCTTACTGGGAACTGGCTAGAGCTTTAGCTATAAACCCTAGTTATATCTCGCTGGGTCCATTATTTAACACTACTAGTAAGAAAATGTCATTTGTTTCGCAAGAAATAGGACAGATAAAGACTTGGATAGGGTTATTGGGGGGGCGATATCCACTTGTTGCAATTGGCGGTATAGATCGACATAGGGCTGAAGTATTAAATAAAATGGGCATTGGGTCTGTAGCTATGATTTCTGCGATCACTAAAGCTGATGATTATAAAAAAACGATTCGAGATTTGGTATCTGACTGGCGGTGAGTATTTAAGTCTGGATAAGATTTATATCATAAATTTATATAAAATTAACTACTGTATCTCACCGTGATCTATAAATTTGCAGTGTTATTATTATGTGGCATATTATTTGCCGCTATGTATCCAAAGTAAATTATGCTGATTTCAATTTTCATATACGCTTTAGGTATAACATTAAATAGTTAAGCGCAAGTAAGGTGAAATTTTAGATTGCAATATTCTCTGGGTTGTTTTATTGAGAATATTGTTATTTTAATCTGAATCATATAAAGAGATGTCTATACAGGCTTTGAAATATAATCTGGATGGCGACATAGAGATTGGATGTATTGTAATTATGTAAGTTTACCTTTTGTGTATTTAATAACGAATAAATTTCGATGGATAGTTAAGTGATTAATTGATTTAGCGTATATCGTCGTGGTTTATCCCTTTGAGAGGGACAATCATAATTCAATATTTATTAACTTCACAAAGAATGACAATTATTAAGTGATTATCATTGATTATAACCCTTCAGATCAATGTCATCGATGACAAATAGGCTTTCAATGGGTCTACCAGCTGCTAATCATCATAATCACATATAATATTTCAACTTATAGCATATTCTATGTTTCATATATGATATGTGTAGTTTCACTAGATGTAGTGATGCCAATTTGGCTAACTGATATGTTAAAAATATTGAAATTGGTTTTGTGTAAAACCTTTATGAGATGATTGGAGATGGCCTTAGCGCATTATTAAATTGTATACCTGCCATAGCAGTAACGTTTTGGGTATATTCTTGGTGCAAGAAATTATCTTAGATGGTAGGATGATTTTTCGAAATATTATTCTTTGCAAATATTTATTTGGATGACAACCATAGATGACTGATACCGATTTTAAGGTAGATACAATAGTAATTGAGGAGGAGATGAAGCAATCTTATCTAGATTATGCCATGAGTGTAATCGTAGGTCGTGCTTTACCTGATGTACGCGATGGATTAAAGCCAGTACATAGACGTGTCCTATATGCGATGCGCGAGTTGGGTAATAATTGGAATGGCTCTTATAAAAAATCCGCTCGTATTGTTGGTGATGTTATTGGTAAATACCATCCTCATGGTGATACTGCTGTTTATGATACTATGGTGCGTATGGCTCAACCATTTTCTATGCGTTATATGCTAGTAGATGGTCAAGGCAATTTTGGTTCGGTTGATGGTGATTCACCGGCGGCTATGCGTTATACCGAAGTTCGCATGACCAAAATTACTCATGAGATATTAGATGACTTAGATAAGGAAACGGTTGATTTTGTTACTAACTATGATGGCTCAGAAGATGAACCAGTGGTATTACCAACAAAAATACCTACATTATTAGTTAATGGCTCTAGTGGTATTGCTGTCGGTATGGCCACTAATGTTCCGCCACATAATTTGACCGAAATTTTGAATGCTTGCATTGCAATGGTTGATTGCCCGGATATTAAAGTCGCTGACTTGATGCAACACATACCAGGCCCAGATTTTCCAACTGCGGCAATAATCAATGGCGCCGGAGGAATCATCGATGCCTATCGTACTGGGCGAGGCCGTGTTCATATTCGTGCCCGTGCGAATATTGAGAGTGATGATATTACTAAGCAGCAAAGTATTATTGTTTATGAGTTGCCCTATCAGGTTAATAAGGCACGTTTATTAGAAAAGATTTCCGAATTGGTTAAAGATAAAAAAATTGAGGGGATTTCAGCATTGCGTGACGAATCTGACAAGGATGGCATGCGTATGGTGGTTCTTCTTAAGAATGGTGAAGTACCTGAGGTTATATTAAATAATTTATACAAACAAACTCAGATGCAAATAGTATTTAGTGTCAATATGGTAGCGATTGTCGAAGGTCAACCACGGTTATTAAGTTTAAAGGAAATTCTTAACGCTTTTATTTGCCATCGCCGTGAAGTTGTGATTAATCGTTCTTTATATGAATTGCGTAAAGCGCGTGATCGTGCGCATATATTAGAAGGTTTGGCTACAGCATTATTTAATATTGATGAAATTATCAAATTAATCAAATCATCGAATAATTCATCTAAGGCGAAAGAGCTGTTTTTATCCCGTGGCTGGGTCTCAGGAATCATTTCATATATGCTCAGTGTTTCTGGTGCGGAAATTTCTCGTCCAGATGATTTATCTGCTGAACTAGGCTTGGTTGACGATGCTTATTATCTATCTCCAGTGCAGGTTCAGGCTATTCTAGATATGCGTTTGCACCGTTTAACCAGTCTCGAACAGGATATAATATTAGGCGAGTACCGCAAAGTTTTAGCAAATATTTCTAAATTATTATCCATTTTAAGTGATCCAGATAATCTGATGAACGTTATTAGGAAGGAGCTTGTTGCGATAAGGAAAGAGCATGGAGACGCACGTCGTACTAAAATTTTGGATGGATATCTTGATTTAACGCTCGAAGATCTAATTACTGAAGAAAAAATGGTTGTGACTTTATCGCATGATGGTTATGCTAAAATACAGCGATTAGATATTTACCAGGCTCAGCGTCGAGGTGGCAAGGGCAAGATGGCAACCTCGATGAAGGATGATGACTTCATTGAGCATTTATTCATTGCCAATACTCATGACAATTTATTATTTTTTTCCAGTGCTGGTAAAGTGTATTGGAAAAAGGTATATGAATTACCACAAGGTGGGCGTTTATCTAGAGGTAGACCAATGGTTAATCTGTTGCCTTTTGATGATAATGAGAAAATAAATGCAGTGTTGGCTATTAGAATATTTGAAGCTGATAAATATATCTTTATGGCAACGGCATCAGGAATGGTAAAAAAAACGCCGTTAGTTTCTTATTCTCGTCCTCGCACTAATGGTATTATCGCGGTTAATATAAAGGATGGTGATCAACTGGTTAATGTTGCTCTAACTGATGGTAAGTCAGATATTATGCTGTTTAGTTCCGGAGGTAAGGTTATTCGCTTTCCTGAAGCTGATGTACGCTCAGTAGGGCGTATCTCTCGTGGTGTTCGTGGTATGCAAATTCCAGATGGACAACGCATTATCTCAATGATTATAGTTCACCCTAAAGAGGGTGCTATTTTAACTGCAACAGAATTAGGTTTTGGTAAGCGTACTCAATTAGAGGAGTATCGAGTACAGGGGCGTGGTGGTCAGGGCATAATCTCTATACAGACATTGGAGCGTAATGGCAATGTAATTGGTGCCGTTCAAATTGCCGATAAAAGTCAAATCATGCTGATCACCGATGGTGGCACTTTGGTACGTACACCCGTCAAGGATGTATCAATGATTGGTCGTAATACTCAGGGAGTCAAATTAATAAATTTGACTAATAATGAAAAATTAGTTGGATTGGAGCGAATTTTGGACGATGGCGATAACGACGATGTTGATACTGATCATCTAATGAATGCAGCGAAATTAGGTACAGGTATAAATTTTTAAAAATGATCATTAAATTACTATCTTGACCATTTCGTCTGAATTTTTAGAATAGTATTTGACAAGCTTTATATCTATAATTTGAGATAATTTTATGGCTAATAATTATGATTGAAGAACAAGCATTACAGGTCGTTCGCCAACAGATTGATAAAATTGATCTTAGCATTCAGAATTTACTTAATAAACGTGCCCAGTGTGCTCAGAGAGTAGCTCATATAAAATTTGACAATAGTGAATATAATGATCTTTATCGTCCTGAGCGTGAGGCAATTGTATTAAAAAATATAATAGCACGAAATGATGGGCCTTTGCCAAACAAAGAAATGGCAAGATTATTCCGCGAGATTATGTCTGCTTGTTTAGCCACTGAATTGCCATTAGGGGTTGCGTATCTTGGCCCAGAAGGATCTTTCACACAGGTAGCAGCATCTAAACAATTTGGTGGTTCGGTCAAATTGCTATCCATGAGTACTATCGCGGATGTTTTTCATGCTGTAGAAGTTGGTAAATGTATCTATGGTGTGGTACCAGTAGAAAATTCGACTGAGGGAATGGTGTCACATACCTTAGATAGTTTTATCAGCTCGCCACTTAAGATTAATGGTGAAGTAACATTGCCAATTAATCATCATCTATTAAGTAAAGAAACAAACCTCATCAATGTGAAAATAGTATATGCTCATCCTCAAGGCTTTGCTCAGTGCCGACATTGGCTAAATAAATATCTGTCACATAGTCAATTAATTGCTGTGAGCAGCAATGCTGAGGCAGCAAAATGCGTTGCTGAGGGTGAAAATAGGATAGCAGCAATAGCTGCTGATCGTGCGGCAGTACTTTATGGTTTATCTGTATTGTCCAGTAATATTGAGGATGAGGTTGATAATACTACCAGGTTTATAGTTATTGGAGCGCATGATGTGGGGACATCTGGTTCGGATAAAACAGCATTATTAGTGTCAACAAAAAATAGACCTGGTGCGTTGCAGTCCCTACTAA
This sequence comes from Piscirickettsiaceae bacterium, assembly GCA_013215805.1. Lineage (GTDB taxonomy): Bacteria > Pseudomonadota > Gammaproteobacteria > Nitrosococcales > Methylophagaceae > 41-12-T18. Next base: position 68,990 of record JABSQM010000005.1, read on the forward strand.
CCCCGTTAGCAGATAGTGGCATAAGTATGACGAAGATAGAATCAAGACCATCGGGAAGGGGTGTTTGGGAATATGTTTTTTTTATTGATATTGAAGGTCATTCTCAGGATGAAGATGTGGCCGAGGCATTGGAGAAGCTAGAGCAAAAATCATCTATGTTCCGTGTGCTAGGGTCTTACCCTAAGGCTGTAATGTAAGAATGAAGTTAGTTCTTGCGAATCCACGTGGATTTTGTGCTGGTGTTGATAGTGCCATTGGTATAGTTGAGCGTGCAATAGAATTATTTGGTGCTCCGATTTACGTACGTCACGAATTAGTACATAACCATTTTGTTGTTGATGAACTATGGAAAAGGGGTGTAATTTTTATTGAAAAATTATCTGAGGTTCCCGATAGTAGTACCTTAATTTTTAGTGCACACGGTGTATCTAAAAAAGTACATGAGGAGAGTCGGCAACGTAATTTAAGAGTATTTGATGCTACTTGTCCACTTGTTACAAAGGTACATATGGAAGTGAATGGGTATGAAAGGAAAGGTCAAGAATGCATTTTGGTGGGTCATCATGGTCATCCTGAAGTGGAAGGAACTATGGGACAATATACTGCTAAAAAAGGTGGAATGTACATAGTTGAAACTTCGGAGGATGTTTTCAAATTACGAGTTAAAAATTCGAATAATTTAGCATTCGTTACTCAAACAACATTATCGATAGATGACGCTTCAGTTGTTATTAATGCTTTGAAAGAAAGATTTCCTAATATTGATGGGCCACGTAATGATGATATTTGTTACGCTACGCAAAACCGTCAAAATGCTGTTAAAAATCTGTCACAACAATGCGATTTAATTTTGGTCGTAGGTTCGATTAATAGTTCAAACTCTAATCGTTTGTGTGAATTGGCAAATAGGCTTAATACACTCGCATATTTAATTGATGATGCAAGTGATATTGATCCGGAATGGTTGGATGGGAAGCGGGTGATAGGTTTAACTGCTGGTGCATCAGCACCTGAATCTTTGGTGCAACAGGTAGTGACACATTTAAAAACATTAGGGGTAGTTCAAGTTGACGAGAATCAGGGGATGTGTGAAAAAGTAAGGTTTCCTCTACCTCAAGAGTTAAAAAATGCCATCACAAATGTTTCAGGTTAATTATCAAGATCACCGATATTTTTCTACATATTTGTACAAACTGAATATTTTTTATCTTATCTATAATACAGCACCTGTGGTAGTTACTCCAAAGTATTGTGTATAATAAATATATTTATATTATTTTAATCATGATTTTATTATGTTATGTCTGTTTATATGTACAAGCAAATTGAAACTGGCCGTATTTATATTATTTTATATTCATAAAATATAAATAATTATAGATCTATCAATATTGTAGTTTAAATCTGTCTTATAGATAATGATTTAATGAATTCCGTTAAATTCTATCATAAAATTATGCATATCCTCGTCTTAATATTATGATTATATCATTTGCAATATATTAGTAAATCAGACAAGCTTAATCTTTATATAATATCAAGATGATACAATACATACCTTAGTACATATAAAAAATTAATTTGTAAAATTATATATTGGATTAACTGATTTTATCTATGGATATAATTCTCATATATATTCGATAATTATACTTGGAATCACATTGTATGTGAGTTGAAATATAGCAAAGCTGTTATTATATGTAGTCGTTTAGAGCAATAAAATTTAAGAAGGTACTTATGACTAATTTTGTTGATCATGATCCACAAGAAACTGAAGAATGGCTAGATGCATTAGAATCTTTGATTGAGGCGAGTGGTGGTAATAAGGCACATTATATTTTGGGGAGACTTATTGATATGGCACGTAGGTTGGGTATTGATTTTTCTTATGGAATTAATACTGCTTACATTAATACTATTCCTGTTGATCAACAGAAGCACATCACTAGAGATCAGGTTATAGAGGAAAAGTTATCCGCCTATATTCGTTGGAATGCTATGGCTATAGTAACCAAAGCTAATCTCAGGTCTGGTGCGGTAGGTGGGCATATTGCAAGTTTTGCTTCTTCGGCTATCTTGTATGACGTAGGTTTTAACCATTTTTTCAAAGGTGATAATTACGGCAATGGCGCAGATCTAGTATTTTTCCAAGGGCATATTTCTCCTGGCATTTATGCTCGATCATTTCTTGAAGGTCGCTTAACAGAGGATCAATTACTTAATTTTCGCTTTGAGTCAGATGGTAATGGTCTATCCTCATATCCGCACCCATGGCTAATGCCGGATTATTGGCAGTTTCCAACAGTGTCTATGGGGTTAGGTGCAATTTTAGCTATTTATCAGGCGCGGTTTATGAAGTATATGGAACACCGTGAAATCAAAAAGACTAACGGTAGAATTGTATGGGCTTATCTCGGTGATGGTGAAATGGATGAACCAGAATCTTTAGGCGCAATAACTCTAGCTGGTCGTGAAAAATTAGATAATTTAATTTTTGTTATTAATTGTAATTTGCAACGTTTAGATGGCCCTGTACGGGGTAACAGTAAAATTATTCAAGAACTTGAAGCAATATTTGGTGGTGCAGGTTGGAATGTTATTAAAGTTATATGGGGTTCAGAATGGGATCAACTGTTAGCTAAAGATAAAAATGGTTTATTACTTAAACGAATGGAAGAAGTAGTTGATGGTGAATACCAAAATTATAAATCTAAGGACGGCGCATTTGTTCGTGAACATTTTTTCGGTAAATATCCTGAGTTGTTAGAGATGGTATCTGATATGACGGATGATGATATTTGGAAGCTAAGTAGAGGAGGCCATGACCCACGCAAGGTGTATTCTGCTTATGAAAAAGCCAGTGAACACAAAGGTCAGCCAACGGTTATTTTATCTAAAACAGTTAAAGGCTATGGCATGGGTGAAGCTGGTGAAGGTCAGAATACGACTCATTCGCAAAAGATCTTAAATTTAGAACATATGAAAATATTTCGTGACAGATTTAATATTCCAATTTCAGATGATAAAATTGCAGAGATCCCGTTCCTAACACTAGATGATGATAGTGCTGAAAAGAAATATTTATTAAAGCGTCGTGAAATTTTAGGCGGTTTCTTGCCCAAGCGTAATAATATGGCACCTTCTTTAAAGACACCTAATTTAAGTATTTTCGATGCAATTCTAAAATCCACTGATGATAGAAAGATTTCTACAACTATGGTATTTGTGCGAATTTTAGCAACCTTAATTCGTAATAAAACAATTGGACATAATATTGTTCCTATCGTACCCGACGAAGCTCGCACTTTTGGTATGGAAGGTTTGTTCCGTTCATTCGGTATCTATTCTTCTTCAGGTCAACTCTATGAACCAGAAGATTCGGGTAAGGTTATGTGGTATCGGGAGGATGCCAAGGGTCAAATATTACAAGAAGGCATTAATGAGGCTGGAGCAATGGCCGATTGGATATCTGCTGGAACTGCCTATTCAAATTATAATGTTAATATGGTGCCATTCTATATTTATTATTCTATGTTCGGCTTTCAACGTGTAGGTGATTTGGCGTGGCTGGCCGGTGATATTCAGGCTAAAGGATTTTTAATTGGCGCCACTTCTGGTCGTACATCGTTGAATGGTGAAGGCCTTCAGCATCAGGATGGACATAATATTATTCAGGCAGGAACCATTCCAAATTGCATCAGTTATGACCCAACTTATGCATTTGAAATGGCCGTCATTATTCATGATGGTTTTAGACGTATGTATGAGGAACAAGAGAGTGTATTTTATTATATTACCGCAATGAATGAGAACTATACTCATCCTGAAATGCCGAATGGTGCTGAAGAGAGTATTATTAAAGGTATGCATCAGATTAAAGTTGGTGGCGATCATAAATTAAGAGCATATCTACTTGGTAGTGGAACTATTTTACGTGAGGTGGAAGCGGCAGCTATGTTGCTTGAAACGGAATGGGCGGTATCGGCAAATATCTGGAGCGTGACTAGTTTCAATGAATTAGCACGTAATGGTATGGAGATTGATCGCTATAATAGATTGCACCCTACAGAAAATAAAAAACAGTGTTATGTTGCTCAATGTTTGAATTATGAAACGGGTGTTGTAATTGCGTCTACGGATTATATTCGTTCATACGCGGAACAAATTCGCACTTGGATAAGTGTACCGTATACGGTATTAGGGACCGATGGTTTTGGCCGTTCTGACACTCGTAAAAAGTTGCGTAGCCATTTTGAAATTGATCGCTATCACGTTGTTGTTGCTACATTGTATTCCCTAGCCGACCAGGGTGATAGTACCTATGATATGGCTGAACAAGCAATCAAGAAATACGCTATTAATGCAGAGGCATTAAATCCGGTGAAGGCATAACTAGGGAAGGCTTGAGGTATAAAATGTCAAATTTAATTGAATTAAAGGTTCCTGATATTGGAGATTTTGATAAGATAGAAATTATTGAGATTTTGGTATCTATAGGTGATCGGGTAGAAGAAAACCAAGATTTGATTACTTTAGAATCAGATAAAGCAGCGATGGAGATACCTGCATTACGTGCAGGTATCATCAAGGAAATGAAAGTCACTGTTGGCGATAAAGTTGGCGAAGGTGATATTATTGCTGTACTTGATATTGCTAATGGAGTTGCAGTGAAAGCTAAATCAGCTATTACAATTGCACAACCTGAAAAACTCACTACTATTGAACAACGTCATATAACTAATATTCACTCAAAACCTGAAGAATCTATTCCTCATGCACCGGATGATAAATTAGGCATTAGATCTGAGCGCTATCATGCCTCACCATCAGTACGCCAATTGGCTCGTGAATTGGGGGTAGATTTATCCTTGGTGAAAAGTTCTGGTGTTAACGATAGGATTACTAATCAAGACATAAAGAGTTTTGCCAAACAAAAAATTAATGTTTCGGGATCTTCAGAAATGATTTTGGATATTTCATCTATTCCAACAATTAATTTTGAGCAATTTGGTGAAGTTAATACTATAGGATTATCACGGGTCAAAAAAATTTCTGGTAAACACTTACATGCATGCTGGTTAAATATTCCACATGTTACCCAATTCGATGAAGCTGATATTACGGAATTAGAGATATTTAGAAAAGAAAATAGGGAGATGGCTGCAGGGAAAGGTATAAATTTAACGCTATTAGTTTTTATAATGAAAGCCGTGGTTGCCAGTTTAAAATTATTTCCTGATTTTAATGCCTCATTGAATGAGGATAAAGTAAGTCTAATTATAAAAAACTATTACAATATTGGTATTGCAATTGATACGCCTGATGGTTTAATGGTTCCCGTAATTAAGGATGTTGATAAAAAAGGGTTTTTGGCTATAGCAAGTGAGTTGGGTGATATTAGTCTCAGAGCACGTGATTCGTCCTTAACCGCGAAAGATTTACAGGGTGGTACATTCTCTATTTCCAGTCTTGGTAGTATTGGTGGAAGCTTTTTTACTCCAATTGTAAATGCACCAGAGGTGGCGATTCTAGGTGTAGGTCGTCATAATATGAAACCTAGTTGGAATGGCTCAGAGTTTGTGCCCAAGTTAATGTTACCTTTATCAGTTTCATATGACCATCGTGTGGTTGATGGCGCTAATGGTGCAAGGTTCATCACACAGTTGAGCCACTTATTATCTGATATTAGGAAATTTTTATTATGAGTAGAATAGATGTCACGGTACCTACTATTAGTGATATTGACACCATAGAAGTTATTGAAGTGTTGGTGTCAGTGGGAAATGTAATTTCAACTGATCAAAGTATTATGACATTCAAATCAGAAAAATTATTAATGGAGATTACGAGTAGTGCTACTGGTACCGTGGTATCTATAAATATTGCAGCTGGCAATAATATCTCTAAAGGAGATATTATGCTTACTGTAGAAACATTAAAAGATCTTACTATGATATCTCCCATTATCGATGATAAGTTTGGGACGACATTTGATCTCACTCCAAGAACTATTACATTTCCTGCACAAGTATCAGCATCTATTAATGCTGATATTCACGCTGAAGTATTAGTGTTAGGCTCAGGACCTGGAGGTTATACAGCGGCATTTCGCGCCTCAGACTTAGGAAAAAAAGTAGTAATGATAGAGCGTCATGAATATATTGGTGGTGTTTGTCTAAATGTGGGATGCATTCCATCTAAATCTTTATTACACATGGCTAAAATCATTAATGAGGCTGCCAATTTATGTAGTCATGGCATTGAATTTTCTAAGCCACAGATCAATCTTGAAAAGATTAGGAATTGGAAAATGAGTATTGTTAATAAGCTTATCAGTGGTTTAAAATCATTGGCAAAACAGCGCGCAGTGAATATTGTGAAAGGTGAATTTAAATTTTTGTCAGTAAATAGTGTGCAAATTAAAACTGGAGCAGGTGCACAGATTATCTCTTTTGATGATTGCATTATAGCTGCTGGCTCAAGTGTTATAAAGATGCCTTTTTCTCTAAACAATGATTCTAGAATGATGGATTCAACGGATGCATTGGCTCTTTCTGATGTGCCAGAAAATTTATTGGTTATTGGTGGTGGCATTATTGGTTTAGAAATGGCGACGGTATACAATACATTGGGTTCCAAAATAACTATTGTTGAAATGTCTGGTGATTTAATTTCTGGTGCCGATAAGGAAATAGTTAAGCCGTTATTAAGGAAATTGATGTCTCAATATAAGGCTATCTATTTGAATACGAAAGTGTCAAAAATAGAATCGAGAAAGGAAGGACTGAAAGTATGGCTTGAAGAGAAGGGGGTACCGAAAGTATTAATATTTGATAAAATTTTAGTGGCGGTGGGTCGGCTGCCAAATGGAAAATTAATTAATGCTGAAGCGGCAAATATTAATGTCAATCCTCAAGGATTCATTAATGTTAACGCCCAAATGCAGACCAATGTACCCCACATATACGCAATTGGTGATATTGTTGGCCAACCTATGTTGGCGCATAAAGCGGTACATGAGGCCAAGGTAGCGGCTGAAGTTATTGCGGGAATGACATCAGCATTTAATCCGATGACCATCCCCTCTGTGTCTTATACGGATCCTGAAATTGCATGGATGGGGTTAAGTGAAGTGGAAGCTAAGGAACTAAATATTGACTATGTAAAAGGAGCCTTTCCATGGGCTGCCAGTGGTCGTAGTTTAAGCTTTGGTTACGATGAGGGGTTAACGAAGGCCTTATTTGAAAAAGAGACGGGTCAAATTATTGGTGCAGGCATAGTCGGCCCTAATGCAGGTGAACTTATCTCTGAAGCTGTACTAGCGTTGGAGATGGGGGCAAATGCCAAAGATCTTAGTTTATCCATTCATCCTCACCCCACTTTATCAGAAACCGTAAGTTTTTCTGCTCAAATGGCAGAGGGAAGTATAACAGAGTTATTACCACCACGAAAAATATTGCCTCACAAATAGCATATGGCTTTAATAGAACATCATTATGCTATTCTAACTATATTTAAAATTAAAAAATTAAATTTGAATATTAGACTGGAGTATAATACTGGAATCAATTATATTGAATACATAACATCGATATAATAATCTATTTATTATTGTAGTTTTCAGTTCGTAAAATTATTTCCTTCTGGAAAAATTTTATTTGTACTCAAAAGAAAAATAGTTATGTCTAAAGTTAATAAAGTAGTTCTGGCCTATTCTGGTGGTCTTGATACCTCCGTTATTTTAAAATGGATACAAGATGTATATGGTTGTGAGGTTATTACTTTCACGGCTGATATTGGTCAAGGTGAAGAGGTTTCACTGGTACGTAAAAAAGCAAGATCTTTAGGTATTGAAAATATTTGTATTGAAAATTTACGTGAAGAATTTGCCATCGATTATGTTTTCCCATTGTTCCGTGCTAATGCCATTTATGAAGGCGAGTACCTTTTGGGAACCGCAATTGCAAGACCATTAATTGCTAAGCACTTGGTTGATATTGCTCGGGACACCGGAGCGGAAGCTATTTCGCATGGGGCGACAGGGAAAGGCAATGACCAGGTTCGTTTTGAATTGGGTATTTACGCCCTAAATCATGATATTAAGATTATTGCTCCCTGGCGCGAATGGAATTTAAATTCGCGTCAAAAGCTTCTTGATTATGCGAAGCAAAATAATATTTCTATTGAAAGGAAGCATGGTAAGACATCGCCATATTCGATGGATGCAAACCTCCTCCATATATCATATGAAGGAGGTTTGCTTGAAGATCCATGGGTAGAGCCGGAAGAGTCAATGTGGATTCGGACAGTTTCACCTGAAAATGCACCCGAAACACCAACATACCTAAAATTAAGCTATGATGGAGGTGATATTGTCGCTATTGACGGCCATATTATGTGCCCAGAAAAAGTCATGGAGTATCTAAACAAAGTTGGAGGGGAGAATGGTATTGGACGTTTAGATATTGTCGAAAATCGTTATGTTGGTATGAAATCTCGTGGATGTTATGAAACTCCATCAGGTACCATTATGTTACGAGCGCATCGTGCAATGGAATCCATAACTTTAGATCGTGAAGCGGCTCATCTAAAAGACGAGTTGATGCCTCGTTATGCAAACTTGGTATACAATGGCTATTGGTGGTCTCCAGAGCGTGAAATGATACAAACGATGATTGATGTATCACAAAAAACAGTGAATGGTGAAGTTAAGGTAAAGCTTTACAAAGGCAATGTTACTGTGGTTGGTCGCCAATCCAAGACAGATAGTTTATTTGATAAATCAATGGTAACTTTTGAAGATGATGGTGGTGCATACGATCAAAAGGCTGCCGATGGTTTTATTAAGATTAACGCATTACGTCTAAGAATTTTAGGGAAATGATGCTCAGTGAAGATGGAACAATGGGAGAACATACTATAGTCATTGCATATCCCTAGATCAGGTACAATAAAAGAAGTTAAAGATATAGCTATAACCTATCGAAATTTAGTAAGTGATTTCATTTCTAGCTATGTACTCTTAGGTATAATTACTATCTATCTATCTCATTGTTCAAGTAATCTCATGGCATTTTTGGTCACATAAATGATCAAACCTGAGATTCATGTGGGGCAATCATTTTTACCGAAATATAGTTTTTATAGTTTTACTACCTATCGTATTTAGAAGGTGATCTTTATTGATTCATATTGTTGCATTTTTTGATGTTCTTATATAAACTGTTTTTGGCAAATAAGGGTGGTATATACGATACTGTATCGAATTAAATGATATGCTATTTCCATCATTATACATGCATTATCTACAATTTTCACCAATAGTGATTTCCTTGATCTACCTATATCTAAATTTTTCATTCATTAAAATTAGCCTATATTCTCTCTATTAATATAATATGATCACTTTGTGATTAATAGGTCAATTTTCAGTATTACCAACAATAAGACGCATGATTTAAACTGTGCCGAATCATATCTACTTATTGACGCTATTAAAGAGTCTATAATATTATCATAATTTGTGAAAATTAATTCTAATTTTTAACATTAACGGTATTTCAGTTGTCTATATTTTGACGTTCAAACAGATAATATTGTGCATAAGTTATTAAGTTCGTATGACGCTTTTTCTTTATTCCATGCAATTGCTCCCTTTACTAAAATGTTTGGTACTATTTGTAACTTTTTAAATTTTGTTTTAATGTCATAATATCCAGTACTTGAAATATATAGTCTCACTATTGTTACAACCTAGATATACTATATCATCTATATTTTCTATAATCGTTGACTTTTAATATAATGGATAAGTGTAAGCATATATCTATAAAATTGAAATAATGGCAGATCTTATATTAGCAATATCAGATTCTTATAAATATAATCTTTCTTTATTTTTAAAATTTTTATCAGTTTTAGAGATTAAGTTTTTTCTCATGTATGGGAAGTGAATTTCTATTTTCTTATCATCCAAAATGATTTCATAATAACTTTGATTAGAGTAGTTCTGGATGAATGGCTCCATATTTGATCTTATTGACGTGTTGTCGTTATTTTCAACCTTATTTACTCAGAAGCAATCAGAGAAATATATCTACTGTTGAATCGAGATAATCATAGTGGGATACCTTGTCTTCTATTTATTTTATAATATTTATTTTGTGAATAGTTGCAAACTATAAGCATAATTATTTGAGATTACATGCCAGTACATTTTATATAGCCGTTCCGCACACAGAAGGAATGCGAAATTTGTTAAAATAATTCCTATTATAAGCAGCAATTATTTTCAAGGTCTGTCTGTGCAATGATGCTATTTACAATATTTATATTTATCCATAATATTGATTCACAGGCTAATCACTGCATATTAAATATTCATGAAAACGTCTTATTTTTTTACCAGGTAAGAAGGATATGAAGCTATTTAATTGATAATATTCGTACCTTAAAGATATCTCATCCTGCTTACTTAAAATATTAAATATAATTATATGGTCTTTGCACTACGTATATAAATAGTTATTTGCAAATGATTGTGAATACGGTTGTGATATTTATGAAAATCAACTACATATTTTTAGTCAATATAGAAATTAGATAAGGGACAACTACGTTTTAGATTATCTTTCTATACGGCAGAGCTATCTATTAATTAAATATTTATAGCGAGGTATTGATTATATGCTATTAATATGAAGTTAAAGTTGTTATATATTAAAAAAATTGTGAGTGGTATATGGAAGAACGGCTTACAGAATGTCAATGAACTATCAAATTAATATGTACAGTAAAGTTACTTTCTGTTTGGAGATGCAGTACTTACGATAGCACCCTATGGGATGTTAATTTCTGCCTTTCATACCATTCACGAGTTCTATGGTAGCTGGACAATGGAGTCAGGTGACTAATATTGGTGTTTATGATGCCTTATATTTTTATCGAAAAATTATTTTATTTATAAAATCTGAAAAGTTATTCGAAAAACATAATTGTGCTTTTAATATCCGTATATATAAATTTTTAGGTTAATATGTTTATATTCATGATAATAATTAGCTTCCATAATTTATTTGATAGCGTTAATTAGATTATTGTCTCGGCTATTGGTAGCTTCATCACCCTAAAAACTATCAGTTAGGAAAATTTTATTAAGGGGCAATTGACCAGGGCGAAGCTTAGCATCCTTTCGTCTCTTTCCAATTGCAATCATCATTATGATGATATGATCATGTGGTAATTTTATAATTTTAGCGACTTTGTCAAAATTAAATCCATCCATAGGACAACTATCATAACCCATACCTTTTGCCATTAGCATGATATTCATAGCAGCGATACTGGAAGATCTAAAGCATTCATCACGTTGTGCTTGATGATGATTAGTATAGTAATTTTCGATGGCTGGTAATAAGAGGCTTTGGACTTTAGTAGGTGCATTACGCCAGTAACGTTCAGGGTTTTTTTCCCAAGCATTAAGATCAGCGCATACTACTAATAGTACTGAGGCTTCGGTAACCTGCTTCTGCCCCCAACTAGCTTCCTCAATTAGCTGACGCTTATCTTTATCTTGTACTTGTATAAATCGCCAATGTTGAATATTAAATGCCGTCGGTGACAAAATGGCATATTTCATAAGTTCTTGCAGTTCTCCCTCGCTTATTTTATGTCTAGGATCAAAATGTTTGACAGAACGACGGCTGATGATTGCTTCTTTAATATTCATGAATACTTTTAATTTCAAGTTTGGAATAAAATTTTTCATTCTCCAGGGAAAATATCTTAGATGTTTTTCTGGCATGAGAGATATACTAAATCATAGTAATAATTTTAATAGGTAGTTTATTATGAAACTGAAATAGTATTGTAATAGTTAGAATCATAGATATTATAAAATGTATTCTTCAATTCAATTATGAAAATATGACATGTAATCATCCCAATAATTATCCATTATTGTAGCTTATCATGGTCTGTAAAGTTATATTTGACTATTGCCTATAGATTTTAGATTGTCTGTTGATGTCCGTTGGATTGATTGTCATTAGTTATAATGATTAACACAGTATTGATATTAGTACAATGTGGATTTCACGGTACTAAATTAACTACAAATAGTAATATAATTATTGCCACTTGTTTGCAACCTATTCGACATCATATTTTATATATTTAGCAGCTATTAGCTTGTTCAGCCGCGTTGCCTATGTAATTTGCTGGTGTCAATTGACGTAAATTCTCTTTCCCTTCTTCAGGCATATCTAAATTGTTGATAAAGTTAAACATGATTTCTTTATTGATATATTGGCCACGTGTTAGTTCCTTGATTTTTTCATACGAACCCTTGATTCCATATCGGCGCATGACAGTTTGAAGTGGTTCGGATAATATTTCCCAGTTAATATTCAAATCATTAGCTATTGTATTAGGGTTGGCTCTTAATTTACTAATACCCTTAGATATTGAGCAATAAGCAAGCAATGAATGAGCAAAGCTTACCCCTAGATTGCGTAGCACGGTTGAATCTGTCAGATCTCGCTGCCAACGAGAAATTGGCAATTTCATCGCAAAATGATTAAACATTGCGTTAGCTATACCTAGGTTACCTTCTGCATTCTCAAATTCAATAGGGTTAATCTTGTGCGGCATAGTGGAAGATCCAATTTCACTTGTCATTACTCGTTGTTTGAAGTAGTCAATAGAAATATAGTTCCATATGTCGCGACTAAAATCTATTAATACTGTGTTGAAGCGAATCATCGCTTGAAAAAGTTCTGCCATATAATCATGAGGCTCAATTTGAGTAGTGTATTCATTGCAACACAGACCTAATCCTGTCACAAACTCATCAGCAATCATTGGCCAATTAATATCTGGATATGCGGAAAAATGAGCGTTATAGTTGCCGACGGCACCGTTCATTTTACCGTATAAAATAACGGTAGCAACATGAGTACGTTGTAAGACTAAGCGTTTAACAACGTTAGCTAGCTCCTTGCCTAAGGTAGTAGTAGAGGCTGGTTGTCCATGTGTTCGTGACATCATCGGTATGTTTGCATGTGCAATTGCTAATTTACGAATAGAAGCGATTAATATATCCATTTTGGGTAAAATGATATTTTTGCGAATCCTTTTAATGATAATGCCGTAGGAGGTATTGTTGATATCTTCTGAGGTGCAGGCGAAGTGAACAAATTCACTAATTTTGTTTAGTTCTTTATTCCTTTGAAATTTACGTTTAATGAAATATTCAACTGCTTTAACATCATGTTTAGTAGTATCTTCAATTTTTTTAATTGCAGTAGCATCTTCTATAGAAAAATTATTAACGATATTATCAAGAAAGTTTTCAGCATCACTACTTAATTGAGGTATCTCTTTAATATCATCGTTGATGCTTAGTAAATGCAACCAACGAACCTCTACTTCTACTCGTGCGTGTAATAAACCATATTCACTAAAATATGGGCGTAATAATTTTGTTGTACTTGCATATCGACCATCAACTGGTGATATAGCAGTAAGATGGGAAAAATTCATAGAACCCCCAGGGTGGAGATAATTTTCTTATTATAAAATTATATCAGATCTATCATAAATATTGCAGTTGAATTATCAGTTTTGAGTTATTATATATGATATTTTTAGTTGCAGTATTGGAGTCTAATTACGTGCTGAAAGAATATAAAAGTCATGTTGAGCAACGCAGTCAAGAAAATCTACCTCCTTTGCCATTAGATTCTTCACAGGTCACTATTGTAGTGGAATTGTTGAAACAATCGAAATGTATTAGACAAATATTACTTGATTTACTTATCTATCGTGTGCCTCCAGGAGTCGATCAGGCTGCTTATATTAAGGCAGAATTTTTAGCTAATGTCGCAAGAGGCATGGATAAATGTCATTCTATTAGCCCCGCATATGCTACCCAATTATTGGGTACAATGATGGGCGGCTATAATGTCAATCCTTTGATTGATTTACTTGATATTTCTGCTACAGCGGACGCGGCGGAATCTGCACTATCTAGAACATTACTTGTTTACGATGCTTATCATGATGTAGTAGAAAAAGCGGCAAGCAATAGACACGCTAATAATGTTATTAAATCTTGGGCCAATGCGGAATGGTTTCTGGCAAAATCATCATTGCCAGAAAGTATTATAGTGACGGTCTGTAAAGTAGCAGGTGAGACAAATACAGATGACCTATCGCCGGCAACTGAAGCATGGAGCCGTCCAGATATTCCATTACATGCTAAATTTATGTTGGTTAAAAAAATACCTAATATTTTAGAAACCATCGAAATATTAAAAAGGAAAGGTCATCCTCTAGCTTATGTTGGAGATGTAGTTGGTACAGGATCATCTCGTAAATCAGCTATTAACTCCATATTATGGCATATAGGTAAGGATATTCCTTTTGTACCAAATAAGCGTTATGGTGGTGTCATATTAGGGGGTAATGTTGCGCCTATTTTTTTTAATACTGCAGAAGATTCAGGTACATTACCCATCGAATGTGATGTGCAAAATTTGAATATGGGTGATGTCGTCACCATTCGTCCATGGGATGGACAAATATTAAGCGAAAAAGGGGATGTAATTGTCGAATTTAATATGCGCCCCACGACTTTAGCAGATGAAGTACGAGCTGGTGGTCGCATTCCTCTCATCATAGGTCGAGGTTTAACAGATAAAGCATGTGAAACTTTAGATGTACCTGCAAACAACGTTTTTATACGTTCTGTACCCCCCACTAATGACATCAGCAAAGGATTTACCTTAGCACAAAAGATAGTTGGTAAAGCCTGCGGCGTAGATGGAGTACGACCAGGAACATATTGTGAACCAAAAGTAACTACAGTTGGCTCACAAGATACAACTGGTGCAATGACTCGTGATGAATTAAGGGAGTTAGCGTGTTTAGGATTTTCATCAGACTTAGTGATGCAATCATTTTGTCATACTTCCGCCTACCCTAAGCCAATTGATATAAAATTACAACATTCTCTTCCTGATTTTATTAGTACCCGAGGTGGAATTTCATTACATCCAGGTGATGGAGTGATTCATTCTTGGTTAAATCGTATGATCTTACCTGATACAGTGGGCACTGGTGGTGATTCTCATACTCGATTCCCAATTGGTATTAGCTTTCCTGCAGGCTCCGGATTGGTCGCTTTTGCTGCTGCTTTAGGAGTGATGCCCATCGATATGCCCGAGTCCGTTTTGGTGCGTTTCAAGGGTGAAATTAACCCAGGTATAACTCTACGTGATTTGGTAAACTCAATTCCTTATGTGGCGATTCAAAGGGGATTATTAACAATTGAAAAAAGAGGTAAAAAAAATATTTTTAATGGTCGGATATTAGAAATAGAAGGCTTGCCAGACCTTAAGGTTGAGCAAGCCTTTGAATTATCAGATGCATCTGCTGAGCGTTCTGCTAATGGATGTACCGTTAATTTGCAAGCAGGACCTATTATTGAGTTTATAAATTCAAATATTTCTCTATTAAAATGGATGATTGTACAGGGTTATGAAGATAAACGTACCTTGCAACGTCGTATTGATGGTATGAAAGCATGGTTAGAGAGCTCAAAATTATTAAATCGGGATATCAATGTTGAATATGCTGAAATTATTGAGATTGATTTATGTACGATTACTGAGCCGCTATTGGCATGTCCGAATGATCCAGATGATATTAGACCATTGTCAGAATTAAAAGGTGTTGAAATTGATGAAGTGTTTATTGGTTCATGCATGACCAATATCGGCCATTATCGCGCTGTTGGAAAAATTTTAGAAAATATGGTTAATTTACCTACCAGGCTATGGGTGGCACCACCAACTAAAATGGATAAACATCAATTAATGAAAGAAGGTATTTATAAAATATTTAATCAGGTAGGTGCGCGCATAGAGGCACCAGGATGTTCGTTGTGTATGGGTAACCAGGCACGTGTATCCGATAATGCTACTGTAGTTTCAACATCAACTCGTAATTTTCCAAATCGTTTAGGTGATGATGCCAATGTGTACCTATCCTCTGCCGAATTGGCTGCTGTAGCAGCAAGTATAGGTCGTTTGCCGACTGTTTCTGAATATAAGGAGCGTATGGTTAATATAAATTCTATGTCTGATACGATTTATAAATATTTGAACTTTAATGAAATGAGAGAGTATGGCATTGCTTGTGGTTAATATTAGTACATTATTCATGAAGATATAGAAGATATATTTTGCTCCAAGATATACTTGAAATATCATTATTTTCCTATAATTTCAGTAAGATCTGATTATTTAATAATATAAATAGTCATCGTAATTTGATTAGTGTTATATTATTTAATATGGCGTATATCATTGTATATACAATATGTTGGGTTATCATTTGATATATTGCATCAAGTATCTATAAATGTATTTCTAACTTTTCTATAGCACATCAATCAACATGTAGCTGTCTTCATTTATGATGAATATTTATTCATTACTTAAATAGATAATACTACAATTACATATCTGTATTGGATAATAATACTAATAAAAATAAGATAAG
This sequence comes from Piscirickettsiaceae bacterium, assembly GCA_013215805.1. Classification (GTDB taxonomy): domain Bacteria; phylum Pseudomonadota; class Gammaproteobacteria; order Nitrosococcales; family Methylophagaceae; genus 41-12-T18. Next base: position 85,559 of record JABSQM010000005.1, read on the forward strand.
TATTTAAAAGTTGATGTCGTAATGATGATATCATCATAATTTGATTATGACAATAAATTCTTATTGTCCTCTATAAACAATAGGTATTTTTGATTTTAAACCATTGCTTTCAGTTACTAATGTTCTCCTCTGCCGGATAACAAATCTATTTGCGAGCAAATAACTTTATATTGCTATTTTAATTCTTGATGTTTTGGGATTATTTTCTCATAAAATTATGATCATCGTTATAATCCTTTCTATATCCATAATATGAAAACTAATTTCAAGCATATCATCTTGTCAATATATTTTTTATCTATTTTGCCTCATAAATAATTTTATATTTTGCAAGTCATTATGTATTTTATTTTTGTTATTTGACTTATGGGTATCTGTAAATTGAAAAATATCAGTTTTACCTCTTTCATATAATATATGGGGTACCTTTGAGAAGAATGATATTTTGTGGTTTCGACTTTGATAATAATGATCAGCTAATTTCTGCGGTCCATCCTCTGGAACAAAAAATATTTTAGCACTACTAAATATATTTTACTGTATTTTTTCAGGTTCTGGTGGAATATAATATATAAGTAGGATCCATATTATTTTTAATTATATTGTAATAGTGGAGTTTATATGTTGTTTTTATTAATCATCCAATGATAGTTCGATGAAAATACATACTCGTAAATATTTCATCATATTTTTATTTTGCAGTCTTTTTTACTTTCCAGTTGTATGATGAACTTTTTAATCTTCTCTGTATATTCAAAATCTACAAGGGTATTCATTTACCGAATTTCATTCTGTACGTTTTTGTGCAAAGCATATCAATTTTTCGATCTTGGCAGTTATTGCTATTTTCTTGCCATGAAGATTTTTATATCTTAAATTTTTATTGAAACTAGAATAAAAATTGCCTTTATATTAATTCTCAATTTTCTTTATTACATAGATATTTATATATCTTGCATATCACTATTTATCTGTAACTTCATATATTTTCGTCAATATTATTGACTGTCCTCACTTAATGATTATAATATCATGATATTCGTAAATTTACTAAATTTTCCATTTAGCTATCAATTTTCAGCTTCTTAAAACATCATTTATATTTATAGGTTGAAACGTTGATTAATCCCTTAAAACTTTAACCTATTAATCAATTATTCCATTTTCATCATGATTAGCGTATAAAAACTCTAAGTCTTTTGTCTTACCAATCACTTTACTCATCTACCATTTAAAATAATTTTTTGTCGTTTGGGATGAAATTAATTTCATGATGCGCCATCTATTGCAACAACTGAAGGAATCTCTAAAGATTTTTTGTATTCCTTGTTTCCTCCTAAAGTAGCTTGAAATTTATTCAGTTCTTGATTTCCGTTGTTGCAATCGGTTTGTTCATGCCTTCTTGATAAAAATATACTCAAGCTTTCTCTTCTATGATTTCAATAAGGAAGTTTTTTGGATGGACATGTTTTTGTAAAGAATACCTGTATTTATTTAACCAGTATATATCATTCATGCTCGGATTGAACAGGTACTTCATAGTTTAATGATAATAGATGATCAAGCAATAATAATTGCTACAAACAATATTAAAACCAAGTATTAATTATATATTTGTTGAAGATAAATTGCAGATGCAAAATTCTTACCTTGTAGAATGAAATCTATTTGCATTATCTCTCATTTGTCTATTCAGGATGAATATCAACATATTAATTTATGTCTCGACATATGAAATATAACTGCCAATCAATACAAGCACATTATTATTGGGGATGTCGCATTATTTGTTTGATGACATGTAGTCATCATTGGTGTTAAAAGACATCCTTATTCAAATGCGACTTTTCTCGATCTTATAAGTGAGACTATAAACATAATTACAAGAAATACTTTTGGTTGTATAAATTTAGATTTGCCCATGTAAGTATAATATTAATAGTTTAAGCATGGATATGGTAGTACTAAAATATTTTAGGAATTTCCATCTTCGCTATTACATGGTAAGGATTGCTCATATTTTATACTCCGTTCATGACCTTTTCCTAGATAATAATTACATAGTCATTCAAAGCAAGCTAAGGATACAATGTGCCTTAAGAAGGAAAAGTAAAAATTATAATACTATAACCTTATTTTCATACCTGTCAGTATTAGGCCTTTTAAATAGTCATTTTAATAACAAACTTTACATATTCAATAATTAATTATGTCACGAAATAAAATTGTAGTTGGATTATCCGGCGGTGTAGATTCTTCCGTTGCTGCCTTATTACTTAGCCAGCAATGTTTTGATGTGGAAGGCATATTCATGAAAAATTGGATTAATTTTGCTGAAGAAAATGAATGTACGATTAGGCAAGATAAAGAAGATGCCGACTCAGTGGCCAAGATCTTAAATATCCCCATCCAAGAAGCTAACTTCGCTATGAAATATTGGGATTTAGTTTTTAAAAATTTCTTAGACGAATATCGAGCAGGCCGTACTCCTAACCCCGATATCTTATGCAACCGAGAAATAAAATTTAAGGCCTTTCTCAACCATGCAATACAACTAGGTTGTGATATGATTGCTACTGGACATTATGCTCGTATTAAGAATTATCAAGGTGTATTCTATTTATTAAAAGGCTTTGATTACGATAAGGATCAAAGTTATTTTTTATATACTTTAGGTCAGAAGCAGCTTGCACGCATACTATTTCCTTTAGGACAATTATCTAAACTGAAAGTGCGACTCATTGCTAAGGAAGCTGGTTTCATTACTCATAACAAAAAGGACAGCACCGGCATTTGCTTCATAGGTAAACGTGATTTTCGTAAATTCATAAGCCAGTACATCCCAGTTAATCATGGGCAAATGCAAACTCCAGAGGGTGAAATAATTTGCGAACATGTAGGATTGACGTACTACACCTTGGGTCAAAGACAAGGATTAGGGATAGGCGGTCGTAAATACGGTACCGGCAAACCTTGGTTTGTAGCAGGCAAAGATATGAAAAATAATATTCTTTATGTGATACAAGGCGATCATTCTTGGTTATATAGTAAGAACTTACAGGCAGAAAAATTGACATGGATTTCAGGTAAAGCGCCAAAATTTCCTTGCGCAGCAAAGGCGAAAACACGCTACCGTCAGACTGATCAAAAATGTATAATAACTTCAATTAATGATAACAGAATTCATGTGAAATTTGAAGATCCACAACGAGCTGTAACACCTGGACAATCTGTCGTATTTTATCATGACGATACCTGCCTAGGTGGTGGCGTCATTATGAGTACTGATGCACCAGGGATACATCCATAATGATCCATGGAAATGGATGCTCTGATTTAATTTTAAGGTTAATAACCCGTCTCTCCAAAATCTAAATGTTAATAGTGATGCAGATATGACGTCAATGACGTTATATCTGCATCATCTTGCGAATTTACGAATGTTGTTGTTCATCCATCATCGCGATACTTTTTATCATACTCCAATATTTCCCAATCCTTATATGTACTTGCAATCTCTTGCTTCAATGTGATTAATTCATTTTGCACTGCTGTTACTTTATCTACGTCCTTTCTATATAAGCTCGAATTATTAATTATAGCATGTAACTTATCCTGCTTTTGTTCAAGTTCTTCTATTCTGCTTAACAATGATTCTGAGTTTGATGCTTTCCTATGGGTATGCCTTAATTTTATATCATCTAATTTTATGTCAGATTTATCATGTTTGAATACTATAGATTTATTTCGATATTTTGTTTTCTTATCTCGCACCCTTTGATGTAACCAATCATCATAACCGCCGATATATTCACGTACCTTGCCATCGTCATCAAACACGATACTACTGGTTGATATATTATTTAATAATGCTCGGTCATGACTGACCAATAATAATGTGCCTTTATATTTGTCCAATAAGTCTTCCAACAAATCCAAAGTTTCGACATCCAAATCATTAGTAGGTTCATCCAACAATAATAGATTGGCAGGCTTCATAAATAACTTTGCCAATAATAAGCGATTACGTTCACCACCAGATAATGCTTTAACTGGTGTGTGAGCACGTTCGGGAGTAAACAAGAAATCTTGTAAATAGGCCATAATATGTTTGCGGGTACCATTTATTTCTATAAAATTGGTTCCTTGACCCACATTATCCAGCACGCTATCATTATCATTAAGCTGGTTTCTTAATTGATCAAAATAGGCAATTACTAAATTAGTGCCTTGTCTTACTTCCCCAGTTTTTGGCTGTAGATTACCTAATAGTATCGACAATAAAGTTGATTTGCCTCAACCGTTTTTTCCAATCACTCCGATGCGATCACCACGTCGAATTACAGTACTAAAATTATCAAATAATACTTGACCGTCATAACTATGACCAATTGCCTTCACCTCAAAAACTAGCTTGCCGCTACTATAAGCATCTTGTAGCTGCATCTTTACATTGCCTAAATGATCTCTTCTTTGACTACGCTGATGACGTAATTGTCTCAATGCCTTCACTCGACCTTCATTACGTGCACGTCGCGCCTTAATGCTTTGTCTTATCCACGCTTCTTCCTGAGATAGTTTTTTATCAAACAACGTATTTTGCTGTTCTTCCTCATCTAATATTTCTTTGCGGCGAATCAAAAATTTATTGTAATCTCCGGGATAGCTAGTAATGTTCCCTCTATCAAGTTGTACAATACGCGTAGCTACGGCCTGTAAAAAGGTTCTGTCATGGGTAATAAACAATACCGTACCAACGTAACTTTTTAAAAATTCTTCTAACCAAGTAATTGATGCAATATCTAAATGATTAGTTGGCTCATCAAGCAACAAAATATCGGGATTTTCCACCAGGACCTGAGCTAATAATACACGGCGTTTCATACCATTTGATAACTTTAAAAATTCAGAATTAGGGTTTAATGACAGACGCGAATTAATTGCTTCAACACGCTGCTTAACCGACCAACCATCAACCGCCTCGAGTTCATGCTGAATTTTTTCTAATTTCGTTAACATCTCTTTCGAACTATCAACTTCTAGTTGATCTATAATGCAATGATATTCAATGAGCAAAGATCCAATGTCACCTAGACCTTTCGCCACCACATCAAACACCTTTCCTTGAGTGGTAGCTGAAACTTCTTGCTCCATCCTAGCAATCCTCAGATTTCGACCTATAATATTACCGCTATCCTCTCTAATATCCCCCGCAATTAGCTTCATCAATGTCGATTTACCTGCTCCATTACGTCCAACAATACAGATACGTTCATTACGGTTAATTTGAAAATTAACTTTATCTAATACTATTAAACCACCAAAACTAATGGTGATTTGTTTTAATAACAATAGTGCCAAAATTTATTTCCCATTAATTTGCACTGTTTACTAAATATTAAGCAATACAGGGCTATTTTATAAATGTCATCTATATTTTATTTTTCAAGATATAGATTGCTATCCGCTAATTATCCTCGATTGTGCAGTATGGCTTTTTACTATGAATATATGAAAATTCATATCCTATGAAATCATATTATAATGAGTATTGCACATCTTAAAATTGAAGACGTACATATGATAATAATACGAAACAGATAGACATGATTTAAGATCATCAACCAGATATTCTGTCTAGACAGTCAAAATATGTTGCATTTTTTAATAGTGTAGGAGGAATAACCTCTTTTTGTTGACAATCTTAGTCTCTTAGATTGTCAATACTGCACTTTCAATTAGCAATTGATCCAATAAATACTTCATTGGCAATTTATTTGTAAGTTGCTACCCAACACTCATCTGAATGAATAACTATTGTGTTAAATTAATACCTATAGCCCCCTTTTCCTTTTAGTACATTATTAATGATATTTATTCGCCCTGATTCTAATATGAAATACACAGACATATATCTTTGCACTATATATGTTTATCGGTTAATAGCTAAGATATAGCTCCTTCGCGTACCATTTAATTATTTGGCAATGACCAATCTATCGGTCTTTTACCATGATGCTGTAAATAGGTATTCGCCTGACTGAAATGCCGACAACCAAAAAATCCTCGATATGCTGATAATGGTGATGGATGCGGAGCTTTTAGTACTAAATGCTTTAGATCGTTAGTTACGGCAGCTTTTTTTTGAGCATTGCCTCCCCAAAGCATAAATACTACATTATCACATTTCTCATTAACTATGCTAATTACTTTATCGGTCAGTTGCTCCCAACCTTTGCCTCGATGAGAATTAGCATTGGAATCTTCCACTGTTAGGATATTATTAAGCAGTAATACACCTTGCTTTGCCCAATACTCCAGATAACCATGCTCTGATGGATCTATTTTTAAATCCGTTCTTAACTCCTTATATATATTAATTAGGGAAGGGGGTGGTCTAATGCCAGGCAATACTGAAAAACATAAGCCATGAGCTTGCTTAGGTTGATGGTAAGGGTCTTGTCCTAATATCACTATCTTTACATTCTTTAGCTGTGTAATTTTTAATGCATGAAACCAATTAGATGAATGAGGATAAATAACCTTTCTTTGGTCTTTTTCAGATCGTAAGAAGGTTTTTAAGTTATGCATATAAGATTGATTAAATTCTGAACATAATTCATGTTGCCAAGTGGAATTATTTAAACACACTTTGTGTTCCTTTTTTTTGCACAAGATCATATATGATGATTCATCAAATGTATAATAATACAAATCAAATTTAAAAATTGGTCTGTAATAATAATTTTGTTCATAAAGTGACGTTAATGCTATTGATAATCAATTATCTACTAAAGTTTGAATGTCATATTTTATATATTTCAATCTTGAAATAATGACCAAGTTATTTATTAAAAATTATAGGTTGTTAATCTTGTCATTTATCACAAAATTAATAAGATAATCACAAAATTTAAGACTGTATTTTCTTTATAAAAATTAATTTTTAAATATTTTATATTCGACATAGATAGTTAAATTAGTTAATGAAAAAGAGAAATATTAAACTAAAACAGCGTCATTTGATAAATTGTAATATATCTATTATACATAACACCACAGTCGTCCTCCCATATAATGTTTTACATATTACTTAATTTTCAAAGTGATTGATGAATATAATGGCTACCCATGACATATCACAGTAAATATTTATCATATTTAGTAATCTCTAATCATGTTCCATATCCCATATAGAGAATCCATGTGCCGCCTTGGAGATTGAAGGCCATTACATGAAACATAATTTTTCAATGACTAACTCAGTTCTATTGCCAACTAAATTTTATTTATTTTTCTGTATATCCTTAAAATCATAAGAGTAAATTTCCCGTAATCCACAGCCTTCGACCACGAATGAATCATGATATATGAGTATAATAAAAACTACCTTAACTCCCTAATTATTTATAGACATATATAGGTCTAATATGATAATTTAATAAATACTATTATTAATAACTTACTTATCAAAATTAAGGCAACTGTTCCTTGGCAGCAAGAATAATATTTTAGTTAAAAATATTTATATGTTAAAAGAAGGTAAACAGAACGGATAACACATAATAGTTCGCATATAGATTAATATTGAAGGCTTATTTATATGTAAATAAATAGAATGCATTACACATGAAGAATAAAATGCATATTAAATCATTTATGGCATTTCTAGGCCATATAATAACAATGGGTATTACGCACATAACTACGATAAATATCTATTTATATGCCATCTATATTGCAATTATTATACCATCATCATACACCTTGTCATTGTAAAGGTGTAGATATTGCAATATTATTAGTTTGTAGTTTCGACCTAAAATAATTATTTGCTAAATAGTAAGACCTTATCTTGCAAAATTTCAAATAAAATATAATTAGATGTTTTATCTGTTAATGTTTTCGATTTCATTTCACTTTTTACGAATAAAAATTTAAAATAGATACACCTACTTATTTTTACTATACAGATATCGAATCAATGATTTTATAATCGTGATTTATTCTAGCTGTTTTTCCCAGCATGAGAGATGCAGAGCAATATTTGTCCGTGGAAAGTTCGATGGCACGCTTAACTTTTTCTTCCTTCAAATTTTTACCCATGACTTTGTAATGAATATCAATTTTAGTAAATATTTTGGGTATCTTATTACTTCTTTGACCCTCGATTTCAACAGAACAGTCATAGATATTCTGTCGATACTTTTTAAGTATAGTAACAACATCAAATGCGGTACAGCCACCTAAACCAAGTAGTAGCAGTTCCATGGGACGCATGCCAGTGCTATTTTTACCAATATCCTTAGATCCATCCATTACAATTGTATGCCCTGTTCCAGATATACCTAGAAATACTATGTCTTCAATCCATTTTACCCGTGCTTTCATAAATGTAACCTTAATATTGAAAAATATTACTATATGGTATATTCTAAAACATTTTATAAATATTTAGTGCGTATCTAGTGATGTAAATGTACGTTTTCAGAATTAAAAGTTTTTAATATGTATAGAGTTTATAATTTTATTATTTCTTAATTAAAGTTCTTATTCAGGAAGGTAATAAGTTTTCCTCAAATGTATAAAGACCTTTAGTTGTCCTGATTGAGTTATTTTGTTTTTTAGGATATTTATTAGCTAATAACATTTAGTTTTTCGTTAATAAATTTATTAATAGCATCAGGATATAGTTTATGTTCTTTCTCCAATACTCTTGCAGCTAATGTTGCTGCATCATCATCTGCAAAAATAGGAACAGGTACTTGCAAAATTATTGGCCCATCATCGATCCTGTCTGTAACCAGATGAACACTGGCACCATGCTCATTTTGACCCGCGTTAATAGCTCTTTGATGAGTATTTAAACCCTTAAACTTAGGCAATAAAGATGGGTGAATGTTAATCAACTTACCTGTGAAGTGATTAATAAATTCGGCTGTCAGAATGCGCATGAATCCTGCTAAGACTACTAAATCAGGAGAGAATATATCAATTTTATTTGCCAGTACTTCATTAAACCGTCTTCTAATTTTAAACTTTTTATAATCGATTACGGAGTTGGTAATATTTTGTCGTTTAGCAAATTTGAGACCTACAGCGTCAGGTCTATCACTGATAACTGCGGCAATATTTCCGTTCAGTGTGCCAGCATTACTAGCATTTACTATAGATTCCATGTTACTTCCGCGCCCTGATATAAGAATAACTATATTATAGTTAATATTTGCTATTTTCATTATTTTCGAATCACTACATGTGACGCTGCCTGTTTGGATGCTTCTATATAACCAATCTGATAAGCAGCTTCACCTAATTCAGTTAATAAATTTAATGCTAATTTAGAATCTTTGGCTGCCACACAAATAACCATACCAATACCATTGTTAAAGATACGGTATGATTCTTCATTAGATTCATCGCTTTGTTCTCGTAGCCAATCAAAGATTGCTGGACGTGGCCAGCTAGTTGCATTAATTACTGCTGAGAGATTGTTAGGTAATACTCTCGGAATATTTTCTAATAAGCCTCCGCCAGTGATGTGTGATAATGCGTGTATATTAATTTCCTTATGTAGATGCAATAATGACTTTACATATATTTTGGTTGGTTTTAATAGGTGTTCACCCAATGTGCCATCGGAAAAGGTCGTGCTTAATCTATTTTGACTACGTTCTAGGATTTTACGAATTAAAGAATAACCATTCGAATGAGGGCCAGATGATGTGAGACCAAGTAAAATATCACCTACTTGAACTTGGCTTCCATCAATAGTATCTCCTTTTTCAGCGGCGCCGACGCAAAAACCAGCTAGATCGTAATCACTATTTTGGTACATATCCGGCATTTCAGCCGTTTCACCGCCCACTAATGCAGCTCCAGATTGAATGCATCCTTCGGCAATACCCTGAACTACAGACTCTGCTATATCAATGTCCAATTTACCAGTTGCATAGTAATCTAAGAAGAATAGAGGTTCAGCACCTAATACAATAACATCATTAACGCACATCGCAACTAGATCAATGCCAATGGTATTGTGAATTCCTGATTCAATGGCGAGGCGTAATTTGGTACCTACACCGTCAGCAGCTGCTACTAATATCGGATGTTTATATTTATTTAGTGGTAGTTCCAACATACTAGCGAATCCACCTATGCCGGCCATTACACCTAGATGATGTGTCGTTTTTGCGATTGGTTTGATCCGATCGATGAGATTATTACCTGCGTTGATATCGACACCTGCATTAAGATAATTTAATGAAGATGTAGGAGAAAAGTTCACGGTGTCTATCATAGTGCGAGTCCAAAATTAATAAGTTTGCAACCAGTGGAAAACAAGCATGTTAGAATAACATAATGTGTAAATTATTTATTATCCTAATGCCTTTATTAGCATCAGAAAGCTTTGCTGTTGAGGTTGCCGATTTATATCAATATCCAGTTCCTATTTTTTCTCAGAGTAAGGAAGAACGGCAACATATAGCACCTCAAGTTTTACGGCAAGTGATACTTAAGGTTGTTGGTGATCGCTCAGCTTTAGATATAATAGATTTAAGCCATATTCTTGATCAGGCAAATATATTGGTAGAACAGTTTGAGTATTTGCGCATGAATAAAATTAATGAAGATGTTAATCATCCTGATCGATTAGCATTATTGCTTAAGTTTAACGAGGTGGCCTTGGAGAAATTGCTAACCGATCTTGGCTTGCTTACTTGGGGTCATGTAAGACCTGATGTTTTGGCCTGGCTTGCGATAGATAATAGTGGATATCGTACCATGATAGGTGCATATAGTAGTGAATACGATATTCCTACTCTTGTCAAGAAGTCCGCAAAATTACGTGGTCTACCGATATTTATGCCGGTAATGGATCTACAGGATTATCTAGCAATTAAATTTGTTGATATATGGGAAGGTAATTTTTCAGAATCCATCAAGATGGCGTCTCAGCGTTATGCACCAGAGGTGATAATAATTGGGCGTATTTCCATGCAGGATAATTTTAATTGTCGAATTTATTGGCATGCATTGATTCATAATCAATCAGAAAATTGGCAATCCAAAGGTGAGTTACGAACGGCATTAACTGCCGGTATTGAAGAATTAACCGATCGTTTGGCTCGCTATTCAATGAAATTTATCCGTAGCAATAATTATAAGCAGCACGTGTTATTGCGAATTGATAACGTTAGTAACTATGCTAACTTTTCACGATTAATGAATTACCTATCAAAAGTACAATATGTCTCAGAACTACAGTTATCTAGCTTAAGCACAGGCAGGGTTAATGTTACACTTTCTTTAAAAGTCAAGAAAAGAGTTTTTGATGAGGTATTGACTATGGATCTAGTGTTGAGAAAAGAAAATACAATCTATAATTCTTCTAAAGTTTTGCATTATCGGCTTTTACCTTGAGCCCTAAAGATATACCAAATATCATATCAATGTTAAGAATTATTCTAATAATTCCTATTATTGGAGCTATACTAACGGGGCAATTTGTACTTGCCTTGATGTTATCTGCTGTGGCCGGCATATCAGATGCTTTAGATGGTTTCTTAGCTAATAATTATCATTGGAAATCGCGCTTGGGTTCCATTCTTGACCCTATAGCAGATAAGCTATTATTAGTTGCGAGCTTCACTACTTTGGTCTGGTTGGGATTACTACCAATGTGGTTGTTATGGGTAGTTATAGGTCGTGACTTATTGATTGTCATTGGTGGTCTCACTTATCATTATGTCCTAGGTAAGTTTGAACTATTGCCATTATGGAGCAGTAAAATAAATACCTTTATACAAATAGCATTAGTATTATTGGTAATGATACAGCAGCAATGGATGACGGAATTAAGGCAATTAGTGATAATTGGAAAGTGGTTAGTGGTTGCCAGCGTCATTAATAGTGGCACTGAATATATTTTGGTATGGGGAGTGCGTGCATGTAAATAAATGAAGAAGTACTAATAATTGATGGAGATAAACTATTAGTTGTGGTCATTTAAATCTTTGCTGGCTGTTTGTTTTATTAATCATCCCCGGTATTAACGCCATTCTTCATACCGGCATCATTGGCATATATGACAGATCCATTTCTGATAAATTGGAGAGGTACGAACTATTTAGAACGGTATGAGTATCAACAGTGTGTTTAGTGTTGATTATTTTACATTATTAGTATTGATGCTCTTGCTTGGCTCTCAGTCTGATTTTTTATTAATGAAATGACCCGAGTATGCAATATTATTAATATCATACCTTACCATCGTAGTCAACTTCGATACATTTGCCTGCTGATTTATTTAATATCAATACTATCACATAATATTTAATCAATTATTGGAGAGAAGTTGGTCCGTTTTTCGGAGGATTTGTTAGTCATATGACACGTTGTAGTGCTATAATTTTATAATTGATTGTTAATTTGACGCTAATATTTATTGGTAACTCTTTATTTGTTACGTGATTGGCATTTGCTGGTAACTCACTTTAAAGCGTTATTACCTAGGTAGTACACTAAAAGTTATTAGTTTATCGCTGGGATGTGATAAGATGTTATCGTCCTTTATATGAGGACAATTAATGGTTATGATGACTCTAACAGTTATTTATACTATTGGTCTTTCAATAATCGGCATGTAATTGGGATTATTAATAGATTTATTTGCAGGTATCCTAAATTTTATACCCTATTTAGGTTTGATCATAGGTATTATATTTTCTGGAATATCTGTATTTTTGCAATTTTACGATTTGATGCCTGTGATAATAATTACTCCTGTATTTGTTATTGCTCGAATGATAAAAGTTGTAGTGCTCACTCCAAGATCTGTAGGTGGACATATTGGACTTCATCCAGTCGCTCTAATATTGTCAGGAGGACAATTATTTAATCTCATTGGCGCATTGTTGGCATTGCCCATTGCATCTTCTGTCATGTCATTACATGCGCCATGTATATTAACATTATATGAATAGTTTTTTGTATTCTTATATTTATTTGTAATTATTGGACCTGACACACAATTAATATTGTGTTTAAAGCCCTAGAAATTCTATTATCTATATAATTATCATTCTGGCCAATCTTGAATTAATTAGATGTCAATTGAGTGTTGTAATTTAAGAACCATGAATGTTATCCATGTATGGTAAAATTCTGACGAGAGTCAATCATATTTATTAATTATATATGCTAAAAAGTTCAAGATGCGGGGGCGTAATGTTATATGCCTCCTATTATTTAAACTAATAAATACTACTGATTTTAAAATTTTGCCTTTAATGAAGTATTTAGAACTATTTATTCTTTATGAAATTGATGTAACTATTGGCAAAAATGAGTGGAAAGAAGCTTTATCTTATTGCTCCAATCATATCCGATCATCTTCAGGGGGGGCATTATTGATGACCTCTAATATAAAGTCTGATTTACCAGATCCATGTTTACGATTAACTATGGCACTTATTTACTAATCGCAAATAATGAATTATAGAAATAAACAGCAGGCCTTAGTTATTACAGAACAGTCTTGTTGTTTAATGTTCGTTGGGTACGTAGCTCAACACCTACTACTTAATTATAGTCATGATATGACATACTTAATATTCATATTACGGAATCTCGACAATACATCATTGGCAGATAATAGACGTTTAATAAATTTAATTTATCAATCAAGTATTGTCGGATGAATAAATCAGAACTTACAGTAATATTGCCTAATTTTGCGGTCGTGCTTCAGCAAAAGATAAATAATAGGCTTCTGCCCAAAATATTAAAAAAAGCTATTAAGAGATCGACCTTTAGAGCCGATAAAACTGGATTAGAGCGTCGTCTAATCAACCATTTTTATGTTAATAACATTAAGAGCTCTGATTTGCCAATGGCGAGTTTGCGTACACCAGAAGCTACCGTTCTTTGTTCCGACCCTTGTTATTTGCATGTTGACCGCGATCGTTTATTATTATTTGCACATAATCTCGACATTACTGAGGATGAGGTAGGCGAGTTTATTGCTGCGATTCAACCTTTATTAATTAATTTTAGCGCTACAATGATCAACATCAACTTGAATCAGTGGATTATTAGGCTTGAATCGTTTCCAAATTTAGACTTTACCGCTTTACCGGAGATAATAGGACAATCCGTACATAATCATTTGCCTATTGGCGACAAACAAGCAAGATTATCATGGCTACGATTGTGGAATGAAATACAAATGGTGTTATCAGCATTGCCATTAAATAAATTACGAAAACAGAAGGGGCAATTTCCTGTCAACAGTATTTGGTTTTGGGGAAAGTGTGACTTCAGTATTCGGAAGCAAGTTTGGAAAGGTTGTGCTGGGAAAAGCGTGTTATTGAGACAGTTAGCATTGAGATTCCATGTTGAACATCAATTAGATATTGATAAAGTCGATATCACTTATAATGTTGGTCACTACTTAGTAGTTTGCGATCTATTAAATTTTGAGGGCAATTGGTTGGAACAATTTGCTGTATCTAGTGAATACTTATCTAAGATGTGGCAAGCACTGAGATGGAATAAATTGGCAAAACTAACATTAGAGGTGCCCAATCTTGGTACTTATCAACTAACATCCTTCGACTGTTGGAAATTACTGTGATTAAGAGCGCTTTAAAATAGCGGTAGATGACATCATGTTCTATCTTAGGTTTTAACACATTATCCAATAAGATATCTGTGCTTTAAGTCATAAATTGAAAGTTTTATAAATTTGTATAAATGTATGCAGTTTTATAAGTTTGATAGTAATTGATATTAGTTATATTAACTATTTTATCTCACAATTCAGGATGATTCACCTTTATATTTTGTTCGTTGATATAAGTAAATATTCATATGCACAATATGTTTTTTCAAATTAATATTTGTCTCAAAATCCAGCATTGAGTTGCTATTCCGATATCTTACGAATATGAATGTATTACTTTATAAATAAATGGCATTATAAAGGATATGTGTTTTTATGCATATAAAATTTAATTTAAAATATAGTTAATCAATACGCCTGCAGCAACCGTAGATCCTATAACACCGGCTACATTTGGACCCATTGCATGCATCAACAAAAAATTGTGAGGATCAGCCTCTAATCCCAATTTGTTTGATACCCGTGCAGCCATCGGTACAGCAGAGACACCAGCAGATCCAATTAGTGGGTTAATAAGATTAGTTTTACTAACTTTATTCATTATCTTAGCCATGATAACTCCAGAGGCTGTACCAATGCTAAAGGCAATCATACCTAGTAATAATATGCCTAATGTGGTGAAGTCTAAAAATTTATCCGCGCTAAGTTTTGATCCAATGGCTAAACCTAGAAATATAGTCACGGTATTGATTAATGAATTTTGGGTGGTGGCGCTTAAGCGATCAACTACAGAACATTCTTTCATTAGGTTGCCGAAGCAGAACATACCTAATAAGGGTGTGGAATCAGGCAGTAATAATGCCACCAAAATAAGTAATAGTAATGGAAATATTATTTTCTCAAGATGGGATACCTGGCGTTGTTGAACCATTCGTATTTTACGTTCGGCCTCAGTTGTTAATAGTCGCATGATGGGCGGTTGGATCAGTGGTACCAAAGCCATATATGAGTACGATGCTACTGCAATTGCACCCAATAGGTCTGGTGCTAATTTATTGGCGACATAGATGGAAGTTGGACCATCAGCTCCACCTATGATTCCAATGGCCGCTGCATCGGCAAGTTTAAAATCGAAAATACCTAATGTTGATAACAAAACTGCACCTAATAGGGTAGCAAAAATACCAAACTGGGCTGCTGCTCCTAAGAATAATGTTTTTGGATTGGCAAGTAAGGGACCAAAATCGGTCATTGCGCCTATACCTATGAATATGATGAGAGGAAAAGCACTACTTTCTATACCCACATTATAAAAAATATATAAAATACCACCAGATTCCGATAATCCAGCGCCAGGAATATTGGTTAATATTCCACCAAAACCAATAGGAACAAGTAGTAATGGTTCAAATTCTTTCTTAATTGCCAAATAAAGTAATAATATGCTTATAGCAATCATAAAAATTTGACCAGCTGATATCTGATAAATACCAGTGTTATTCCACATATTTAATAATTGTTCCATGTTTATACCTTATACAATTGAGATGAGATGGTCGCCAACTTTTACTTCATTGCCAGATTTAACCGATATAGATGCGATTATTCCTTCTTTAGAGGAAACAATTTGCGTTTCCATTTTCATGGCTTCTAGAATAATCAATATTTTTCCTTCTTTAACTTTTTGACCAATAGATACTTCTATGCTCCATATATTACCTGCAAGAGGTGCTGTTATAGATTCGCCAGTAGTTTCTGCGGAGGTAAGTTTTTGTAACTTAGGAGTGACAGGTGTTGTTACCTTATCAATATGTCCTCCCTCATTAACTTGCACTACATAACTGCAACCGTTGACTGAAATAGTATATATTTCCTCATTACTAACTTTGTTTTGGCTTTCCATTAGTGCCGATTTTAAGGTTGGAATGGGCTCAAATACTTCAGGATTACCCCTATTGGATAAAAATTTCAGCCCAATTTGAGGAAATAATACATAAGTTAAAATATCATCTATTCTGCGTTCTCCTTGCTCAAGATTTATATTGTCATGAATTGCCAATTCTAATAATTTAGCTGTTAATTTGCTAATTTCTGGCTTAAGAAGATCAGCCGGTCTGCAGGTTATAGCTTCAATACCCTCTAAGACCTGTTGCTGTAATTTTAAATTAAATGGGGCCGGAGCTGTACCGTATTCACCCTTAATAATACTGGCTGTTTCAGCGGTAATAGATTGATAACGTTCACCTGTCAAGACGTTTAAAACAGCTTGAGTACCTACAATCTGTGAGGTTGGTGTTACTAGTGGAATAAACCCAAGATCTTCCCTCACGCGAGGGATTTCTGCTAGAACCTCGTCCATACGGTTACCAGCACCCTGCTCACGCAATTGGCTCTCCATATTAGTTAACATCCCACCTGGAACTTGAGCGACTAAAATACGTGAATCTGCGCCTTTAAGTGTGCCTTCCCATTTAGCATATTTTTTTCTAATGTCGTGAAAATACACTGCAATCTCTTGCAGTAAAGAAATATCAAGGCCAGTATCGTAATCGGTACCTGCGAATATAGCCACAACTGATTCTGTTGGTGAGTGCCCATAGGTCATAGACATAGAGGAAATAGAACAATCTACATTATCAACACCTGCCTCAACGCATTTCATAATGGTGGCAGTTGATAAGCCAGTAGTTGCATGAGAATGCATATGTATGGGAATATCGATAGCTTGTTTAAGATTTCTTACAAGCTCATAGGCAGTATAGGGTCTAAGCAATCCAGCCATATCTTTGATGCACAAAGAATGGGCACCCATATCTTCTATTCGTTTAGCTAAATCTATCCACATTTTGGAGTTATGCGCGGGGCTAACTGTATATGAAATTGCACCTTGAGCATGGCACTCATTGTCTCGAACAGCTTTCAATGCTACTCTCAAGTTCCTCGGGTCATTCATTGCATCAAATATACGAAATACGTCCACACCGTTTAGAGCTGCCCGTTCAATAAAAATTTTAACTACATCATCAGCATAATGACGGTAGCCAAGTAAGCTTTGCCCACGTAATAACATTTGTTGTGGTGTATTAGGCATAGCCTCTTTTAAACTACGAAGGCGGTGCCATGGATCTTCGCCTAAATAGCGAATACATGCATCAAAGGTTGCCCCACCCCATGTTTCAACTGACCAGTAACCTACCTGATCTAGTTTTTCTGCAATCGGCAACATATCATCAAGGCGCAGTCTAGTCGCAAATAAAGACTGATGTGCATCACGCAAAACAACGTCAGTGATACCTAATGCTATTTTTTTTTCGGTCATATTGATGCCTTAGTAGTAATATTAGCTAATGTGTTTGTTTTTATCGTGCGAGCGGCGGTATTTATGTATTGCAGCCGACAAAATTCCGATAAGATAATTATTGGTATCAGATGCATTCTTGGTTCGATCATCCTTATTTTTATGTTGGTCGATTTCGAGTGGAGTAGGTGCGTCATCCTTTTCCAAGGAATCTATTCTTGCCTCATACTTGATTATGATCCATGACATCATCGATGTAACGATTACTAATAATGTTAAAAAAACAAAAACAAAGCTAATGCCAAATGCCATTAGGGTGACCCCCTCACTTAACAAGTCAAATTCATTCATCTACCTAATCCTCAACCATAATAATTTAAATTTTACTTGAATAATTATGTTATTGATATAATCATGGCGTAATTTACGTTTGTTTTGCGGAATGTTATTCATTATAAATTTAGCCATACTATTTATTATATGCGCCTTAATATATTTTATAATTATAGGTACAGTATTTGTGATATACAATTATGTTAATATTTGAGCAGTGCCTTATTATTATTTTCGTTGTTCATTTATATCAGAATTTTATAATATTGTATCTATAAATACACATGTATTATAAATCACAATACTGTTACATAGAAACATATGATATTTTAGGAATCAGGGATGTGGTCATTCAGGATATTATCTTTAATTATTAAATTTATATAAAAGTAATTTGGGTATTTATTAATATTTGGCTTGCCTGTAATATGTAGATCTATGGTTAAGACTTTGAGAAAATTATTTTAATAGTAGACGAACAGGTTTAGTATTAATAATGTTGAGACAATTCAGGCATTTTATATATATGATCTTAATTTACCTTTTGTAATTCGGGACAAATATAATCTGAAAATTGTAATAAATAATCATATAAAATTCATTTTAGTCTCTAAACATAGGAAAATATCCCGAAACAAAACTGATTATATCCCGTATAATGCGTTTTAAAAAATGTTATTTCGTGTTCTAAATTAAATTTTAGATCCAAAAGTTGACAGTCATGTTAAACATGAATAATTCAGAGGTAACACTGTCAATTAGTAGTATAAAAATAATATCACCGTAAAATTATGACTAGAATTAAGTTTTTTATAATATTTTAGGCTTTTAGTTTAAGAGAATCAAGTAGAGTCCTGCGCAAATAATTTTAAGTGATATATCTTTTCATGTGTAATTATTTTTCATATTTGTAAAAGTATTTCTAATTTATAAATTTTGTAACGTTGAGTATTTGGTTTGTCCTCTATTAGCGATATCAATTGGATTAATTATCTGCGTTCATCACCTCATGCAGGAGCATTGTAACATCAAATATAATCGCGAATTTTGACTTAGGGAAAAGTTTTAATATGGTTGTACATATTAATTATTCGTCAGTAATTTCATTACTTCATGTAGCCTTTATAAATATATTATGCATGTTATATATATCAAAATCTGAGGTAGAGTAGATAAATTAAACTTAATTTAGTTGATTGTCAATGAGCATGCCTTGCTTTACCAATATCTCTACTCCATTAATATCACTTAATCATTTAAGATGTTCGTCAAAATGCAGTATCTAATGGTAGGTGATGAAATTGTTATGATGAATCTTTGATGCTTGATAAGCACGTTTTCTATATTTTATTGTTTCAAGTTAGCAAAATTATACTAAAAATATAGCAAATTTAGCAAATATATTTAGTGGATGGTGTCTGATAACTTATTATAATGAGGTCTACATGTTGTTATTTTGCTATGAGAGTTACCAAAATATAAAAATCTTGCCTATTTATATTTTTTGATATAAAAAATTTTATGTACATTTCTAATTTATCATAGGAATCAAAACATGACCGAAGAATCTCTAAAGTTTCCTTTAGAACGTTTAGCAGAAATATCAGAGCAAGAAAATAATTTCAGACTACTTGAACGTATTCCCTTCACTAGTATAAATCTAAGATGGCCGTTTAATTTATCTAAACCATTAGGAGATGAATTACCCATGGTACTATTAGATACAGAAACCACGGGTATTTCTGCTGATAATGAATCTATCATTGAAATCGGTATGATCAAAGTTACTTATAGCCCATCGGCACAAAGAATTGTATCTATTATGGATGTTATTAGTTTATATGAATACCCAGGTAAACCAATTCCAGAGTTCATTACAAAACTAACCGGTATTACTGATAAGATGGTATGTGGAAATAGAATTGATGATACGCTAGTGAATAGCTGGCTATCCGATGATCCTTTAGTCATTGCACATAATGCTAAGTTTGATCGTCCATTTTTTGAGAAACGTTTTATGGCATTGAATCACCTACGCTGGGGATGTTCTTCGAGTGGTATCGATTGGATCTCTCTAGGCTTTGAAAGCCGTAAATTAGAATATTTATTACTACGATTAGGCTGGTTTTATGAAGGGCATCGTGCTGTGGCAGATGCATTAGCTATAGCTTGGTTATTGTACCTGTTGCCTGACACGGTATCAAGTTTACTTTCTGGAATTAACCATAGAACTATAATAGTACGAGCATTCGGAGCACCATTTAAGGTCAAGGATTATCTTAGGGAGCAAGGATATCGTTGGAATAATGGCATTGGTATGAATTGCAACAAGCATTGGTATAGAGAGATAGGTGAAGATGGATTGCTGGAAGAGAAAAATTTTCTTAATGATTTGTACCATAACGGTTCTAAACAGGCACATTATGATTATGTAGATGCTAGAAATCGTTTTAAGGCGCTATTTTAGATCTTCTAAATACAACGATTTAATTATATCCTACCTGGAAAGAACAATATTGAGTTTATGATATTTGCTGATGGTATATTTTTATATCACCTATTTTGAGACTGTGGTATATAGACATAATTCAGCTCATAAAATATTATTTTAGAGGCCACAGGCATATGCAATGCAATCTTTTTGAGTTCTGCTATTTTCAATAAAATTATAGATAAATAGACGTGAATTGTGAAATAAGCATAGTAACATTTTGGATAATTTAAAATATCGTATATTTTTACAGTTATTTTTGCCTAAATTACTTTGATATGATAACAGACAGGATCTGTTGTTAAAACTTTTTTCGGTTCTTAAAATTGTGACTATTTACCCACAATTAATACTCCCTCTATTTTAAATGAGCATGGAAAATAAAATAGCTTTGAGGACAGTTATCTTTTCCAAGCATTCATAGTCTATGGGTTATTTTAATATGTAAAATTGGTAATATGACTGAAGCATGTAGAAGCCTATCCTAATTTTCCCATCATGCTTATAATTGATTCATCCGTATCATCTATAACTGAGTTTGAAAAATAAGCACCCTCTAAATTGTTAAGAGTATACCTGATATTAGTGGATAGTACCGGTTGAGCAGAATACTTGTATCTATTATTAGTAGCGGTGTATTCAGAGCTCACTGATAAGAAGCAATCCTGATGCTCGTAACATTCTATCTTCCTTCCTATGTATCTAACTTTATAAACTTAATTGGACAATGTATCAAAGATAGATCTATATCATGCAATGACAGCTACTGAAGGTATTTAATATTTAATTGGCTTTGTACAATTAACCGTGCTGTCGCACTATTATGTTAGTTAATCAATCAAATTCATGAATAAAATATAAATTTACTATCCTTTGATTTATGTCTATGTAATAACGCTAGTTAGCGCCAGTCATTAGAGACTGGATTTTAACTACAGCTGTTGATTTATTAACAAACATCTCTTTCTCACAATCTGCTAATTTTAAACTTAGTAATAATCTCACAGTATGGATAGAATTAAATTGACCCATTATTACATGGCCTAAAATATTGCCATGAAGATCTGTAACATTCTGTCCAATATCAGGCAAATTTTTAATTGTTGATTGTGCGGAGAACAGTCTTCTACTTGGTTTTCCGAGGTAGTGCAGACGTGCCACTATCTCTTGTCCTGGATAACATCCTTTATTAAAGCTCACACCACCTATGAGATCGAAATTAATTTGTTGAGGTGTGAATTTTTCCATGGTATTAAATAATACTGTGGCTAGTCCCTCATTAATATCAAGCAACTGCCATTCCATTTCACTTGACATTTGCCATTTTTTCATTCGAAATCGTTGGCACAGGCTATCAATGTCATTTTGATATCCAAGGCAAAGGTACCTATTTATAGAACTGGGAATCTTAATAATTAGGCAACTTTCATATTCAAATGCTTGATAATCCCTCCTAGGAAATAGTAAATTTTTATTAAATGTATCAGAACAAAGGGCTAGGCCAATTATTGACAATCCATTACTAATATCTGATATGACAACTTTGGATCTTAATTTATACATGCTTAAGCGCTGTTGTATGCTAGTACACATATTTTTTGGTAATACCAGTTGTAAAGAATTGTTGCGACTGATCAGGATAAACGTAGCTAATAAACGACCTTTAGCATTGCAAAGGCCATTAGGTTGGGCCTGATTGGTATCTAGATGATTGACATCATTAGTGAGTAAATTTTGCAAAAAAGAAAATGAATGCTCTCCCTTCACCTCTAACACGCCTAATTGGGTTAGGGGTATAATAATGTTAGAAGTATTAACATTAGCATCTTGTCTTATTGAGCCTTCATTGAAAAACTGGTATTGAGAATGAGTCATAATTTATTTTTAATTATATTATTGAAGAACAATTTGGTTTGATTGGCTTATGTTTATCGTTTTTTTTTAGATAGAAAACATCCTGATAGTAATATGATATATTTTTTGTATCTGTATTTGAATTTGGCATCTTAGAAAGGATATATTTGTATATTTTAAGTAATTTCAAGATTTTCCTTTAATGATAGTATCTTGAGGTAATTGGGATATGTCAATATCAGGGTAGTCTATAGTATAATGTAAACCTCGACTTTCCTTACGTTTTAAAGCGGAAATTATAATTAATTCTGCTACGTCGGCAATGTTTCGCAATTCAAGTAGATCACGTGTAATATGATGTTTTTTATAATAGTCTCTAATTTCCTGCTGTAGTAGAAATAGCCTTTGGTGTGCGCGAAGTAAGCGTTCATTTGAACGTACTATGCCTACATAATCCCACATGAATCGGCGTAATTCATCCCAGTTATGGCTAATTGATATCGCTTCTATAGCTGGACGAGCTTGACTTGAATCCCAGTCTAGAACTTTTACATTGTTCTTAGGTGTAAACAGGGATAATTGTTTATTTATACTCTTTGCAGCCGAATCGGCGAAAACCAGACATTCTAATAACGAATTACTCGCCATTCTGTTGGCACCATGCAGTCCAGTATGTGTTGTTTCACCAATGGCATATAGACCTTTAATGTTAGTACGACCTTTAATATCGGTAATAATTCCTCCACAGGTATAGTGTGCTGCTGGGACAACAGGTATAGCTTCACGCGTTATATCAATGCCAAATTGTAGACAGCGCTGATTGATGGTAGGGAAGTGCTCTCTGATAAATGCCTCTGATTTATGACTGATATTTAAGTAAACACAATCATCACCTGAACGTTTCATTTCATGATCTATAGCCCGGGCCACGATATCTCTAGGTGCTAATTCAGCCCGCTGGTGAAATTTAGCCATAAATGGTGTATTATCAGCTAAAACTAGTTTCGCTCCCTCTCCACGTAAAGCTTCACTGATTAAAAATGATTTAGCTTTTGGATGGTATAGGCATGTTGGATGAAATTGAATGAACTCCATGTTGGCAACGTGGCAGCCTGCACGCCATCCCATTGCAATACCGTCTCCTGTTGACACGTCTGGATTGCTAGTATAAAGATAAACTTTTCCTGCTCCACCAGTTGCTAATACTGTAATAGGGGCGGTGAATGTTCTAATTGTATCCGTTTCAATATCTAGCACATAACAACCATGACAATGTTTGTAATCTTCATTACGATGTTCCTGACTCGTGATAATATCGATACCAATATGTAGTGGTAATAATTTGATATTTTTATTAATCCTAGCTTTATCTAATAGTGACGTTTCAATTTCACGTCCAGTAGCATCGTCGGAATGTATGATTCGGCGGTGACTGTGCCCCCCTTCTTGTGTCAGGTGATATGATTGTGATGATACGTAATCTTTAGCTTTGGTAAATGATACACCTTGTCTGATTAACCACTCTATTACTTCCCGTGCATTTTCAACAGCGTGACAAACAGCTTCTTTATTGCTTAACCCGACACCGGCTCGTATTGTGTCATTAATGTGTGACTGTAAAGAATCAGTGTGCTCAAGGACAACTGATACACCACCCTGCGCGTATAAGGAAGCACTTTCCTCCAACTGTCCTTTGGATATGACCACCACTTTAGTATGAGCTGCAAGTTGTAGTGCAAGTGCTAGACCGGCTATTCCACTGCCAAGAATAAGGACATCATAGTGATGACAATCAGTCATTATATTTTATAATTAAACATAGTAAAATTAACAATTATGCTGCATACGATTAAGAATCAGGCTTAATCATTCTTTTTATGATATAGACCATAACGATAAAGGTCAAAGTAGATTTACAGATGGTGAAAATTTTCCAAGAAAATAGATAAATATCAGATATATTAGTAATCAAATACCAATAAGTAGATTATGAATTTTTATGACTGATTTTTATTTAAGATTCTACACAAGATCTATGAGATGTAAAAATAAGATTACTGATCTTTCTTAAAAGTTGATCTCTTTTTAAGAATGTGCAATGTATAACGAATTGTATATCTAATTATGTCAAATTACAATCTAATATTTTAAAGGATATTGCATGGCATCCACTTGTAGGCCACCTTTGATATGCGGATATCCCAGATGTTAATTAATCCTATAAATGTAGCAAATTTAAAAAATTTGCAAATTTAGCAAAAGCAGTTTTTATATGTGAGGTAATTTAGAATCCATTATAACTTAATCATTTAAAATTATTTGAATAATATTTCTATTTTTAAGTTATTTAAATTTGCTAAGAACAATCATGACAGCCGTTTGAGATAAAGTATTGCCTGCCTCAGTTAGTGGAACGACACTATCTAGATAATGTAATCAGGGCAAACATAATTTCTAGGATATTAGTTTGTAAGTCATGTATGACATGGCAATATTGTAAAATATGTATTTAGTTGCGTTTCGTACAAATGGTTTTTATGGTACGGTTAAGGCTAGTATCATGAAATGGATCAGAACATTTAATATATTATAATGTACAAAAAATTATTTCGAATATTACATTTGCGCTTTTAGTATATGTTACTGCCAATATTAATTGACATGTAGTACGTGAATACGGAATAAAAGCTTGTTATAGATACTGAAATTTCAGTTGAGTATACTGAAAATAGTCTGTTACATCTGGGTATTTTTTATGTGCTAGTAGTTTAATATGGCATAGTATCGGATGAAATGAGGATTATTTTTAGTTAAAACGCAGCTGCATACCTGGGATTTATTGTTAGCTAATATCTATATAAATCATAAGGCACTGAAAATTTTATAGCAGTCAGGTATCACAGATGAGCAACTGAATTATCGCGTATGTACTCCTATTAAATACAGGCAATGATCTGTGGTTGATTAAATATTATTCTTCATGCAGATGAATTTAGGTCATATAAAAATTAATATAACTCCTATTTTGCTGCTTAGAAAATTATATAGATCAATAATATTGGTCACATATATCACCCTTCAATGTAAGCGTATTCCCATTAATATACGTTATCCAGATATTGATTTCATTGGCGATTTCCTATATTTTTTAAAGCATCTGCCATGCTTTATTTTTATGTTGTCATTGGTCATGGGGATTGCGTTGCTATAGATAACACAATGTGTATTATTAATATAATGATCTCCATGGATTGATATTATAGGCAGATTCAAGGGTGTGCTAATTATTGAAACTTTAATTATTGGCATGGGTAAATAAAAACATTATTAGAAATATTGGTATCTTTAATAGTGAGCATAAAGCATATATTTTATTGCGCTAGAAAGCATTGTAGGAAATTAAATATGATGGATATCATATATGAAGGTAGAAGTGATGTTAATATGGTCGGATAAATTGAGGTTATTTACTCAAATATTATGCTTTGTGTTTAATAAAATATTTTTAGTCTGTAAAAATTAATTAAGAGAGAATATCGGTGTGGGTATTTATTGGAGCACAATAGGAGTTGACATAGCTCTTTAAATATCGAAATAACAATGGGAGCTAGTAAATGTCTTTAATACAATGAATGTTGCTCATGTTGTGGCTGTATCAGTCACTAGCAATGATCGTTGAAGAATAGGCTTATCACATTAGTTATGCTGGTAATAAATTAAGAATGATCAAAAAAAAGGCAATAGTAATTGCTGTTGATAACACTACGATCTGGCTTGATATAAAGCGCCGATCAACCTGTAGTCAATGTCGGGTCAAGAAATTTTGCAGCACTGGATTATTGGACAATCATGTGGGTAATAATTTTTTTCGAATCACGGTAGATAAGCATATTAACGTTGCTGTCGGGCAACAGGTGCAACTAGGTATATTAGAACAATCATTAGTGCAAGGCGCATTTATAATATACATTATTCCCTTGATAACAATGTTCCTATTGATGGTTATTGCTCAGCTGTTAGATTTTAGCGAGGTAGTGAAGTTTATAGCTAGCATTTGCGGACTAGCAATCGGATTCTATTTAGTGCATATACGGTTTCAAAAGAATAATAGAAATAATAACATTGGTATGCAAGCTAAGATATTAGAGGAGTAGAAATGAAGCATTACAATTTATCTAAACTTTTTAAAATTTTATGCGCCTTGTTTCTGTTTAGCGTTAATTTAGAGGCAATGGATTTGCCTAACTTCACTGAATTGGTTGCTAATAATGGTGCAGCAGTCGTAAATATTAGTACTACCAAGAATAATCATGATCGCCAAATGCCGCGCTTTCCCCCAGGGATGCAAATTCCTGAAGGGACACCTTTTGATGAATTGTTTGAGCATTTTTTTAATTCACCAGGGAGACGTTCGCAGCCGTATGAATCACATTCATTAGGCTCAGGTTTTGTATTGTCATCGGATGGCTATATTTTAACTAACCACCATGTAATTAAAAATGCGGATAAAATCATTGTAAGATTTAGTGATCATAATGAGCTTGAAGCGAAAATATTAGGCAGCGATGATCGCAGTGATGTAGCACTGTTAAAAGTTGAAGCTACAAATTTGAGCTCGGTAAAATTCGGCGATTCTACTCAATTGAAGGTTGGTGAATGGGTTCTAGCTATCGGTTCACCATTCGGTTTCGATTATTCTGCAACTGCAGGTATTATCAGCGCATTAGGCCGTAGTTTACCTAGCGATAGTTATGTGCCATTTATTCAAACAGATGTTGCGATCAATCCAGGAAATTCTGGCGGACCCTTATTTAATATTAATGGTGAAGTAATAGGTATTAATTCACAGATATATAGCCGTACTGGTGGTTTTATGGGGTTATCATTTGCTATTCCGATGGATATAGCAATGGATGTAGTTGCTCAGATAAAGGCCCAAGGATATGTTAGTCGCGGTTGGTTAGGCGTGGCCATTCAGAATGTAACCCATGAATTAGCAGAATCATTCGGTCTGGAAAAGCCGCGTGGAGCTTTAGTGTCAAAGGTATTGACGGGTAGTCCAGCCGCAAAGGCAGGTTTAGAGCCCGGTGATATCATCTTGACATTCGATAGTAAGATAGTCTTAACATCATCCGCATTGCCTCCCATTGTAGGACGTACGTTAATAGGAAAATCTGTTGATATTATGGTTATGCGTAATAATACGCGTAAGATAATTCAGGTGACAATTAAGGAGCTACCTAAAAGTGATGAGATGGCAAGATATAATGGCAATATGGGATTCTCAATAGATGATCGTTTAGCAATTGAGATTGTAAATTTAAGCAATGAACAGCGTGAAAATTTCACCATACCTAATGGTGGAGTTGTCGTTGTAAAGGTTAGTTCAGGACACGCAGCTACTGCTGGACTTCGCCCTGGAGATTTAATTCTTAGCATTAACAATTATAAAATTACTGATACTAAACATTTTCTGGCGCTAACGAAAATCTTGCCAGAGGGTAAAGCCATCCCTTTATTAGTACATCGTGGTAATAGTGCTATTTTTCTAGCTTTGCGAATCACAAGTGGTGGAAAATAAATAATTAGTAATATAAATTTTGGTAGACACAAATCTTATTTTACGGATCAAATTTATTGCTAATTTATATTTCTGGTATCTAGGTTTAGATTAACCTAGACACTAGGAATGGAGTGGCTATCAATATATTAAAAATATTATGATTGTTGGAAGTAATGACTGTACTTAATTAAATCAATCAATATTCACATAACGAAAGATTTAAATATAGATATAATTTCAAGTATACTATGACATAATCAAACCGTAGGCGACCAATGCTATCCAAATAGCTGAAAAAGCCACAATAATATTTGTAAAGGAATTAACAAAAAATTTTTCTAGTGATTTCATAAGTGATTTCATAAATGTTCCTTGAATTAATTAATTATTTAAATAATTTTTACTTAAAAAATAGTTTATTGTAATATACCTTATGTTGATTCGGATTAATATATGAATATTTCAGTGAAGAATATAATGTTATCAATTTATTAATTATGCTATGTTGGAGATAAGAACAATTGTATAAGTTTTAGACTTGATTTTTAATCAATTATCTTAGTTATATTATTTTATAGATGATTTTTCTTAATAAATAATATTATTGGGAGTAGCCCCATATGATATATACTTTATTTCGTGCATTGTTTGTTAAATATTAACATTATTGCAACGTTGATTTTAACAATAAGAACATGTAATATCCTACCTGATAAAAACCACAGATCTGATAGTAGATAACTCCTTTCAGGATGTTTATCAGTTATGAAATGTGAGATACATATTGTATATGTTAACCCGTAATATATTGCATATTTGAATACATAGTGATTTTAGCTGATATAAGTCACTATAAAATTCATTGTTCTGTCTCTTAATTATTTTTATTTTTTTTGGCTCCCCGAGCTGGACTCGAACCAGCGACCCAATGATTAACAGTCATTTGCTCTACCAACTGAGCTATCGGGGAATTAAGTTGGTAATTATGATAGTGATTCTGTTTTTGTTGGTCAAGATAAAATTTAATATTTATTCTACCTGATGAAACTTTTAATTCTGTTCAATGCAGTCCTCAGATTATCCTCATTTGTAGTAATAGATAATCGTATGTGACCTTTGCATCCAAATGCTGTGCCTGGAATGACTGCGATACCCTTGTCAACTAACAATGCTTCGGCAAAATCAATATCATCTTTCCACTTGGATTTATGACGTAGTATTTTATCAATGCTAGGAAAAACATAGAAGGTTCCATCAGTATTAAGACAGTTGCTTCCATTCATGTCATTAAGTTCTGCCACTACATAATCATGACGCTTTTTAAACTCAATCAGCATAGTATCGATGAAGGATTGATCGCCATTTAATGCTTCAAGTGCAGCAACTTGGGAAATGGATGTTGGATTAGACGTACTTTGTGATTGAATTGTTTTCATCGCATTAATTAAATTCATAGGTCCAGCTGCATACCCTATTCTCCAACCTGTCATTGAGTAAGCTTTGGATACGCCATTTAACACTATTGTTCTGTCATAAAGATCAGGGCAAGCCATGATAATATTGTGGAATTTTTCTTTTGCCCAGAAAATATGTTCGTATATATCATCAGTGGCGATTAACACATTGGGGTATTCACGTAATACTTCACCTAATGAGATTAATTCATCTCTTTTATAAGCCATTCCGGTTGGATTTGAGGGACTATTAATAACTAATAGACGTGTTTTATCTGTAATTGCTGTTTTTAATTGTTCCGGTGTGATTTTAAAATTTTGTTCTTGATAGCCATTAACAATGACGGGTACACCATCAGCCAGTAAAATTATATCTGGGTATGAAGTCCAATATGGAGCTAAGATAATAGCCTCATCACCTTTTTCTAATAGTGCTTGGCTTAAATTGAAAAAGCTTTGTTTTCCACCGCTCGAAACCAGTACTTGATTGAATTGGTAATTAAGATTGTTATCACGTGATAATTTATCAATAATAGCTTGCTTTAATTCAGAAATACCGTCAACCGGTGTATATTTAGTGAAGCCACTATTAATTGCTGCAATTGCGGCTTGCTTAATGTTCTCGGGTGTATCGAAATCTGGTTCACCTGCTCCTAAGCCAATGATGCCTCTTCCTTCTTGTTTAAGTATATTAGCACGAGCAGTAATTGTAAGTGTAGGGGAGGGTTTAATATTTTTAACGCGTTGTGCGAGTTTGATATCCAAGAAACTCTCCTTCATAAAAACACGATGATTAAGATAATGGATAGTATAACGGAACGGGAACTACACTGAAGATATATAAGCAAACAATTTAAATCGGTGAATAATATCTTGCTTCTAATGATCATCCAATGGCAATTAAATATTTAGTTATAGATCTAAAGCGTGGGAAAAATGTGTTAAATTTTATCAGAAATGATTGGAGGTCTAGAAAATTCCACTGTAACAGTGTCGCACAAATATACCAAAAATAAGCTATGGCGTTAACGACTGATGAAACACTGAACAGCTTAGTATACCGCGAGATAGAGTAATTATTGTATAATATTGAGGAATATTTTGTATTATAATGTAACTGCTATCATATCGAAGATTATGTTCCTTTATGGTCTATTTTTATAGACAAAAATGTATCAATGAATGATCAAATGACACGAATGTATTTATTTGCAAATAAATATCATAGCAGCGCGATGCTATCGTCATCTCAGCGTTTCATGTTTCTATGGCTTTGGATAATAAGAAGTTATATTTAAAAATGGTTCTGTACTTGGTAAAGTGTGACATTAATAATTAATATGATATTGTATATCATTTAGTGGAATGGCAATATTAGCGTCATGATGTTGAATTGTATTCGTGGAGCCTATCGTGTTTCGTGGTGAAGTGATTGATATTTTCATCATTTGATGTGGTATTGATTATACTGATACATTGATCTAGGCTCGGTGTATGGTGGAATGTACTCGATTCTATTTACCCTGGATAATCGTCTATTGAAATTTTAATAATAGGAAAAGCGCACCTCGAGTTATATTAGTTGTGGCAATTTTGCACAATACGAATAGGAATATTTGACAAGTCTGATTGATCCTGATACTAAGATTGAATCTGTGGATATGCAGGTGAATAATTTGCTGTCCGAAATTGGCACATTCTTTCCTATTTAAGAGCTGATATCAGCAACTAATACTAACTAGAAGAAGTTTGAAAATTTATTTAATTGCCATCGTAATATGGTATTAAGGTTATCTATCTACATTCTAATGTTGATACGGTGAAGCGGGCAAACTCTAATATGACTTGCATTTGAGTGTATTTTATACATTGGAAATTATCAACATAATTACAAGGAGGTTCGGACATTCTAAAGATATCATTATTGAATATATTTATATGTTTATAGGTAAGTGTTTCTATATTTTCGGTAAAATATCTAATTAAAACTATGGGTTGTGCAGCGTAATATACTTAACAGTATAGCCATTTTATCATGGCTATTAAAAGCATTGATTAAATGTAACAAGATACAAATGGAACTAAATATACGCAGAATTAGACAGTTACTCTATAGCATTAATATAGGCGATTAATATCGGTATAAGAGAATATTTCTATTAATAATAAAAAGAACAAAAATATATTGGCAAGGTAGTGAAAAGGGCAAGCTAATAAAATTAGCTAACATTACATCAAATTCCTGAACGTATTTATGAAAATATATCAATGTATGTGTATGCATCCTCAAAATTTAGGATTTGGAAAGGCAGAAAAAATACGAAATGCAAATATATGATTTTGTGCTACCCGTACTGGGACTGAAGTGAGGATAAGGCTTGCGTTAAAAATGTAGTGCTGTATATTATTCGGGTAAGTATATATTGACAGGCACGTAGCTCAGTTGGTTAGAGCATTACCTTGACATGGTAGAGGTCGGTGGTTCGAATCCGCTCGTGCCTATCAGCTTACTTAACATTAAAATATGCATGAAGTTATTTATTTAGCACTTGAAAGTGTTTTCTAGTTAATTTTTTGGTTTTACGGCTCCTTGTATTTGGTCGTATCCAAGGATCTTTAAAATGATTTCTGTAACATTTCCTGATGGTAGTAAACGCCAATTTGATCAATCAATTTCTATTTCTGATATTGCCTCTAATATTGGTACTAGTTTGGGACGCGCAGCATTAGCCGGTATGGTCAACGGTATTTTGGTTGATATTAGCTATATTATTGAACAGGACTCCAATGTAGCTATTATAACTTCCGAGGATAGTGACGGCTTAAGTATTATTCGCCACTCAACATCACACATGATGGCACAAGCAGTAAAACGTTTATTTCCTAAGGTAAAAATTACGATTGGCCCTGTTGTTGATAACGGTTTTTACTACGATTTTTCTTATACAGAAGGTTTTACGAAAGATGATTTAATTAATATTGAGGAATGTATGGCACAGCTTGTGAGGGAAGATATTCCCATTGTACGTGAAGAGATATCACGTGAAATTGCTATTAGAAAATTCCATGATCTAGGTGAGACCTATAAGGTGGAGATATTAAAAGGATTTCCTGAGGATGAGACAATATCATTGTACCATCAGGGCGATTTCATGGATCTTTGTCGTGGTCCTCATGTACCGAGCACAGGTAAATTAAAAGTATTTAAGTTGACAAAATTGGCTGGAGCTTATTGGAAAGGTAATTCTAATAATGAGATGTTACAACGCGTATACGGTACAGCGTGGCAGAATGATAAGGCATTAAAAGTATATATGGCTCGTTTAGAAGAGTCTGAAAGACGTGATCACCGTAAATATGGAAAAGACTTAGATTTATTCCATCACCAGGAGGAAGCTGCAGGAATGGTCTTTTGGCATGACAAAGGGTGGCGCATTTTTTGCGAGGTGGAAAGCTACATTCGTAATGTGTTGCGAAAAAATGGTTATCAGGAGGTTCGAACACCCCAGGTAGTTGATCATTCCTTATGGAAAAAATCGGGTCATTGGAATAATTTTGGTGATATGATTTTCAGTACTTATTCCGAGAATCGTGGTTACGCAATCAAACCAATGAATTGCCCATGTCATATACAAATTTTTAACCAAGGTCTAAAAAGTTATCGTGATTTACCATTGCGTATGGCCGAATTTGGATCCTGCCATCGCAATGAATTGTCAGGTACCTTGCATGGTCTAATGCGTTTACGTAGTTTTACTCAAGATGATGCTCATATTTTTTGTACTGAAGATCAAATTCAGGATGAGGTATCGGCCTTCATTGATTTATTGCAAGATGTTTATATTGATTTTGGTTTCAATGATATTATCATTAGACTTTCAACGCGACCTAAAAATAGAGTAGGCAGCGATGAAGTATGGGATAAAGCCGAGTATGCATTGAAGGAAGTGTTAAACGATAAGAATTTAAATTGGGATTGTTTACTAGGTGAAGGTGCGTTCTATGGACCTAAAATAGAGTTTTCATTAAAAGATTGTTTGGGACGAGTATGGCAGTGTGGCACTATTCAAGTTGATTTTTCAATGCCTGAACGGTTGGATGCTACTTATGTCGCTGAGGATGGAAGTAAGCAAGTACCGGTTATGCTTCATAGAGCCATCCTAGGCTCATTGGAACGCTTTATCGGAATTTTAATTGAGGAGCATGCTGGTGCCCTTCCGACTTGGTTAGCACCACATCAAGCCGTAGTTATCGCAATTAGTCAAAATCATATTGAATATGCTCAAAAGGTTGCAAGGAGGTTACAAGATATAGGATTTAGGGTTGATATAGACTTGAGGAATGAAACAATTGGCCGTAAAATACGTGAGCATACTTTGCTACATGTACCTTATCTAGTTGTTGTTGGGTCACGGGAAGCTCAAAAAGATACCGTGGCAGTACGTACTCGTAAGGGGGTAGATCTAGGTGCGATGAAATTTGATGATTTTGTAAGTACCTTAAATAAAGATGTAGCTCGCCGAGGTCAAATCATTTTAGAGGATTAAAAAATAGCTACTGATGAGAAAAGGCTGAATGAAAAAATAACAGCCAGAGAAGTTCGCCTAACTGGCGCTAACGGTGAACAAATTGGAATTGTTCCATTATCACAGGCCATATCACTTGCGGAAGAAGTGAGTTTAGATCTAGTGGAAATATCT
This sequence comes from Piscirickettsiaceae bacterium, assembly GCA_013215805.1. Classification (GTDB taxonomy): domain Bacteria; phylum Pseudomonadota; class Gammaproteobacteria; order Nitrosococcales; family Methylophagaceae; genus 41-12-T18. The sequence goes on from JABSQM010000005.1 coordinate 119,878, forward strand.
GCACATGCATTTCCACCGGTTTGCCGTATCATGGATTATGGCAAGTATGTGTTTGAGGCTAATAAACAAAAGCAACTTACCAAAAAAAGGCAAAAGCGGGTACAGGTTAAAGAGATCAAATTTAGACCAAGAACAGGGGAAGGAGATTATCAGGTCAAACTGCGTAATCTTACACGTTTTCTTGGAGATGGAAATAAGACTAAGGTTAGTCTCAGATTTCGTGGCCGAGAAATAGCATATCAGGACTTAGGATTGAAGTTACTTGAGAGGGTAGCTGAGGATTTAAAGGATCTATCTATCGTTGAACAGCGTCCTAAAAAGGAGGGTAGACAGATCATTATGGTTTTGGCATCAAATAAAAAATAAATATTACTTAAACATTAGGGAGTGCGGATTCAAAAATGTCAAAGTTAAAGACGCATAAAGGGGCTTCGAAGCGCTTTAAACTCACCGGTAGTGGTAAGTTTAAACATTCACAATCGTTCACTAGTCATATTCTTACCAAAAAAAGTACAAAGCGGAAACGCCATTTGCGTTCCACATTAATGATTTGTAAAGCTGACCATGCATCAGTTCGTAAAATGTTGCCCAATTCATAATTAAGGAGTACCTCATGCCTAAAGCGGCACGCAGTGTCACTGCTCATGCACGTCACAAAAAGATAATTCAGCAAGCCAAAGGTTATCAAGGTCGTCGCAAAAATGTATATCGTGTTGCAGTACAAGCAGTAACAAAAGCTGGTCAATATGCATATCGTGATCGTCGTCAAAAAAAACGCATCCTACGCTCTTTATGGATCACGCGTATTAATGCTGGCGCACGTAAAATTGGTTTGTCATACAGTAATATGATCGATGGACTGAAAAAATCAACGATTAAGATTGATCGTAAAATGCTTGCTGATTTAGCAATGAATGATAATGCTGCATTTGTAGTTATTGCTAAAAAGGCTAAGTCCTCATTGGTAGAATAATCGCATCTGCCGTACGTTAATTTACAAAGGAGTAGCAGATAGTTTACAATTTTTCGTATCTCTAAGAAAAATTTCAGGCGGAAGGATATGGTCAAACTGAATTTACAGTTGCAAGAGATAAATGACATAGTCGCAGCAGCGAAGGATGCAATTTTCGCCGCTAAACAGAGTTCGATATTAAATATTTTGCGCATTAAATATTTTGGCAAGAAAGGTGTAATTACCTATCGTCTCAAGGAATTAAATAATATCAGCGCAGAACAACGTCCAGTAATTGGTAAATTGGTAAATTGGGCTAAAAAAGAAATCACCCATTTCATTGAAGAACGGGAGAGGCTATTAGCTGAATGTGAAATAAATACAGCGTCGCAACGGGAGACTCTTGATGTAAGTCTACCTGGTAGAGGTGAAAATATTGGTGGGTTACATCCGGTGACGCGGACTTTAAAACGTATAGAATGTTATTTTCAAAAAATGGGCTTTTCCATTACTGAAGGCCCAGAAATTGAGGATGGTGTTCATAATTTTGATGCTTTAAATATATCAGAATATCATCCCGCTCGCGCTATGCATGATACATTTTATTTTAACTCTAAATTATTGTTGCGTACGCATACTTCACCAGTACAGATTCGTGTGATGGAAAAGAAGAAACCACCTTTACGCATTATAACTGCCGGGCGTGTTTATCGTCGTGATTCAGATACCACTCATACGCCGATGTTTCATCAAGTTGAGGGTTTGATGGTTGATGAGCATTTAAGTTTCACTGATCTAAAAGGAATTCTGATAGATTTTTTAAAAGCTTTCTTTGAATGTTCTTTAGGTATACGTTTTCGGCCTTCATATTTTCCTTTCACAGAACCTTCAGCTGAAGTAGACATCAAATGTGAGATATGTAAGGGTGAAGGCTGTTGCGTATGTAGTTATACAGGTTGGTTAGAGGTATTGGGTTGCGGCATGGTACATCCCAATATATTTAGTTACGTTAATGTTGATAGTGAAAAATATTTGGGTCTGGCCTTTGGAATGGGCATTGAGCGATTAGCAATGTTACGTTATGGCGTAAACGATTTACGCTTATTCTTTGATAACAATCTGGATTTTTTGCGTCAATTCAATTGATCTTTGAGATAACTAGTCATGAAATTCAGTGAAAAATGGTTACGTGAATGGGCTAATCCTGATTTTGATAGTATGAACCTAGTTGAACGTCTAACTCGAGCAGGGTTAAACGTTGATTCTTATACTTCTGTTGTAAATCAGTTCAGCTGTGTAATTGTAGGTGAAGTGATTTTTGTGGAAGCACATCCAGATACTAATGGGCTGTATCTTTGTCAAGTTAGCGTATCTGATGAAGAAGAACCCTTGTCCATAACTTGTGATTTAAAGGGTATACGCCAGGGGTTAAAAGTTCCGGTTGCAGGTATCCCGCACGCTGGTATGTTATGTTCTTCAAAAGATCTCGGTCTATCTGTAATTGATGGCATATTAGTAAAACTACCAGATCATGCACTTCTTGGTGGTAATATTTGTGACTATCTTGACTTAGAAGATGTCGTAATTGATATTGATTTAACCCCAAATAGGAGCGATTGTCTGTGCATAGCTGGCATTGCCCGTGAGGTTAGTGCATTAACCGGCTGTCACTTAAAGAAATTTGATCAAAATATAATTGAGGAAAGCAGTGATAAGACATTCACTATACAAGTGGAAGATCAACAATCTTGTCCGCACTATTTGGGCCGAATTATTGAAAATATTAATGTTAATGGCATTACCCCCTTATGGATGAAAGAAAAATTACGTTGCAGTGGTCTGAGAAGTTTAGGACCAGTTATTGATGTCACCAATTATGTCATGTTAGAGCTAGGTCAGCCGATACATGCTTTTAACTTAGACAGTCTTCATGAAAACATCATTGTAAGAATGGCTAAAAAAAATGAAAACCTAACCTTGCTAGATGGTAAAAAAGTAATGATAAAAGATGATACATTAATCATATCTGACGAGTTGGGACCTTTGGCATTAGCTGGAATTATAGGTGGAAAACATTCAGGTGTAGATAATGAGACCAAACATTTATTTTTAGAATCGGCTTTTTTTAATCCTACGGCAATTGCCGGACGCGCTCGTAGTTATGGTGTGAATACATATTCTTCACATCGGTTTGAACGTGGCGTTGACCCAAATCTATCCAGGATAGCAATAGATCGGGCCACTTCACTACTATTATCTATCGTCGGAGGTGAGGCTGGAAAAATTATCGAACTGATCTCCGAATCTGATATGCCTAAGAAAAGAACAATTCATTTACGTTCTAATCAAATAAAACGCGTGTTAGGTATCACAATTGCAAACAAGCAGGTTTTGGATATATTTACACGCTTAAGTTTTATAGTTAAAATAACTAAAGATGGTTGGGATGTCGCCGTGCCTAGTTTTCGCTTCGATTTATCAATTGAGGTAGATTTGATTGAGGAGCTAATTAGATTGCAAGGCTATGATTCATTACCTAAAACACGTCCCCAAGTTACCGTATTACAGACAAATATTTCTGAATGTTCTGTATCTATAGAACGGCTACAAAATTTCTTGGTTAATCGAGATTATCAAGAAGCTATTACCTATAGTTTTATTGATCCAACTATTCATCAGTATTTCCTGTTAGAAGGCATGGCGCCCATTGTCCTTGCCAATCCAATTGCAGCAAACTTGTCAGATATGCGCACTTCTTTATGGCCAGGCTTAATTCAAGCATTAGTTTATAACCGAAATCGTCAGCATGAGCGTGTAAGATTATTTGAAGTAGGATATGTCTATACTGGCACTGTCGATAAAATAAAGCAGTATCGCCATATTGGCGGTGTATTGTGTGGGAGTCGCTATCATGAACAATGGTCGGAAAAGCAACGTCCTATTAATTTTTTCGATGTTAAGTCTGATGTTGAGGCGTTATTGAGCGCTACCGGTGGTAATATAATTTTTGTGGCAGAGCAACACTTGAGCTTACACCCAGGACAATCTGCCCGAATATATAAGAATAACCAAGCCATAGGTTGGTTAGGTACCTTGCATCCTAGCTTAAATAAACCTTTGAGTTTCGATAATGAAATTTATGTATTCGAACTTGTATTATCTACAATATTGATATCAAAACCTCCCAGTTTTAAATCTTTGTCACGTTTTCCTGAAAATCGTCGCGATTTGGCAATACTAGTTGACCATAACATCACGGCAGGTGAAATTGAGCGTTGCTTGAATAGTGTTAAGTCTGATATTATCAGATCGATTCAAGTATTTGATGTATATACTGGATCTGGAATTAAGCGTAATAAAAAAAGTATCGCTATTGCCTTCCGTTTTCAACATGAAGGACGTACACTTACTGATCAGGAAGTGGATATATTGATGAAAACTGTTATTCAGATATTGGAACAGCAGTTGAAGGTTATTATTAGATCGTAATAATATGAAGAGAGTTTATAAAGAGGTATAAATGTCACTAACAAAGGCTGATATGATAGTTCAACTCTATGACAAATTGGGGCTTAACAAACGCAAGGCCAAGGAGCTTGTTGAAATGTTCTTTGAAGAGATTTGTGCAGCGCTAGAAATTGGTGAGCAAGTGAAGTTATCGGGTTTTGGCAATTTTGAACTTAGAGATAAGGTCGAACGCCCTGGTAGGAATCCTAAAACAGGTCAGAAAATTATTATTGCTGCGCGCCGCGTAGTTACCTTTCGTCCTGGTCAAAAACTAAGGTCCGAGGTGGATAGCCATGTCAAAAGATAATAAGAGTGGATTGCCATTTATTTCCAGAAAAATTTATTTCACCATTGGTGAGGTAAGTGATTTATGTAGGGTTAAATCAGATGTGTTACGATATTGGGAACAGGAGTTCACTCAATTAAGACATGTCAAACGCCGTGGTAATAAACGTTACTATCAACGCAATGACGTTATCCTAATTCAAGAAATCCGAAGATTGCTTTATGAACAAAAACTTACCATCGGAGGTGCTCGTGAGCTTCTTAAAGTAGAAACTAAACCGGAAGCTAAAACTCAAACGATAAATTATAAAACACAATTGATTAAAAATATTCTGGCTGAATTAGAGGATATCAAAACATTACTTGTCTAAATTGATTCTAATATCATCCATGCGATAACTTTTCATTATATATGATAATATATAGTTACTTTACTAGCGCAGATGAACTTGGCCGTAGAGATATAGTTATAGGCAATGGTTGCCATCATTATCAAAAATGATGGTCTTGTAATTACGGCCCTTATGGTCTATTTTACCAAATGAATATTCTTTCTCTGGATACCAGTACTGAATCTTGCTCAGCGGCTTTGCTGTACCAAGGTGAGATATTTGAACGCATTAGTATGACGCAACGTAGCCATTCTGATTTAATTTTAGGCTTGATAGACGCGTTATTTATTGAATCCAGGGCTACTATCGCAGAGATAGATGTCGTAGCGGTGGGTCGTGGTCCGGGTTCGTTTGCGGGTGTACGCATTGGTGTGGGTGTAACTCAGGGGATTGCCTTTGCTAGAGATATACCAGTTATTACTATCTCCTCCTTAACTGCAATTGCTCAAGGTACAATCGCAGAATCACATGCTAACTATATTTCTGTTGCTATAGATGCACGTATGGGTGAAATTTATGGAGCCAATTTTCAAGTAGTTGATGGTTTAGCCATTCTGCTTGATAAGGAACAAGTGTGTCTTCCTAAAAAATTTAAATTTATTAAACGGCAAGAGTGGTTAGGTGTGGGAACTGGATGGGCCAAGTATAAATCTACACTGACAAACAACTTTGCGGGACAATTAAAGGAAGTTAATGCTTATTGTTTCCCCAAAGCATCTAGCATCATTGAATTGGCTCACAATGAGGTAAAAATGGGGAAATTATTATCAGCAGAGCAAGCTTTACCTGTCTATTTAAGAAATAATGTTGCTAGGAAGAAAGGTGAGGGATGATGGATAATATGGAAGATGTCATTTATTCTGTACATCTAGATAAGATTATTGATTTTAGATTTGATAAAAAGGTAGTTGATGTTTTCCCTGACATGATTCAACGATCGGTGCCTGGTTATGAGACATTAATCTCAACCATTGGCATTATGGCTGCACGATATGCTCAGGATGACAGTTATTGCTATGATTTAGGATGTTCTTTAGGGGCAGTTAGCTTATCTATGCGACATAGCATTAAGCAGAAAGACTGCAATATTATTGCCATCGACAACTCAATTGCAATGATTGAAAAAAGCCAACTTTTATTGGCTGAAGATAAATATTCTGAAGTAGATGTTAGATTAGCTTGTGCTAATATTCATGATATATTAATAAAAAATGCATCCGTAGTAGTTCTAAATTTGACCTTGCAGTTTATTCCGGTAGAAGAGCGACTTGAGTTGTTGAAGCGAATCTATCAAGGGTTAAATCCTGGTGGGGTATTAATTTTATCTGAAAAATTAACCTTTGAAGATACGGATGAGAATAATTTTCATATGGATATGCATCATACTTTTAAACGAAGTAATGGTTATAGTGACCTTGAAATTAGCCAAAAATACCTTGCGTTGGAAAACGTTTTAAGACCTGAAACATTATCCGAACATCAAGCACGATTATACCAAGCAGGTTTTGAATTTATTAAAAAATGGTTTCAATATTTTAATTTTGCTTCAATAGTAGCTATGAAGTAATGATATACAGATCTTTATATGATCATTTAGATCAAGAAGGCCTGTCAAATTGGAGTCAACTTTTAAAATTACAGGTTGCAAAAAAATTATCTGTTAATAGTTATATTAAGTGGTTGGCTTTAGTATCGGCATTTCCAGATATCCATACCCTTAATATCGATCTTAAAAATGAGGTTAAAATTGGCATCAAGGAAGATCTTAATGGTTTTAATAGACAAATTTTTATCAATCTGTTGAAGCAATGCCATCCATGGCGTAAAGGTCCGTTCATAATTTTTGATATTGTTATTGATACTGAATGGCGGAGTGATTGGAAATGGGATCGCTTAATATCTCACATTCAACCTTTATCAGGACGAAAGGTGCTTGATATCGGTAGTGGAAATGGCTATTATGGTTGGCGCATGATAGGAGAAAACGCCAAATTGGTCATTGGAGTCGATACAACATTTTTATTTATTGTGCAATATCAGATCATGCAAAAATATAGCCAGATTAAAAACTATTATGTATTACCTATAGGTATTGAATATTTACCTGAAAATTTAGGTTGGTTTGATACGGTATTTTCAATGGGTGTCTTATATCATCGCCGTTCGCCGTTGGAACATCTATATAAACTTAAAGCTTGCTTGAAACCAGGTGGAGAGTTAGTGTTGGAAACATTGATCATTGATGGTAAGCTTGGCACGGTATTATTGCCAACCAATCGCTATGCAAAAATGAATAATGTTTGGTTTATACCTTCCAATGAAACAATGCGGTCATGGTTACAAAGCTGTGGATTTGAAAATATCAATTGCATTAATATTAATAACACAACCTTATATGAACAAAGGGCAACGGATTGGATGACATTCGAATCTTTATCTGATTTTCTTGACTCTAATGATATAACCAAAACCATAGAAGGATATTCTTCACCAAGAAGGGCACTCTACACTGCATCGATTACTAATTAATTTATCATTCGAATTTTTAGATTTATTAATTATGAAAGTTTAGATCAGAGGTTATAATTGATATCTACAATGATAAAGAATGATATGTCATTGTGACGGTATTTACAATAGGAAGTGCCTCTAATTTCGACAACAAGGTATCTGTTGGCGTGACTTTCCAGTGCTCTCCTAGATTTACTAATGTACGAGCATTGCTATTCATATATTCAATTTTTAAAGGTGTTAACCCTTCAAGGAAGGGCGTCAAGGTAAATTGCAAGGATTGCAGCCAGCTATGACCACCATTTTCATTATTTATCTTTAATATTAAAGCATGACCACATATTTCTCGAGCTTTAGTCATATCATATACGGCTGCCGCCGTTGCCGCGAAACTACCTGCAAACTTATTTTTATTGATTTCACCTTTTATAATCACTAATTTATTTGCTTGAATGTATGACTGAAATTTATCATACACTTCAGGAAAAATTCGCACTTCTAAATATGCGGTTTGATCATCTAGAGTAATGAACGCCATTAATCTACCATTTTTATCTTTCACAGTACGAATGGCGATGATTAATCCCGCGATCATAACTGATATCTTACTTTTTTGATGTCTCTGCAACAATCCTGATACATCTATCTCGTTGATTTTTTTAGGTATGAAGTATGATAATTCTTGAGCATAAAAATCAATAGGATGACCACTTAAATATAAACCCAAAGCTTCTTTTTCGGCTGTTAATACTTGCCATTTAGACCATTTATCAGCTTCAATTAATAATCCTTTTTTGGCATCAACCATCAAGCCAAACATATCATTTTGACCTTTGTTTCTATCAAGGTGATATTGTTCAGCAATCTTCATTGCTGTAGTTAGACTGGAATTAAGACTTGCCCTATGACCGTTTAAGGAGTCCATAGCACCAGATTTGATCAATGATTGTAAAATACGCTTATTAATTTTTTTTATATCTATACGACAAATGAGGTTATAAAAATCATTAAATTTAGCGCCTTGTTGCCTTTCGTTAACAATACTGGTTAATGCAGCTTGTCCCACTCCTCTAATTGCACCAAGACCATATCTTATGGTTGAGGCATCATTGGCCGTGAACTTAATTTTACTACTATTAATATCAGGTGGCAATATTGTTAGTTTCATATTTCTAGATTCATAGATAAGATCAATAACTTTTTCAATATCATCCATATTTGCTGATAATACCGCCGCCATAAAAGCTGCTGGATAATTGGCTTTCAACCACGTGGTTTGATAGGAAACTAGAGCATAAGCGGCAGAATGGGATTTATTGAACCCATATTCAGCGAACTTCTCCATTAAATCAAAAATTAGTTCTGCGTCTTTTGTAGGGACATTTTTATTTCTTGAGCCCCTTAAAAAAATTTTACGTTGCTTAGCCATTTCTCTAGGATCTTTTTTACTCATGGCACGACGAAGCATATCTGCAGCACCCAAGCTGTATCCAGCTAGGATCTGAGCAATTTGCATAACCTGTTCTTGGTATATAATAATCCCGTAAGTGGGTTCTAAGACAGACTTTAAATCTGGATGTAGATATTCCACTTTAGTGCGACCATGTTTACGGCTAATAAAGTCGTCAACCATACCGGATTGCAATGGCCCTGGACGAAACAAGGCTACCAAGGCTATAATATCTTCAAAGGTATCTGGTTGTAAACGTTTAACCAGCTCCTTCATGCCCTGAGATTCAAGTTGAAAAATAGCTGTAGTTTGACATCGTTGTAGCAAGTTATAACTAGCATTATCATCTAAAGGTATAAAATTGATATTGATATTAGCCACTGCATTAAGTGGTAATATAGTTTTAATATTTTTTACCGCCCAATCAATAATGGTAAGTGTCTTAAGGCCTAAGAAATCAAATTTGACTAGCCCGATACTTTCAATATCATCTTTGTCATATTGAGATATTAAGAAAGATCCATTATATTCACAATATACTGGAGCATATTCTATTAAGGCTTTAGGAGCTATAATCACACCACCAGCATGTTTGCTTACATTTTTAGTCAAACCTTCTAATTGTAAAGCCAGATCAATTAATATTTTAACATCTTGCTCTTTGTTATATCTATCTTTTAATAAAGGCTCCTGTTCCATAGCCTTAGTTAACGTCATTTTGATTTCAAATGGCACAAGTTTAGCTAATTGATCTACCATACTATAAGGCTGACCTAAGACTCGACCTACATCCCGTAATACTGCTCTGGCTGTCATGGTGCCATAAGTTATAATTTGTGCAACATGATCTTGTCCATAAAGTTGTGAGACATATTCAATGACTCGGTCACGACCTTCTATACAAAAATCGATATCAAAATCAGGTAGCGACACTCTTTCTGGATTAAGGAACCTTTCAAACAGCAAATTATATTGTAATGGGTCTATCTCTGTAATTTTTAAAGCATATGCCACCAAAGAACCCGCGCTTGACCCCCGTCCGGGCCCAACTGGCACTCCATTATTTTTAGCCCACTGTATAAAATCCGCAACTATTAAAAAATAACTTGGAAAGTCCATTTCATTAATAACATCCAGTTCAATTTGTAAACGAATTTTATATTGATATCTTTTTTGCTTCTGTACTCTCCTATCAGGAAATAATGTTATTAGTCTTTTTTCAAGTCCATTATATGATTTCTGGGTAAGAAATTCACTGATATCTATACCCTCAGGTACGGGAAAATTAGGAAAAAGATGTTTGCCTAAATTTAGCTTGACATTACAACGTTTAGCAATTTCTATTGTATTTTCTATTGCCTCTGGAATGTCACTAAATAGTTCAACCATTTCAGACTCTGTACGCAGATATTGCTGTTTGGAGTAATTACGTATACGACGTGGATCATCCAATAATTTTCCTTCATGAATAGATACCTTTGCTTCATGAGCTTCAAATTCATCCGAATTTAGAAAACATACGTCATTAGTAGCCACGACGGGTAGATCATACTTAATAGCTAAATCAATGGCTGTATTAATATACTTTTCCTCATTTTTACGACCAGTACGGATGATTTCTAAATACAATCGCTCCGGAAACAATCCTTTCCAATGGGAGATTACTGCCCCAGTATCTTTTTTATAATTATTAAGTAAGGCTTCTCCTAAGATGCCGTTTAGTCCACCGGTAAGACATATCAGCCCTCCTGTTTTACCTTCTAGCCAGTCCAAATTTAACTTTGGTACGCCTAAATGCTGTCCTTCAATATAGGCCTTAGATAATAGATAAGATATATTACGATATCCGACGGTGTCAATGCATAATAGTAATAATTTCCCACTATCATTTGAATCATCGGGATTGTGTAAGAGTAGCTCTGCACCTATAATGGGTTTAATACCTACCCGTTGAGCCTCGATATATAATTTTATTGCAGCAAACAAATTATGTCGATCCGTAATGGTAATCGCAGGCATTTTTTTAGCTGCGGCGGCTGCTACTAGAGGTTTTATGCGGACTGAGCCATCAACCAGTGAATACTCAGTGTGGAGGTGTAAATGCACAAACTTACGAGACATAAAAAAATCAACTTATCATATATCTAGGAGGAACTAATAAACTTAGATTTTATACCCTTACCTAAGGTAGAATTCAAAATTGTTTCTGCTTTCTTCTGTCTTATGGTCATAGCATCAGCTTCTGACATCTGAGGTATTAAATTTCCCGGTGAGGATGGCGGTGTCATTTTATCCTGCTTTAGATGCAGAGTCTGTGTTGGATAGGCGAATTCGACGCCTAGTTGTTTTGCCAACCTCAATATATCCAATAGGAAGCGGTGACGTTCACGTAGCTCCATATTCCAGTCTGGTGTCTCCCAGAAAACATAAATTAGAATATCTAGAGATGCTAGATTGTATTGATTGAAATACACTTGATAATAATCCCTTCTCATATAGGGGTGTAGCTGGATTAATGCTCTAATACCTTCACAGAAGGTATCTATTTTTTCTGGAGGAGTGTCGTATATTAGGCCTAACATTGTCTTCATCCGTCGATAGCGACGTGCCCCCATATTGTCAACTTTAGTTGTTGTTAATAGTGCATTAGGCAGAGTGATCACAGAATTATAAAAAGTTCTTACTCTAGTGCTTCTGAAACCAACTTGTTCAACAGTACCTTCAACATCACCGATGATGATCCAGTCACCAATGTGAAATGGTCGATCTAATAAGATCGTCAATGATCCAAAGAAATTTCCCACTAAGTCTTTTGCTGCTAAAGCAAAAGCTAAACCACCCAATCCAAGACCAGCTAACAAATTTGTTACATTGATATTAAGATTGTCTGCAGCAAAGATAGTACCAACGACAACCACCAAAACTTTGAGACTTTTACTAACCATAGGAATCAGTAAGTCATCAAATTTGTTATGAGTTTGTTGTGCCCTATACATTAATATTGCATGCAAAACATCAACCAAACTAAATGAACTCCAAACACCTGATAAGCTTACCAATAACTTTACTGAGATCGACAAAATGACCAAGGATGTATATGGTAGTTCCAATATACCTAACCCAAACCATAGAAGTAATGCCATTGCCATCAAGCCAAGAGGTCTTAACACTGTACTATCCAAACCACTAAATACTATATATTGTTTTTTCCATTTATCAACATTAAAGGCTAATATCCATACTAAAAGTTTATCAGCTATAATGCCAACAATAACCACTAGAAAGATACCTAGCCATTGCCAATATTTAAGTAAGAAACCTTGCTTTAAAAAATTGTATAATTTTGAACATATGTTAATGTGAAATGGCAATATTTCTCTTGTAATTATGGCATTATTCTGATTCGTCTTAATCAATCTGCCCTCTGAATTAGAGAATAAATTATCCATCGTTTCCTTGCCAAATATCCAGTTCACATGAGCTTGTTGTTCTATTATTACCTTTTTTTCTAAATAATTTTTAAATATATTCTTATTTTTAACTAATTTGGAATTGATTATATTAATTACTATTTTTTGGTTTGGTTTTATCATAACTGACAATAATGTAGTTTCTAGTTCTGCGCCCTTACTCTTGCGAATTGATGTATTAATATGATTAATATCTAATGTCGATATTATATTTGAAATATGTTTTTCCCGTTCTTTAGACATATACTTTATTGCAGTTATGAATATGTTAATAGTTTTCTGCGGACTACTCGAATATTCATTGAATTTATCTATTAGCATCGCTTCCGATGCTGTTAATAGTGAACATGATAATATGGTGAATATTAACACCCAAATATGCAAGTTTTCTCTGAGTCAGGAATAAAGAACACGTAATGCTTCGTCATCTATCAGTAAGAGCATTTTATTATGCTGCAAATAACTGTTCTTCGATGATTTAAATAATTATAGCAATATATCTAGATCAAAAGAATTAATTTTAGCTGAATATTGTTGTCTGTTTGAACAAATTTACTGACCGTACTATCCTAACTTTCGCCCCCTTTATATTTTTGGTAAGCTATCTTCGTGATTAAATATGGTATTGTAATTCTATATAAAAATTAAATGGATCTAATTATATTTTGATATGGTGATAAACTGACTATGATCCGTTCTATAATTTTAATTATTATATTAAAATACGATGTATTTTAATATAATTTATCTTTTCTCTTGTAAGATTATTTTATAATGCTGAAACTCTCGCCACATCCGCATGATGATACCGCATTTGGATTATTAAATTTAAAATTTTCATTTAAACCATCTTTGATAAAATCTAATAGTAAGTTATCTAACATTGGCAAACTAGCCGAATCAATTACCACCGTTACTCCATCCTGCTTGATAAGAGTATCATCTTTAACTATTGTTTCAGCAATATTTAGTACATAACTATAACCAGAACAACCACTATGAGTAACGCTCAAACGTAGTCCCATTGCATGTTTTTCTCTAGCAACTATTTCTCTAACCCTACCTACTGCTGATTCGGTTAACTTAATCATTGTTATTGCCTATTTTTATTAGAACCAATAAGACCCTGTATTAATTTATATTAAGGACTTTATCGCCTTATACGGTATTTGTTGGTTAACATATTGTTGTGGGACATTTTAATCACCAAGCACTAAAAATTATTGCAGTATTCTTTAATCATACCCATTTACAATAGCACTGTAACGATATTTTGTAGTCAAATTTAGACAAATATTACCTATGAATAATATTTAATCTATACTTATTACTATACCATAGTATCTCAGTCGACCTTCGTATAATTTTGCTCTTGTTGGAGATAGCATTTTTTTAATTTTTGTAGGTTGACATTAGGACATTCCCCTCCAAGCTTATGGATGGTCTCAGTCATTTTCTCAACTCGTTTATCTATAGCATGAATATATTCGATTAGACCATGAATGGCGGCAGCCACAGGATCTATCGTCACATTAGAGGTGCCATACGCATCAAATCCTACTGATTGAGCAAGTTTCCGTTGTTGCTTTTCGTCATTCGTTGAACCTGTCTTAACAACGCGACCAGGAACTCCGATAACTGTCTGACCGGCTTTGACTTCTTTAATAACGACTGCATTTGAGCCTATCCTTGCTCCTTCATGAAGACAAATTGGACCTAAGACCTTGGCACCCGCACCAACAATGACATTATCAGCCAATGTTGGGTGGCGCTTACCTTGTCTTGATAGGGTACCGCCTAAAGTTACACCGTGATATAAGGTGCAATCATCACCTATCTCAGCAGTTTCGCCAATTACAACACCCATGCCATGATCAATAAAAAATCGGCGTCCAATTATAGCAGCAGGATGAATCTCAATACCTGTAATCCAGCGCCCCACCATAGAGAAAAATCGAGCAAGCCATTTCATATTCTGTTTCCATAGCCAATGATTCAAACGATGCAATTGTACTGCTTGGACGCCAGGATAGGTGGTAATAATTTCGAAAACATTACGTGCTGCTAAATCTCGATCAAATACACAATTGATATCTTCCTTTATTAGTTGCCACAAACTAACTTTTGTTCTCATTATTTCTTCCTCCGTTTATGTCTGCTGCTCGCAATATACCATGTAATATTTGCAATTCGTTACGATCTAAATCAGCTCGGTTAAATAAGCGCCGTAAACGTCGCATTAATTTTTTAGGATTATTAGGATTTAAAAATCCAATTGAGGTTAAGCTTTGTTGAAAATGGTCAAATAAATATTCCATATCATCTGCATTCAGGGCATCTGTAGTTTCACTGATATTGTTAACATCAGTTATAGAATCAAAAATCATTTTTAGCTCATAAGCACAAATTTGCACTGCTGCAGCTAGGTTTAGAGAGCTATAATCAGTATTGGTTGGAATATTAATTAAGTACTGGCAATTGTCTAATTCATTATTTGACAAACCAGAATGTTCTGAACCAAATATAATGGCAATATTAGTTTCATCGTCTAATTGTTTGATTTGCAATGCAGCATCACGTGGATTAACCACATGTAAAGGTAAATGACGTAATCGTGCACTCATACCATAAATCTTATGGCAGTCAGCAATAGCTGATTTTAAGCTATTATGTACAACTGCTTCTTCTAATACATCATCCGCTCCAGATGCTCTTGCTGTAGCTTCTGCATTAGGAAAATTCTTAGGAGTTACCAAATGTAGTTTTGATAGACTCATGGTTTTCATTGCTCGTGCTGCCCCCCCAATATTTCCTGGATGTGTGGTGCCAATTAACACAAAGCGGATTTTATCTAATATTGCCATTATAATATCTGGGTAATAGCATTACTATTCATTAGTCATTAATCTTATTGATTCTTGATAAAAATTTAATACCAATATTTTAATAAAAAATCAACTAAACATTAATCAAATGTTAAAAGTTAATCATAGTACTACACAGTAAGAACATATGACCAAATACATTAGGATGGATAAAATAAATATGGATGTTTTAATAATGAATGTTATATGAGAACCTACCGTAATGAGAATGGCGATCCTCTCCCAAACTTAATTTATTAGCCTAAATATTCATATCTTCTAGCTCGTTTATACTGCCTATATTCTAAATCACAATTCTCATATCTGTATTACATTTTTAAATTTTTATAATTGCGAAAATACCTCAATATTCAATTAATCCTGGGTATAACATTGTATTAGATATATATTTATCATAATGTAAAATAGCTCATTTATTTAATGATTAATGTATAGATAATGTTAAAAATTAATCAATGGTATATATTTCAACCCTATTATATAGATCTATAATAATTTTCCAAATTGTAGCAGTTAGTATATACTTTCTCTATTATATACCTTGCCGGGGTGGTGAAATTGGCAAACACGCTGGATTCAAAATTCAGTTTCTTCGGAAATGGGGGTTCGATCCCCCCCCCCGGCACCAAGTTAATTATGAAATTTAATTCAGTTAAAATATTTGTGATAAGTTTAATGAACCGTGGTTCATTAATAATTAAATATTATTAATGCTGGATAATATTAGGTATAAAAATATTTTAATTTATTAAACAGGGTATTATTTAAATGTCAATATAAGTGATATATGGCTTGTTCTATGAATTGCAAAGATCGTACATATGCATTATTGTGCCCATGAAACTATTTGGCGCGCCCGGCACGATTTGAACGTGCGACCGCCTGGTTCGTAGCCAGGTACTCTATCCACTGAGCTACGGGCGCTATTAATTATATACCATATTTTTATCTAAGATTATCCTGGCGGAGAGCGAGGGATTCGAACCCTCGATAGCCTATTAAGCTATACATCCTTAGCAGGGGTGCGCCTTCAGCCGCTCGGCCAGCTCTCCATTATCTGACACTTTAATTATATCTGGCTTTAAACTAATTATCTAGTAATTATTACAAAACTATTTTACATTTGATTGATGCTTTTCTGCTTGAATACGATCATATATTTCTTCACGATGTACCGAGATATCTTTTGGTTCATCAACGCCAATTCTAACTTGGTTTCCTTTGATACCTAGAATATTTACTACCACATCATCACCAATAATAAGTGACTCGCCAACACGTCGGGTAAGTATTAACATTATTTTTCCTTGACTATCTGTGTGCTTTATTAAATTGAGGGGAAAGAAAATAGAATTTTTTCATATTAAATAGGTCTCGTGTCTGGAAATATCTATTTGCTAATTTTATAGTATCTATTCAAGTCATGTGTAGTAACGTTCTCTTCACATTATCATTAGAAGCCTTCTCCTCGCTGAGGAGGAATATCTTAACAGGAATATCTTATATTATCGAATTGTTATTTTGATAGAATTCTCGATCAAGATTAAATGCTTTGTGGAGTGCTCTAACTCCGGCTTCTAAGTATTCTTCATTAACAACTACAGATATTTTTATTTCTGAAGTAGATATCATACTAATATTAATATCTTGCCTTGCTAAAGCGCCAAACATAGTGCTGGCGACACCTGCATGTGAACGCATACCAACACCGACAACGGAAATCTTAGCAATTCTATTATTTCCAGATACCTTTTGAGCACCTAAGTGATCTGCTGTATTCTTTAATATTTTAAAGGCGTTGTCATAATTATTGCGATGAATCGTGAAGGTAAAGTCTGTTGTCAAATTATGACCTGTGTTTTGAATGATCATATCAACTTCTATATTGTCACTAGCTATTGGTCCCAGTATCTGTAATGCTATGCCAGGATGATCTGGAACGCCAGAAATGGTTAATTTGGCTTCATCTCGGCTAAAAGCAATACCGGAAATATGAGCTTGCTCCATTTTAGAATTTTCATCCATAATTATGGTACCTCCTCCTTGCTTGAAGGAAGATAATACGCGTAGTGGAATATTATATTTGCTGGCAAATTCGACGCTGCGAATTTGCAAAACTTTGGCACCTAGACTGGCCATTTCAAGCATTTCTTCAAACGTGAGTTTGCTAAGTCGCCTAGCTTCGTGCACTACCCTTGGATCTGTTGTGTAAACCCCATCAACATCTGTATATATCTGGCATTCATCGGCTTTGAATGATGCAGCGAGTGCGACAGCAGTTGTATCAGAACCTCCACGACCTAATGTAGTTATATTACCATATTCATCACAACCCTGAAATCCGGCCACTACAACAATCTTGCCTTGAGCGAGATCTTCATTAATTTTAACATTATCAATTTTTATAATACGAGCTTTGTTATGTGTCCTGTCTGTCAATATTCTAACTTGACTGCCAGTGTATGAGGTCGCATGAATGTCTAGTTGTTCCAATGCTAAGGAAAGCAGGGCAATGGTGACTTGCTCGCCAGTTGATATCAGAACATCAAGCTCACGACCTTGAGGATGTTCATTAATTTCGTTAGCAAGATCTAATAGTCTATTAGTTTCACCATTCATAGCAGAAACAATTACGATTAGATCATGTCCTTTTTTTTTATGAGCGGCTAATTGTTTGGCTACTCTCTTAATGCGTTTTATTGTACCAACTGAAGTTCCACCATATTTTTGTACAATTAAAGACATAGCTTATTTTTCCAACTGTAAACTGACCCATTTATTGACTGAACTTAATGCTATTGATAGATTTTGAGGTTTATTACCTCCTCCTTGTGCGATGCCTGGACGACCACCGCCTTTACCACCAACCTGAAATGCCACATAATTAACAAGATCACTAGCTCTAATTTTTTCTATGATATCTTCAGTTACACCTGCAATAAGCGTAATTTTATAGCCATCAATAGTAGATAAGATGATCACGGCACTGCCTAATTTATTTTTTAGCCAATGTACTGTATCACGCATACTACCACTTTCAACGCCGTTAAGCTGTGATGCTATTACCTTAATACCATTAATATTTTTGGTATGATACTGTAAATCACTGCCAATTTTAATAGCTAATCTACCCTTAAGTATTTTTAATTCCTTTCCCAAATGGCGTTCATGTTCTAATAATTGGGTAATTTTTTTCTCAATGTCATCCGATTTAGATCTCATGAGGGCTGATATCTTTTTTAAACGTGTTTCATTTCTTTCAATATATTTCAGAGCAGTTTCGCCAGTAACGGCCTCAATGCGCCTCATTCCAGATGCTATACTTATTTCAGAAGTAACTTTTATTAGGCCAATATCACCGGTACGCTTAGCATGCGTACCGCCACACAGTTCAGTAGAAAAATCACCCATACGTAATACTCGTACTTTTTCATCATATTTTTCACTAAAAAGAGCTATTGCGCCACTTCGTTTAGCATCATCCAAGTTCATTATGTTGGTTTCAATTTCATGGTTAAATCTAATTTTCTGATTTACTAATAGTTCAATGTCCCTAATTTTTTGTCTATCTATTGGTTCAAAATGGGAAAATCCGAATCGTAAATGTTGTGCATTTACCAATGATCCATTTTGTCTAATATGGTTGCCTAATATTTGTTTCAAAGCGGCATGTAATAAATGTGTGGCAGAGTGGTTTAGTGCTGTCGCATTACGGTTGCACTCGTCAATATGAGCTGTAACTGTTTCTCCTACTTCAAGTGTGCCGTATTGGCAGACACCAATATGAGTAAAGGCCATATCTTGTTTTTGAGTACTTTTAACATTAAAGTTGGCAGTTTCAGTAAATATATGTCCCATATCTCCTATTTGACCTCCAGATTCCGCATAGAAAACAGAGTTATCTAATACTATAATGCCATTCTGATTCTCGAATAATTGTTTTACAAATATTTTGTTAACTATTATATTACTGATAGTTGCCTTATTCTTAGTTTGATCGTAACCGCAAAATTTTGTTGTCTCATTGATAGAGATTCGCTTGGATAATATTTTTGTGCATTGACCAGATGAACGTGAACGAAGTCTCTGCTCTTCAATTCTCTGCTCGAAATCAACAACATCTATAGTTAAGTTTCGTTCACGAACAATTGAAGCCGTTAAATCAACAGGAAACCCATAGGTATCATATAATAAAAATGCAGTTTTACCTGAAATTATTTTTTTAGATCCTTCATCAATGGCCTGTTCAAGAATTTTTAGACCGTTTTCTAAAGTATAAGCAAAACGAATCTCCTCTTGTTTTAGGGAACGTTCAACGA
The DNA here is from genome assembly GCA_013215805.1 of Piscirickettsiaceae bacterium. Lineage (GTDB taxonomy): Bacteria > Pseudomonadota > Gammaproteobacteria > Nitrosococcales > Methylophagaceae > 41-12-T18. Next base: position 139,649 of record JABSQM010000005.1, read on the forward strand.
TATCTTGAGTTTTCTTTAATTCGGGAAATGATTTACCCATTTTAGAGACCAATGGAGTAACTAATTTATGAAAAAAATTATCCTTTAGTCCCAATTTGTGACCATGACGAATAGCTCTACGTATTATTCGTCGTAAAACATAGCCTCGTCCTTCATTAGAAGGTTGTATTCCATCGGTAATCATAAATACACAAGAGCGAATATGATCTGCGATTACGCGTAAAGAAGTATTGGATGCATCCTTCGTACCTGAGAGAACCTGAATAGAACTAATTAGATGCCTGAATATGTCAATATCATAATTATTATGCACATTTTGCACTATCGCTACTAAACGCTCTAAACCCATGCCCGTATCTATTGATGGTTTTGGTAATGGCGTCAATCTGCCTGTAGAATCACGGTAATACTGCATGAAGACAAGATTCCAAATTTCTATATAACGATCTCCATCTTCGTTAATCGTACCAGGCGGCCCGCCAGGTATATTGGCACCATGGTCATAAAAAATTTCTGAACAGGGACCACAGAGACCAGCATCATCACCCATCGACCAAAAATTATCTTTGGCGCCAATGCGTGAGAAGCGGCTAGAGGAAGCACCTATCTCCTTCAACCAAATATCCTCTGATTCGTTATCTTCTTCAAATACGGTAATCCAGAGTCTATCTTCGGGTAGTTCCAGTGTTATAGTCAGAAACTCCCAAGCATAATGAATTGCTTCACGCTTAAAGTAATCACCGAAACTAAAATTTCCCAACATTTCAAAAAATGTATGGTGACGAGCGTTATAACCTACGTTTTCTAAATCATTATGTTTGCCACCAGCACGAAGACAGCGCTGACTTGTGACAGCTCGGCTATATTTCCTAACCTCTCGTCCAAGAAATAATTCTTTAAATTGGACCATACCTGCGTTGGTGAATAATAACGTGGAGTCGTTATCAGGTATGAGGGGACCACTATCCACAATTTCATGACCCTTACTTGCAAAAAAGTTAAAAAAAGATTGTCTGATATCTGAACTACTTCTCATTATTTTAAATAATTTTTGGTTGGTTATTGCTATGTGGAATCCGCTAATATTATCAATTTTATCGTCAATGAAATCACACCTGCAATATATTTTTATATCATTTGAGATTATGCAAATAATATCTGGATGTATGACAGTATCTATTTTTCTCTAATATCATTAAATTATAGAGAATATATTTTACAAATATATCATGAATACATGTGTAACGCAGTTATCCATACCATATACCTGGTATAAATGACATGGGATTTTAATTGTATTATCATCTGGTCGTGTGCATCCTGAACGACACCATTCTTTATGGAATAATGATATTATTATCATTATCCCATATTAATAAAACATTCACTAATATTATTAATAATAATTTAATGAATGCGCTATTATGAACTAGTATTATAACTTATAAATGATTCAATTAGGGTTGTTGAAGTCATTAATAGAATAAGGAGAGAGTGTATTCATATATAAATTATAATTCTTATATAGTACTAAAATTAAATAATTTACCGAGCTGTACACCAGGATCTACAGCACATATAAATGCTTCTCCCACTAAAAAAGCATTTACTTTATTTTCTTTCATTAATGCTACGTCGGAGGAGGAATTAATTCCACTTTCCGTAATTACCGTATAACTATTTGAAATACAATTTAATAGATTTAAAGTGGTGTCAAGATTTATTTCGAAAGTATCCAAATCACGATTATTGATACCAATTAAGGGTAGGTTCAATAACAGAGTTCGTTCAAGTTCAGCTATGTTATGAACTTCTACTAGAACATCCATGCCAAGTTGCATGGCAAGATTGGAGAAATGACATAATTGCTCATCATGTAAAATAGAAGCAATTAATAAGATACAGTCGGCATCAATTGCTCGAGTCTCATACACTTGATAGGGATCAATAATAAAATCCTTGCGAAGGATTGGCAAGGAAGAGACCCCACGAACCTCCTTTATATGAAGTTCATCTCCTTGGAAAAATTTGTTATCTGTTACAATTGATAAGCATGATGCTCCATATTCTTCATAGCTCTTAGCAATATCAGCAGGTACAAAATCTTTGCGTAATAAACCTTTACTGGGAGATGCTTTTTTTATTTCTGCGATAACCGCTGAATCTCCAACATTAATTTTTGTCTCAATAGCATCAATAAATCCACGGACTGGACTTGCTACTTCAGCAAGCTCAATAATCTGTCGTAATGTTATATTTTTTCTACGTTCAGTTATTTCTTCAGCTTTATTTTTAATAATTATTTTTAATATATCGGTTTTTTTTACCATGTGATAGCCCTAGTTATCATCATTGGTCTTTGCGATAAATGCATGTAATTTTCTTTGAGATGAGCCATTATCAATATGCTCTTTTGCTATTTCAATACCATCAGATAGTGAAATAGATAAATTTGCAACATATATAGCGGCACCTGCATTTAGGCAAACTATATCACGGGCTGGACCCTTCTTACCAGCAAAAATGGACTTTATAATTGTTAAACTTTGCTTAGCATCTCTAACCACAAGTTGATTGATATTTTCTCGTTTAAAACCAAAATCTTCGGGTTCAATTGTATAAGTGGTAATTCTACCGTCATTAAGTTCTGCGACATAGCTTTTAGAGCCAATGCTAATTTCATCGAGACCATCTGCAGCATGGACAACTAAAACATGTTGACTACTAAGTTCTTTAAGTACTTGAGCCATGGGCATCACCCATTTTTTATCAAATACACCAAGGAGTTGATGCTTAACTCTAGCTGGATTAGTTAGTGGACCCAGTAGATTAAATATAGTTCGTACGGCCATTTCACGGCGAGGTTTTATAGTATGCTTCATGCCGATATGATATTTCTGAGCAAACATGAATCCAATACCAACACTTTCAATGCAACTTTTTACTTGTTGTGGTGTAATGTCTAAATTAACACCTGCTGCTTCTAGAACATCAGCACTGCCTGAACCACTACTGATCGATCGGTTACCGTGTTTAGCTACAGTTGCTCCGGCAGCGGCAACTACAAAAGCGCTAGCTGTTGAAACATTAAAGATACTAGAAAAATCTCCACCTGTACCACAGGTATCAACAATATGATCACCTGTAATATTTACTGGAACATCAAGATCGCGCATTACTTTTGCAGCGGCGGTAAATTCAGCTACAGTTTCACCTTTCATATGTAGGCCTACCAAAAATCCACCTATTTGTGCTGAAGTGGCATTGCCCATCATAATAGCTTTCATCACCTCCTGCATCTCATTACATGTTAGATCCTTTCCTCGCATAACGTTTTTTATCGCTGCTTGCAAATTCATGGTTATCCGTTAAATTATCAGCGGTCAATAAAATTTGTAAGTAATTTATGACCCTGCTTAGTTAAAATGTATTCAGGGTGAAATTGTTCACCCTAAAATTGTTATACCTGATACTCATAATCTCATCTGGTTGGACATCATATTTTGTATCAAGGCCATAATCTCAAAATAATTAGGCATGGTAATTTTATTCATGACTAGTAAATAATGTCGTATTGCTTTGATTGGTCTTATTAAACCTTTGAAGAGGTTTTTATTATCTAAGTATATAAGAGTCCTATGTATAATCCCTCTCGAATTATAAATGTTGCTACCAGAATCATGATCTATATATTAATGTCCAAGTCAAGCGCCAAGAATAGGTATTTTTCTTAAAAATATCTAATGAATCCAAATACATACAGGTTCTATTCGGTGTACATGGACCTGGCGAGATGATAATTTTTATGAAGCCTATCTCGCAGTGTAATTCCATTATTGTAATGTACCTGCACATTGGAACTAATATTTCCAGAATATCGTTTAGATTGTATATAAATGAGCTGTGATTGTCTAGCATTAACATCATTTAATAGTTCCCACTATCCTGAATATTGTTTTGCTTAGTGTCGATGATCAGATGGGTTAACTTTAATTGTAAGCAACATTTGCCATAATATAAGTCATAACGATATATTGCCAAATGATATCATTAATGAGAGATCGTCCATTTACAGTTAATAATTGTCATCTTGTGTCAATGATTAGTAGCTTAGAGTATTCAATACTAACTAATATATTTTTATAATTAATATTTTCTAAATTAATTATAATTTTTACAAACTTAGTATCATATTTATTGATAAGATTGATCTTATAATACTTTGTAATATACATGTCTGTTATTTTTGAGATCAATTATAAGGGGGGGTATATGCTTTCCCATACGGATCGAATCAAGGTAACGTAAGTATTATATACTGATTTTCATCAAGATAATCCTAAATAAAAAATGGAACATCACAAAATCCAAAAAGCAATTATTGATAAAAATAAATAACTACTATTATAATTTATGGAGTAACTATCATGCCTGAATTTAAAATTGCACCTTCGATTCTTTCTGCTGATTTTGCCCGCTTGGGCGAAGAGGTCGACAACGTATTGGCTTCTGGCGCTGATATAGTTCACTTTGATGTTATGGACAATCACTATGTGCCAAACCTAACGATTGGTCCATTGGTTTGCAATGCGTTGCGTAGGCACGGAATTACTCATGAGATCGATGTACATTTAATGGTTAAACCCGTTGATCGTATTATTCCCGATTTTTCTAAAGCTGGTGCCAGCTTTATTGCTTTCCACCCAGAAGCTTCTGAACATATCGATCGCAGTTTACAATTAATTAAAGATGAAGGTTGTAAAACATGCTTGGTATTTAACCCCGCAACTCCATTATCATTAGCTGAACATATATTAGATAAAATTGATCGTATTTTATTAATGTCTGTTAACCCTGGTTTTAGCAATCAATCATTTATTCCTCACACTTTAAAGAAATTATGCGAAGCTCGAAAAATGATTGATGCAAGTGGCTTTAACATTGATCTTGAAATTGATGGTGGTGTAAATATTAAAAATATTCGTAAAATTGCCGAAGCTGGAGCGCGTACATTTGTTGCAGGCTCTGCTATTTTTGGTGCTTCTGATGCTAACAATCCATATTATTATGAAACTGTTATCGCTGCTTTACGTGCTGAACTAGCACAATCTAAGATCTAGATATGAAATTAGATAACATAAAAATGGTATTGATCGATTTGGACGGTACAATGGTAAATAGTGTTCCGGACCTGGCATGGTGCATTGATGAAATGATGAAAGAGCTTGACATGCCAGCTCATGGTGAAGAAAAAGTCAAAAACTGGGTAGGCAATGGCGTACCCAGACTAATCAAGCGTGCTTTAATAGGTCAATTGTATGGCGAGCCAGATGATCCCATATTTGCTAAAGCTTATCCAATATTTATGAATTTATATGCTGATAATCACAGTAAACGCAGTCTATTATATCCTCATATTATGGAGGGTTTACAGTGGTTAAGAGACCGGAATATGCACATTGGTTGCGTGACCAATAAGGATGAACAATTTACCTTACCAATCTTAAAAAATTTGAATATTTATAATTATTTCCAAATTATTATCAGCGGTGATACATTACCTTCAAGGAAGCCAAATCCGGCACCATTATTACATGGCGCTGCATTTTTCGGCATTGCACCAAAAAATGCGATGATGATTGGGGATTCTATAAGTGATATCAAAGCCTCTCGTGCCGCAGGGTTTGATATTATATGTCTTAGCTATGGTTACAATCATGGCATCGATATTAGTACCGCAAATCCAGATGCTGTTATAAATTCATTTGCAGAATTTTAATCTTTTTTTCAAAATTAGATAGTTTATTAGACTAATACAATAGTCGTCTTTAATTCTATCACCTATTGAATCATCTACGTGATAATAAATTAATTTCACCTACTAGATGGGTGAGAAAACATCAGTCGATAAGTATCTCTCACCACGATCACAAATTATACTAACAATTACGGCATTATTTACTTGTTTAGACAACCTAAGAGCTGCAGCCACTGCACCACCAGAGGAGATACCACAAAAAATTCCTTCTTCTGTAGCCAATTTTCTCATTATATTTACTGCTACTTTCTCCTCAATATCAATAGTTAGGTCTATACGTTTTGGCTCAAAAATAGTAGGTAAATATTTTTTTGGCCAACGTCTTATACCTGGGATATTAGATCCATCAGCAGGTTGTACTCCAACAATTTGAATACCTATGTTCTGTTCCTTTAAATATCTTGAGGTACCCATGATAGTACCTGTAGTACCCATAGCACTCACAAAATGTGTCACCTGTCCACCAGTATCCAGCCAAATCTCAGGCCCAGTAGTTTCATAATGTGATAGCGGATTATCCAAGTTACTGAACTGATTTAATACTTTGCCTTTGCCTTGATGTTCCATTTGTAATGCTAAATCTCGTGCTTCTTCCATACCCTTAGTTAGTATAATTTTAGCCCCATAAGCGCGTATTGATATTCTACGCTCAATACTCACATTCTCAGGCATAATTAGAATCATCTCGTAACCAAAAATAGATGCAACCATAGCTAAAGATATACCTGTATTACCGCTGGTGGCCTCAATTAATATATCATAGGGTTTAATATCACCACGAGCCTGTGCATGTTGGATCATACTTAATACAGGACGATCTTTAACTGACCCGGATGGATTGAGACCTTCAAGTTTAACTAATATCTTGTTACTGGTTTGTTCTGGTAATCTTTGCAAACGGACTAAGGGTGTATTTCCTATGCATGTCTCAATTGTAGAGTATAATTTCATTATTATTTATGTTCCATAAAATCACGAATGCCAGAGCATAATCCCTCTAATCACTTAAGTTTGCTAATTTTTGGACAATATTCAATTTGGCAATGAACCATATTTATTAATATGTTATATTCTAATCTGTCTTTGCTCATTATCTCCAACTACAATATGATGTAAGCTTAAATTATTACGATAACATGTGCTAAAGCTTCAATAGCTGCCTTATGTATTGAAAAATATTTGGCTAAAATATCGTGTGATTTATCAAATGTACAACATTTATAAATTAAGCATCACTTAAAATTAAATTGAGCGATTTTATTACCGTGCATATCTAATAATACCTAGATATGTGGAATACGGTGTCCATGCTTATACTAATATTTTTATAATCTCAAAAATATTTTATCGTGATGATGATTAAACCCATTTCGAGTGACTCAACACATACAGGTATTTTATATTAATTATACCATTAATGATGTTTTAAAATTTATGCGGACATTTTTAGTTTTGCAATTTAGTTATGGAGATAATATTTGGTGCGCCTTTGTTTCTAAGTTATATTAAAACTATTGCGGTACTAAAAATTTATGCTTCACCTATAAACATCCTCTCAATATCTATTTACCAAAAGGCGATTCCTAAATTATATTTTTAATGATTAAGATCATGCGGCCAACATCACCATTTATGAATTATCATGATATCCTAAATATTTTAGCATACTTTCATCGTCTGACCATCCTTCTCGCACCTTAACCCAAATTTGCAAAAAAATTTTACAGCTAAATAATTGTTCCATTCTTACGCGAGCATCCTTACCCACCGCTTTGAGCATCCCGCCTTTCTTACCTATGACAATATTTTTCTGCTTACTATGTTGTACATAGATAATGGCACTAATACTATACATATTGTTTTCTTTTCTGAATTGCTCAATTTCAACTGTAACGGAATAAGGTAATTCTTGTCCTAAGCGACGAAATAATGGCTCTCGCACTAATTCAGCCGCTAAAAATTTAGAACTGCGGTCAGTTAACTGTCCCTTTGGAAAAATTAACTCACCCTCCGGTATCAATTTTAATATTTCGGCTTCTAATAGTTCTACATTAATATCCTTACGTGCTGAAATAGGAATAATATTAGTGAAGTTATATTGAGTATCTAGCCTATCTATGTAAGGCAACAATGTATTTTTATTAGCTAGCTTGTCGATCTTATTGATTGCTAAAATAACAGGCACACTAGCATTGGTTTTTATATGCTTTAACACTACTTCATCTTCGTACGTCCAGGTAAGGTCTATAATAAATAACACTACATCAACATAATCAATTGATAAAACTGCAGCCCTATTCATATAACGATTTATAGCCCTCTTACTATAGGTATGAATACCTGGGGTATCTACATATATCAACTGACTATGCTTCAATGTTTTTATGCCAAAGATACGATGCCGCGTCGTTTGTAGGCGAGGCGAAACGATACATAGCTTTTGACCTAAAATACGATTAATCAATGTTGATTTTCCAACATTGGAGCGACCAATAATAGCCGTATATCCGGACTTAAGGTTAACATCTGTCATAACTTGTTTCCTGTTTGCGCCAACAATACGCTCTGCGTTTTTTATTATGCTGCACGATAGCTGCTACCCTTCATATAACTGCTTTGTCTAATACCAGCACATAACTATAAGGATTCTAATATTAGTTATTCTGTCTACTTTTATTTATTTGAAGGTATGGATAGGAGCCGATGTTTCCTACTTCGCCATAACTTTTGTAAGAGCATTTTAAAATATTTTCTTGTCTAATTTCATATTCATTATATTTAATTGCTCATCAAATAGCTTCAGCATTGGTATATTGGCAGATGACAAGCCACCGCCTAGATATATTGCACTCAATATTGCTTCCATCAAATTACCTGGAACAGCTTTTCATCCAAAGCTACCATTGTTTATTTCTCTCTATAAAAATAAATACTCCACCTGGGTTCAATTTTTTATAAATTTCAAAAAAAGTCTTACCTGTGATTAATAATGCTTGTAATCGACTTGATCGTTCTCAGTTAGTCTGTCAAAAAACGATTGAATAGATTCTCTATAATCATGACATTTAGCATAGTATCACCAAAATATTCTAATAGTTGATTATTATCGACGCTCACTGTGAGTTAAAGACTTTTCCAATGAATTTATATGATCAGATGTAACGAATAATTTTTAATAGCAGATATTACCGTGATAAGACATCATTTCATTTATTGTCAATTTTACTCAATATTAATTTCCCATCCTAAAAAATTTGATCAATACCATCATCATTGCTACAATGCAAATCAATATTATCAATTATTACATGAATATATTATTGATTTCAAAATTTGACAAATTTATTTATTTTTAAATCTAATTACTATCTTATGGCACTTCAATTATTATTAAAGACCAATATGAAGGGATGATTTATGAAATATATGCTATATTAGTATTATTCGCATCTAGACCATCTTCATATTATTGTTATTTTATGTTAATTATCAATCAATTGGCCTGGCCAGCCGACTCCATACTATACCGCCCAGATTCCAATCCCAACTCATCCAAATGAAAAGTGCTTTACCAACTAAATTTTCTTTTGGGACTGTCCCCCAAAAGCGACTATCACTACTATTATCTCGGTTGTCACCCATTACAAAATAATGACCATCAGGAACAATTATTTCACCTTCTACTAGACGTCGACCTGGAAGGATCAGTATGTCATGACCTGTAGCGCCCAAATGCTCAAATAGGAGTTCACTTTTTCCCTTTACTAATTCCAATAAATTTCCATCTTTCATTCTTGGATTTTGTTTTACATCGTTACCATTGATGAATATGGTTTTATTGAAATAGCCTATTTTATCACCAGGCAAACCTATAACCCGTTTAATGTAATTAATTCTAGGATTTTTAGGGAAACGAAAAACTAATACATCTCCCCTCTTTGGATGGCCTACATCAAACACCTTATAATTAAGCACTGGCAATCTAATGCCATAGGGAAATTTATTTACTAATATAAAATCACCAATATGTAAAGTAGGTAACATTGATGCTGAAGGAATACGGAAGGGCTCAGCAATGAACGAACGAATCACCAATATTAATAGCATAATTGGAAAAAAAGAGCGAGCATACTCGATAATAATAGATCTCTTTTGCTTTCCAATTTTTTGTTGCTTCCATGGAAGCATATCGATGAGTGAAATCATTCCTGAAACTAATACTAATGTCACTATTATCTCTGAAAAATTCACCTTTTGCCCCTTTAAAATTTCTTCGGCAATTGTAATATTGCTAAGAAAGCTTCTTGTGGAACATTGGCCTTGCCAATAGATTTCATTCGTTTTTTACCAGCTTTTTGTTTTTCTAATAATTTACGCTTCCGTGAAACATCACCACCATAACATTTAGCTAACACATTTTTGCGCATCGCTTTTATAGTGACTCGTGAAATTATCCGTCCATTACTAGCAGCCTGAATTGTAATATCAAACATTTGCCTAGGTATCAATTCTTTCATTTTCTCAACCAAAGCGCGACTACGCACAATCTTATCATCCCGATGTACGATTATGGATAAAGCGTCGACTCTTTCGCCATTAATTAATATGTCTAGCTTCGCTAAATTTGCTTTTTGAAAGCGACTGAAATAATAATTTAGTGATGCATAACCATGACTGATTGACTTCAAACGATCAAAGAAATTAATTATCACTTCATTCATCGGCAATTCGTAACTTAGGGTTACTTGCTTGCCTATATATTCTATATTTTTTTGTATGCCACGCTTTTCAATACATAAAGCAATAACTGAACCTAAGTATTCATGTGGTACCAAAATATCAGCGATTACCATCGGTTCACGAATCTCATCAACAAAGACCATATCAGGTAATAGAGCTGGATTATCAATATTAATTATCTCTCCCTTGCAAGTAATCACTTCCAATACCACAGTCGGCGCAGTAGTTATTATATCTATATTATATTCACGCTTCAGACGTTCTTTGATAATTTCCATATGCAATAGTCCAAGAAAACCACAGCGGAAACCAAAACCTAATGCCTGAGAATTTTCAGGCTCCCAAAATAATGAGGCATCATTAAGACATAATTTACCTAATGCTTCTCTGAATGCTTCAAAATTATCTGAGCTAACAGGAAACAGTCCTGCATAAACCTGCGGTGTTATAGCCTTAAATCCTGGCAATATTGTTGTTGCACCATTGTGTGCATGTGTTAATGTGTCTCCCACGGGAGCACTGTCAATATCTTTAATACCAGAAATTACATATCCTACCTCACCAGAATATAAGGCATCTTTCTTCGTGCGCTTGGGTGTAAAAATACCTACCTGCTCAACCTGATATTCATGTGTTGTCGACATAACCTTAATTTTATCGTGCGGTTTGATGGAACCTTGCATAATTCTGATTAACGCAATAACACCAACATAACTATCAAACCATGAATCGATAATGAGTGCTTTTAATTTTCCATTGGGTTCACCCATTGGTGCAGGAATCGATTTAACTAAGACTTCCAAAAGTTCTTCAATGCCGAGCCCTGTCTTAGCACTACATCGCACTGCATTTGATGCATCAATGCCAATAATATTCTCGATTTCATTAATAACACGTTCAGGTTCAGCTGCAGGTAGATCCATTTTGTTCAGTGCAGGAATAACCTCGAGTCCTAAATCAATCGCTGTATGGCAATTGTAAACACTTTGAGCCTCTACTCCTTGTGCAGCGTCAACGATCAATAGAGCACCATCGCACGCCGCTAAAGAACGGGATACCTCATAGGAAAAATCAACATGTCCAGGGGTATCAATGAGATTAAGATGATATATTTCTCCATTACGTGCCTTATAATCAAGCGATACACACTGAGATTTAATCGTAATTCCCCGCTCCTTCTCAATATCCATTGAGTCAAGTACCTGTGCGGACATTTCACGATCTGATAGGCCACCACATACCTGAATGAAACAATCAGCAATTGTAGATTTACCATGATCAATGTGAGCGATAATGGAAAAATTTCGTATGTTATTCATTTATCCAAACAATGTTACCTTAGTATTTTCCATCACTTCATTACTCAGCAACCATAAGGTTGCAATATCACTATTCATACTTATTTATGAAACGTCTTAATTAGATATATATAACTATAATTTGGTGATGATATACGGCATAAATTAATTATGTAACTCTGCCTATAAATGAACTTTAACTATATATAAAATTTGGTTCAGTGAACGATTTTTACTGAGAAAGACTATCACAAGATAGTTGGTGTCGTACAGATGATTTACAGTACCTTGCATTATTGAGCGCTTTAGAATTATATATATAATTTTTAAATTAATTTGGAGAAAATATATCTAGTCGTCTTGTAGAAACTTTAATGGTTATTTGGACTCCGAACACTATTAAATTAACTTTAGGCGCGAATCAATATAGTAATTAATTTAACAACCTAATATTGACACAGATATTTTTTGATCAGTCTATATATACTCATAATAAAGTAAATGCCCTAAACGTATAGTATATACCACACTTTTTAGATCACTCAAACGTCTTGGAATGATATATTAACTCTAATAACATATTAATGCATTCTCTGATATCAACTCAGTGAGTCTATGCACGCTTTTATAAATAGAACAGAAATATTAATTTTATAATCAAGTACGTAGGTTGTTATTATTGGTGTAATAATATTTTTACTTACCTTCAATTTCCACCGGCATGACCTGTGTGCCCCCCCAATATGTTCTGGATTATAAGATAAAATTGGGGCGATAATTAAGGTTTAACTGTTACTTATTGTTATTTATAAGATAAAAACCAAGAAACTGAATATTTTAATACTTTATCATGCTTTAATATGAAAGTTAATATAGCAGGTTAAAAAGTACTGTAATAGTAAAATCATTCACCAGCATATGAAGATTAATTTTGTGACATTAAAGAAAAATTTAGATGATCCATTTCATATTATGATATTTATCCATAAATAATTAAATAATATTTAGACGAAATATTTACCATTATTGATTGACTTAAGGGATCGACCATGCCTAATTGCGTCAGTAGAAATAGTAGTTATCAGGGTGTAGTATGTTAATAAGGATCATGCAAAAATAATAATAATTGTACCAATGATATCTATAAACAACCCAGATATTAGTTGCCAATAAAATTTTATGATGTACATTTATCGGACAAGAGACCAGTTATATTCGCTACAGATAATATAGGATATTAACCGGAATACTCACCAAGGATCAAAATAACATAATATCTCGATTAATGTCACAGATACCCAATCATTATATAATTTTACCTACCATCAATTATTGATTATTCATCTATGATTGCTGTGTCTAGAGGAAAACTTGCCTATTGCGGCAAAGCCATTACATACTCTCATGAAACACCTTGATTATGCCTGGGCATGATTGATACACTTGCTGCTTGGACAGCATCCTATCATGATACTGTTACATCCCAGTTTTAATATAAATATTCATACCCCCCCTTCAATAAAGTATTAATACTTAAAGTATCTAAATTGATTACAACTCAATGTTTTATAATGAAATGCAATGTCACATCATTTGTCGACAACTTATGATAATATATAGCCTCTATACATCTAATATTATTTATTAATATTTATTTTCCAAAGTTATAGCATTCTATTATCACCGTATATCTAAACTTAGAGTTAACGTCTGTTATGACCTAGACCCATCGCCTATTAATATTAACACACGCTCTGCCGTTTTTTGTTCTGCTTTTCGATGGCTACTTCCTCTTCCTATGATCGCTTTATCCAATACCGGCACTTGACATGAGGCTTCGAATATTAGTTGTTGTTTATCTATTCTTATTTCTTTGATGGTATAGATGGGAAGCGGGTGCTTTCTACTTTGTAATAATTCTTGTAAGCGTGTTTTAGGATCTTTTGTTGTTTGATTTATATTAATTGTATTTAATCGTTCATTAAATAGTTTTAAGATTGGTACCTTGACAAATTCTAAGCCACCATCTAGATATATTGCACCAAATATTGCTTCCATTGCATTAGCTAGAATAGATTCTCGTCTAAAACCACCATTGTTTATTTCTCCTTGACCAAGAATCAATACTTCACCTAGGTTCAATTCTTTAGCAATTTTAGATAAAGTCTCCCCTTTAACTAATGATGCCCGTAATTGGCTTAATTTTCCTTCGTTAGTATGTGGAAAACGATTAAATAAATCCTCTGTAATAATAAAATTTAATATGGCATCACCAAGATATTCTAATAATTCATTATTATTGACGCCCACACTACTGTGAGTTAAAGCCTTCTCCAATAAATTCATATTATTAAATGTGACGCATAATTTTTCACACAGCAGATATTGACGTGGTGGAACCATCATTTATAGTTAATCTCACTCAATATTAATTTACCGTCTTAAAAATTCAATTGACACCATGATTGTTGTCATAATGCAGACTAATATTATCAATTGGTACATAAATATATAATTAGTTTTAAAATTTGACAAATTTATTATTCTGCCATTCAATTAATGTTTGATAGTACTTTACCCTCATATTCGACAATATATAAAAATATATAATATGAAGCATTACTTATATTTAGCTAATATTTATAATATTACTATTTTATAATAATTATTAATAGATCAAATGATCAAATGATCAAATGATCAAATGATCAAATGATTATATATTATACCGCCAAATATCTAATCCTAACTATCTAAATAAAAGGGGGGTTACTATTAAATCTTATTTTGGGACTGTGCCCCCATAAGCTATTATTGCTAATATGATAGTATTTATCACTTATCATGAAATAACTATTATAAAAAATAATTATGTGACTTCCGACCACATATTACCTGAATTGATAGATATATAATCACCTTTAGTACTCGGACGTTCAAATTTAAATTCATTTTACTTTTATAGTTTATTATATATTCTTAACGTCAATAAATATAGTTTTTATCAAAAAGCTAACTTTATCATCAGATAAAGCTAATAATCTGTCCAATGTGATCAATTTTAAGATTATTAGGTAAACAAGAAACTAATACATCTCTTCTCCGTAGAGGACTTACATAAAGCACCCGTAAGTAAGCACTGGCAATTGAATGCCATAGTACACTTACTTATTAATATAAAATACCGATATATCAGGTAGTTAAAATAGATACCAAAGGTATATGGAGGAGCTCATTAATCGGCTAGAAAATAATAGATTTTTCAATAGTTCAATTAAAGAAAGGAGCAGGCACATTAGATATCTTTTGCTCTCCAGTCTTTGTTGCTTCCATGGAAGTATATTGATAAGTGCAATTATTCCTGAAACCAATACTAATGTCACTATTATCTTCGAAAAATTAACTTCTTGTCCCTTTTGAAATTTTTTAGGCGATTGCAATATTGTTAAGAAATCTTCTTGTGGAAAATCAGCCTTGCCAATATATTTCATCCTTTTTTACCAGATTTTTATTTTTCTAACAATTTACGCTTCCGTGAAATATCACACCATAAAATTTAGCTAACACATTTTTGCGCATCGCTTTTATAGTGACTTTTGAAAATATCCGTTCATTAATAATGAGGAATCATTAAGACATAATTTACCTAATACTTCTCTGAATGCTTCAAAATTATCTGAGCTCATAGGCAACAGTCTTGCATAAACTTGTGTAGTACAAACCTGAATCTTGACGATATTATTGTTAAATCACTGTGCGCATGTGTCAATGTATCTTACATGGGAGCACTGTCAATATCCTGAATACCAGAGATTACATATCCTACTTCAGCAGAATATAAGGCATTTTTCTTTGTACGCTTCGGTGTAAAAATATATACCTGCTTAACCTGATATTCATATGTTGTATACATAACCTTAATTTTGTCGTGCAGTTTAATGGAATCTTGCATAATTCTCATTAACGCAATAACACCAATATAATTATCCAGCCATAAATCGATGATGAGTGTTTTCAATTATTCATTGGGTTCACCCATCGGTGCAGAAACTAATTTAACTAAGACTTCCAAAAGTTCTTCAATACCATGCCCTGTCTTAGCATTACATTGCACTGCATTTGATGCATAAATGCCAATAATATTCTTGATTTCATTAATAACAGTTCAGGTTCGGCTGCAGGCAAATTAATTTTATTAAGTGCAGGAATAATCTCGAGTCCTAAATCAATTGCTGTATGGCAATTGTAAACACTTTAGGCCTCTACTCCTTGTGCAGCATTAAGGATAAATAGAGCGATTTGCACGCCGCTGAAGAACGGAATACCTTATAATAAACATCAACATGTCCAGGGATGTTATGAGATTAAGGTGATATATTTATCCATTACGTACCTTATAATCAAGCGATACAAACTAAGATTTAATCATAATTCCCCGCTCCTTTTCCATATTCATCGAGTCAATTACTTGTGAGAACATTTCACGATTTGATAAGCCACCACATACCTGAATGAAACGATCAGTAATTGTGGCTTGGCCATGATCAATGTGGGCGATAATGGAAAATTTAGTATGTTATTAATTTATCTAAACAATGTTACCTTAGTATGAGGCTCTATTACTTAGTTACTCAGCAACCACTAAGGTTAGCGATATCACTATTCATACTCATTTATAATGACTATTTAGTTAAATATATATAACTATACTTTGTTTATAATACGCGAAATGAATTAATTATATGACTCTGCCTATAAATCAACTGTAGCTTTAGGCAAAATCTTAAATTCGGTTCATTGAACGAATACTTTCACTTAAAAAAATCATTGGTAATGCACAGGTAATTTATGGTACCTCGCATTATTGATCGGTTTACAATCATATATATTTTATAAATTGTAACTTGTGAATTATTGAAAGAAAAATACATCTAGTCGTCTTGTAAGAACCTTAATTGTTATTTGGACCCCTGATACTATCCATTTAACTTAAGGCACAGATTAATATAGTGAATCATTTAACAATCTAATACTGATACTATATTTCTTATCAGTCCGCATTTACTCATGATATAGAAAACATCCGTAAATATGTAGAAGATGTTAAGTGTAATATGCATTATGACATTTTAAATCGTTCAAATTTATAAAAAGATGTATATCTCCAGAGATAATATACTGAATAGATTCTCTAAGCTTAATCCCGTGACGCCTATACTACGCTTCTATAATTTAATTGAAAATACTCATATATGATCCAATGCGTAGATTGTTTTATCAATTTAGCGATTATGTTCTACTTGCCTTTAATTTTAATCTATATTTATTATAATTATCTGCATCACAAAAAAATTATATCGTTATTATTTAAGGCTCTAATGTTGAGTTTTATGATCTATAAATAATACAGGACATCAAAGATTGATACCCTTATATTGTACTTCGACATGATCATTGCACGACAGTTAAAGTGCTGGCGTGATAATAGTAATTACTGATAATATTCAGATCAGTTTTATAGAATTGAGATAATATTTGGATGATGTTTTTGTATGATGATGTTTATAGATAATAATCAAAGAAGACTTATATGGAATATTTATCAGAATTTGTTCACTTAAAAAATTGATCTCCACATTGTTAGGTAGGCGGATAATAGCAGCTAATTAAGGCTCATACAAAGACAATGATAGTCGCACTAGAGATGTCTATATCAACTCAGATATTAGTTTATCACAAGCAAGTTGATTCGTTGCTAATAAAATTTGATGTTGTACATTTATCAGAACGATAATTAGCAATTGATTATACTCAACAATTGAGACATTAATAAATATATCCACCAAATAAGGCGACGTAATACATTGGTTTATTTTGTGGACTACTATAAATTATAGAATTTTATTCTACCTTTAATTATTGATCGTTCTCCCATCATTGTCGGTATCTATCCGAGCAACTCGCTTATTTTGGCAGGGCAATCAGATACTTTCATGGAATACTTTAATTTCACCTAGCCATGGTCTGCTTGCCACTCTAATGAGATCTTATCGAGATGCTGCTAAATTTAAATATTTTAAAACTATCGATATATCACCGTTTAGGGAATATATCAATAATATAAGTTGCAGATTGCATATTGGAGGTCAATACAACTTAAGTAAGCAAATTTTACGAGATATATTAACTTATATTTGTCTGGAAAAATTAAAATAGGGTGAGATCTACCTAATATAAGTTGTTCAACACTTAAATTATCAATTTTTAAAACACTTAAATTAATACAGCAAGACAAATAAAGAGTTGATAAATCATTATTAATAATATATCGATTACAAAGTAATCATGTCCTAAGTTTAAAAGGGATAGATCTGTTTATATTGAGACCGTGGTGCGAAGAGATGGAGGTCTTAACAGCTAGAAACATTAATTTTTAAATATGTGAGGATCACCTCTGCATCAAAATGTGCACCTATGATAGGATGTAATGAAAGCATTATCGTTATGCTCAATATTGATATATCGTATAATAGATCAATTAAAGAACGGCAAACAGGAGACTTATTGGTTTGCTTTATTACAGCCTAAACAAACTATCTATATTATATATAGACTCTGCTAAATTATCAGCATCTATCTCAGCGCTTATTATTAATGGTAGTACGAACTTTACACCTAGTAGCAATTAATTCCCACTGAGCCTACAAAGACGTCGACAAGCATGGCCTAGGCACTACATAGAAACATCTCTGAGGTTAGAGAACTATAATAACCGGCTGAACCAATATTAATTATTATCAATGAAATAGTAAAATTAGATAATTTATTACCTTAGTTTAAATGTTAGTTATACTTTATTTACTACAAAATATTTTTAATATGCTTCTTTATTCTGATATTTATAGATCTACCTATTATTCATGAAGGAATGATGTGGAGGCATCAGTAATGATTCTTTACATTTAAATTCACACTAATCTAGTGAATATTAAGTGGTGGACAAACAATTAAGGCTATTAATTTTTAGGTTGTACCATATTGGCGATGCCAAAAATTGTCTACATATCTTCCGATTTAATAAGCAGTACTACGGCATGAGCTGCAATACCTTCTTCACGCCCCACAAAACCTAATTTTTCCGTGGTAGTTGCCTTAATATTTATTGCATCGGAGGAAATTTCGAGATCATTTGCTAAGAGTCCTTCCATAATAGGAATGAACGGTGCTAATTTTGGTTTTTGCACGATTATCGTGCTATCAATATTATTGACTCGCCATCTAAGTTTGGTTAAGTTACTTACTACTAGCCTTAATAATATACGACTATCAATGTTTTTCAATGCAAAATCCGTGTCTGGAAAGTGATGGCCGATATCCCGTAATCCCACAGCACCTAATAGAGTATTACAAATTGCATGGACGAGCACATCACCATCTGAGTGCGCTTCTAGACCATGACTATGAGGGATGGTCACACCACCAACAATAAGTGGTCTATTTTTAGCAAATTTATGTACATCATAACCATGGCCAATGCGCATTTAGATCCCCTTGCGCTGTTGTTGTAGATATAAATTTGCCAATTCTAGATCTTTTAATACAGTAATTTTAATATTATCTTGAGCACCTTCAATCATTTTAGGATAAATTCCATTTAACTCCATAGCACTAGCATCATCTGTCACTATAATTTTTCTTTGTTTAGCTGATTGTAGAGATCGCATTAGAGCGCGCAATCTAAATATTTGCGGCGTTGAGGCACGCCATAGATTATACCGACACACAGTTTTTTTAATTTCATCATTCATATTGACAAGTTTAATCGTATCACGAACTGGGATACCTAACACTACACCAACTTGGTATTGGCATAATTTTGCCAGCATATTATCAATATCCTGATGTCGTACACAGGGCCTTGCGGCATCATGGACTAAAATCCATGGATCATTAGCAGTGATATTCTTGTCCAATGCTGATAACGCATTTAAAACTGAGTCAGAACGACGCTGACCTCCTGTTATGACATATATTGGACAGTCAATGCCTAAATTGACATCAGGCCACCATGGATCATGTTTAGCAATAGCAAGTATAATACTGTCAATATTAGGATGCAATGCCAAACGCTCCAAGGTCAGCTCCAGAATGGTTTTGCCTTCTAAATCAAGATATTGTTTGGGTCGGTCAGCTCGCATTCGTGAGCCAATTCCAGCAGCAGGAATTACAGCCCATATTTTGTCATTATTCACCATCATTATGTTTGATGATTTGAAAAAATGTTTCTCCCTGTCTAATCATACCAAGTTCACTACGTGCACTTTCTTCCAATGCATCAAGCCCATTCTTCAGATCAAGTACTTCAACAGTTATTACTTGATTGCGCTCTTTTAACAGTGCATTATTCTGCTGTTGAATTTTAACTACCAAATTCAGATGTAAAATAGATGGTATGCCGTCATGGCTGAACCATAGGCGATATTGCAAAATAATTAACATTGCCGTAAGGACCATCATCACTAATTTCATGGTTGAATTATAATTAAAATTGGTTAAAAGACTTTATACCTAGATAGGTCGCTGCGCCATCTAATTCTGATTCGATGCGAATAAGTTGATTGTACTTAGCAATACGATCTGAGCGTGATAAAGAGCCGGTCTTGATTTGACCAACATTGGTAGCTACAGCCAAATCAGCAATAATAGTATCTTCTGTTTCACCGCTTCGGTGAGATATTACTGCAGTATACCCAGCCTGCTTAGCCATATCAATAGCTTCTAGAGTCTCTGTGAATGTGCCAATTTGATTTGTTTTGATTAAAATAGAATTAGCTATACCACGATCAATGCCTTGTTTCAAAATAGCTGTATTAGTAACGAATAAATCATCGCCGACTAATTGAATACGTCCACCCAGACGATCTGTTAATGATTTCCAACCATCCCAGTCATTCTCATCCATTCCATCCTCGATCGTAATAATTGGATATCTATCCACCCATGATTCAAGCAAATCAATAAACTCAGAAGAATTTAAAGCGCGATTTTCAGATGCTAAAACATAATATTTATCCTGATAAAATTCAGAACTAGCAGCATCAATACCTAGCATGATATCCTTGCCTGCCTCATAATTTGCATTTTTGATCGCTTCCAGGATAATTTCAATTGCAGCTTCATTAGATGGTAAATTTGGGGCAAAACCTCCTTCATCCCCTACTGCCGTATTTAGTCCCCTACTATTTAATATTTTTTTCAGAGCATGAAAGATCTCGGCACCAGCTCTTATTGCCTCTAGAATATTCTTTGCACCTACTGGAATAATCATAAATTCCTGTAGATCTATATTGTTATTTGCATGAGCTCCTCCATTAATTATATTCATCATTGGCACTGGCATGATATTGGCATCATAACCCCCTAAGTAACGATATAATGGCATGCCAAATTCGTTGGCAGCAGCACGTACCGTTGCCATAGAAATGGCCAGTAAGGCATTCGCACCCAAACGACCTTTATTTTCAGTGCCATCAACATCGATCATTTTATGATCAATTTTTTTTTGTTCAGTTACGTCCATACCAATGATTGCATGACGTAATTCACCATTAACAGCTGCGACAGCATTTAACACACCTTTCCCTAAATACCGTGTTTCATCACCATCTCTCAATTCGACAGCCTCATTCCTTCCCTTTGATGCACCTGACGGTACTGCTGCTCGACCAATAACACCACTTTTAAGAATCACATCTGCTTCTACGGTTGGGTTGCCTCGTGAATCTATAATTTCACGTCCACGTATATCTACAATTTTGCTCACCTTTTTCCCCCAAGGAATACTTATTTTAATTTAAGTTCCATATCACCAATTATTATTCTAATGATTCTCCAATTTAAATTAATGAATCTTCAATAAAAATTTGGTGTTTCACGGTGCGATCAATATCAATTAGTGTTGACAATAAGGATTCCACTTTAGATAATGGCCATGAATTAGCACCATCGCTTAGGGCTTTGTCAGGCTCAGGATGTGTTTCCATAAATACACCAGCAACGCCAACAGCAACAGCTGCACGAGCTAATACCGGTACAAATTCACGCTGACCACCTGAAAAAGCTCCCCTTCCACCAGGTTGTTGCACTGAATGTGTTGCATCAAATACCACGGGGCAATTCATTGCCCGCATGATGGGTATGCCTCGCATATCTGAAATCAAATTATTGTAACCAAAAGAAGTGCCGCGATCACATATCATGATCTGCTCATTTCCAGTTGACTTGGCTTTTTCGACAACATGTCGCATATCCCAGGGAGCTAAAAATTGTCCTTTCTTAATATTAACCGGTAAACCCTGACGTACTACCTCCAAAATAAAGTTGGTCTGCCGACATAAGAAAGCTGGTATTTGCAATACATCAACTACACTAGCTACCTCTTCTAATGGCGTATCTTCATGTACATCTGTTAAAATTGGCACACCCAATTCCTTTGTTAACTTTTCAAAAATTGCTAAACCAGCCTCCAATCCCAGTCCTCGATAACTATCTATTGAGGTTCTGTTTGCCTTATCAAATGAGGATTTATAAATAAAGTGCATCCCCAAACGATCCGTAATACCTTTTAACTTACCAGCCACATCCATAGTCATTTGTTCACTTTCTATAACACAAGTTCCTGCGATTAAGAATAATGGATGTTTGCCACCTATTTCTTTGTTACATAATTTCATTATTTTACCCCAGTTTAGCTTTATTTATTATTGCTGCATTAATAAACCCTTTAAATAATGGATGGCCATTTCTCGGTGTCGAAGTGAATTCAGGGTGCACCTGACAAGCCACAAACCATGGATGATCTGGTATTTCAATCATTCCTACCAAGTTTTGATCAATCGACATACCAGAGAAACGTAACCCGGCCTGTTCCAATATCAGTTTGTAATTATTATTGAATTCATAACGATGGCGGTGACGTTCAACAATTTGATCAGTACCATAAATATTATGGATTAAACTACCTATACTCAACACACAAGGATATCCGCCTAATCTCATTGTTCCACCTAAATTGACATCATGATCACGTTTCTTAATACTGCTATCCTGTCCTTGCCATTCGCTAATCAGACCAATCACTGGATGTGGTGTATTGATATCAAATTCTGTGCTATGAGCATTTTTCAACCCCGCTTTATTACGTGCATAATCTATTACAGCAACTTGCATGCCTAAGCATATACCTAGGTATGGGATACTATTTTCACGTGCGTATTGTACTGTTTCAATCATGCCTTCTACACCACGTTTACCAAAACCACCTGGAACCAAAATTGCGTCCATACCCGTAAGATCTGCGGGCCCTTGCTGTTCTATCATCTCCGGATTAACATAATGAACATTAATCTTGGTGCGTGTTTGAATACCTGCATGTATTAATGACTCTGATAAAGATTTGTACGCTTCGGTATGATTAACATATTTTCCAACCATAACAATATCGACACTGTCTTCTGAATTGTTTATATTATCTACGACCTGTTGCCACTGACTTAAATCTGCAGGTTTAGCATCAATACCTAATTTGGTTATAACAATTTCATCCAAGCCTTGCAGATGTAATTCCATTGGAATCTTATAAATGTTATCAACATCTACAGCTTCGATAACTGATTTGACAGGAACATTGGTAAATAAAGCAATTTTATGCCGTTCTACATCAGGCAATGGTCTGTCCATACGGCACAACAGTATATCTGGTTGAATACCAATAGTACGTAACTCTTTAACCGAATGTTGAGTCGGTTTTGTCTTGATTTCTCCTGTTAAAGAGATATATGGAACTAAGGTCAAATGTAAGAATAAGGTGTGCTCACGACCTTTCTCGACTCTTATTTGACGTATTGTTTCCAAAAAAGGTAGAGATTCAATATCTCCAACGGTACCACCTATTTCAATTAATGCCACATCTACATTACCAGATCCTGCAAAAATACATCGTTTAATTTCATCGGTGATATGGGGAATGACTTGTACAGTATTGCCTAAATATTCTCCACGACGTTCCTTGCGAATGACATTCTCGTATATCTGACCGGTGGTATGACTATTGAGATTTGTCATTTTGCCATCAATAAAACGCTCATAATGACCTAGATCCAAATCTGTTTCAGCTCCATCCTCTGTAACAAATACCTCGCCATGTTGCAATGGACTCATGGTACCAGGATCTACATTAATGTATGGATCAAGCTTTACTAGCGTAACTTTTAGGTTGCGCGCTTCAAGAATGGCAGCTAATGATGCTGCTGCAATACCCTTGCCTAATGACGATACGACACCACCAGTGACAAATATAAATTTGGTCATATTATGGAATAATTATTGATTAACTGTAGAAATAACATAGTAAAGTTTATACTAAATTTATAAATCATTAGAAATATAAATATATTAAATGAAAATCTAGTTTGTTTGTATCTTGTCGATAATAGGTAAAAAACCCTCTTGGCATTTACTCACAGCAAATTTATCGCATACACCATAACCAACCACTGCTATTAAGTCACTGTTATAAAATATTAATGGTATACGATTGCGTAGCCATGGAGGTATTTTCCATATCTGAAAGAGATTTTTTAAACTTTGATGATGATTGTGACCGTGCAATTTCATAAACTCTCCACCCTGACGAAAACCTATATGTAATTCTTTTGATACAATTGATTTTGTTAGACCTATTCCCATCAATTTAGACCAAGTTAACATCTTGTCACTTTGTAATACTAGATCATTTGTACCTTGCACAAAAACTAATTGTGAAATATCGTGAGGTTTTAATGGATTCATAAGATATAATTGGTCTTTATAGCGTCGCACTTCTACATCTGCCCAATTGACCAATGGTTCACCATCTTTAGATGCTAAACATACCTGATCAATTATAGATTGTAATACCTTCGTGGAAGGCAAAGGGTATTGTCGGTATTTAATATAATATCGTAGGAGATTTCGTTGTCTAGATGAGGATAATGTTAACAGCCTAGATATTGGCAATGTATCTGATATTTTATTAAATTCCAGTAAATTCATATCATGTTCAGCCAATTCTTCCAATAATTTATTTGCTTCTGCACAATGTTGTGCTGCACGACCTATTATTTCTCCTGCTTGAGGCCATCTTTTCTCAATCATTGGCCAAATTTTATTACGAATATAGCTTCTATTCCGATGTATATCCAAATTGCTAGGATCCTCAATCCACTGTAATTTATGTTGTTGCGCATATAGCATAATATCTGTGTGAGACGTATGGAGCAACGGACGTAATAAACGTATATCTCCTATTAAGGATTGTTTAGCCATGGATGAGAGGCCCTTTGGTCCTGCACCACGTAATAATTGTAATAATAAAGTTTCTGCCTGATCGTGTTGATGTTGAGCTGTAAGTAATATATCTCCTCGAATTAACAGCTGTTCTATAGAGCGGTAACGCATGGCTCTAGCCGCGGCTTCTATACCTAATATATCAATATTTTCCACTTTAATATCTAGATTATAATGTTTAATTTCCAGACCTAAGCATATGTCAGAACAATGTTTTGCCCACTTTTTTGATTCATACTGCAAGTTATGATTTACATAAATTGTTGCTATAAAGTTCAAATGTGGATGGTTTGCGGTTGCCAATAGATGCAACAATACATGCGAGTCTACCCCGCCACTATATGCTAGCCAAATTCTCCCGCCTGTAGTTGATTTCACAAGGTCATTTAAAATTTGTTGTTGGTTTAACATTTAATTTTCTTGGTTTAAACTTCAAATTCACCATAATTAAGCAAGCGTTGTTGACGTCTTTCGATTAGCTCATCCACGGACATAGTTTCTAACTCTGTTAACTTATTGTTAATGGCATTCTTGATACGTCCTGCAACTTCATCGATATCTCGGTGAGCACCACCCAATGGTTCCGTAATAATTTGATCTACTAATCCTAGACATTTTAAGCGATCCGATGTAAGACCTAACGTTGCTGCTGCATCAGATGTTTTTTTAATGCTTTTCCATAGAATAGCGGCACATCCTTCCGGAGAGATAACCGAGTAGATGCTGTATTCTAAAATCATAATGTGATCAGCCACACCTATTGCCAAGGCACCTCCGGAACCACCCTCCCCTATGACTGTACTGATGATTGGCGTTTTTAGTTGTGCCATTTCAAATAAATTTTTGGCAATGGCCTCGCTTTGACCGCGCTCTTCAGCACCAATGCCAGGATATGCACCTGGAGTATCTATAAAGGTCAAAACAGATATGCCAAAGCGTTCTGCCATTTTCATTATCCTCAAGGCCTTGCGGTAACCTTCCGGTTTGGGCATTCCAAAATTTCGAATGATCTTTTCCTTGGTATCTCGACCTTTCTGGTGACCAATAATCACAACTGACCTACCATTTAAGATGCCAATACCTGTTACTAATGCAGCATCATCAGCATACGTACGATCGCCATGCAATTCTTCAAAATTGGTGATGAATCTATGGATATAATCTAGAGTATATGGACGCTGCGGATGTCGGGCCATTTGCGTGATTTGCCATGGCGTTAATGAAGAAAAAATGGTTTTAGTTAATACTGCACTTTTTTCTTTTAATTGTTGAATTTCTTCGGCAATATTAAGATTATTATCATCACTCATATAGCGCAATTCATCAATTTTTGCTTCTAATTCGGCTATAGGTTTTTCATAGTCAAGAAAATTTAGTTGCATTACTAGTACCTTAAATATTACAATAATTATATGCGTTAAGATTATAGAAAATTTTAGTGTAAAATAGCCGCATCTTGTTATATATCTTATAAATTACGTTATTCATCATGTGCCTTAAAATATAGTTGCATACTTGATATGCCCAAATCATATTCAATAGGTGTGCTGTAGATACCATGTAATCTTATATTGGTCTTGAATCGCTATTCATCATGTCTATATAATAATGTTTGTGATTAATAGGCAAATAAAATGACAAATAAATACTTTCTCAACTAATAAATTTTAAAACCAAAGTTTAAATGTCCAATTAAAAATTAATACATTAAGAAAAGCTGTCTATCATAAATATTATTTTTTTATCTTTATGATAGGCATTTTAGTAGTGAAGCCAATGCGAAATCAAAAATTGCCCGCAACAGTTGTTTCTCCGGAAACAATAGATGATTCAAGTACTGAATCTTATGCATATAAATGTTCAAATAAGATCCATATATCGTGATTCTCCCCACCTGTCTTATTACCATTTTGGTAATCATAATAGTTTTGGCATAATCATTACCAGTATCTAATGCATCGACGAGGTATATAATCGCAATTAGCCTTGCGGAATATTTAAATTCTGCGAGCACGAATCGTACGTCCTTTCACTTTCCCGTGTTCTAAGTAGTTCATAGCCTGGCGCAATGCAATTTTATTCACAGCCACATAAGCCGACATATCAAAAATATCAATATTTCCTATATGACTACATATTAGACCGGCATCACCTGTAAGAGCACCTAAAATATCACCAGGTCTAATTTTGTGCTTGCGTCCTGCATCTAGTTGAATAGTAACTATGTTTGATTGTAACTTAAAATTAGGGTTGCGCTCTAATGACTCATAAACATCGCAACAACACGGCTTATTCTGATAATATTCAATGGCATGCATACGTACTTGTTCTGATGTTGTGAATATACTTAATGCACGGCCCTGTTCACCGGCTCGTCCGGTACGTCCGATACGATGAGTGTAAATTTTAGGATCTCTTGGTAATTCATAATTAATAACTGCGTGCAAGGACTTAATATCCAATCCCCTGGCAGCGACATCTGTAGCAACTAATACCAAACAGCTATTATTAGTAAAACGTACCAACACTTGATCACGCTCACTCTGAGTTAAATCGCTATGAATAGCTAATGCTTGAATACGATGCGCTCGTAAAAACAATGCAATCTTATCACATTGTTTTTTAGTGTAGCAAAATACTATGGCCGTTTTCGGTTGAAAATGTTCAAAAATAGCAAGTAAAATCTCATTACGATCATATTTATTGGCTTGATAAAATATTTGCTCAATGACGCCCGTTTTATGTTCCAATTCAACTTCTACCGATATTGGATTTTTTTGAATTGAATGGCTTATTTTATTAATACCAACTGGATAAGTTGCTGAAAATAATAGTGTCTGACGTGACTTTGGAGTTTGTGAGATTATATTATATATTATTTCTACAAAGCCCATATCTAACATACGATCGGCCTCATCTAATACTAAGGTTTTTAAGTTATGTAATTTCAGTGTCTTTCTATGCAAATGATCCTGAATTCTACCTGGAGTTCCCACAATGATATGTGCACTATGTTTCATCGAGCTTATTTGGGAACTAATAGTGATGCCTCCACATAATAAGACTAACTTTATATTGTGTACACTACGGGCTAATTTTCTGATTTCCCTACCTATTTGATTGGCTAATTCGCGTGTTGGACATAGAACCAAAGCCTGTACATTAGAAATGTGTGGATTAATATTATTAAGTAGACCTATGCCAAATGCTGCTGTTTTACCACTGCCAGTCTTTGCTCTGGCGATTATATCCTTACCTTTTAATATATGAGGTAAACTTTGCTCCTGAATAGGAGTCATCGTGTTCAACCCTAGTGATTGAAGGTTCTTTATTTGAGCAACAGGTATTTTTATAGAGGAGAAGATATGGTTAGCCATATTTAAGGAGATTATTAAAATAATTTTTATCGTACTATAGCAATTACTACTACCTTACTTAATTGTGAGGATTATATGAATTTAAATATTATTAAAAGGATTTTTACTATCATATTTAATAATAAAATTATATTATATTTTCTAAACTTAAATAATGTATAATTATTTTAAACCTATAATTCATTGATTACTGATTTTAGACTATCATTGGCATCTCCAAACAGCATACTAGTATTTTCATGTACAAACATAGGGTTACTTACTCCCGCATAACCAGTAGCCATACTTCGTTTAAGGACAATTGTATGGTTTCCTTTCCAGCACTGCAGAACGGGCATACCAGCTATTGGACTATTGGGATCGTATAATGCTGCAGGATTAACAATATCATTGGCACCTATCACAATAGTAATGTCGATTTTAGAAAAATCATCATTAACCTCATCCATTTCGTAAACAATGTCATATGCGACCTTTGCTTCAGCTAGTAGCACATTCATATGCCCAGGCATACGACCTGCAACAGGATGAATAGCAAAGCCAACTTTTTTATTTCTCTTAATTAATTGTCTTGATAATTCATAGACCGCATGTTGAGCCTGTGCCACAGCCATTCCATAGCCAGGTATAATCATAATATTATTGGCATCACGTAACATCTTTACTAATTCATTCACCTGAATTGATATGACGTCACCCTTAATTTTGGTAGACCCGATACCTCCAGTATTTCCAAATCCACCGAGAATAACATTAATAAAATTGCGATTCATTGCCTTACACATGATATAACTTAGTATAGCACCGCTACTACCTACTAATGCACCAGTTATGATTAATAAATCATTACTCAACATAAAGCCTGTGGCTGCTGCGGCCCAGCCAGAATAACTATTTAGCATAGACACTACAATCGGCATATCCGCGCCTCCTATAGCCATCACCATATGGATGCCAAATATAATGGCAATAATAACCGCTAGAGATAGAGGCCATAACCCTCCACCTGATTGAGATGCAATAATAAATAAATATCCCAGGTAGATAATGGATATTAACAAAACTATATTGATTCCATGGCGTCCAGGTAATAAGATAGGTTTGCCACTTATGCGGCCGCGTAACTTGCCAAAGGCTATAACTGAACCTGCAAATGTTATTGCACCAATGAAGATCCCGATAAAAGCTTCAAAGCTATGAATTTTTTTTTCAACAACGTTCAATATTGGACTGTACTCAAATAAATTGGCATAACCGACCAAGATAGCAGTCATACCTACTAAACTATGCATTATCGCTATTAATTCTGGCATTTGGGTCATTTCAACTTTCAGTGCAGCTCGCGCCCCGATTAGCCCACCAATTAATAGAGATATAATTAACATTGAGTATGATGCAACTATATTACTTAAGATTGTAGCAAATATAGCTAGTGCCATGCCTGCTATACCATAATAATTACCTCTACTCGCCGTTTTATGATGATTTAAACCTATAAGACTTAAAATAAATAAACTTGAAGCAACGATGTACGACATGGTGACTAAACTTTGCATCATTTCTATCCTCTACTATTATTTTCTGAACATGTCAAGCATACGTCGTGTAACCAAGAAACCACCGACGATATTAATTGCTGCGAGCAGGATTGCCAATGTGGATAATACTATAAGTATAATACTAGATTCTGAAATTTGAGTCAAAGCACCAATGATAACAATGCCGCTAATCGCATTAGTCACACTCATTAAGGGAGTATGCAATGAAGATGATACATTCCAAATCACTTGATAGCCAATGAAGCAAGATAAAATAAAAACAGTAAAATGCGTCATGAGGGACTCAGGTGCGACTAAGCTAAAATAATATAATGCAAAAGCAAGTATGATAAAAGGTACAAACTGTTTAGATCTGTATATAATTGTCGAAGGCTTGTCTTTAGCCTCTTCTTGCATAGATGGCACGCTATCTTCGAAAGGTGGCTTGTTAACTGATAAGTTTAATTTCGGTGGTGGCCATGTGATAAGCCCATCCTTAATAACCGTGGCACCACGGATGACATCATCATCCATATCTACAAAAAATTTGCTGTCCTTATCAGGACGAAGTACTGTTAATAAATGGCGCAAATTTGTTGCATATAATTGGCTAGCCTGATTAGCTAAACGGCTGGGTAAATCGGTATAGCCAATGATAGTTACACCGAATACTGTTGTAACAGTATCTTCTTTGGTTAAGACACAGTTACCGCCGAATTCTGCAGCTACATCTACTATCACACTCCCTGGTTTCATAGATTTCACCATATCGGCAGTTATTAATTGAGGCGCAGGTTTTCCGGGAATTAAAGCGGTAGTAATGATAATGTCCACTTCCATCGCCTGTATGGACAACAATTTGACCTCAGCTTCAATGAATTCCTTGGACATAGTTTTGGCATAACCACCTGAACCACTACTTTCCTCATTAAAAATTAGCGTCAAAAACTCAGCATCCATGCTTTCTATCTGTTCTTTCACTTCTAGTCTCGTGTCAAAAGCTCTAACAATAGCACCCATACTTTTCGCTACACCAATAGCTGATAAACCAGCAACACCGGCTCCAATTACCAGTATTTTTGCCGGTGGAATTCGTCCTGCAGCCGTTATTTGTCCGGTGAAAAAACGACCAAAATATTGGGATGCTTCAATCACTGCTCTGTATCCTGAAATGTTCGCCATTGAACTTAATGCATCCATATTTTGTGCTCGAGACAAACGTGGGATACTGTCCATCGCCAAAACTGTAGTATTTTTGACCGATAAAATTTTCATTAAATCGTTATTCTGAGCCGGCCAGATATAACAAATTAGATGCTGATGTTCCTTTATTAGCTCAAATTCATTAATGTCCAATTTAGGATAATGAGATGGTGCTCTAACTTTGATGATAATATCAACACTATGCCACAATTTTGTAGCAGAATCTAATATCTTAACACCGACGTCTATATATGTTTCATCAGCAATATCTGCTGCTAGCCCCGCGCCTTTTTCAATATAAACATCAAATCCTAATTTCATAAGATGTTTTGCCTCTTTAGGCGTTGTGGCTACTCGTTTTTCACCGGAACATAACTCTTTAGGTATGCCTATTTTCATACTCACTCCCTACATATGACTACGCTGAATTTTTAATAAATATTAGCCTTATTTACAGATTATCAATAATCTATTTTAAATATAATGGATGAATCCTTAATTGTTTAATGTGTGCTTACAAAACTATATTGCTTACCAATTATTATTTGATATTAATTAATTTTTTAAATGCTTGTCTACCGAATAACCGCAGATGAGGGTTGAAGGATGCGAATTCATATATTATCCTTAAAAAAAAAGAAAATTATTCCGTGAGATCTTCACTATTAATAATTATATCAGAATTAAAATTCTGTAAAGTAATTTTGTCATTGCTTTTTTGATATACATTGCCTTAAGTGTTACATCAATAACTGACTAGTTATTAAGCCAATTAGTCCACCAAGTACCCCCCCCCAAACAACTAGCCAACCTAGGTGTTCTTGCATTATATTTTGAATGATGTCCTTAACCATAATTGGAGTCAGTTCATTAAGGCGCGAAGTTACAACATGTTCAACATGGTGCTGAATATCATCCATCATGTGAGTATAATCTAATCTGGTTCGAAGACTATCCTGAAACGATTCGCTATCAACCATATTATTTAAAGAAGCCCTAATTTTCATAATGAAAGGCTCCTTAAGTGGGGTCAATGCTTCTTGACCACCAAGTATGGATAGCATGCCACCAAATGATGATTCCATAATCGTGCTGACCAATCCATCATATGTCGGACCCAGATCAGTCTCATCAATAATTTTGCGGAAATTAAAATTGTGTGCAGTATCTTTTAGAACTATATTGCCAATGAATCTATCTAAGTTTTCCTTGCTGAAAAATTGATCTATAATCAAGCTATGGATGCCAGATTTGAAATTTTTAAAATTGGTGCTTATCACTCCTGAGCCATATAGGCCAGGTACTTTTTCAAATAACATATAAATAGCCAACCAGTTTGTAACACCACCGGCCAAGGTAAATAACCCAGTAGTTAATATCGGTTCTCTTAAAGGACCTTCAATTATCAAACCTGTAACGACTATGCTTACAGCAATGGCATTGGTAACTATACCTTTATTCATCTATGATCATCAGTTGATTATTGTTAATACCAGCGATAGTATTGTTATGTCTTATCTTTTGCATATCTTTATCTTCAAGATTTCAATTTATACTTACCTCATGTTAATTCCTTAACAAGTAATATCATTATCTTCATAATCTTTAATATCGGTTTATTTAAAATTTTATATATTTAAATGTTTTTAAAATGTAGTTTTTAAAGATTTTTAATATCTATAAAGCATTTGCCGGTTATTAAATTGAATCTATAATAAATATTTAGATAAAAATACCAACAATATCCAACAATTCTACAATTAATTGATCTTATATTTGATTAAATTGTTCTTCCAATTTTTAATAGAAATCATAGTTATACTATCATTTTACACTGAAGGTATTGTCTATTAAGATTATCCATTTTCATTTTAAGTTATATATGCATGTATATTTATCGTCAAAAATTATTTTGGATGAATATTAACGCCACAGATCATCATATTATAAATAATGGTTACTCGTATATTTTATCCAACAATTTTACTTGAAAATCATCAATAAATATAGTTTTATAGATTAAAAATGGTCAATGATTTAAGCCTAAGACTAAAATTAAACAATTTTACTAAATTACCCCCTTTCAATAAGTTTGTGTTATTTCATGTAATATGTAGTTTACATCCTCATAATAGCCTGGCCTATATATCAATCTATAATCTTCAAGAAATTTATGAATCGATAGTTGACATTATTGACATAATAACATTACAAGCTTAAATATTATATAATACATCCTTGTGTCAGACTTCATTTAGAATGTGCAATTAGGTATCCGTGTGCAGGTCATTCACCAGTATGCACAATGCCACGACCTGATTCTAGTACATAAATATTCAATTATATACATGATACGAATTGCCATGATAGTGCCCATGCCACACTACTATGGCCATATAGTAACCTCATCAACTTCGCCAAATCAAACAATTCATGGCACTATTTTATATTAAAGAACAAGTTCCACATCCGGTTGGTCAAATGTTGATTGATATTAAATTCTTCCACATGACTTTGCCTGCAGATAATACATCATCAAATAAGTTACAGTTGGTATGAATTTTAATTTCCAGATATCTATTTATAAGCACACTCAATGAATTTAGATGAGGGTAACCAATTAAATATATACTATGCACAACCTGAATAATTTTGCGCTTGTTATAAATAATATATGTATATAACAGTCATCTTTAACGTTATAATTTCATATAAAGATCAATTGCATTTCATCCATCAAATAGGATCTTTCATTTTTATAAATAGGCATGTAAAATTCAATATTATATTTCAAAAAAGTATCAAATGTTTTATGCTACTTAATATGTTTGTGTTGACACAAAATCTATTAAAAATAATTTTACCATTTATCGAACGGTTTCAGTACAAATCAGTATTAGCCGTTGGAAACATGGCGATATCGATATGCCGAGAACTACGAAATGATAACACCATATCTCTAACGGATCCGTTTGATCTTCGACAGTTGGATAAGTTGGGATCAGTAGACATAGCCCTGGTTAGTGATGTTACGGAAATTTTGAATAAACCACAAGCCATGGAATGGCTGGGAGTATTACGAAATTATCATACCCAACACATCATGGTTATTTCTGACAAAGTTAACGCAAATGATAAAGATTGGCAATTAACAGATTATCTGTCGCTTGGACTCAAATATCACGGTGATTATTCTGATAGATCAGTCTTCAGCTATACAATAGAAGACTATCATTTCAAACGTGATTGGCTGAATAGTAAATTTTGGGCTAATCCAGAAATATACGATAAATATCGTTGGTAACGGCCTATGATCAACAGAAATTATCTTTCCTTACATGCAAATACTCAGGTCATTACTTTATCATCAAATAACACATACAATTGCGATTCATGGTTAGTAATATTTTGTTTGAGAATATTACTTCTGACTCATTACAAATTGTATCTACATCATGAATCAATCTTTAAAATCTAAATGACGAGTATTGAGATAAAAGTGGTATGCCTCAGTTCAATCACTAGATGGATTAGATGATCTGCACATTCCATCAACAGATTTAAATTAATGTTGTAAGGTATCTGTCACAGGATTAATCCGAAGATTAAAATTACTCTCCACATCTGGAGGCCCATCAAATAACTGTTCTAAAAAGCGCTTATATTAGTCAATGTCTATGCCCATGAGGTTAGTAAAAAGCAATATAGGATGTCAAACTAATATTATGATATCCTAAATTAGAATTGGAATATATTCGGTTATTTCCTCGAACATATGGATTAAAGAACAAACTATTTGTCTAAGTAGGTTTTTTATTGAACAAATTGCCCTTCTTTTAAGTCTAGTTTATTTGGACTACTTACATCCCTGTAAGCAGTTACTCAATGAAAATATGGACTTTATTGTTTCTTGGGTACGGCAAAGATGTTGTTGGCAAAATTACAATCTTGTAATCTTTAAATGTCACGTTGATTGCGTCGAGCGATTGAGTTGCCAATTCTCCTGAAAAGATAGGTGAATATATATTTATGTCCATTATACAAGCCTGCGCTGAAAATTTATTTTGTATAATAAAAGATTAGAGGTACTAATAATTTTATATTATCAAAAATGATAATCTAGCGCTTGATAATAGAGAAAGCATTGATCTATTAATTAAGATCTCTGATGGACCGACACGATACTATCGTGGTGATGAAGTTACCTTGAAATAATTCATAATTATCCTAATATAATGGTTGATTTTCATGCAAAAGGTATACAATCAATGTAGATAAGGTTTGTTTATTTGATTGTTCGGTTAACCTAAATAACATTCAATAAATATATTTTTAGTTGGGTGACTAAAATTAAAATTTAAACCCTTTACTAAAGGCAGACCTTTAAGACTGTAAGAAAATAAAGATATTATTTAGTACATACACAAAATATTTCATCACACCATCATTATCAGTCTTTTACCCCTGCAGTTGATTTTTAAATTTTGCTACATTAACCCATCAGTTTTATTTATTATAAATTTTATATTTATAATAAGGCTAAATTGAATATTGTGGATGTACCGGTTGGCGTTACTCAATCAGATAAGGAAGGTCGCCGTGATAAAATTGAATTGCGTGCTTGTGCTGCTGGATCATTCAATGTTGATCTAGTATCGCTTTTACAAGAAACTGGTGTGCACATAATTTATATAATGGGTTTCCATGAGAAACATACTAAGATGTTGTTAGTGTTACGTGATAAATAAAATTATATAATTATTTCATTATGTGCATCTAGATACCTATATCATTATCGCAGCACCATACAAATATATATAGACTACGGTTTATTGGCATACAACAGAAAAATTATCGAGTCAGTAGGAACTTATTTATTAAGCTCAATGATTCAGTAAGGTTGTTAAAATAAAGTAATTATGTTATATTATTTTTTGTACTCTGTATAAAGTATCATTATTTATATTGCCGATGTGAAAATCAATTTGATTGTACAAGGTGTATGCTACCAGAAATTCAGGTATCAAGCGATCTTCATGGGAATATCGAAGTCAGAAGTGTTGTAGGTTTATTTTTGAATATACTCGCGTCTTTTATTTTCAATAATACTGAAATGTGAGCTGGTGGTAAAAAATCTTATAAGACAAAGCCTATTGTCAGGAATCGAAACATTATTCTCTATATATTTAAAATGTTTATGCCAATCAATAATTGATGATTTGGATATTTATACATCAGTATAATATGCAAAAGTATGGCTCTTATCTGATAATAGTTGTTATGGCCGTGTTCATTGTCCAGATAATGAAAGATCGATCTTATCCCAAGATAAATTGCTATCTTTATATAAAAAAAGATATTTTAATTAATCATGAGATATAACAATCCACCACTTACAAATAGGTAATATAGTCTTTTATTGACCGATAGTTTAGGTAAATAAATGGTCCTTGATAAGGCAGGATATTTAGATGATCATCATTACTTTATCTTTAATTAATTCTTATTTGAGAATCATTGAGAAATATATTATGGACTCATTTGCCATGATTGTTTATTATATCACAGAATTATTAATTTTTTAGACTGCGTCTAAGATCTCTTTGGTAAGGTCTGCCCGCTTATATTTTTTAATTATTGATTGAACAGTAAGATTAACTTTATATTTTAAAATTTGGATGATTAAGTTATAAAAAATAAAGCACCATTTAACCCAAACGATGACACTGCATTATTAGTTAAAGTGTCAATGATTATATTGGACATCGAATACACCTTTAGCAATTTAAACTATAGGTGGTGAATTAATAAAATTAAACCATAGGATGACCGCGCTTATTGATCATATTGTAGCCAGTTCAGGATATTTTATTTAATATAATAATGATTATTATTTGTACGATTATTCAGATACATATTGTCTTTTGTCCAATTTAGATAGTGATTGGACATTTCAACAGTAGTTGTTGTCTTAGCATTGCCGAATGTTGCGCATGCAGAGCCCGATCAAGTATATGCAGATATATTCAAAAAAACCTTGGTCATGGGAACTGTCTCCAACAAAGATCAGATAATATTATGATATCGAGGTTATTTATAATAATTGAGATGAATGCATAAATAAAAATAGTTACTGCTGATAGGCCCTCATCTATATAATATTTTATGAAAATATTAACAGGTATCCTTTATGAGGATAAACAGATTGATGTGTCATGGTGTAGAGAATTTAAGTATAAATAGATAACCATCCACAATAAATATCTAAGGATTAAAGATATATTATTGAAGGTAAGGCACAACAGTAAATCTAGATAATATCATCATTTCAGCATAGAAGTCTATATCTTATATTATATCCATCTATAGCGTATATGGATCTTTCTTGTACCTAGAATGTAGTGTAGTAAGATAAATCTAAAATATAAATAGTGCGATAGTATATTGCTGAATAAATACCTTGTATTTTAGATAATTTTGAGATGAGCACTTAGTCAAAAAATTTTATAGGCTATAAAATTATTCTTGATATCTTAAATTTTTATTTACTAAGGGATGTATTATTCACGACCGTATATTTCAAACAATGCTATATGATATTGCGCAAAGAGGTGCTAATAAAACATAATTTTCTTCGAAATTTGATACCAATTTAAGATTTTATTTGTTATAAATAATGAGGATGGGAGGTACGTATGTTCTTCAACATTAAATTATTTAATAATAATAGTAAAAATTAAATGGATTTATTTGATCTTAGAATCGATCATCCCATGAATTAAATTTTATGCGAATATTGCTCATTGAGGATGAGGTCGATTTGCGTGAGCAAGTGACCAAACAATTACAAAAAAAAAATCTAACTGTCGATGCTGTAGCTGACGGTGCAGAAGGCTTATATCGTGGCTTAGAATATCCATACGATTTGGCAGTTATTGACCTCGGATTGCCGAAATTATCGGGTATAGAGGTTATTAAGCGATTACGTGCTGCGAGCAGAAGATTTTCTGTTCTTATATTGACTGGTCGTGGCGGTTGGCAAGATAAAGTAGAAGGACTTGAGGTTGGCGCAGACGATTATTTAGTCAAGCCATTTCATTTTAAGGAACTATTGGCACGCATTAACGCCCTATCTAGACGAGCTTCTGGTTGGGCTAATGCCACATTACAATGTGGCAACGTTACGTTAAATCCTACTAACCAAGAGGTAATGAATGGAGGAATGACTGTAAATTTAACTGCCTACGAGTATCGTCTGTTACATCTTTTAATGTTGCATGCAGGAGAGGTGTTATCCAAGACTGATATAACTGATCATATTTACGAGCAAGATCATGATCGAGATAGTAATGTTATTGAGGTTTTTATCAGACGTTTACGTAGCAAATTAGATCCTGATAAAAAATTAAGTCCAATTGAAACTCTACGTGGTCGCGGCTATCGTCTAACATTGCCTCGTGTTCATTAAAAAATTTTCACTTAGTATACAATTGCTTTTAACAGTTAGTATTGTACTTACCTTATTGTTAGGTACATCAGCTTTTAGTTTAAATAGCTCCTTCTCAGTTAGTGTCAAATTCTTACAACAAAAACTTTTCAGAAACTATATTTATACTTTTTTGACTGTTGCAAATTTCGATGGCACTAACATCTCAACTATAACCGAAAATTTGATAGAGCTATTATCTTCAACCC
The DNA here is from genome assembly GCA_013215805.1 of Piscirickettsiaceae bacterium. Taxonomy (GTDB): domain Bacteria; phylum Pseudomonadota; class Gammaproteobacteria; order Nitrosococcales; family Methylophagaceae; genus 41-12-T18. The sequence continues at coordinate 178,704 of JABSQM010000005.1, forward strand.
CAATCTATGGATTACATGCACAAATTATCATGGAGCGTAGAATTATCTGGCAATCAAATTCTACTGTAAATATATTTATTATTTTTCCTAAATTTTATACTACAGATAAAGTATACCCTCCTATTATTGACTTAGAATCTAGCATTAAGTTATTTAATGTTATTTGGGAAAATAAGAATGGTAAAAAATATTTTTTTACCGTTAATACTTACGAAGATATAAATATCGTTACCCTCCAAACAGAATGGTTCCAAAGAAATTTATGGTATTGTTTAGGTGGCGCAGGTATTATTTTATTGTCAGCTCAATATTTGACATTACGCTGGGTTTTACGCTTATTAGATAATATTGCCGTTGATTTATATGCGATAGAAAGTGGAGATGTAAGGCATGCATCTAATGACTGTACTAGAGAGTTTAATCAACTTACTATGAATATCAATAACTTGCTCAAACAAGAGCGGCTTCATCATAAGCTCTATAAAAATTCCTTGGCTGATTTAGCGCACAGCCTTAAAACTCACTTGGCTATTTTTCGTGGAGAGTTAGATAATAGTGACTTTAACATCAATGAAATAAAGGCGACAGGCCACGAACAGCTTGATCGCGTCATTTCTCTGATAGATTATCAATTACAACGTGTATTTACAAATGGTCATTATTGCAAATGGCCCACCATCATTTCTTTGGGTGATATTGTTGACAAAATAGTGTACTCTTTAAACAAAGTGTATCAATATAAAAAAATTTATTGCCAATATGATGTTCAGTATGATGCTTTTGTCAATGCCGATTCTAGGGATATGTATGAATTGTTAGGCAACTTACTTGAAAATTCTTATAAATATTGTAATAGAGCAATACATGTTACGATTATATCGCAGATAAATATGATAGAAATTAGTATTGAAGATGACGGAGATGGTATTCCTGATTATGTCCGGCAGGATATTATGAAGCGTGGCTGGCGCGTACATACTCAGATTGAAGGACAAGGCCTAGGATTAGCTATAGTCAGCGATATCGTCAAAGATTATAAAGGAGACATTAAGCTTAAAACTAGTCATCTTGGTGGTGCTTGTGTTATTGTACAAATTCCTTATTATTAATAAATTTTTCAGTAACCAAAAATTTGATTAATTATAATCATTAATAACTTTAATATAATATGAATAACTAATTGGTTGCAGTAGCACTGTGTTATTATGAGATATTTAATTATAGAAGCAATATTTTTTAGAGATAAGGTTTGTTATTCGTTGAATAATATAATATTTATAATCTAGGGTAATTAGTTATATGATAGTCTTAATAAGTGAAACTATCTATATTTGCTATAACATCCTTACTTTCTGTACCTGTATATATTATTCTCCTAACTAGGTTGGCGTGTCCCAAACTATTCACTACAATAATATTAAATGTATAGATTAGAGATATAACTTTTTTATAATTCATTCCTAATTCAAGGGTTATTATTATGATAACATCTCTCTGTTCCGGTTATATGTGCCGTATATTTTATAGATACACTAAAACAACTCGTAATAATTTAGGTATTTAAAAACATCTTATAACAAATTGTATACAACAAATATCTTTTACTATGACAAAAGTTCCAACTCCACTTCCGATGAAGGCTAATAATAGCCTGTATAAAATGAGAATTCTTATAATATGATTATTCATCTTTGTCCAATCTAGAGATCATGATCACATTCATGTAAAAATAGCATCATCTATAATGATAACTATTACATTTATGATTTATTTTAGACGGTAAAAGTGTGGATAAGTCATGCAAAAATACTATTTATGCAATAACAGTGTGATTACATTAAGGTTCTAATACAACAATTATCAGATCGATAACAACTTGCCTTTGACCATTGATAAAATTAACCGCAATATCCGTATTTAGACATTGAACGTCTGGTTATGTCGTCGAAACAACTTTTAAGGTCATGTAGTAGCTCACGCTAGTACAATTATTAAACCTTTTCTTCCTCAAGATCTCACATGGTGCCCACATTAATTTTTAACATATACCCTTAGTCTGATACCATAAATTATAAATATCGTTGGTATGATTGACTTTATTAGTAATATACTATTGAATAATTAATATAGTAGTGATCAATTATCGCAGCATCCAATATATAGTAGATACTATACCATCTAGTGAGCGTAGCACACATGCTGTAAAATTTCATCTTTCTACTATAATATAGGATTATAGTATCTGGCTGTAGTGTTTAAACAATATACGTATAAATTTTGCCTTCTATTTTTAAAATGCCAAATATAGGTGGTCGCTATGATTGCAACATTTTTACTACGTCTATTTTTGCAACTCCACGGAAATGGCATTCATCAAATTATATTTTATAACCAAACCGTTAGATAAAATCTTTCCTCGAAATTTGTGAAAAATATGATGGTACTGTTGAATTTAGGGTGTTTTACTAATAAATATTTTGATAATAATTAAACAAACTTTTTAGCCATAGTTATTTGTCGTTCTAACTTAACCAATTAATTAGAGTGGTTTCGCTCACCATAGCTATACCCAAGGATTGAGCTTTAGTTAATTTCGAGCCGGCATGATTCCCCACTACTAGATAGTCAGTCTTTTGCGATATACTACTAACAACTTTAGCGCCTGATTTCAATAATTTTTCTTTTACCTTACTGCGAGTTATCTGTTTTAAAGTTCCTGTTAATACTATTGTCTTATCATCTAATTTTGAATATAATTTGGCTTTCTCGTCCACAGGCCAGGTTACTCCAGACCTTAATAATTTAGAAATGATTTCACGGTTATAATCCTCCCGGAAAAAAATAACTATATTTTGAGCAATTACAGGTCCTATATACTTAATTTCGGTCAATGCCTCAATTTCGGCAACTTGCAACTCATCTAAACTCGGGAAATGACTCGCTAATAATCTAGCAGTGGTCTCGCCCACTTCACTTATCCCTAAGGAATATAGGAAGCGGTCAAATTGTGTTATTTTAGAGGCTTTAAGCGCATCTACTAAATTTTTAGCAGATTTACAACCCATGCGTTTGAACGAAGATATTTGCTCTATAGTTAGTGTAAATAGATCAGAAATATTATTAACTACACCTTTATCAATAAGCAATTGAACTAGCTTGTCGCCTAAACCATTTACATATAGAGCTTTACGCGAAGAAAAATGTTTAATTGCCTCCTTTTGTTGAGCTTTGCATTGTAAATTGCCGATGCAGCGATATACAACCTCACTTGATTCACGTATGACATTTGATCCACATACCGGACATTGTCTTGGCATGATAAATTCTTGGGTGTTATCAGGACGTCTAGATAAAATTACTCGTACCACTTCGGGTATCACATCGCCTGCACGACGGATTATCACACTATCCCCTATTCGTACATCTTTACGCCAAATCTCATTTTCGTTATGCAAGGTGGCGTTGCTAATTGTTGCTCCTCCCACAAAAACAGGATTGAGACGTGCTACAGGCGTAACAGCTCCAGTGCGACCTACCTGTAGTTCAATATTTTTAATTATTGTTATTTCTTCCTGTGGTGGGAATTTATAAGCTATTGCCCAACGCGGCGATCTTGATAAAAAACCCAAGCGTTGTTGTAGAGCAATGTAATCTACTTTAATTACTACGCCATCAATATCGTAGGGCAATGAATTCCGTCTAAAATGTAACTCTTTTATATATTTCAGAGAAGCTGCGATACCATGAACTTGCTTTAGTTCAGGCAATACACGAAACCCCCACTGTGCGATAAATTTCATTGCATTGCTATGATTGTCAGGCATAATTCTTATACCTTGACTTTCTCCTATGCCATAAAAATAAATCTCTAATGGACGTGCCGCCGTTATCTCAGGATTCAACTGTCTTAAGGAGCCGGATGCTGCATTTCGAGAATTCACAAAAGATTTTTTATTGTCAGTAATCTGTACCTGATTTAAGGCATGAAAGCCACTTTTAGGCATGAATATTTCGCCACGTACCTCAATGATTTCAGGGATATTATTTCCACTTAATTGTAAAGGAACTGTTTTTATTGTACGTACATTGGCAGTAACATCCTCACCTATCACACCATTACCCCTGGTTGATGCCTGTACTAATATGCCACGCTCATAACGGATACTGATAGCTAAGCCGTCTAATTTTGGTTCAACGGTAAAAACTTGGATATCAGCAGTATTTAAGAGAGCACAAACACGTCTTTCAAAGGCACGCAATTCTTCATCATTAAAAGCATTACTTAATGATAACATGGGAAGTGCATGAACAATCTGACAAAATTTATTTGGGAGCGCACAACCTACCTTTTGGATTGGAGATGATCTAGTTAGTAATTCTGGGTTTTCAGCCTCTAATATTTGCATCTCCTTAAATAGACGATCATATTCAATATCTGTAATTTCGGGGTCATTAACAATATAATATTGATAGTTATGAAAATTTATCAATTTGTGTAATTTGAGGAAACGTTGTTTGATTTCAAGGCTAGCGCTCATGTATTACTGATTACCTTCTTTCTATTAAGATGGAGTAAATAAAAAATCTGTAGTCAAATATTTTCTATGATGTAATAATTAATATGAGACGGTAGCATTGCCTATCTTTCTGAAATGTTAAGTATAGTAATATATTATCTGGAATAATTATACCATTAACGATGGCTATTTAATGATATGATTGTATCATTGTTACACTAGAAACAGTTCCTATAATTACGCATTTTATCAAAAAAAATTAGAATGGTTTTGCAATGTTATCCATAATTATAATTTTATTTATTAAAGTTACAAAGTTATATTATGACAATTTTCACCCTCTTAATCATTAAAAATGATTAAAATTTTATTGATGTTTAACGAGTCTCTACCTATGATATAGGTTCTATTTCCATGCATATAAATGACACCCTAATATTTATATCAGCATTATTAATCAAAGATGCACTATATTGGCATAGGAAATGATTGCCAATGATGCTTATATAGGCATTGATCTTGGCACCTCAGGCTGTCGAGCTATAGCCATAAATAAATTTGGAGATATTATTGCACAGAACGAAAATATTATTTCCGCATATCAACAAAAAGACTATCATTCTGAGCAGAGCCCAGAACTACAATGGCGCCTTGTAGAAATGGTATTATCAATGTTATTTACTAAGATTGAAAAATATCAGGTTAAGCGTATTGCCGTCGACTCTACCTCAAGTTCAATTTTACTAATTGACAAATCAGGTGAGCCTTTAACTCCATTATTAATGTATAACGATTCTAGAGCTAAAACAGAAAGTGAATTTATCAAACAAAATATACCTGCCAAATCTGGTGCCCATGGTGCTAGCAGCGGACTATCTAAATTACTGTATCTACAAGAAAAATATGACTTAGACATAGAATCTGGAGTTACATTGCTTCATCAGGCAGACTGGATTAATCATAATCTAGGCGTAGATACATCAGTTACTGACTATAATAATGCTCTTAAATTGGGATATGATTCTATTTTAAAGTGTTGGCCTGATTGGCTTTTAACTATGGTACCAGAACAGGTTTTACCCACAGTAGTTCAACCTGGTACCATAATAGGTCGATTGTCAAAAAGTCTCTGCCAAAAATTTGATATCGAATATTTTCCCACTATTGTCTCAGGCACTACAGATAGTATTGCCGCCATACTAGCTACTCGCATAAATAATGTGGGAGATGCCGTAACTTCTATAGGTTCAACCTTAGTCTTAAAATTAATTGCAAAATATCCCGTTTTTAAACATGAACACGGAATTTATAGTCACCGCATTGGCAAATTATGGTTGGTGGGAGGAGCCTCGAATTCAGGAGGAGCAATTTTACGTCATTTCTTTACTAAAAGACAACTTATAGACTTAAGTACACAAATAGTTTTAAATAGAATGCCTCCAGATTATTATCCTTTGCTCTCTTCTGGAGAACGATTTCCCGAGTTGAATCCATATTTAAAACCGAGATTGACGCCAAGACCAAAAGATGACCATGAATTTCTTTATGGATTACTGACAGGCATTGCTAAAATAGAAGCCGAAGGTTATAGATTATTGCAAAAATATAGCCTTACTGATATTAAATATATCTATACTGTAGGAGATGGCTCAAACAATCGTATATGGGAAATTATTCGACAACAGCTACTCAATGTTTCCTTTTCTCATCCTCAATATAAAAAGGCTGCTTATGGTGCAGCGATATTAGCACGTGATCAATTACAATATAATCAATTGATATCTTGATTGTCATTCACAGTAGTACATTATCCACAAATAATAAATTTGATCTGATATCATTTAATTTTGATATTCGCCATTCCCATATAAATTAGTTAGATTCTATAATTCTAATTAAGTTGCTCACACTGCCTAAATTTTATATATACCTATATCGTGCTAAGATAATATAATTAAGAATATATCCTACAATATTTAAGTATTCTACATTGTCTAATTACATGCATGTAAATATTTTAATACGCTGACATTAATATATGGATTGTTAATTTTCTTACCCTCAATGAGTTTACATCTTTTATTTTTTTCTCCTAAGTGATTGAATACACTAACGGCTCCATCGAAGTCTTCGTACCTGGTATATTCATTTACAGTAACTATAGTCTTAATGCCCGCGCTAACTGATGACTTAACACCATTGCTGGAATCTTCCACAGTAATACAAGAGTCAGAATCCAGTTTCAACTCATCTAAGCAATTCATGAATATATCTGGAGATGGTTTTTTCTTAGATACGCTATCACCTGCAGCGATGTAATCAAACCATCTCATCGTATGTTCACCTAAGGCACTTTTAATCAATGCCTCTACATTGTGAAGAGCTGTTGTGGTTGCAATAGCCATACGCATATCTATGGCTCGAATCTCATTTAGGAGCCTGAATATACCTGGTCTTAAATATATTGCTTTGTGTCCTAATAATTTTACATAATATTTTGTTTTTGATGTATGCAACTTATGAATAAAATTACTGATACTATAATCACTTTTAAAATCTGAGTAAAAATTAGATAAAAAATATTTAATCCTCTCTTCACCACCAGTTACCGCTAATAATTTTCCATATAAATTCTTATCCCAATGCCACCCCAATTTATGCTCCCTAAATGCTAAATTAAAAGCGACACGATGTCCGTGCAGCTCGGTTTCAGCTAATGTACCATCTACATCAAAAATCACTGCTTTTAATTGATTCATTAGTTTTGTTTCCTTCAATAATAATATAAAATAGTAGTTATTATTCGTACATCAAAGCCTAATTCTGGTTTAGATGAAACCCTAAAGTTTTAAAATGTTATAAGGTTTATTTCATGGATCTAAAACAACCTAATACTAAATTCAAACCCTATATTAAGAAAAATGGGGAAGAATACATGAATGAAAATCAGACTATCCATTTCCGCGATATTTTAGAAAATTGGCAAACTCAATTAATGGTAGAAGTAGATAGAACCGTTCACTATATGAAGGATGATGCGGCTAATTTTCCAGATCCAAATGATCGCGCTACTCAAGAGGAAGAATTTACTATTGAACTACGCACTCGTGATCGTGAGCGTAAACTCATTAGAAAGATAGCAGAATCACTGATTGACCTAGAGAAAGGTTACTATGGATTCTGCGAATCATGTGGTATTAACATAGGTATTCGTCGACTTGAAGCACGTCCAACTGCTACCCTATGTATAGATTGCAAAACATTGTCTGAAATTAGAGAAAAAAATAAAATATGATTAAATCATATCTCAAATTTACGAAATTACCTATAATTTATTTGCATGTTTAGCTAAATAACTGGCAACTCCAGTCGAATCGGGTCTAATTCCCTCATCACCCTTTTGCCAACCAGCCGGGCATACTTCTCCATGTTCCTCAGTAAATTGTAGTGCATCAACCAGGCGTAATATCTCATCTACCTCACGACCTAATGGTAAGTCATTAACGACCTGATGACGGATAATGCCTTCTTTATCAATCAAGAAAGAACCTCGCAAAGAGATAGCATCAGATGGATGCTGTACGCCATAGGCCTTAACGATTTGATGTCTAATGTCCGCAACTAATGGAAAATCAATTTGTCCAATACCACCATTTTCAGGTGCTGTATTACGCCATGCTAAATGAGTGAATTGTGAGTCAATAGATACGCCAATTACCTCAACACCGCGTTTTGCAAATTCTGGAATTCTGTGATGATGGGCGATTATTTCAGATGGACAAACGAAAGTGAAGTCTAGTGGATAAAAAAATAAAACTACGTATTTACCCTTAAAATTAGATAAAGAGAAATTTTCATTTATACTGTTATCAGGCATTACAGCAGTTGCAACAAAATCTGGTGCTGGACTAGTAACTAAAACACTCATGCTCTAAAATCCTCAATATTTAAGAAAAATTATTATGGAAAATAACCTAAGTAATTAACCAGTTAAAAATAATAATATATGGCTACAGACTACCGAACATCACAGCAATATTAAATCACAATACACCTATTTTAACTTGAAGGAACTAGGCAAAGGCCTTGGAAAAATACGACTATCATAAATTATTTAATCATCACCACTGAAAAAGGCACCAATTAAATGTAATAAACTTAAAAATAAGTTATAAATACTAATGTATAGGGTAACTGTAGCCATAATATAGTTAGTCTCACCACCATGGATAATCTGGCTTGTTTCATATAAAATCAAACCCGACATCAATAACACAAACATGGCTGACACAGCTAACGATAATCCTGGAACATCAAAGATATATGCACTAAGACCAGCCAAAAAGGCAACTAGAATACCAACGAATAGAAACCCCCCCATAAAGCTAAAGTCTTTCCTACTATGAACTACATAAGCAGATAAGGCGAAAAAAATAATGCCAGTACCTCCCAACGCCTGCATCACCATCTCACTCCCATTAGGTAGGCTCAAATAAGAATTGATAATAGGTCCCAATGTCAACCCCATAAAACCAGTTAAGGTAAATACAGAAGCCAATCCCCAAGAACTGTTACGCAATTTGGTGGTCAAAAACAATAATCCAAAATACCCGACAAGAGTAAAAAGACCAAGATGAGGGAAGCTAATAGCTATTGATATGCCAGCAGTTAAAGCACTAAATAATAAAGTCATAGCTAATAGGCTGTAAGTATTACGCAATAGCCTGCTTGTTATAAGCATAGAATTCTGCGATTGAGCAACAATTTTTTGAGCATCATAATTCATCAGAAAAGCTCCAAATTTTTTTGTATCTGCAAATTTACAATTTATATAGTGATATGATACCTAATAAGTTAAAAAGTGCAAGTGTTATCGCATGAAATTAGGTATATGTACATTTTTGTTGTTTTACAACGTAAATGTAAGTATTATTTTTAATGGGAGAGTTGACAGAGTGGTTGAATGTACTGGTCTTGAAAACCAGCGTAGGTTTACCCCTATCCAGGGTTCGAATCCCTGACTCTCCGCCATCACATACATTTATATCTTGATTATAATGTGAGACGATATTTTTAATTTCACTATGAAAATTATGAAATTTAATTTAAACAAACTTAAATATCATTTTTTAAACAGCTATAGCTTAAAAATATAATTGGCAATTAACATAATTGCACTAAAATTCCGCCCCACCATCCATATAATTCCCTTCTATAACCTGTGAATGAATCGATAACTTTGAAATATATGAAATCATAGGCACGTTTAATTTGTATTAGGTTTCCCGGAGATTGATGCGCCCTCCATAATAAATGGATCAAATAAAATATAATTTATAGTTGCGCTATAAGCCCATATTTATTAGCGCATAATTTAATGATATATATTTTCTACTTAAATAAAACCACAAACTAATCAAGTAACATATCTTGTATTAGCTAGTTATCATGATGATGGAGCATCTATATATTCGACACTGATATAGCCTTATTTATAATTATGATATGGAAAATAATTTCTTGAAATTATATGATGTTTCTATCGCAATATTTTCAATGGTCTCACCGCGCAGCTCAGCTATAAATTTAGCGATATATTTCACAAAGGCGGGTCTATTTATTTTTCCTCGATATGGCACCGGAGCTAAATATGGTGCATCAGTTTCAATAAGCATCCGGTCTAAGGGCAATTTCTTTACTATATTTTGTAATGCCATAGCATTTTTAAATGTCACTATGCCAGATAGAGAAATATGAAAACCTATATCTAAGGCACGTTTAGCTGTTTCCCAGTCCTCAGTAAAACAATGAATAATTCCACCTACCTTCTTTGCATCCTCTTGCTCTAGAATATCCATAGTGTCGCTGCATGCTGCTCGTGTATGCACTATTAAAGGTTTTTTAAATTGTTTTGCAACCTCTATATGTGTTCGAAAACTTTCACGTTGCCACTCTGATTTTACTGCATTAAGAAAATAGTCTAATCCAGTTTCACCAATGGCAATTACTTTATCATGAGATGCTAAATTTATAAGTTCCTCTATAGTAATAATTTCTGTTCTATCAACGTTAGGATGAATTCCCACACTTGCCGTAATATTGGGGGTACCTATTCGCAATAGAGATCGTTTCATGGGCACTTTTAATATCAATTGCAATACTAAGAATGTGCTCTACATCACTTTCTTTGGATTGTAGAATAACGGCATCAAGCCCTCCTTCTTCCTGAGCTAATAAATTAAGGTGGCAATGTGAATCAATAAACATCTAATTATTTATATCTCTGCTATATCCCGCGAGCAACAAAATTTTCCTAGATTTTATCTTTAATTTTTAAAATGACATCTAAAGTATATTATTATTTAATAATACTGTAAGTATTAGATATATCATTTACTATGTGTGAGTTTTATTACATGACTGTAAGCTCATTTTTATGTATTAAATTTGTAATATTTACGATGAAACCTTCTATTAGCATAGTCTTGTTAAGATTGTTTTGAGATAATAATAGTTTTTTTGTATGAATAGTAAAATCTACAATCTTCCAGTAAATAGTGATCTTTGTATTTAATGCCGGATCATGGCTTACACCTGTTTGGGCAATAACAACACGATTGATTATATTGTATTGTAATTGATTAATGATCTGTATTAAATCAAAATGCAGCCATTTTGCCGTCAAAGTTATTGGGTTTGCATCTCCAGATAATATATTATCAAAATCCTGGTCTACCTGTCGATAGTACTCAGCACCATTTTCATTAAGTATATCAATAGCGGCTAAGGGTGCACCTTTAGCAAGTTGCAAAATTCCTTTGGTAGTCTCATTTATTTGATGATTAGAATGCTGGACTATCCAGTCCATTGATTCATTAAAGTCGGGTATAGGCATATGTAAATTTTGACAGCGACTTCTGATGGTTATGGGAATTTTGTTTGGCTGAGATGTTACCAAGATGATAAGTGTATTCTTTTGTGGTTCTTCCAATAATTTTAGTAGGCTATTATTTGTATTCATATTCATGCTGTGGGCGGTTGAAATTACTATCGTTTTCCATAATGATACTGTTGATGTTAATTTTTGCTTACGCATAAGGGGATGAATTTGTTTGATTTTAATTTGCATGCCACATTTTTCTTGGCAAACTTCTATGTGATCGGGGTGATTGCCAGCTACAAATATTTGACAACTATGGCATTCCTCACAAGATTCTTCCGACTCTCTTGGAGAAAGGCACAAAATACTTTTGATGAGGTTGTCTGCGAAATATTTTTTACCTAACCCACGTACACCCGTAACTAATATGGCATGGGGGAGACGATGTTGTTTTTTAAGGCTAACAAATTTTTGCCATAGATTGATCTGCCAGGGATATAGATTATTTATCAATTTAAGATCAAATGCGATAAGTGTGATATTAATTGTTTTTGGATATCATTTATTATATTACTTGCATCAATAACCCTAATCCTATCCGGCTCTTGCCTAGAACGCTGCAAATAACAACTTCTTGTATTTCTAAAAAAATCTGTTTTTTCTCGCTCAAATCTATCAATATTATTATCCCGATCTATGACACGTCGTTGACTATGATTGACAGGTAAGTCTAATAAAAAAGTCATATCTGGTTTGAAGCCATTCAATGTCCAATCAGAAATTTGTTGAATACGATCGGTTGATATTCCCCTACCTCCACCTTGATAAGCAAAGGTAGCATCAAAAAAACGATCTGAAACTACCCAATCTCCACGATGAATGGCAGGTTTTATAACTTGCACTATATGTTCAACACGAGCTGCAAATATTAATAATAATTCTGTATCTACCGCAATATCATCTTCTCTCTGCATTATTAATAATTCACGTATCTCTTCCCCCATTCTAGTACCTCCAGGCTCACGGGTAATAATGACCTTCTTGCCTTGTTGCTTAAGATACCTTTCAATAAAAACAAGTTGCGTCGATTTGCCCACTCCTTCTATACCTTCTATGCTGATAAATTTTCCGTTCATTGATAATTTTTTTGATAGCGCCTTACCGCGTTATTATGATCTTTTAGACTAGAGGAAAATATATGGCGACCATCTTGTCCTGTAGCAACAAAATATAAGTTTTTGCTATTTGCAGGATGCAAAGCAGCTTCTAATGATTCAATACTAGCTGATGAGATAGGTGTAGGTGGTAAACCAGGACGCATATAGGTATTATAAAGTGTATCCAATTCTAAGTCTTCACGTCGTAAATCACCATCAAATTTATTTCCTAAGCCATAAATTACTGTGGGATCAGTTTGTAAGAGCATGCCTTTTTTTAGCCTTCTTACAAATACACCAGCTATTTGTGATCTTTCTTCAGGGATACCAGTCTCTTTTTCAATAATTGAAGACATAATTAGAGCCTCATAAGAATCTTTATAAGGTAAATCTTCAGCTTTTTCATCCCACAGGGCATTTAATATGCTAACCATACGCTGATGAGAACGTCGTAAAATATTCAAATCTGTTGTGCCTCTGGAAAAATAATATGTTTCTGGATAGAACCATCCTTCAGAATTTAATTTGTGCTCTCCTAAATTTGTCATTGTCATCAATACATTCATATTGATTAATGTATGCGTAATATGAGGATGGTCAGCAATTACCTCTATTATTTTTTGTATGGTCATGCCCTCAATGAAGGTAATTGCATACTGAATAACCCCTCCAGAAATTATCTGATCTAATAGTTGTGGAAATGTCTCACCATATTTTATATGATAATTGCCCATTTTTATCGAATAGCGGCGCTTTTCAATGCAACCGTAAATATCTATATAAATGGTAGGATATTTTATTAAACTGAGCAAAAAAAAGTCTTTGTTCACTCTCCCCAAATTTGTCCCAGCGTTGACACTATAGTTATAGCCATCTTTATCAATATTTAATGGTGTGATAATTAAAAGTTGATATTTCATCCATAAGGAAATTGCGATGGATATCATCAAAATTATAAAAAAAAATATCTGAAAAATGAAAATGACTTCATTGTTATCTTATTAGGCCATTAACAAAAGTTTGTAATTTTATAATGACATTTATATATTGCAATGCCAAGGATCTTAATTATTGGCCGAATATCAATTATAATGTTAGTTACAAACATCTCTTCGGCATTTAAGAAAGATGATTTAGATAGCATGGCTTAATTACCCCCTATATTAGCCTGTGGATCACAGTTAATAATTTGTTATCGCATAATGGCACATACACCCGGACAAAATTGTTCAGATATTAAAGTTTTATTATTAATAGCAATGAAAACATTACTAATTGTGCTTTCAATGAATTGTCATTAAGTATTGAACATAAAAATTTCAGATAAATATTTCTTATGTCATTCGCAACAAGCTGAAACTCGTTCTAAGCGGTTAAGGTGTTTAATACCTGCTAAATTGAAATTTTCCGAAAGTTTTTGTCGGCACAATCAAAAATCTCGGACTAATATATCAAGTCCATGCTCGGATTGTATATTAATCAAGATCATTTAATTAAAAATTCAATTTAATTTTTTAAAAATAAGTGTACCGTTAGTGCCACCAAAACCGAATGAATTGGACATAGCTACTTTTATATTCATATCACGAGCAGTATGTGGTATATAGTCTAAGTCACATTCAGGATCTGGGTTGTCAAGATTAATGGTGGGTGGAGCAACTTGATCACGAATGGCCAGCATACAAAAAACCGCTTCAACGCTACCTGCAGCACCTAGTAAATGACCTATCATTGATTTAGTTGAACTTATTGATGTTTTGGTAACATCTGCCCCCAACGCTAATTTAATTGCCTGAGTCTCAGCAACATCACCTGCTGGTGTTGACGTACCATGAGCATTGATATAATCAACATTATTACTAGCAATTTTAGCATCCGCCATTGCGTTTTTCATACATCTGGCTGCACCTTCACCATCTTTTTGAGGCATAGTCATATGATAAGCATCAGAGCTCATGCCTGAACCAATAAGCTCAGCATAAATAACTGCTCCGCGTTTAGCTGCATGCTCATATTCCTCGAGAACAACTATGCCTGCGCCATCACCCAATACAAAACCATCGCGATCCACATCCCATGGACGACTAGCCGCTGTAGGATCGTCATTTCTAGTAGATAGAGCACGTACTGCTGCAAAACCACCCAGACCAGTTTTTGATGTTGACATTTCGGATCCACCGGCAATCATTACATCAGCATCACCATATTGAATCATTCGCCCAGCCGAACCGATATTGTGAGTACCGCTCGAGCACGCAGTTACAATTGCTGTGTTTGGACCCTTCATACCGTACATGATAGATAAATTACCTGCGATCATATTTATGATATTGCTAGGTATGAAAAATGGAGAGATCTTCTTAGGCCCTCCCTTTAAGTAAGAATCATATCCAGCCTCTATTCCCTGCAAACCACCAATGCCAGCACCAATAGATACACCAATGCGCTCTGAATTTTTTTCCGTCACTTCTATGCCAGAATCTTCAATTGCCTCTTTTGCTGCAGCAATACCATAATGAATAAAGGTATTCATCTTTTTTGCATCCTTGCGCGGAATAATAGTGGTGATATCAAAATTTTTGATACTCGCACCAAACCGTACGGAAAAATCGGATACATCAAAATGTAACAATGGACCAACACCACTTTTACCCGACAGAATATTCATCCAGGTATCCTTAACGGACAGACCTACTGGTGTTATCACACCAAGGCCAGTTATCACAACCCGTCGATTAGACATCACTCATCTCCTTCGAATTTAGCAATTCTTAAGACAGCACAACCGCTAAAAGTACTAGGCATGTAGCATACTAAACGGCCATTATAAAGATATAAAACATCTTGTAATATTTAAGACTGAACAGAGTTAATATACAATACCGCTTCTTTGACTGTAGTTATTTTTTCAGCTTCTTCGTCTGGAATTTCACATTCAAATGCTTCTTCTAATGCCATAACAAGTTCAACTGTATCAAGAGAGTCAGCGCCTAAATCGTCAATAAATGATGCATCAATAGTTACTTCGTCGGCATTAACACCCAATTGTTCCACCACAATTTCTTTTACGCGAGTTTCGGTATCACTCATGACTTATGTTCCCTCTGATAGTTGAATATACTAATTGTGAAGGCATTTTATAGTGCAAGCACATGAGAGACAAGCCTAATCATTTAACACAGGTTAATTTTATCCCGAAAAATATGATGATTGATAAAATTAGGCAATTAATTCATATACATGCCACCATTTACATTAAGTGTTTCACCACTAATGTAACCTGCGCTTCGTCCTGCTAAAAACGTAACTGCGGCGGCAATTTCTTCTGGTTTTCCTAATCGTTTAACCGGAACTCGTTCTAATAGAAATTCTTTATCAGTCTTAGATAAAAGATTTGTCATTTCAGTATTAATAAATCCCGGCGCAACAGCATTTACAGTAATACCTCTAGAGGCAACCTCACGAGCCAAGGATTTGCTAAAGCCTATAATTCCTGCTTTTGCAGCAGAATAATTAGTTTGTCCTGCATTTCCCATTATACCTACTACCGAAGTAATATTAATGATGCGCCCCCAACGAGCTCTGGTCATTCCCTGAAGACATCTCTTACTTATTCTATAAATTGGAGTTAGGTTAGTATCAATAATCTCATCCCACTCATAATCTTTCATACGTATTAATAAATTATCGCGAGTAATTCCTGCATTATTAACCAAAATTAATGGAGCGCCAAAATTAGATTTAATGGCTGTAACAACAGATGCAATAGACTTGGAATCTGTGACATTCAATACCATTCCTGTACCTTTGATTCCAATATTATCTAGAAATGAACCAATAGTCTTCGCACCATATTCTGATGTAGCTGTGCCGATAACAATGGCACCTTGCTCGCCCAAACTTAAGGCGATCGCGCGACCAATGCCACGGGTAGCTCCAGTAACCAAAGCCACTGTACCTTTTAAACTCATTATTATTCTCCCAAGGACGTAATAGCTTTTACCAATGTTGCCTGATTAAAGACTGGCAGAGATATAAGTGATTTATCAATACATTTATTCAGACCTGTAAGTACCTTACCAGGACCACACTCAATAATTGCCATGACATGTTGTTGCACAAGCCATTGGACGGTTTCAACCCAACGAACGGGACGGTAAATATGCTTTACTAATATGCTCTTAATTTCATCAATATCCGTTGATATCTTTACATTAGTATTATGAATAACCGGAGTTTTAGGATATTGCATTTCAATATCCATTAAAGCTAAATTTAAATCATCCGCTGCTGGTCTCATCAATGCACAATGAGATGGGACACTGACTGGTAATAATAAAGTGCGCCTTGCACCTTTTTCCCTTGCCATTCTAATTGTTTGATTAACTGCATGAATTGTACCGGCTATTACCACTTGACCAGGAGAATTAAAGTTAGCGGCTTCAACTATGTCTACCGATGAAACTTTATCGAACAATTCTGTAACGACATCATTATCTAAACCTAAAATAACAGCCATTGCACCTTTGCCCTGAGGAACTGCTTGCTGCATGAATTGTCCTCGTTTCTTGACAAGTTTAATTGCATCTCTAAAATTTAAGGCGCCAGATGCGACTAAGGCTGTATATTCACCAAGACTATGCCCTGCAAAATATTTAGGTTGAATTTCCGTTTCTGACTGCCAACATTGCCAGACAGCTATACCTGCAGCTAACATTGCGGGCTGAGTATGTTCAGTCTCATTCAAAACATCTGTAGGACCATTGGCTACTAATTGCCACAGGTCATAACCTAATTCCATGGACGCTTCCATAAAAATTTTTTCCACTTGTGAGAAACTAGATGCTAGATCTTTTAACATTCCTACATATTGTGAACCTTGTCCGGGAAAAACACAGGCTAAATTCATAATTGGAACCTCAAAATTAATATCTGAGTAGTATAGACCCCCAGGTAAATCCTCCACCGAAGGCTTCAAGTAATAAAGTTTCTCCACGTTTGACTCGTCCATCCCGAATAGATGTATCAATTGCTAACGGGATGGATGCTGCAGAGGTGTTGCCATGTTTATCAACAGTTACTACGACGCGATCCATTGACATACCTAATTTTTTAGCCGTAGCTGTAATGATGCGAATATTTGCCTGATGTGGAATTAACCAATTGATATCTTCCTTAGTTATATTATTGGCTGCTAATGTTTCATCTACGATACTACTCAGAGTTTTAACTGCTACTTTAAAGACATCGTGACCTTTCATTTTTATAAATTTAGATATTTCGCTTTTTATAGAGCCTGGTCCAGTTGGCACCGTCAATAGATCGTTGTATCTTCCATCACAATGAATATGTGTCGATAAAATCCCTGATTTATCTGAGGCTTGCAATATTACTGCACCTGCACCATCACCAAATAATACACAGGTATTTCGATCTGTCCAATCTACGATGCGAGATAAACTCTCAGCTCCAATGACAAGTGCATTCTTTACATTACCTGATTTAATGAATTTATCAGCAATGGTGAGAGCATAAATAAATCCAGTGCACACCGCCTGTATATCAAAAGCTGGGCAGTTATTAATATTAAGCTTTCTTTGCACTAAAGAGGCTGTACTAGGAAATATTAGGGTAGGAGTTGTAGTTGCAACAATAATTAAATTGATATCTTCCTTATTAATATTAGCAGCTTTTATTGCTTCCTCAGCCGCTAAAAAGGCTAAATCTGTAGTTGTTTGATCATCACTAATTATGTGCCTTTTTTTAATACCTGTACGATCTGTAATCCATTGATCACTAGTTTCTACAATGCCTTCTAGTTCCTTGTTGCTAAGTACCTTCTCTGGCAAATAACTACCAGTACCTGATATTTTGGAATAAATCACAAAATTTGACTTTTAAGTGAAGAATTTAAGTGTTTACTGATACTCTCAATCATGTTTTTTCTTGCCTCAACAATTGCAATGTGAATAGCATTAGCGAAAGCAAATTCATCAGCTCCACCATGACTTTTAATTACAATACCTTGCAAGCCAATAAAATTGGCACCATTATAGGCACGAGGATCAAGTTTATTTCGAAAATTCCTCAATATAGGTGACGCGATCAAACTGGCAATTCTTGTAAAAATATTACGATCACAAGATTGACGTAAGAAATGACGGAGCATATATATAACTCCTTCGCTAGCTTTTAAGGCAACATTACCAACAAAGCCATCGCAAACAACCACATCAACAGCACCCTCATATAATTCGTCACCCTCAACAAAACCGTAATAATTAATATTAGTTTTACCTAATATCCGGGCAGCTTTCTTGACGCGTTCATTACCTTTGATTTCCTCCGATCCAATATTAAGTAAGCCAACAGTTGGATTGTTCGTACCATCAATGGATTCTGCAAGTGCGGAACCCATCACGGCAAATTGAACTAAGTGCTCCGCACTTGAATCTACATTTGCACCCAAGTCAAGAACATAAGTGTGGCCTTTAATTGTAGGCAATGCCGAAACAATAGCTGGTCTCTCAATACCAGGTAATGTTTTCAGAACAAATTTAGATATGGCCATTAAAGCTCCAGTGTTTCCAGCACTTACACAAGCCGCAGCTGTTCCTTCTTTGACAAGATCAATAATAACGCGCATTGATGAATCCTTCTTGCCTCTCAAAGCAATAGCAGGCGAATCATCCATGGCAACTTGTTGTGATGCATGCTTAATAATAATACGCTTATTATTTATCACGTTATTATTCTTTAAATGTGCTTTTATTGCGTGTTCATCACCAACCAAAATAAGATTCACCTTAGGGTGAGATTCTATGGCTGAAATAGCGGCGGGGATCACAATCTTAGGTCCATAATCTCCGCCCATAGCATCAACAGATATTGTTAGACTCAATCTATTTTGCCTTATTTGCTAATATCAAAAACAGCTACCTTGCGGCCACGGTAATAACCATTAGCAGAAATATGATGACGACGATGCAACTCACCTGAAGTCGCATCTATTGATAATGTTGCCATACTTAATGCATCATGTGAGCGGCGCATGCCACGACGTGATGTACTTTTTTTACTTTTTTGTACAGCCATTTAATTTAACTCCAAAACTGAAATAAATATATGATTTAATCTTTTAACTTTAATGCTGATAACACTGCAAACGGTGATGTGACATTCATTGTTCTCTTAGTTTCCCCAGCTTCTGAATGCCATGCATCCATGGATAAACAATTGAAATCATGCTTTGGTACTGACGGTAGTGCCAATATCAATTCATCCTCAACTATGGAATTAAGTTGAATGGGCTCATTACTATTGATAAGCCATGGCTCATATTGTTCGGATAAAGCCTTAATTTTATGTTCATTTTGAATCAGCGCCAATAAACACTCCGCTGTTATGGTTAAAGACATTACATGCATACATCGCTCACAAATGAACGTAAGCAACGAGGTAAATTTACCTTGTAAATATGGTATATTATCTTTATCCACATCAAAAATCATATCTACACTTGCTGTGGAACCCTTCATGTTATGAAGAGCGTCGCCTAAACGCAACATATGATGAGTTTGTAAATTCCCTACCAACTTTACACCATCTTGGGCATGTCTCAATGGATGAATTTTTTCTGGCAATTTTTGATGCATAATCTTTATTATTATATAGGGAATACAACTAAATCACAATATAAAGCTAATGACCTTTAGTCACGGACCTGGAAATCTAAATTTAATAAATAACAAAATTAAAAGCATGACAATGAAAATGCAAACCTAAAAATCTGACGACTTATAAATTAGGAGCAACAGCTTCTCTGTTATCATAAAGTGAAATTTAAATCAATTATTATGAAGTTCTATCACCGCATTATCATCTTTCTCACCTTGTTCCCATTCATCGTTTCTCAAGCTGTCAATATATGTCAAATAAGATGCGTCAATATCTCCGGTAATATATTTACCATCAAAACAAGAAGTATCAAAATGTTCTATATCGGTAGTTTCACGCATGGCATCTAATAAATCTTCAAGATCCTGATAAATTAATTTATCAACTCCTAATGCATCAGCTATTTCATCTATACTACGATTATGAGCTACAAATTCATGTACCGATGGCATATTAATACCATATACATTAGGATATCTGACTGGCGGTGCAGCCGAGGCAAAATAGACTTTATTAGCGCCAGCTTCACGTGCCATCTGTACGATTTGTTGGGATGTTGTGCCACGCACAATAGAGTCATCCACTAACAGTACATTCTTACCCCTGAATTCCATATCAATTGCGTTTAGCTTATGGCGAACAGATTTTTTACGTTGAATTTGACCCGGCATAATAAATGTTCTGCCTATGTATCTATTTTTAATAAATCCTTCTTGGTACTCAATTCCAAGCTCATAAGATAGTTGTAGAGCAGCACTTCGGCTTGTATCAGGAATAGGAATGACAACATCAATATCATTATTAGGAAAATCACGCATAACTTTACGCGCCAATTTTACTCCCATTCGCATACGACATTTATGTACAGAAATACCATCAATAATTGAATCTGGACGAGCAAAATAAACATATTCAAATATACAGGGGGATTGTATTGGATTATCGGAACATTGTTCGGCATGTATAGTACCATCCATCTCAATAAAGATACATTCTCCTGGATTTAAGTCACGTTCCATACGATAGCCCAATGAATCAATAGCGACACTTTCTGATGCAACCATATATTCACTGCCCTTGTCCACTTCACGCTTACCTATCACTATAGGTCGAATACCATTAGGATCACGAAAGGATATAACTCCAATGCCGGCTATCATTGCCACAACTGCATATGCACCTTTGCAACGACGATACAATTTTCTTACTGCAGTAAAAATATCATTTGGCAGCAGTGCTAATTGACCGCTGTTCTGCAATCCATGAGCTAATACATTAAGTAATACCTCAGAATCGGAATCTGTATTTAAATGACGATGATCATTTTGAAATAACTCCTCTCTTAAGGCCTTTGTATTAGTTAAATTTCCATTATGTGCTAATGAAATTCCAAAAGGTGAATTAACATAAAATGGTTGCGCCTCTGCGGAAGTTAAGTGTCCTGAGGTTGGATAGCGGATATGACCTATTCCCATATTGCCTGCAAGCTGTAACATATGATGTGTGCAGAACACATCCTTAACTAATCCATTAGCTTTTCTTAGAAAGTATTGTCCTTCATTATCGCAGGTCATGATGCCAGCCGCATCCTGTCCACGATGTTGCAAGACTATCAATCCATCATATAGCGCCTTATTAACCTCCGACTTACCAACAATAGCAATTATTCCACACATATATTTGCCTTAATATAGTAATTAATCAAAATTTACATATTTGGCAATATACTTAGGAAAAAACTTTTTGACCAAATTGCCATGTGCTCAAAATACCTGATTAATAATGAGTTTTGCCACCAACTTTCTAAAGGAATAGCCGTAATACCAGCAAGAAATACCAATACTATGACAATTCCTATGCCACGCAGCAAACCAAAAATTACGCCCAATGATTTATCTATTTCCGTTAAGAAAGTATCTTTAACTAATCTGGAGATCAGGTTATTAGCCGATGCTCCCAAAATTAATATCACCATGAATAAGATAAAAAATGACGTAAATAGCCGTATGGATCGAGTCGTAACATAATCAATTAACAATATCTCAAGGTTAGTATGGAACACTAACGCTACCCAAATAGATATTACCCAATTAATTAATGAAAGAGAGTCTTTAATAAACCCACGCATGACACCTGCGCCAGATGAGAATAAAATAACTCCAGTAATTACATAATCCACCCAATTCATCACTTCTCCAATTAATACGAAACTAGGATATATGGATGGATCTTAGAGAACGACTCGAACAAACATAATATTATTAGAAGCCTAAAGAGCATTCTAAATGTTTTCTGACCTTGACTTTGATAATCCTTTCTTTTTTCAGTACATTGCTCATCGTGAAAGAGTTAAATTAATTATTTATGATACAGCGTATCATCATATAGGAAAATCATAATATTATAACTGGATAACATTTGATCAATCAAGCGCTTAATTAGAAAATAACAGTCTAACTCCAAATTCAAATAACTCAAAAAAAAAGTTAATGATGACATCAGCAGTCATATACTGAGATATATCCGTCGCAACTTTATATACGAAGACATCACAACCGCAATACCTTTGAATTATGCCTATGATATTATGGATATAATATCTAATATAGACATCTCATTAACATTAACATTGACATAGGATTCCACATCAATGTCTATTTTGAGTAGTAGTCTCATGATAATTTGTTTGATCAGTACTAATGATATTCTTATTATTATCAAATGTAGGAATTGAAGTCAAGGCAACCTCTAATACTTCTGTTATCCAACGAACTGAGATGATTCGTAAACCTTGCTTAACATCTTTCGGAATTTCTTTTAAGTCCCTTATATTTTCTCTAGGTATTAGCACGGTATCTATTCCTCCTCTATGTGCGGCTAATAATTTCTCTTTTAAACCTCCAATGGCCAATATCTCTCCACGAAGGGTAATTTCACCAGTCATTGCAACATTGGCTTTAACAGCAATACCTGTAATTGCTGAGACCAATGCAATGCACATACCCACACCAGCACTCGGTCCATCCTTGGGTGTCGAACCTTCCGGTACATGAATATGTACATCATGATTTTGTATGAAATTATGTGGTATACCCCAATCAGATGAACGCGATCTAACAACAGTTGTTGCAGCTTTAATAGACTCTTGCATCACATTACCTAATTTACCCGTATAATTAGACTTCCCTTTTCCCGGCATTATTACAGCTTCTATGGTAAGAAGCTCCCCGCCTACCTCTGTCCAAGCAAGACCAGTGACCTGTCCTACTTGATCATGCTCTTCCTTTACACCATATTGGTATTGATAAACGCCAAGATAATCTTCAATATTTTTATCCGATACAACCAATTTATCAATCGGATTTTGTTTAATAATCTGAGTGATCAATTTGCGGCATATTTTAGAGATCTCACGCTGTAAATTACGCACTCCCGTCTCACGGGTATAACGACGAACTATCTCTAATATTGCAGTTGGCTCGATTATTACCTCACTACTTTTGAGGCCATTATCTTCGATAGCTCTAGGTAATAAATATTGTTCAGTAATATTAAGTTTCTCACTTTCTGTGTATCCTGATAAACGCATAATCTCCATGCGATCACGTAACGCATCTGGTATATTTAATGTATTGGCGGTACAAATAAACATCACATCAGATAAGTCATATTCTACCTCCAAGTAATGATCCGAGAATGTCGAATTTTGCTCTGGATCTAATACTTCAAGCAGTGCTGCAGCAGGATCACCTCTAAAATTTTGCGCCATCTTATCAATCTCATCTAGCAAAAATAGTGGATTTCGTACTCCTACTTTTATTAAATTCCCAATAATCCTGCCAGGCATAGAACCAATGTAGGTACGGCGATGCCCTCTAATTTCGGCCTCATCGTGAACACCACCAAGCGCCATGCGAGTATATTTTCTATTAGTAGCTCGAGCAATGGACTGTGCAACAGAAGTTTTACCAACACCAGGTGGACCCACTAAACATAAAATTGGACCTTTTATCTTTTTAACTCGTTTCTGTACAGCTAAATATTCAACAACACGTTCTTTTATCTTTTCTAGTCCAAAATGATCTTGATCCAATATTTTTAGTGCATAGCTTAGATCAATTGTAATACGTGAACGTTTCTTCCAAGGTACCTCCAATAAAGCCTCGATATAATTTCTCACGACCGTTGCTTCTGCTGACATCATAGGGATCGTCCTTAATTTTCTTAATTCAGAGTTAGCTTTATTATTCGCCTCAAACGACATACGTGCCCTCAGGATCCTTTCACTCAATTCATCTATCTCATTCGCTGAATCATCAAGTTCACCTAATTCTTTCTGAACTGCTTTTATTTGCTCGTTTAAATAATATTCTCGTTGACTTTTTTCCATTTGTCTTTTTACACGGCCACGTATACGTTTTTCAATTTTTTGAATGTCGATTTCAGCTTCAAGAAATATCATTAATTTTTCGATACGATCATTTATACTATTCATTTCGAGCAATGACTGTTTATCTTCTAATTTTAAAATAAGATGGGCAGCCACAGTATCAGCCATACGCGTAATACTATCAACACCAGATAACGAGACAATCACCTCAGGAGGAATTTTTCTGCTCAATTTAACATATTTTTCAAACTGTTCTAGTAAAGTTCGCATTAACACATCTGATTCACGAGCATTAGGCAAATGTTCGGTGCATACATTTACTTCTGCCATAAAATAGTTTTTATCAGTATCAAAATAATCAATCTTCGCTCTATATTTACCCTCGACTAATACCTTCACAGTACCATCTGGTAATTTCAATAATTGTAGGATATTGGATAAAGTTCCAATTTTGTATAGGGAACTTGGAGTAGGATTATCATCCTTTGAATTTTTCTGCGCTATTAATAGAATTTCCTTATTTTCGTCAGTGGCTACCTCTAATGCCTTAATAGATTTTTCACGACCGACGAAAAGAGGAATTACCATATGAGGATATATAACCACATCCCGCAAAGGTAAAATTGGAACCATTTTTAATTTTTGAGCATTAATAATTTTTACATCATTTTCCATTTGGTAACCTTAAGAAACATAGAATAAATTTATACTATGGATATAATATGTGAAATGTATAACACCAAAAAAATTCCGATTAATAGCCTCTAGATTTAACATTATTAATATTATTCACCAGAGGGAAAGTCTTTTTTTTGTTTTCGATAAACTATAGTAGGAGTATTTTTACCATTGACAACATCTTCATCAATGATCACTTTCAATACATTTTGAGTTGATGGTAAATCGAACATAATATCAAGAAGGACATTTTCTATTATTGATCGTAGTCCGCGGGCTCCTGTTCCCCGTTTTTTAGTTATATGTGCTATAGCTTTTAAAGCATCATCTCTAAACTCAATACTGGCTCCTTCCATCTCAAATAACTTTTGATATTGTTTTGAAAGAGAGTTCCTAGGTTCAGTTAAAATTTTAACTAAGGTTTCTTCATCGAGTTCGTCTAGAATTGCAACTACGGGTAATCGACCTACGAATTCTGGAATTAAGCCATATTGGATTAGATCTTCAGGCTCGACTGTCTTCATAATATCCGTTAAGATGCTATTATCATCCTTACTGTGCACCTCGGCGGAAAAGCCGATACCTCCTTTATGAGATCTGTTGTGAATTATTCTATCTAATCCAGCAAAGGCACCTCCGCATATGAATAATATTTTTCTTGTATCTATTTGTAAAAATTCCTGATGAGGGTGCTTCCTACCACCTTGGAGTGGTACAGATGCTATAGTACCTTCTATTAATTTGAGTAAAGCCTGCTGCACACATTCACCCGAAACATCGCGGGTTATAGATGGATTGTCAGATTTCCGTGTAATTTTATCAATTTCATCAATGCATATGATACCAGTTTCAGCTTGCTCTACATTATAATCACATTTTTGTAACAACTGTTGAATAATACTTTCAACATCTTCACCCACATAACCTGCTTCAGTTAATGTAGTAGCGTCAGCAAGTGTAAATGGGACATTTAATTGACGTGCTAGTGTCTCGGCCAGCAGTGTTTTGCCACTACCTGTTGGTCCAATAAGTAGAATATTACTCTTTGATAACTCAACATCATTTCGATTATTGGAGAAACGTAAACGCTTGTAGTGATTATATACAGCAACTGATAGGACACGTTTAGCCCTATCTTGACCAATTACATAACCATTTAGGGCTTTGTTGATATCACGTGGTGTTGGCAATTCATTAGCTGTGTCATTGGGCCCTGCTTCTTGCATCTCTTCGATGATAATATCATTACATAAATCTACACATTCGTCGCACACAAAGACAGACGGTCCGGCAATTAATTTTATGGCTTCATGCTGATTTTTACCACAAAATGAACAATAAAGAAGTTCATCGTCGTTGTTTTTATCGTCGTTGTTTTTATCGTCGTTGTTTTTATCGTCGCTCATTATTATAACTCTAATTGGTTCTCTGTCCTGAATGTCAATATCGGATCACTAGGACTTTTTGGAAGATCGTGCACATAATACAGAATCAATTAAACCATATTCTACTGCTTGTCCACCATCCATAAAATTATCACGATCTGTATCTTTTTTGATTTTCTTAATATTTTTACCAGTATGTTTTGATAGTATATTATTCAAACTATTACGTATTGATAAAATCTCACGCGCATGAATATCAATGTCAGACGCTTGGCCTTGGAAACTTCCTAAAGGCTGATGCACCATAATTCTAGAATTAGGCAGGCAATAGCGTTTATTTTTTGCTCCTCCAGTTAACAATATCGCTCCCATACTAATAGCTTGTCCAATGCATAAAGTACTGACATCAGGCTTAATAAATTGCATCGTATCATAAATGGCCAAACCAGATGTAACTACACCTCCAGGAGAGTTAATATATAAATATATATCTTTATTAGGATCTTCCGATTCTAAAAACAGCATCTGTGCCACAACTAAGTTAGCTGTTTCATCTTCCACTGCCCCCACTAAAAAAATTACTCTTTCCTTTAATAAACGCGAGTAAATATCATAAGAACGTTCACTACGTGCAGTTTTCTCAACCACCATAGGTATTAAAGCGTTGCTAATACTAGTAATAAATTGGCTCTTCATAAGAATCTCATTTCAATAATCATAAATAAAATGGCCCGTGCTCAATAAATATGGGCTCGGGCTGGACTGCAGTGACTGCTGGATACTATTAGGTGTTGGTATGATTAGGTTGTAATGCCAATTGAAAGCTCATTGCATCTGAGAATGTTAAGGAAATTGTTTCCACTTTGGCATGTTTATAGATCAATTCAACAACTTGCTCTTCAATAACCATCATTTCGATATTTAATAAATTTTCTTCACTCTTCATACATAGACTAACTATGTCCTCCGGATTTTTATATTTTGCGGCAATACTATCAATTTTTAACTTTACTCTATCTCTATCAGGCCTGATTTTATTGTCATGGACAATTTTATTAATTAATAAACTTAGAGATACACGTTCCTTAGCTAAATTTTTAAAATTGTCAATATCAAATGAAACTTTATCTGCATTAATACCCTGTTTAATAAGGTTATGATTTTCTTGTTCCATTAGATGTCGAGCCTCATGATCTATAAATATTTCTGGCAAAGTTAACTCATTACTCACAGTTAACATCTCCATAATCTTTTTCTTATTTTTAATATTCAATGCCACAGTAAGTTCACTCTCCATATTGCTCACAACCTCCTTTTTAAGTTCAGCAACCCCCCCACTGTAACCACATAAAACCGCAAAACCATCATCTAATGTAGGTGATTTTCTTTCGGCAACAGATTGAACCGTTACCTCAAAATTAACATCTTGTCCTTGCAACGACTTATCATGACAATTATCAGGAAATATCATATGAATAAATGTTTTATCACCCGCCTTTTTACCTACCAATTGTTGTTCAAATTTAGGCGGCATACTGCCACTGCCAATAACCACAAGAACATCACATCCATCACTACAATCAAATTTTTTGCCATCAATACTACCGTAATAATCAATTTTTACAACATTTTTTATTTTTGCCGCAAGTTTCAATGGTTCCCATGAGCTATGTTGCTCACGCAATTCATTCAACATGGTTAATACGTCTGTCTCCTGAACTGAAGAGACTATTTTATCAACATGTAGATTACCAATTTTAACCTCCTGCACATCAGGAAAAACTTCATAAATTATTGTATAAATAACATCTTGGTCATCTTCCTTTATTGTTTCAATGCGAGGTTCACCAGCAATATTTATCTTATTATGGGTAACAATTTCACGCATACTATCTTTAATGAAGCTATTGATAATCTTAAAGCGTGTGCTTTCGCCATAAACATTTTTTACCATTCTTAATGGCACCTTACCTTGTCGAAATCCTGATATTTTCACTGTAGGCAGCATACCGCTCAATTCATTTTGTAAGTCTCGCTCTATGTTCGCAACCTTAACAGTTACCGTCATACGATGACTAAACTCATTCATGCTTTCTACAGTAACCTGCATTATCTGCCCCCCCCCAAACATGAGAAATCATGAATATATGGTACGAGAGGAGAGACTCGAACTCTCACAGGTTTACCCCACTGGAACCTAAATCCAGCGCGTCTACCAATTCCGCCACTCTCGCAAAATTATTTGCTTAGATAACGATGCTTTGAAAATTGTTATTATAAACAGGTATTTTTAAGAACACTAGCTTTACATGATTAATTAAAGTCAAACAGATATAACCAGTTAAAAACCATAAAAAATATACTGCATAATTAAATAACTGATTGTCGGCCAGTTAAATAACCATAATTTATAGTTGCTTCCTTATTTTTCATTGTATGATGTTGAAGTATATACCCAATATTTAAATTGGCTACCATTAAATGGTTCCGTATAACCAATTGAAATATTTAAAAAAATTAGAATTCATTTCTCTTTTGCGTCAAAAATAAAAATTAATATTTCAGCTCTATTTTTATTATACAACTGTAACATTAAGATAGTAGAGTGTTCTATATAGAGTACATTACTATTTAAAAAATATCTATCCTTACATAAAAATATATTTTTAAGGCTATAAATATAACTAGAGCGACTTAGATATATAGTTAACTTTCAAAAACGTACTGACATCCTCAGAATTTGCAGATAATAATAGGCCACAATAAAAAGGGTAGTGATATAGCAGCAAGGACCACTATCCGTAGCAAATATCACTAGTATTGTATTAAATTTATGCAATCTCATATTCACTCTACTACGAAACGACAGAATGATTATAATATTTGTATATTTCTTATTTAGGACTAATAATTTTAAATTCAGGGATATGCGGCACCAGCTTGTAAGTACTACATTTTAATTTTCTATTTAATAGATACAATCATCCTATTTGTCTGCTTATTAAATATTTTACGAACTGCATCCAAATTAGATAATTCCTGTGATGATATTGAAATCAATAAAATATATTTTTCAGAATTAATTACTTTTTAATTAATTGACAGTAATCAAATGTTCGTAACTATTAATCATTGGCAAAGCCATCTTAAAATAGAACGTAATTCTTGAAAAATAATTGTAATTTAAGTTATTGCCTCACTAATGCATAGCCATACCTATCTATTATCATCAAATAGTTGTATTAAATTTAAAAATAGTACATCTAGTGCACCTGTTCATTGAGTTATTTGTATGGTCAGTATGTATACTTAATGAATTAGATAAAAATGATTAACAGCTCATCATAAATTTAATTTTTAGGATGACGTTTTAATCATTTGATAATAACATAATCAGATATTTGGATGATTATCATGATATGTTATTTCAATTATAGCGGAAGATGCACATTATTATTTAAGTAATTGACCTTAACGATAACATTTTAATAGAAAAGAGATACGTCTGGAAAATACCCAAATACATATAATCAACCCTATCTCGCTGGAAATATCAATCAATAAAATAGCAATATAACCAACTTAATAAGAAATTAATAGTAAAGTTTCAAGCTATCATCTTTTGAATCACAAGGCAATTCTGTCGAACCAGGTTACATTTATTGCTGCATAATAAATTTATTTTTGCAAGAACTCGCTTACTATATGTAATATGATTAAATTATTTTTCAATA
This sequence comes from Piscirickettsiaceae bacterium, assembly GCA_013215805.1. Lineage (GTDB taxonomy): Bacteria > Pseudomonadota > Gammaproteobacteria > Nitrosococcales > Methylophagaceae > 41-12-T18. The sequence continues at coordinate 209,122 of JABSQM010000005.1, forward strand.
ATTTGGCATTTAATATAACGATAACAGCACTTTTAGATAGGCAAGATAGAGCATTGAGGTAATAATTAATTGATATTTGTTAGAATATCTAATTTTATTTTATGGCTACTAATGTTTAAAGGTTAGATAATTACCTATTGGGGCTTAACTTCTAATTTTATTATTTTGGATATCTTGATCATCTAAAAATGTTACCATTAAAGAAGAGCATAAGTTGTAATATTTAGCCAAATATATATTTGGTGCAAATATTATCTCAACCTAACAGAATTATCTAATAAATCCTAACAGTGATATCCCTAATAATGGCTGTGATTACACTTAAGTACATGTTCTAAAAATAAAAGCTAATTCATGCTTAATTTTATTTGGGCACTACAAATTGTTGGTTGGCCTTATTTTTATTTATAATCCTACATAAACCATATATACACAGCATACAGCACAACCTACCATTGACACCTAATTAAAGGTACATTGTTAACATGCAACAAATTATTTTGGGATCCAGCTCCCCATATCGGGCTGAATTGTTATTGAAGCTTGGTTTGCCATTTATTACTGTATCACCAGACATTGATGAAAGACCTATGTATAATGAAACTGCGGAACAGCTGGTATTAAGATTGTCCGAACAAAAAGCTCAAACTATTGCAATTAGTCATCCAAATTCACTCATTATAAGCTCAGACCAGGTAGCTGTGCTCAAAAACCAAATTTTAGGAAAGCCTAACAATCATGAACATGCTGTTAGGCAATTAACAGCCTCCTCTGGAAAAACTGTTAGAATTTTAACTGGTTTAGCTGTGTATAATAGTCAAACTTTTAATATGCAATCTACAATTGAAGAATTTCAAGTTAATTTCAAATCACTTTCTACGGAACAAATAGAATTTTATCTACATAAAGAGCAACCCTACCATGGCGCAGGAAGTTTTAAATCAGAGGGTTTAGGAATTAGCTTATTTTCTAAGCTCAAAGGAGATGATCCTAATAGTTTGATTGGCTTGCCTCTGATAAAATTAATCAAATTACTTGCATCCGAGGGTATAGATGTATTACAACCATAACAGATATCGTCAGAAGCCTCGATCAATAATTTTGAAATAAGAATTCTAAAAGTGCTTTCTGCGTATGGAGCCTGTTTTCGGCTTCATCCCAAACTACACTTTGCTGCCCATCAATGACTCTATCAATGACCTCTTCATTCCTATGTGCCGGCAAACAATGCATAAATAACGCATCGTCATTAGCTAATGACATGACTTCATGATTAACCTGAAAGTCAGCAAATATCCTTTTACGTTTGTTCTGTTCCTTTTCCTGACCCATACTTGCCCAGACATCGGTCACAACAAGAGCAACATTTTTAACTGCACTAGCGGTATCTGAAAATAATGTTATATGAGCTTTTGAACTTTTTACGATACTTTGATTAGGCTCATATCCTGTTGGTGTTGCAATATTTAGATTAAATCCGAATTGTTCCGCCGCATTAATATAAGAGTGACACATATTATTACCATCACCGATCCACGTCACCATCTTACCTTTAATTGATCCACGATGTTCGACGTAAGTTTGCATGTCAGCTAATAATTGACAAGGGTGATAATCGTCAGTTAAGGCATTAATAACGGGAACAGAAGAATATCGAGCGAAGGTTTCAATTTTCGAATGTTCAAAGGTACGAATCATTACTGCATCCACCATACTCGAAATAACTCGAGCCGAATCCTCTATAGTTTCACCACGACCTAGTTGTGTATCATTTGATGAAAGAAAAATAGCTCCTCCTCCAAATTGAATCATGGCAGATTCAAAGGATACACGAGTTCGTGTTGATGATTTCTCAAATATCATACCTAAAACCTTATTTTTTAATGGCTCGTATATCTCTCCATATTTATGCATACGTTTAAGATCAATGGCACGATTGATAATACATCCTAGCTCTTCTGGACTTAAATTCTTTAATGTTAAAAAATGTTTCATATCAGGCGAAAATCCCCGTTTTTTGACTAGCAAGAAGATCAATTATCAATTTTACAACAAGATCTACCATTTCATCAGCTTCATTTGAATTCAAGACTAATGGAGGAAGTAGACGAATGACGTTGTCTGTAGTCACATTAATTAAAATGCGTTTATCTAAAGCCTTAGCAACCAATTCCTTACATGGTATTGTAAGTTCAATGCCAAACATAAAACCCATAGATCTAATTTCTTCTACACCTTCCATATTGCCAAGTTGTAGTTTAAACGAATCTATAATTTGCTTATTTAATATCTTGACATTAGAGAGTAATGTTTGTGCTTCTATGGTTTCTAATACCGTCAATGCAACACGACAAGATAAAGGATTTCCTCCAAAAGTTGAAGCATGACTTCCTGCTTGTAGCACATTTATAGCTTTTCCAGCAGCAAGACAAGCACCTATAGGTATTCCATTTCCCAAGCCTTTAGCTAACATCATGACATCTGGTAATAATTTTTCAGTATGTTGAAAAGCGAACCACTCTCCTGTGCGACCGATACCAGTTTGAACTTCATCTACCATCATTAATAAATCAAGTTGAGTACACAAACCTCTAACGGCCACTAAATATTTTGCATCAGGTATTATTATACCACCTTCGCCTTGAACTGGCTCTAACATGACGGCTATAGCGTCAGAATGACAACTAACTGCCATTTTTAATGCATTCAGGTTATTATATGGAACACGAACAAACCCAGGTACCAATGGTTCGAATTCTGATTGTAGCTTGAAGTTACCTGTAGCAGTCAATGTGGCCATTGTTCTACCATGAAAACTGCCATCCATGACTATAATTACTGGCTTATCTATTCCTTTGCTATGGCCGTATTTGCGTGCAATTTTTATAGCAGTCTCATTCGCTTCAGCACCGGAATTACAAAAAAATACTTGATCCATCCCCGATAACTGAGTTAATTTGTCAGCTAATTGTTGCTGTAACGGAATGTTATAAATATTAGATGTATGAATCAAATTACTTGCTTGATCTGCAATTGCATTAGTTATAGCCGGATGAGAATGACCTAAATTGCATACAGCTATACCACTCAAGGCATCAAGATATTGATCCCCATTTGTGCTCGTTAGCCATGCACCCTTACCTTTCATAAAGGCAATATTAAGGCGATCATATGTTGGCATTACTGTATTGGTCATAGTGCTTTACTCCGAATTTCCAAAAAATTGAAATTTCAAAGCTGCAAATATTTAGAATTTAAACATCAGTTATATTTAATATAATAACTCAGCTTTCTCTGTAACCGTCATCAGTTACTTTTGTATTTTACGATATCATGCTCATATATGCAAATTTGCTCTGAAAATTAATTACTTCATAGTCAATAACCATTGGCGTATAATAGTACGTCCAGCACATTTTTAATTGAACGTTCCGGCTTCACACAGACATTCAAATAAATATAATAAATGCACAAAATAATTACGTCATTAGATGATCTCTAATGTCATTCCATAAGTCGAAATACTCAAATATTATAGTGTGAATATAAATCATCTTCAAAATAATTTACACTCCCATAAGAATTAATTAAATATTTTTTCGATAACAATATTAATGCCCCGCCATTGAATTGCTCTTACTTATATCTCCATTGGAACAGACTTTATTATACGTTTGTAGCGCAAGTTTTAATATTTGCCATGCATCAAACTTTTTATCCGGATAATGTAATAAATCTGATAAATCATATGTAGTAAAAATATTCAATTCTGTCTTTTTTGGCACATGCAACTTAGACATAAAAATATTTAAGTTTGACTTCTCGGGAGGAAATTTTAGCCGTAACTGCCTCCCAAGCACCAATAAAATTTTATTAGTTAGGATCTGAAAAGTTAAATCCTGTAATTGGTCCGAATCTATTATAGTAACGTTCATTATATCTACACCTATTGCAAACAACATCATTGTTAACAGTTCTTGTTTTTGTTTAGTGTAATGATCCTCGGCATGAATGATAAGCCAATCAGCTTGCAATTGTTGCTCATCCAATAATACTGCTGATTGTATAGCAATATTTGTACTACGTAATTCCCAAATGGGAATCCCTATTTCCTCTAATGTGAATAACTGTATACCGTCTAATTTCATTACACTGGAGAGGACGCGTAATCAACAGATGCTAAAATTTTATTTAGTGCATTGATATAAGCTTTTGCTGATGCTATAACAATATCAGTATCAACGCCTTGACCACTTACAACTAATCCACTTTTTTCCAAATGAACATTCACTCTACCCTGAGAATCGGTACCACTGGTGATGTTATTGACTGAATATAATCTAAGTTCTACATCATTTTTAACAATTTTTTTAATCGCCTTATAAGTAGCATCTACCGGTCCACTGCCACTCATTTGCATGTGTCTCTCTTCATGATCTATTAATAAGGTTATAATAGCCATTGAATCTTTCCCGATTTCACTGCATACTTTAAGTGAAATCAGGCGTACACGTTCATTATCTAATTGCGCAGTATCATTCACTAATGCTTGCAAATCTACATCAAAAATTTCATGTTTTTTATCAGCTAGTTCTTTAAAACGTGTAAAGGCCACATTTAATTGAGCATCTGAATCGAACTCAATATTTAAATCTTTTAATCGAGTTCTAAAAGCGTTACGACCAGAATGTTTACCCATAACGATACGGTTTTTATTCCAACCAACATCTTCGGCGCGCATGATTTCATAAGTTTCACGATTTTTTAATACACCATCCTGGTGTATCCCTGATTCGTGCGCAAAAGCATTCACACCCACTATCGCCTTATTTGGCTGTACCGCAAAGCCAGTAATACAAGAAACCAATCGTGAAGCAGCCAGGATCTGTGTGGTATCTAAGTTGGTATCACAGCTAAAAATATCCTGACGCGTACGTACTGCCATTACGATTTCTTCTAATGAGGCATTACCTGCTCGTTCTCCCAAGCCATTAATAGTACATTCTACCTGGCGAGCTCCATTCAATACTGCTGACAAAGAATTAGCTACTGCCAAACCTAGATCATTATGGCAATGTACTGAGAAAATAGCCTTATCTGAGTTGGGAATGCGTTCACGCAATGCATGAATTAAGCTGCCAAATTCGTGAGGTAGGTTGTAGCCAACGGTATCAGGAATATTCAGGGTACTTGCACCTGCATTAATGACTGCTTCAAGAATTTCACACAAAAATTCTTGGTTACTACGGCCAGCATCTTCGGGTGAAAATTCCACATCATCAGTATAACTACGAGCTCGTTTCACTGCACGAATTGCATTACTTATCACCTGATCTGGTTCCATGCGAAGCTTCATCTTCATATGTATAGGTGATGTGGCAATGAAGGTATGTATACGAGAGGCATTTGCATATTTTAATGCTTCACCTACACGATCAATATCATCATCTAGTGCCCTTGCTAATCCGCAGACACGGCTATGCTTCACAGCATGAGCGACCGCTTGAACAGATTCAAAGTCACCAATACTAGCAATTGGGAATCCTGCTTCTATTACATCAACGTGCATTCTCTCCAGTGATTTAGCAATTTGCACCTTATTATCCCTGGTCATTGATGCTCCAGGGCTTTGTTCGCCATCCCTTAGGGTTGTATCAAAAATTATTAATTGCTCACTCATTTTTCCTATTCCAAGCATTTCTCAACAAATATCTGCTGATTAAAATTTAGTAGTATATCATGTGTACTTGCTCTTCACATATGATTATTTTGGCAAATTAAAAAAGGATAAACATCATATAGTAACAAAATACCACCGTATAAATTTTTAAAAAAACCTTTATGGTCAGTTTGGTTTATTTAAATATTCATAAATAGACAATTTAGGTTAACATTTCACCCAGTTTTGACTGACTATCACTTAATACGTTGCCGTTCCGCACGATGTCGTCTTATCTTAATTAGGGTGAAAACCGGGCCTGATAGCGTGTAGATAAAAAAGCTACTAAATAAAATAATAGGAGGAGCATTAGCAATCAAAGCAATAATTAGAATAATGATAAGCAACATCACGAATGGTACCTTTCCCCGTAAATTTAGCTCCTTTAAACTATAATAACGAACCGTACTTACCATCAAAATTCCACATGAAAAAGTCAGCACCAAGGCAACACCTCTAATTAGAGATACATCAATACTATTGGTTGTTCCTAGCCATACCCAGCAAGCAAGACACGCAGCTGCAGCAGGACTAGGTAGCCCTTGGAAATAATGTTTATCTGCAATACCAATTTGAGTATTAAATCGTGCTAAACGTAAGGCAGTACAGGCTGTATAGATAAATGAGATCATCCATCCTAACTTGCCCATATCTAATAATGACCATTGAAAAATTACTAACGCTGGTGCTAAGCCAAATGATACCATATCAGATAAGCTATCATACTCCGCACCAAAATTACTCTGTGTATTAGTCATTCTGGCAATGCTACCGTCTAGGACATCCATGACCATAGCCATAAATATTGCTATAGCTGATGACTCAAAATCACCTCGCATCGCAGCTATAATTGCATAAAAACCAGCAAATAATCCTGCTGTAGTGAATAAATTTGGCAATAAATAAATGCCACGACTTTTGTATTTATCACTCTCCATCTTTAACAATAGATTCCATTGCTCCATAAATTTATGCATATAAATTGTCATAAAAATTATAGATTGATATATTTTAACCAACCCCAAATTTAATTTTAAAATAAATTATTCTAGTTCTTAGATTTATTGACAATTTTTTGGATCCAAGGCATCATTTCACGTAATTTAGCACCTATGATCTCAATGGGATGCTCCGCATTAAGATGGCGCATAGATGTCATTTCTGGGTAGCCGCATTGTCCTTCCGAGATAAATTGTTTTGCATATTTACCCTCCTTAATATTTTTCAAAGCTTTACGCATAGCAATGCGGCTTTCTTCATTAATAATTTGTGGGCCAGTGACATATTCGCCATATTCCGCATTATTAGAAATGGAGTAATTCATATTGGATATACCTCCTTCATACATTAGATCTACGATTAATTTCAGCTCATGCAAACATTCAAAATAAGCCATTTCTGGTGCATAACCAGCCTGAGTCAAAGTTTCAAAACCGGCTTTAACCAATTCCACTACACCGCCACATAACACTGCTTGTTCGCCAAATAAATCAGTTTCAGTTTCATCAAGAAATGTAGTTTCAATGATACCCGCACGTCCTCCACCAATACCAGAAGCATATGATAATGCAATGTCCTTTGCTATACCTGAAGGATTTTGTGCAATCGCAATCAAATTAGGAACACCGCCACCACGCATAAATTCACTACGTAACATATGGCCTGGCGCTTTCGGTGCGATCATAATCACGTCTAGGTCTTTACGAGGGATCACCTGATTATAAATGATGGAAAAACCATGTGCAAAGGCTAGCACCGCCCCTTCCTTTATATTTGGCTCAATTTCTTTCTTGTAAAGTTCCGATTGAAATTCATCTGGTGTCAAAATCATGACTAAGTCAGCAGAAGATACGGCAGTATCTGTACCTTCCACTCTCAAATCTTGAGTTTCTGCTTTAGCTATAGAAGATGAACCTGCACGTAGAGCAACTGTGACATCAATACCTCGATCCTTTAAATTACAAGCGTGAGCATGACCCTGTGAACCGTAACCAACTATTGTCACTTTCATATCCCTAATGATAGACAAATCACAATTTTTATCATAATAAATGTTTAAACTCATAATTTCATCCCTAATAAATGCCTTAAAATATTTTGAAATATTATTTATATGTGCAAACTTGTTTCGCCACATGCTATTCCAGATATACCGGAACGTGCTATTTCTAAAATGTTATGTTTAGCCAATGACTTAATAAATGCATCCAACCTATCACCTGAACTAGTCAACTCAATCGTGATTGTTGTTGATGTCACATCAATGATATTTCCAGAATAAATATTAGTTAGAAGTTTTACATCATTAAGTTGAGCAATAGTTTCAAACTTGACTTTAATAAGTCTCATTTCACGTTCGATATGAGGCTCATTTGTAAGTTCGAGCAATGTAACAACGTCAATTAGCTTGTTTAGTTGCTTACTCATCTTCTCCATAATATAATCTGTACATGTTGTTACAATAGTCATCCTGGACAACGATGGATCTTCAGTTGGTGCCACTGTTAATGATTCAATATTATATGCTCGGGCAGAGAATAAACCTGAAACATAAGATAAAGCACCCGCTTCATTTTCGATCAACAAAAGAATTATATGCCGCTTCATCGTAAGTTTACCTCCCCTCCCAGGCTTGAGATAACTCACAATGAGGCGACATATGCATTTCGTTATGACCCTTTCCATTAGAAATCATTGGATATACGTTCTCAGTTTGTTCGGTAACGATATCCATAAAAACCAAACGATTTTTCATCGCAAAAGCCCTTTCCATCATCGGCTTTAAGTCTAATGGATCTGTAATATGCATGCCAACATGACCATAACTTTCAGTTAACTTAACAAAATCAGGTAGTGATTCCATATATGAATGTGAATAGCGATTGCCATAAAAAAATTCCTGCCATTGACGAACCATTCCTAAATAATGATTATTTAAAGTGATAACCTTTATTGGCAGTCCATATTGCAAACAGGTCGACAACTCTTGAATGCACATTTGGATGCTCCCTTCACCCGTCACACAAACTACAGTTTCATCAGGGTATGCTAACTGCACCCCCATCGCCGCCGGTAGACCAAACCCCATCGTACCAAGACCGCCAGAATTAATCCAACGGTTAGGCTTGTCAAATCCATAATATTGGGCTGCCCACATTTGATGCTGCCCTACATCAGATGTAACGTAAGCATCGCCAACGGTGATATGATGCAAAAGTTCAATCACAGCTTGTGGCTTGATCGAATCACCTCGTTTATCATAAGACATACATTTTTGTGAACGCCAACCATCAATAGTTATCCACCACTCTTTCAACATATTAATGTCTGGTCGTGCCACAGAAACATCTAATGCTTGATTCATCTCCTTCAGCACTACGGATACGTCACCTACAATAGGAACATCTACAGTAACATTCTTTGAAATAGATGAAGGATCAATATCAACATGAATAATCTTTGCATATGGACAAAAATAAATTAGTTCCCCAGTTACACGATCATCAAAACGAGCGCCAATCGCAATCAATACATCACATTCATGCATAGCCATGTTAGCCTCATAGTTACCATGCATACCTAACATGCCAAGAAATTGATCATTACTAGCTGGAAATGCACCCAAGCCCATAAGAGTACTTGTTATCGGATATCCAAGTCCATATACAAATTTACGTAATTCTTCTGATGCATTTCCTAATATAACCCCACCACCAGTATATATCATAGGTCTGTTAGCATTTAATAACATCTGTACCGCTAGTTTTATCTGAGCTGGATGACCATTGACTACAGGTCTATATGAACGTATTTTGATGGTATCAGGGTAATGATAAGATATCTTGATATCAGGATTTGTAATATCCTTAGGAACATCAATTACAACTGGTCCAGGACGCCCAGTTATTGCAATATGAAATGCCTTTTTAATTGTTTCAGCCAATTTAAATAGATCGTTAATAAGAAAATTATGCTTTACACATGAACGTGTAATACCTATTGCATCTACTTCCTGGAAGGCATCGCTACCAATCATTGCTGAGGATACCTGACCAGTAATAACCACCATCGGAATGGAATCCATGTACGCTGTAGCGATACCAGTAATTGCATTGGTAACCCCCGGACCAGAAGTTACCAGTACGATACCAGGTTTACCAGTTGCGCGGGCATACCCGTCAGCAGCATGAGTTGCAGCTTGTTCGTGGCGTACCATAATATGTTTAATATCATCTTGTTGATATAATGCATCATAAATATTAAGAACCGCACCTCCAGGATAACCAAACAAATATTCAACGCCCTCATCTTTCAAACAGCGAATTAGAATCTCCGCACCGCTTAACTTCACTTAATATTTCCTCATCAAAAATTCTACAGAAATGATTAAATCATACTAACATATCTTATTAGGTCAACAAAATTCAATTACAGCCATTTTTCCAATTTTTGATTCTGTGATAATGGCCAAATTTATTTCGATGATGCAATAATGAAATTTTATGACAAAAAACAATACTAAATTGACGATCACACAACCTGATGATTGGCATTTACATTTGCGAGACAAATCAGCTCTCAAGAGAACAGTAATGGACGCTTCCCGTTACTTTGGACGAGCCGTCATCATGCCCAATTTACTGCCACCTGTAATTAACATCACAATGGCAATGGCATATCGAGATCGTATATTACAAGCCTGTCCAAAAGACAATAATTTCGAACCTTTAATGACTTTGTATCTAAGAGATAATACTACAGCAATGGACATTCAACGTGCCTATGATAGTGGCATAATTCATGCCATTAAACTCTATCCTGCAGGAGCAACTAATAATTCAAATTCAGGTGTAACCAATTTAAAATTATGCCACTCAGCATTAAAGAAAATGCAACAAATAGGTGTTCCGTTATTAGTACATGGCGAAGTCACTTTAGATGTGGTAGATGTATTCGATCGTGAAAAAATATTCATAGAACAAGTTTTGAAGCCTTTACTAAAATATTTGCCAGAAATGAGGGTAGTATTTGAGCATATCACTACTGCTGATGCTGTTAATTTTATATTGGATAAAGGTCCAAATATTGCCGCTACGATTACCCCACATCACTTATTGCTTAATCGCAACGATTTATTGGTTGGTGGTATTAATCCCCATCATTACTGCCTGCCGGTATTAAAACGCAATACCCATCAACAAGCTTTGATTGAAGCCGCCACAAGTGGATATACCCAGTTTTTTTTGGGTACGGATAGTGCTCCTCATGTACGGGCTGAAAAAGAAACTTATTGTGGCTGCGCTGGAATCTATAATTCACATGCTGCAATTGAACTATATGCCGAAGTCTTTGAAGCAGCCGGAGCATTAGATAAACTTGAAGGCTTTGCCAGTCATTTTGGCGCAGATTTTTATCAGCTGCCTCGTAATAAGAGCTTTATTAAACTGATAAAACAATCATGGAACGTTCCCAAAACCTATTTATTTAATAAGCAATCCCTTGTGCCAATGAGAGCTGGCAGATCTGTAGGTTGGAAAGTATTAAATTAATATCCCATATCTTATTTTTTAGAACTATTAATTCTATAAAAAATCATTTTAAGATAAAATGCAATCATCAAAGGTAGATTATCTACTAAGGGTGATAATGGCAGATACACCATGGTTAATTCTGATGTATTATTAAAATAAAAATTTTCTAAAAGCAAATAAAACCTATTTGTTAGCTAGAAAATATATACATGTATAACTCCACAATGATAAGAGCATAGGTAATACTAATTAGAACCATGATTCAAGTAGAGTCACACCCTTAAAATCAGGTGCCAAGAGATAAGTTACATAAGCTTTATGCTTATCAACTATTTAATAGTTCATCAATATGTTTTTCATTAATCTCTTAAGTTATGGAGTCGATATACTACTGCATCATGATTATTTCTATCTATTATTAAGAACTGAATTATTATACTGTTTTTTAGATAAAGGGATATATATTAGTGTACTCAAGAGCAATATATCCCTCTACTATTTATCATAAATATTGGCTAAATATTAATATTAATCCCTAATTACTAAGAGGGGGTTTAATTTTTAGCCAATTATGTTGCTTTTACCTGAGGTATAGTTTGGGGTATTATATACCGCTCGTATAACATTTTACAATGGCACACCTATACGACGCGCCACCTCTTTATAGGACTTAATGACACCACCCAAACCTTGACGAAAACGATCCTTATCAAATTTCTTATGTGTGTTTTTATCCCATAAGCGGCAACTATCTGGACTAAACTCATCACCTAAGAACACCTTGCCCTTGAATAAACCAAATTCAAGTTTATAATCAACTAAAATTATACCAGCATCCGCAAATAGTGTGTTTAATAATTCATTAACTCTGAATGTTAGCTCTTTCATTTTATCTACATGTTCAGCCTCAGCCCAACCAAAAGTCTTAATGTGATATTCATTAATTATTGGATCGTGTAAAGAATCATTTTTTAAAAAAAATTCAAAAATAGGTGGGCTTAATGTTACACCATCTTCGATACCTAAGCGTTGACATAGACTGCCAGATACAATATTACGCATGACACACTCAATTGGCATCATTTTCATGTGCTTAACTAATGATTCATTGGCATTGAGTATCCTCTCGAAATGTGTTGGAATTCCCTCATTTTCTAAAAAATTCATGATAAATGCACTAAATTTATTATTTATTTTTCCCTTGCAATTTATTTGTTCTACCTTTTTACCATCAAATGCAGATATATCATCACGAAATCTTAAGATAACGAAATCTTCATTGTTCGTTAAATAAACACTTTTTGCTTTACCTATATATAGGCCGGTTTTTATCTTCATACTATCAATTTACAAACAATTATTCAATATTTAATAAACGCGTCTTACAATTCTCCATTGTATACCACAAATACAAAAATACCAGTTTTCAATAATTGATATTCGTAATATCGATCTCACGTCCATAACCGTAAGCAGTAACACTAGCAAGATGTTTTTAAATATACATTCACAATTTACCTCCTTGTCCTTCTTAAGAATTCCTATATATTAAATTTCTCAAAATAACACTATTTAAATTATGTGTAATGGAGTGCTATTGAGAACCTACATTACCGCCTGAATTGGTGAAAATAAATCAAAATAAAGCACTAAAATTAAAAATATATAAGATATGGCAATTCTCATAATATTGTGAAATAAACGACCCAAATACCAGCTTACCCGAGACGGTTGTTGTATTAACTTGGCCTAATGACTTTACCTTTAAAATCGTTATTCCCACCACCCCCAATGAACAATAGACCATATTCATCGAGTACATTAATCCCTTCGCCTACCAAATATACCTTTGTTATGATTAATATGATTATTGCAGAATTATCATAAAAACCAAAATTACTGCCTGATATGTGAAGATGATTGTATGGAAATTTTGGGATACTAAATGTATTTTACAGACAATAGGATAAAAAATAGTACTGTAATATGGCTAATCATATACACTTGACAGACACGAATGTGCAACTGATAAAAATCAGTAAAAAGAAATTACATATTGATTCCAAAAGTGGATATATTCACTGAATGGTTAATATTATTTGTTTTTTATAACTGCCAATATTTCTACATTTTGATCTAAATAATATATTATTTTGTCATATAAATCTTAAAGTATATATCCCAATTATTTATCGAATAATATCTGTAAATTTTGCTGGCCAGTACATTATCACGTCACAATATATACCGATTTGAATATTAGCACAATTAATTAATACTTATCACAAACATCTATCTCAAATGTGACACCAACTATTGTCCAAGAAATAGACAGCCTTCAATACAATATCGGTCCCAGTACCTGGTAAAATAATAGTAGCTATTTTTAAATTATGGAAAGCACCTAATCTCAAAAATAATTACATCAATTAATAAAGATCTAGATTAACCTTTGAATTGCACTAATATGAATCCCATTGGCAACCTATCAATACTAGCTTCCAATGATTGATTCTACCAATGACTATATATCTACTATAACGTCAGAGACATAAATAATTTTAGAGAGAACAGGAGTTAGTATTTAATACTGGAAGAATGAAAAGTACTGTTAAATTACCTGGTAAAATACACACACAGGATAGATCATTAAAACACAAGCTGTAAATAAGTTTATAAATACAAGTACAATAAATTATAAGTTATAAGAAGCCATCAATTTAAGATGATAAATGCAACACATTTCTTCTTAAAAGAATTTCTAAGGTCCATAAATGACTTTCACATCCTCATGATGAATGGAAAGTGTGGATATAATAAGCTCCTGTAAATTCGCCACATTAAGATTTACGAAAATATTTCTCTAAGTTTATTTATAATTACTATTTCAGATCCAGACAAATACAACTACTTCTATGATTTATTAACTTCCAAGAAGTGAGCATTACAATTACTTTGGAATATGATTTTAAACCAAAATATTGACAAAAAGTACACACATAAAATTTCCTATAAAAAAACATCCAGTAAACATTTAAATGGGTAAATTCGCACTTAAGATTATGATTGCACCAAAGTATCAATAAAACTGAAAGGAAAATTTGAATTTAGATATCTAAATCCGAGGCAATAATTAAAATTTTAAATTTAAATGGGTTGACAAATCTTAAATCTTAAAAGCAATGAGAATCTCAACAAACAATAATCAACATGATCATATCGTTTATCCGCATTTTAAACCACTAAAAAGGTCGCCAGGCGGGTCAAATCAACTCTTCACTTTATACGGTACAGCAGAATAATTTTAATCCGGAAAATTTCTGCAAAAAGCTCTTCTAAGTTACTATTATCACCTAAAAATACAAGCTAAGCCATAGTTACTATAAGTTCAAGTATACATAATTATTTATAATCAATATACTATAATACATCTTATTATTTTGTAATTATTTGCGATATAATTTAGCACTAAGGCTGTAATTCCTAGTATCATTACTTGCTATTTAACAAAATATAATTTCTATCAGACTATAGTCACAGAATTTCAAAGAACTTCTATATTTGAGACAATGGTCTGTTGCCAGACTTACTAACCCCGCTAATGTTAAAGGCTGCTATCAGCAAGTGATCAATATAAATATAAAAGTTATTTATTATATACCAAGAATGACACTGTACGTCATCTATGGACTATTGAAAAATAGCACTAGCCAAAAATATGAAATCTACGACACCGATACCCACAATTACACCAATATTATTTTTGTACCGTACTATTTATTAAGATAATATTACATTGCTCAGATCCTTGATCTCAAAAATTAATGACCATATCTAGTCTCATTCAATTCAATTGCAGTGTATTTGACTTTATCGAGATATATCAAAATCTTGATAATACTATTAAAGAATAGTAAAAATTATAAATAATTGACGTCTCTACGTCGATGAAAAACACATTAACCCAGTGGATGTGATCGCGAATAATTTGACAAGTGAATTCGTCTCTACACGTTTTCTAAAACACTTTCATTACCAATAAAATCATCAAAAATTGAATATATCTTTCAATATATCACTGACAAAAATTTGAGTTGCACAATACATCCTCAGTCAAAATAGAACTAACGCCCAAAAAATACGATACCTAAATATAATTTTAAATTTAAAAAGGTTTTAATATTAATGACTCCCTTAAGATTGTGAACAAGGCAAATACATTAATTTTGACATATAAAATATCATTTGTACCAGGACAACAATTCCAAAATAAACCACATAAAAATAATTGATTAATTTATAAGATAAGACAAAACAACGTAGGTCGATTATCTGACCTAAATATTCTTACCGCCTCACCAACACATATTTCTTATTGCAAATATTTCATCTAAAAGGTAAGTAAAAAGAGATAAGTTCATCTTGGCATATTGTGATATCTATGCACTGAAAATCTCACTATAAATTTGCAAAGGCTATTATAAGCAAAAATTTATATTTTCATATATATTTACGTAGACTGAAACAGCAAGTTTTTATTCAATCCCTTCGATAACGTCGCATCCCCACCTAATAGTTCTTCATATTCAAACTGTAAAGATCACTAACATCAGGAAATATAAATTATAACAATACACCCTTATGTGTATGATCATATATCAATCAATAAATATTTCTTTTAAATTTTAATCCATAGTAATTTAGTGGGCTTTATGTAAATATACGTACTGTTTAACAACTATAAAAAAGATCATTAATATATTTAGATGTATGAATATAATTGAACTAATTTTAATAATTAATAAATATGATCTTCATAAAAATGAAAAATATGATATATCTAATGATATTTATTTCTATAAATTTAGAATATATTTTAATCATATTTCTATGAATATGTAAGAGATTGTCAAATAATTACCATTTACTATAGACCTCAAAATCAATTCAATAATGCCGTCTTAGAAAATAATCTTTAATTCAATGCAATTGCATATTAGATATCTAAAGTATTTAATAAATCAACTAGTAAGTTACCTATAAAATACAAAACTGCATTCAAATAAATTTTATTAACTGCGGTTCCATCTCTGATATATGGGGGATCCAAGTCAAGAGGGAGCCATCAAAGGTTTCATTGCTGTTGTTTTCCTATACTCCGTAACATCATCACGTATAACTGTATCTAAAGATGATGAAGGCACTATATCTAAAACTGATGAAGGAACTATACAACCACTAACGATAGTGGTTAATAGCAAAAACGAGAACAGGGACAGGGATGTAAGATAATTAGTATCCATTATTTTAGATTAATACTCCAGCGGCAATTAAGGCTTCACGTACTGGCTGATGATATCGTTCTGATAATACTGTCATTGGCAAACGTATACCTTGAGAAATCAAATGCATTTGAGTCAAAGCCCATTTAACAGGAATTGGATTAGACTCTAAAAATAAATTTTTATGAAGCAATATCAAATTTTCATTTATTTGATGTGCTTTCTTACCATCATTGACAAGCGCTGCAACACACATATTGTGCAGAGCGGCCGGAACAACATTTGCAGTGACAGAAATTATGCCAACACCTCCTGCTAAAATAAAATTTACAGTATTAATATCTTCGCCTGTATAAAGTTCAATTTTATCACCACAGAGCGCCTTAATTTTTTTAACTCTACTCAGATCCCCTGTTGCCTCTTTTATGCCTACAATATTACTTATATCAGCAAGCTGTGATATTGTTTCCGGCAATATATCACAGGCCGTACGTCCAGGAACATTATATAAAATTTGAGGAATATCAACAGCTTCTGCTATAGCTTTATAGTGAAGATATAAACCTAGTTGAGTCGGCTTATTGTAATATGGTGCCACCAACAAAACCCCGTCTACACCTAAATCTTTAGCATATCTAGTAAGCTCAATTGCTTCGCTGGTTGAATTAGAACCTGTACCAGCAATGACAGGAATGCGACCATTTACCTGCTTGATTACGTGACCGATAACCTCGCAATGCTCTTCTATTGACAAGGTTGCAGACTCACCTGTTGTGCCAACAGCGACAATGGCATTTGTTCCTTCAGATAGATGGAATTCAACCAAATTTTTCAGACAGTCACTATCCAATGAACCATCTGCCTGCATTGGTGTTACTAGCGCTACCATACTGCCACTGAACATCATCAAAAACCCCTAAACCTATAAGCTATTTTAAATAAACTATCTTATTACACCATACTACCTAAAATTTAAGATAACAAATTTAGCCACTTTTATGTTATAATATAACGATTATCTTAAGTAATCACAGGATAACCCATGGGCAAAGTTCAGCTTAATAAAGTAATACCAGATTTCGAACTTCCAAGAACCGGCAATAAAACATTCCGCTTATCTGAAAATTTAGGTAAAAATATCATTCTTTATTTTTACCCTAAGGATAACAGCCCGGGATGCACATTAGAGGGACAAAATTTTAGAGATCGCATTGCAATATTCAATGAACATAGGACTATTATAGTGGGTGTTTCACGCGATAGCATTCAAGTTCATGAAGAATTTAAAAAAAAAACAAGACTTTCCCTTTGAGCTTCTATCAGATGAGGAGGAATATGCCTGTAATCTCTTCGATGTTTTACATCTCAAGCGTAATTATGGGAAAGAATATGTAGAAATCATACGCAGTACCTTTTTAATAGACGATAAAGGCGTATTAATCAGAGAATGGAGAGAAGTTAAAGTGAAGGAACACATAGAGCAAGTAATAAAAGTGATTACTAACTTGTAAATACCTCTAAGAAAACAATATTTACCTTATTTTAAGATTATTAAAGAGCTATAATAGCTTTACAGTTTTCGGGTCGTACCTAATTTTACATGAGATAAAATCATTATGATAAGTGAGACAACGGAAGAATTTTCTCTAGATTCCTCCACACAAAGTCAATATCAGGTTATTCATCGCAATGGAGAAGTAACCAGTTTCGATAGAGATAAAATTATCATTGCAATCACCAAGGCCTTTCTTGCTGTTGAAGGAGATAATGCAAAGGATAGTGGTAGAATCCATGAAGTTGTTGGGAAAATTACTCAAAAGATTGCTAACAATTTAATGCGTCGATTTGAGGATAGCTGTACTATTCATATTGAGGACATTCAAGATCAAGTTGAATTAGCATTAATGCGAGATGGTCAACATAAGGTAGTACGGGCATATGTTTTATATCGAGAATCTCAAGCACAGAAGCGAGTTAAAAGGGAAAAGTTACAATCCACACTGTGTGTTAAATCAATGGATGGCACGAAAAGTCCATTAAATATTGAACGACTGAAAAGATTAATTACTGAGGCTTGTGAAGGAATTAATGAGGTAAATGGCGACGCCATCTTAAAAGATACCTTGCATAACTTATTCGATGGTATATCTGAAAAAGATGTCGAGAAGGTGATAGTAATGTCAGCACGAACCTTTATAGAAAAAGATCCAGCATATAGTACTGTTACTGCCCGGCTTTTAATGGATAATATACGACGAGAAGCCCTAACATACGTATATGATGCGCCGCGCAATCACTCCCAATCAGAAATGGATGTAATTTATCCTAAATATTTTGCCCATTATATAGAATGTGCAATTAACCACGAATTATTAGCACCAGAGCTCAATGAATACGACCTTGATGAATTAGGCAAAGCACTGAAACCAGAAAATGACCTTAAATTCACCTACCTTGGCCTACAAATTTTATATGATCGCTACCTTATAAATTTCAATGGCTCTCGCTTCGAATTGCCGCAGGCATTTTATATGCGCATAGCAATGGGTCTGGCTATTGATGAAGATAATCGAGAGAAGCATGCCATTGAATTTTACAACTTGCTATCGTCATTTCACTTTATGAGTAGCACCCCCACACTATTTAATTCAGGTACATTACGCCCACAACTATCATCTTGCTACCTTACAACTATCCCTGATGACCTAAGTAGCATATATAAAGCCATTCATGATAATGCCTTATTATCTAAATATGCTGGAGGCATAGGTAATGATTGGACTTATGTGCGTGGTCTAGGATCTCACATTAAGGGTACCAATGGCAAATCACAAGGTGTTGTACCTTTCTTGAAAGTAGCGAATGATACTGCCGTAGCTGTTAATCAAGGTGGGAAACGCAAAGGTGCTGTGTGCGCTTATCTAGAAACATGGCATATTGACATAGAAGAATTTCTAGACTTACGAAAAAATACCGGTGACGATCGTCGCCGTACTCATGATATGAATACAGCCAATTGGATTCCAGATTTGTTCATGAAGCGTGTGACCAGAAATGAAAATTGGACCCTATTCTCTCCAGAGGAAGTATCCAATCTTCATGATCTAACCGGGATTAAATTTGAAGAAGCCTTCATACAATATGAAGAAAAAGCTGCACGTGGAGAAATTAGTAATTTCAAGATATTGCCCGCAAATAATCTGTGGCGCAAAATGTTGGGCATGCTGTTTGAAACGGGTCACCCATGGATAACATTTAAGGATCCATGTATTCTACGAAGCCCACAACAACATGTTGGTGTCGTACATAGCTCTAACTTATGTACTGAAATCACACTAAATACATCGAGTGATGAAATAGCAGTGTGCAATCTAGGCAGCGTAAACCTACCACAACATATCAACGAAAATGGTCTTGATCTACCCAAGCTAAAACGTACTATTATCACAGCCATGCGTATGTTAGATAACGTGATTGAATATAATTATTATAGCGTGCCACAAGCGCGCAAATCAAATTTAAAACATCGACCTGTTGGTCTCGGTATTATGGGTTTTCAAGATGCACTTTACAAAATGCGCATTCCTTATAATTCGGAAAAAGCTATCAACTTTGCAGATACTTCTATGGAAGCTGTTAGCTATTACGCTATAGAAGCGTCCTCAAATTTGGCAAAAGAACGTGGTATCTATAATTCCTACGAGGGCAGCTTATGGAGCAAGGGCATTTTACCGATCGATTCCATTAAGATTTTAAAAAAATCACGTGATAATTATTTGCAACAAGATGATGCCACAACCTTGGACTGGAATACTTTACGTAATAAAATAAGGAAACAAGGTATGCGCAATTCCAATACGATGGCTATCGCACCTACAGCAACCATTTCCAATATTTGTGGTGTAAGCCAATCCATTGAACCCACCTATCAAAATATATTTGTTAAATCCAACTTATCGGGAGAATTCACTGCTATCAACTCTTATATGGTTAAAGATTTGAAGAAATATAACCTATGGGATGATGTCATGATTAACGATCTAAAATACTATGATGGTAGCTTACAAAACATTGACCGTATTCCAAAAGAGCTAAAAGAATTGTATGCTACTGCCTTCGAGATTGATTCTCGCTGGTTAATTGAAGCAGCTTCTCGTCGTCAGAAATGGCTAGATCAATCACAAAGCTTGAATTTATATATGTCCGAGCCGTCGGGTAAAGCAATGGATAATCTATATAAATTAGCCTGGATTCGTGGCCTTAAGACGACTTATTATCTACGAGCCATAGCCGCAACCTCTGTAGAAAAAACTAGTAGCGAAAAGCCACCTCCATCTCCGAAAACCGTTAGAAAAGTAACAGCAAACTCGATACCTGAACCGAACTGCGAGGTCTGTCAATAATGTTAAATTGGGACGATCCACTATCAGAAAAAACTTCAATCACCATATCTTCACCAGTAGTTAAACCAAAATCAAATATAAATAAATCTACAGATATTGCTCCAATAAACGCAAATGACAAACGAGTCATTAATGGAATGACAGATATCAACCAATTGGCACCATTCAAATACCCATGGGCATGGAAATATTTCCTAAATGCCAACAAAAATCACTGGACACCACTGGATATTAATATGGCACAAGACGTTCATGATTACCGTCATAATTTAACAACAGAAGAACGCCACGTCTATGAAAACGTATTGTCATATTTAACAACATCCGATATCTTGGCTATGCGCAACATAGGATTAGCCGTGATGGAAAAAATGAGTGCCCCTGAATTACAAATTTATCAAGCTCGACAAGTGTATGAGGAAGCCTTACATACATGGACATACCAACATTGTATTGAAACCATTGGTCTTGACCAAGGTGAAATCTATAACCGTTATCGCATCGTACCTGAAATCAATCAAAAGATTAAAATGGCCAATAATCGCCTAGACTCCGTCTTACGTAGAGATGTTGATTTACATAATCGTGATGAATTAGAAAATTTTGTCATGGCCTATGCTTTTTTTAGCGGCATCTTTGAAGGTTGCTGGTTCTATAATGGCTTCACTCCAATTTTTGCATTACAACGACGTGGATTAATGAAGGGTACATCCGAACAATTTCAATATATTATGCGCGACGAAGTACTGCATGCTTCATTTGGTATTAGAGTGGTCAGACAAATTATAAAGGAAGAGAATGTACATTTAGATCCAATACAAGTACAACAAATGTGGGAGGAAGCCGATGCTGCTGAAGATATTTATGCCGGCTATATTTTACGAGACCCTATCTTAGGTTATTCAAAGGAGGCACATATCGGCCAATTCCGTTTTATTGCAAACCGCCGAGCTAGGCAACTGGGATTTGCAGAACCATTCCCAGGTGCTACAGCCACTTTATCTTGGCTTGATGAACAAGCTAATATGAAGAAAGAGAAAAATTTTTTCGAGACTAGAGTTACTGAATACCAGACAGGCAGCGCCCTTAAATGGAATTAAGTAGATATAATCTTTAGATCACAATTGATTAATAATTTAAATACAACAATCACACCCCATTTCGACATAGAAATCGATACATCGGGGCTCAATTGTCCTCTCCCCTTGTTAAGAACAAAAAGAGCACTTTCAAAAATGAAGGCGGGTGAGAGACTGCGTGTTATCGCCACTGATATCGGCGCATTTATAGACATCCCAGTTTATTGTTCAATATCCCAAAATATATTGATTCATACAACAGAGACAGAAGATAATTTGATCTTTATTATTAAAAAGAATGGACATCCATCCTCTAATATCTTGGATAATAGAAAAGTACCTGCAATTAAACAATGATTTGCTAAATTACATTTCCTCAAGATTAAAAATAAAACATTAATTATTGCCCCATTGTTATGAATCAATATATTTATTGGTTTAGAGTTTTGAAAACTCTACTCTATTATATATAAATATCATGCTAATTTATTATCCAGGTTACATTACTGCTGAAAAATATTATTGATAAATTAATCATCTTTTGTAGATAAAAGATGCTCATAGAGAGAGAAGGTTATTTTAAAAGCCTTCTCTCTACTACAAATTCATAACAATCCAGAGTTCCTAATTAATAGGACTTGGCTTAGAAACTTGTTCCATTAAGTCATTGTTCCATGCGCCTTCAACTGAAACATGTGCAGCAGCACCAAGCATAATAGATTCAATCAAATTATGATTTACATATGCATATATACCTGGTTGTTGAAAAGTATATAATGCAGCAACAGCTTCACCGCCCACCAC
Source organism: Piscirickettsiaceae bacterium (assembly GCA_013215805.1). Taxonomy (GTDB): domain Bacteria; phylum Pseudomonadota; class Gammaproteobacteria; order Nitrosococcales; family Methylophagaceae; genus 41-12-T18. The sequence goes on from JABSQM010000005.1 coordinate 231,940, forward strand.
AGACCAACTCTGAAGGTTGGTAGCTGGTGCATCATTAAACGAACCACCACGCCATACTAAGTCACCGTGACCGCCGATTAAATGTACACGTGAATCACGATTAGCTTGTGAATGGATAAATAAAACAGTTTCACCAACCTTAGCCTTCATAGCATGTTTGCCGGTGATAGCACCAACTTTACCATTGAAAGTAAGATGTGTCGGTATTAAGGTTTTCATTACCTCAAATGTATCACCCATAGCTTCTGCAGGCGAAGAATAACGTTTGAATTCACCCTCTTCATCTTGAGGAACATACCAATCTTGTTCTCCGATGTAATAACCTTTGTCATAAGAAACACTATTGCCTGTCTTATCTGTGAGGCCATTACGTGGCAATACCATAATCACGCCATTCATACCTGATACCACATGGAAAGGTATCATTACACCACCAGGTGCGCAATGATAAACAAATACGCCAGATTTAGTAGCTTTAAATCGTAGAACAGCCTCTTCACCAGGAGCCACCTCTGTCATTTGAGCGCCACCTAAGGCACCTGTAGCTGAATGAAGATCAATATTGTGGACCATACTATTAGTTGCAGGATTCTGTAAGGTTAACTCAACGTAATCATTCTTGTGAACGATAATTATTGGACCCGGATTTGAGCCTTCAAACGTCATTGCTTGAACGAATACGTCCTCCGCAATTTCCATCTCTTTTTCAACGATCTTCATTGTCATGGCAATAATTTTAGGAGCGCCTATGGCAACTTGCTCATGTGCAGGTAAGAAGGGCGGTGCCACCAAAGTCTGAGTAACGCGTTTTAGACCCGAGATATCAGATTCTACTCCAATTTTGCCCACTTCTATCGATTCGCCAGCCACTATCGTGGTAGATAAAAAAGGGACAAATAACAAAGAGGATGAGAGAATGACACTTCTTCCCCACTTTTTGTACAACGATTTCATAAATATTACTCCAAAATTCCATTAAAAATTTATTGTTTTCAACAATGTTCGACTATATTATGCGCTATAAACATACATAAAGTATTGATATATGTCAATTAGAGTAACCTAAAATTCCTTAATCAAAAATAGATATAGAATTGCCCCAGATACGAACATTACACATCAACAAAATATTTTCAGAGAAACATAAAACTATTAATTAATTGCGTGTGGGTGCAATAAACATACTTTCATACCGTGCCGTAATCATTGGCTCAGATATTGCAGTAGCCTTAAATATAATAGGAACAAGATCTGATGTAAGGTTTGCTTCTGCCACCTTCACGAGAGCTGTAATCGGAACTATTTTACCAGGTTTCACCGTAAAAATATTTTTCACACCATGCAAGGAGGCACCTTTTAGACCTTCGATATGATATTCAATGTCAATATTTTCCTTAGTTTTGTTGAATAATTTTAATGTATATTTATTCTGTATTGAACCATCACTGAGCCTTACGAATAAAGGCTGACGCTCATGAATTACCTTAAACTCTGTTGGTGACAAATGCATAAATCCATATACCACACTCAACAATGAGCCTAATAGTATTAAAGTATAAATAAACACCCTGGGGCGTTTTATCAGTGATATAGATTGTTCATTATGGTGTAATTCTTTATAAGAAGCATATCGGATCAAACCACGGGGCTGATTTGTTTTGTCCATAATACTATCGCAAGCATCGATACAAACGCCACAGGTAATACAGCCCTCCTGTTGACCTTTTCTGATATCGATGCCAGTTGGACATACAGCAACGCATACTTTACAATCAATACAACTTCCATTGGAAATATCCATTCCATCTTTTTTCAACTTTCCTCTAGGCTCACCGCGTTCAAAATCATAAGCTGGCAGTAACGTATCTTGGTCATACATTACACCCTGTAGCCTCGCATAGGGACATAACCAAAAACAAACCTGCTCACGCATGAAACCAGCAAAGCCATAGGTAAATACGGCAAATGTTGCAAGAATTAACCAAGCGGCCATTGGCGCTTGCAGAGTAAAATAATCCCCCCAAAGCTGAAAGACATCAGTAAACCATGCCACAAATGACAACCCTGTTAATAACGCAATCATCAACCAAAGAGTGTGTTTTGATAAAACACGCATGGTTTTATTAAACGTCCACTGTGCATTTCTAAATTTTTGTGCTTTTGAGGGAGTATTGCCTTCAAGTTTAGTTTCAATAAATGAATACACGTCAGTCCAAACTGTCTGAAAACAAAAATAGCCACAAAACACCCGCCCAGCAATACTGGTCACTGCAGCTAACAAGATAGCAAAAAATAGTAGGGTAAACGACAACATCCATATATCTTGAGGAAATATGGTTATGGAAAAGAAAGTAAAATGTTGATTAGGAATATCAAATAGGATCGCCTGCAATCCATTCCAACGAATATATGGGCCTAAAAAAAAGATCAGCCAGACGGACATACCTAGCCATTTTAAATTCCTAAACTTACCCTTCATTCGTTTAGCAACAATTTTAAGGCCTCCATCATTAATGTCCCACTCCGTAATGTCCTTATAGATGCCTACATTAACAGCAGATTCTGCTTGATCATTATTCATTATTTATACTCTTTAGAATTATTAATTTGTTACTTTAAGTAAGTAAAATGAAATTTCATAAGTATTTGATTTACAAAAAACATCCTTGCAACCAATAATAATTGCGACATAAATATCGCCAATAGACTCAAGAGCATTAAATAAAAATTATGCGAAAACTATATGTGCCACTATAAATTAAATTATTATAAATCATCCATTTAACAGCAATTATAACAGATGTTGAAATTTAATATTTATCTATAATGGTAATACACCATCTTTAAATATTTGCAAACATTCCATTCTCCCAACAAATAATATTCTAGCATTTATATGATCGTACGATCTCCTCCATGCCACCATATTTTCATACTTACAATTTAGCGAATGACATAACATCAAACCAAAAATATCATTAAATAAAAGGCTTTGGATCGCTATCGCTTATCCAGGTTATAGAAGGTTGTTCGTATATATTTATACAGTCAATAACTATGCGAATTAGACGTCAACTTAAAATTTTAAATATAGTTTTCGCGTCAATATAAGAATCATCCTGGACATATGCTCATATGGATGTATAACTAAATTTACTGAGGGGGGGTATAGATAATAAATTTACTCCATTTAAAATGACCATGATCGGACATTGTATTTCGGATATTTACTAAAACAGGCGCTGTAGTCGATCTTCAATTTTAATATAAACATTGAATGGCGACCCAAGATGTAACATTTTAACTTAAAAAATAATATCATTTCATTTTTATAAAGGACAACGATCAATGGATCCTAAATATGTAAAGCTATATATTATTACAATAATAGACATAAAATTATTCTAAAAACACCAATATATTGACCGATCGGACAACCCCAAAAGTATTTTTCCATTTTCTAGATAAATTTACTATTATTTTCTTACGAGCCACTAAGGAACCCTCACCCCCTCTTACCTTCAATCTCAGAATAAAGTTTTCTATATGTATCCTACATCTATCCTGTTATTTCCACTAGTAAATATAGAAAGTACGAAATAACGTCGGTACCAACACCATCTTTATTTTTCACATTTCTGTACCCCAACAAGGATATATTTAGGATAAAATCAATCCAGGATAATCTGCAACATTGAGAAAAATATTTACGGAAATAAATTTCATCTTCGCGAGACCTCAAACTTATTCGTATATCAACATGAACGATCATAAGCTTGATTAAATATATAAACTCCTTGCAATATAAAATATATTGATAATGCCAAAACAGTTTTAATGATACGATGAAATATTTTTCAATTTAAATTTAAGGTACATTCAAATTATAAATACTTAGATACATATTATAGCTCAACAATAATCCATCAATATAGTTAAATTTATCTTAAAATAATTATAATGAGATATTATTTAACTAACGCTCGGATCAACTAAATTTTTTAAGCATAATATGCAAAATGTTGTATAATTTCATCCTAAAATGAAGTGACCTTGTCACATTTAATTTAGGCAATGCAATTTTTACTAATGATCGGTAGACCTCTAGTCTCAAATAAATTATACTTACCAATAAGTAGACCATGATAAAATTAGGAACATGTATTGTGAAATTACATACAAGAAAATAATACATCTAACATAACTATCTGTACATATGGAAAGTCAAAGCTATATCATAAATATACCACCCACTATCTAGATTTCTTATATTAATTGACAACGTATATTTTTGATAAATAATTAATATTTAAAAGTCATATCTCTTATTATCTCAAGGTATTTTTTTAACACATCATGTTAGAGTGGTAGATATTATATATTTTAAAAAATATCGGCCTTAAACTCATTTTTCATAGTTATTAAAGATAAATTAATGACAACCATTACTCGTAGATTATTAGTTCTATACACACCAGAACAAATGTATAATCTAGTCAACGATGTTGAAGCCTATCCATTATTTTTGCCATGGTGCAATAACAGCACAATTATCAGTAAATCTGAAGATGTTATTGCCGCTTCTCTCGATCTAACCAAAGGTGGTATCTGCCGTACCTTTTCTACTCGTAATACATTAATTGAGGATGAATCAATTACTATTGAGATGATTGATGGTCCATTTAGACATTTGGAGGGCTGTTGGCAATTTGAGCCATTTAAATATGGCACTGGCTGTCAAATACAATTACATATAAATTTTGATTTTTCTAATCGCATAATTAAAATAGCATTAGAGCCAATATTTACCCAAATTTTGGGTTCGTTAGTAAATGCATTTTATAAGCGTGCGCAAGATATCTATGGAAATAATTAATTTTATTACGGTCGAAGTCTCATATGCCATTCCTAGCGAACAACTTATTTTATCTTTGAAAATCCCCGAACATTATACAGTTGAGAAAGCTATTAAAAACTCTGGCATCTTAAAACACTTTCCGCAAATTAATATCACCGCCGATAAATGCGGTATATTCGGCAAAATATGCACACTAAAAACCTCCTTACGTCACAAAGATCGTATTGAGATTTACCGTAAATTAATTACCGATCCCAAGAAGTCACGCCGTAAACAAGCAGAACAACAAAAACAGAAGATGGCCAAATTAAAATAGAACTAGAGGTAAAGACGGCATTAATATAAATAGTAGGTACCAAATCAATGCTTAAATTAATTAATATATCTAAATATACTTAAAATTATGCCAATATTGAAGATATAAAACATCATAAATAAATTTGATTGTTCGACTACATACAGCACAGACTTCAGATCTATAAAGCACATCTAGAATATATTGTTATATATTAGACAGATTTATCAGCCAAGATATTAGGATGACCTGAGGAATAGTAACTAGCAGTAAAAATAAAGCCACTTTCCACGATCTAGTTGTTTCTCGTAGAGACATGATTTCAGTGTAATCGGTATAGACTCCCGTTATTAAAAATGCAAAGCTATTTCTTGGAGCATTGGCATGTGTCAATACATCGGAAGCAATAGGAGTAGATCCTTCTGAACAAATTTCTAAAATAGTAGCTACAATTAACGTTATTCCTAAGACGGATGATGTAGCACCAAAATAGGTTTGGAAATTATCTATTGGCATTAATGTCCGAATAGCTGCTGCTATCAATACCCCTGATAATAACCAACGTACAATCATAATAGAATCCTTGATACCCTTACAAAGCATGGTTATCCACCAATCTAGATCGCAATTAGTTGCTCGAAGACGTTTTTTTGCCTCAGACCAAAGTTCGAAATTATTAAATTATATTTGATTTGGATTGGAAGGCAAAGACTTAATTTTCACCAACTAATTAAATATTAATCCACTAATAATTCCTATAATCATGGAGGGCATTATAAGCAATAATGTCCATGACCATTCTATAACGAGATCAATATCACAGTTAATGATAATGAATTACAAGGACTTGCGATCAAAAAAGCCATAACTTGACCTAGGCTAGCCCCTCTTCAATATAAACGCATTGCTATCAATAAAATTCCATGGCTACATAAATCTAAAAATAATCCCATAATGGTTGCTCGTAATATACCGCTACAACTTTCTCCTCTGCCTAATGTTGATGATACAAATTCACGGGGTATACGTCCCAACATACCAACCAATAACATCCCAACAGCTAACCCCATCCACATACTATCCATTAAAAAAACATATAAATCCTAACATTTGAGCCAATTTAGAAAATATTTTAACGACATTATTTTAAAAAAAACATATCTAAGATATATCCTATGACTACCAATGATAGAGCTGACCAAAACAAAATATCCGATCGAGATTCTTTATCAACACAATCATTGCAACAGGAAGTACTATTGGATGAATATAAATTTTTACTGCGCAATGGCATATGAATTCCTATAATTTTTTATTATTAAGATATTTTACGATTTCATAACATAAATGAGAACTTTTTTTCAAAAAAGATTTAATAAATGATAGAAGACAAACCTCTGCGAACAGTACGTAGTTTTGTACGTCGCGAAAGAAAATTGACACCAGGACAACGGCGTGCTTTAAATGATTTATGGTCACAACTAGGAATAGATAATAGTAATAAACTGCTTAATCTTGACGAATTATTTAATCGTAATGCGCCTAAGGTATTAGAAATTGGTTTTGGTAACGGTAAATCTCTAGCAAAAATGGCTGCGGAACAACCAGATCAAGATTTTATTGGCGTTGAAGTATATCGACCTGGAATCGGACAATTACTTAATATGACCAGCAACCTTGGACTTAATAATCTAAAAATAGCCTATAACGATGCGTTAGAACTACTCAATCATCAAATTATGAATAACAGTTTGGATCGGGTTCAAATATATTTTCCCGATCCATGGCATAAGAAACGTCATCACAAACGCCGCATTATTCAAGACCAGTTTATCGAAGTCTTAGCCAATAAGATTAGATCTGGTGGTTATCTCCATATGGCAACTGACTTGCAAAATTATGCTAATCAAATGTTGGATTATGTGTCAAATAATAATAATTTTATTAATCTTGGTGATGGAATTGGCTGTATAGATAATCCATATTCTCGCCCAATGACTAAGTTTGAGCACCGTGGACTACGCCTAGGTCATACAATCTGGGATTTATTATTCAAGCGTATATAAAGCTAAAAATAGAGAGACCATAATAAAGAAATTATTATATATTTATAGATATGAACAGGTACTGATTCATGAACAGATCAATTTTTAAAAAATGAAGATTAAAAAATTAATTTCATAACTGCCTCTACAGTATAGAATGATCCAAATATTAAAACACGGTCATTGTATTTAGCCTGAATCATAGCTTCTTTATAAGCCTCTACAACTGACTTATATGCAACAATATCATTCCCTCCCACGATAGCCCTAATCTTATCGGCAATAATTGTATTATTCATACTTCGACTACAGTTAAGACTAGCAACTAACCAATAATCAATAACTCCTTTTAATGGCTCAATCACCGCATTTATATCCTTATCTTTTAGCATGGATAAAACAGCATAAGTTCGCCCTTTAGTCTTTCTCTCCATTAACAATCTAGCAAGATTACATGCACCTTGATGATTATGGGTGACATCAAATATACGTTCAACATCACCTATTATCACTTGGAAGCGACCTAAAAGTTCAATATTTCTCAAACCAACTTTTATAGATGAGACATGGATACATAAACCCAATTGATTTAATAAGATAATTACCTGTAAAACAGCAGCAGCATTTTGCACTTGATAACTACCAAGAAGTGATGGTAGCGGTAATAATGGCCAGTCAATATGCGTATTATACCAATTCCAAGATTTATCATTTTCCTCAGCAAAGAAATCCTTTTCAGCTATATAACATATGGCGTCGAGTGATTTTGAATATTCTAAGATACTTGTAGCTGGCAATTGTTCGGAAAAAACTACTGATTTATTCGATCTGATAATTCCGGCTTTCTCCATAGCAATATTTTCTCTATCATTGCCCAACCACATAGTGTGATCTAATGAAATGGATGTAATCAAAGCAATGTCCGCATCAAATAAATTTACCGCGTCTAAACGACCCCCCATACCAACTTCCAAAATGACTATATCTGGATGATTCCGACAGAAAATATCCATTGCTGCCAAAGTGGCAAATTCAAAATAGGTTAGCGAAGAATCATTACGAGCACCATCAATTCTTTCAAATGATTGACATATCTCCTTGTCATTACAGGGCTTACAGTTAATGCGGATACGCTCATTATAACGCAATAGATGAGGCGAGGTATATACACCAGTTCGATATCCTGATGCTCGCAAAATAGATTCAAGCATAGAAACTGATGAGCCTTTGCCATTAGTCCCAGCAACAGTTATTATGGTGAATGGAAACTTACCTGTACCGCCGAGTTGCTTCCAAACTCGACTTATTCGCTCTAGTCCTAGATCCACCTCAGTAAAATGTAAATTTTCCTGCCACTGTAGCCATTTCGATAAATTAGTAAATTTCATAATATGACTATAAACTTATACTGCTTCACGTTTTTGTAGAATAGTCAATAAATTAGTTAAAATATTACGCAATTTACGGCGATCAACAATCATATCAATTGCTCCATGTTTTAATAAAAACTCGCTACGTTGAAAACTTTTTGGCAAAGTTTCACGTACCGTTTGTTCGATTACACGAGGACCAGCAAACCCTATTAATGCTTTAGGTTCAGCAATATTTATATCACCCAACATACCTAAGCTTGCAGAAACACCACCCATAGTTGGATCTGTTAAAACGGAAATAAATGGAATTCCAGCCTTACTTAGCTGCGCCAATATTGCACTAGTTTTAGCCATTTGCATTAAGGATAGTAGGCCTTCTTGCATCCGAGCACCGCCACTTGCAGTAAAACAGATCAATGGTATACGTTTTTTAAATGACAATTGAGCTGCACGAACAAATTTCTCTCCTACCACAGATCCCATTGACCCACCCATAAAATTAAAGTCGAATGCAACAACAATAACTGGAAGATTATTGAGAGTTCCCTCTATCGCTAAAAGCGCATCATTCTCACCCGTATTTTTTTGAGCCTGGCTAATACGGTCTTTATATTTCTTGCTGTCTTTAAATTTTAAGGTATCAATAGGCTTGATATTGGCAGCAATTTCAACACATCCATCTTGATCAAGAAAACTCCCTAGACGTATTCTGGCATTAATACGCTGATGATACCCACATTTAGGACATACATATAAATTGCGTTCTAATTCGGCACGATATAAAATATTTTCACATGCTGAACATTTGCACCAAACACCCTCCGGGATGGAACGACTACGAGCCGTAGTACGAATCTTTGCAGGGATTAATTTCTCAAACCAACTCATTTTATCACCTTATTGGTATTTCACAGCAGTTCACTTAAATATATTACGTGCATCAATTGCATAGCGCATTTTTGCCAGTAGACACACAGCAGAAATGACCAAATTCTCTGGTCCATCCAAATTCTCCGCAATACACCGCACTAAAGCACTGCCCACTACCACAGCATCCGCAACCTCCGAGATCTTAGCTGCCGATTGGGCATCGCTAATACCAAAACCTACGCTTACCGGTAAATTAGTGCAATTACGTAATTTTCTCAATTGATTCCTAACGCTATCCATATCCAATGCCGATACTCCGGTTACACCTTTAATAGCAACATAATAAATGAAGCCTCTAGTATATTGAGCTATTATCATCATACGTTCCTTCGAGGTAGTTGGGGATACGAGAAAAATAGTATCAATATTATTTTCTTTCATCATGGATACATATTCATCCGATTCCTCCGGTGGCAGATCAATAATTAAGATTCCATCAACTCCAACTTGCATCGCATTTTTCGCGAATAATTCAAAACCCATGGCTTCAATAGGATTTAAGTACCCCATTAACACTACAGGTGTATATGCATTATTTTTTCTAAAATTTTTAATTATTTTAAATACATGAGCAAGATTTACATCATTTTTTAAAGCTCGTTCGCAAGCTTTCTGTATAACCGGACCATCAGATATTGGATCTGAAAAAGGAATTCCTATCTCTAATATATCCGCTCCAGCTCCTACCAGGGCATGCATTAATGGCAAAGTCATACATGATACTGGATCGCCTGCTGTTATATAGGGAATCAGAGCTGTTTGATTATCTGCCCTTAAACCTTTAAAACATCGACTAATACGACTCATAGTTTATCTTCATAATTTTACGTCAGATAATGTAGCGACAGTATGTATATCCTTATCACCACGACCTGATAAATTTACTAATAAAATTTTATCTGACGACATTGTTGGTGCTAATTTACTTGCATAAGCAAGCGCATGACTTGATTCTAGGGCCGGAATAATACCTTCCATACGTGTCAAATCATGAAATGCTTGCAATGCCTCATCATCTGTAACAACAACATAATTTACTCTGCCAATATCTTTAAGAAAAGCATGCTCCGGCCCTACTCCAGGATAGTCTAAGCCTGCTGAAATTGAATGAGTTTCAATAATCTGACCATTATCATCCTGCATCAGATAAGTACGATTACCATGTAACACTCCCGGTCTTCCGGCGTATAATGGCGCTGCATGTTTACCAGTTTCAATTCCATAACCAGCACTTTCAACACCATACATCTCTACTTTTTCATCTTCTATAAATGGGTGAAATAGACCTATCGCGTTTGAACCGCCACCAATACAGGCTATTAATGCATCGGGCAATCTATCAGTAGCCTCCAAAATTTGATTACGTGCTTCGCGACCAATAATGGTCTGAAAATCACGTACTATAACTGGATATGGGTGAGGACCAGATGCTGTGCCAATAATATAAAAAGTATTGTCCACATTAGTGGACCAATCACGTAAAGCTTCATTTAATGCATCCTTTAAAGTACTAGAACCAGATTCAACTGAAATAACCTTAGCACCTAATAATTTCATTTGGTGAACATTCCGTACTTGACGTTTTATGTCTTTCGCACCCATATAAATGATACATTTTATGCCAAGACGGGCAGCAACAGTTGCCGTTGCGACACCATGTTGGCCAGCCCCTGTTTCGGCAATAATACGTGTCTTTCCCATACGTTTAGCCAATAAAGCTTGGCCTATAGTGTTATTAACTTTATGAGAACCAGTATGATTTAAATCTTCTCGTTTGAGATAAATTTTAGCCCCACCTATTTTTTTCATCCAATTTTGAACTAAATATATCGGAGATGGGCGACCAACAAAATTTGCTAGATCTTTATCCATATCCGCTCGAAATTCAGTGTTATTTTGATAAAAAGTATATGCTTCTTCTAATGAGTAAATAGCTTCTATCAATGTCTCACCTACAAATCGACCACCATAAGGACCAAAGTGCCCTTTGTGATCTGGGTATATATCATAATATTTAGTATTGACCCTGCTATCCATCAGCCACCTCTTTCATAAAATATCTTATCTTTTGATGATCTTTTATCCCTTTGAACCGTTCTATACCTCCACTCACATCCACAGCATAGGGTTGAACCCGTTCGATAGCCATTGCTACATTATCGATATTTAAACCTCCAGCCAGTATAATTGGTTTATTAATCTCTTCGATTAAAGACCAGTCGAATATTTGACCTGTACCTCCTGGGACACCTAGTTGATAACTATCCAATAGAAACGCTGATGCCGATGCATAGATATTAGTTGCCGATATCAAATCAACATTTTTACGCATCTTTATTACTTTTAAATATTTTTTGCCAAATTGCTCACAATAATCAACAGATTCATTACCATGAAATTGTAGTATATCAATTGATAACGCTTCCAGACAGGAATAGACCTGCATAGCATCTGCATCCACAAATAAGGCTACTATATTAGTGAAGGGAGACAGGTTATGTATGATCTTTTTTGCCTGAGAAACCGTAACAAATCTAGGACTTGCTGAATGAAACACTAAACCTAATGCATCGACACCATTATCAATTGCACATTTAGCATCTTCATAATTAGTAATGCCACAAATTTTTACACGAGTCCTCATTTAATATATAAAAGTTGTATTTAATCAAATACCTTAGCAAGGTACAGGAAAGTTCGACACTGTAGGTAATGAATATCGTATATGATACTCTACATTTATAAGGTACAATCCTTGTGGCGGTGATGTTATCCCAGCCTTCCCCCTGTCCTTACTTGCCAAAATTTGTTTTGCCCATTCCACCGGCATCTTTCCTTGACCAATTAATACTAACGTACCGACAATATTCCTAACCATGTGATGTAAAAATGATTGAGCAACAATATCAACGGCAATAAGATTCCCCCGACGAATAACCCTAGCAAGCTCCATAGTCTTCATGGTATTTGTCGCCTGACAATCTTTAGCTCTAAATGCAGAAAAATCATGATAACCAATTAGTAAATTAGCAGCCTTTTGCATAAGATCTTCATCAAGTGGCTTAAAAACCCACCACATTCGATCAGCGTATATCCCAGAACGACTGGTGCGATTAATAAGTAAATAACGGTAACTTCGTCTAATCGCAGAAAATCTAGCACTAAAATTATCATCAACATTCCTAGCCCAAATGATATTAATATCACACGGCAAATTAGTATTTAGCCCTAATATCCAGTCTCGCTCCGATCGAAATGATGACGTGTCAAAATGAATAACCTGGCTGAGTGCATGCACTCCGCTATCAGTTCTACCCGCAACCACCATTTTAGTAGCATGCTTATCAACCTTGCTTAGAGATTCTTGTAGACAACCCTGCACTGTCCTTTGATGAGGTTGAATTTGCCAACCTGCAAATCTAGTACCATCATACTCAATCCCTAAAGCTATTCGCACCTGCCATCCCCAGATTTATAATATCCATAATATTTTAAAGCATGATTTATAATCGCGATCACCCTCAAATATAATATAACATCTATGATCCCTCGAAAAGGCATATAACTATCATGTAATGTAATATTGATTATAAAATGAGGATTAGATCATATCTAATTGAGACTTGATCGATTTAATCAACGTTAAAACTGATACATTTCTCCAAATGACTCGCATGACCTATTAAGGCGTAGAAACTATTCTTCTCACAACACTCATGATGAATAATCTGCATTTGTCACAAGATAAGGTCAAGCATATATATTTACTGCTTTCATCACATCCTTGATTTTAACTTAAAACCATTTTCATATCAGTCGATATATGCCTTAGTATCCACTAATATCTGAATTATATTTGAGATCTACAGACAATAATATTACTATTATTTGAAAACTAATAATGATAATTTATATATAATCCTTTGATAAATTTAATTAATTTCTTTCATGGCACCTTCTACAATACATTAAAAAGCCATTATCTTAAGCAAGGATTGATTACCATAATCATTACAATTAATTTTACAAAAATATAGTACACAATAATTTATGATAAATATATTATCAATACAATTACTACCGTCCGTTTAACATCACGTGATTATATATAAAATTAAGAAGAATTTCAATCCACAACGACTAAATCTGCCTCTATAATTTTTTCTTCATACTAACTGCTCAGCACAATGTTAGTTTGTAGGTATCATATATTGCCCATCAAGGTTCACAGGTACTCTTTGACTAAAATTTCTGCTATTTGAACACTATTCAATGCTGCTCCTTTACGCAAATTATCTGCGACAATCCATAAATTCAAGCCATTTGAGTAAGATACGTCCTCTCTAATTCGCCCCACATAAACGAAATCACTACCAGAGGCCTCGGATACAGCTGTAGGATAACCACTATCACTATGTTCATCCAATACAAGAACACCTTGAGATTTTGATAGCAATTTACGTGCATCAACGGCCATTAACTTACGCTTAGTTTCTATATGAAGTGCTTCTGAATGGCCATAAAATACTGGAACTCGTACTGCTGTAGGGTTAATTAGGATAGTATCATCGCCCATAATTTTTTGGGTTTCCCATACCATTTTCATCTCTTCACTAGTATAGCCATTTTCTTCAAAAAAGCCAATATGAGGCAATACATTAAATGCAATTTGTTTGGGGAAAACAGCCCTCTCTACCGGACGTCCATTTAACAATGATGCGGATTGCTTAGCTAACTCATTCATTGCCCGTTTACCAGCCCCAGATACGGCTTGATAAGTACATACATTTACCCGAGTAATGCCAACAGCATCATAAATTGGCTTTAATACTAACATCATTTGTATAGTTGAACAATTGGGATTAGCAATGATTCCGTGATTTTTATAATCTGAAATAGCACTACCATTTACTTCTGGTACAACCAGAGGTATCTCATCGTCGCAACGAAATTGTGAGGTATTATCAATGACAATACAACCAGCAGCAGCAGCTTTGGGGGCATATTCTTCCGATACCTTAGAGCCAGGCGAAAATAATCCCACCTGTACTTTAGAGAAGTCAAATTTTGCCAAATCCTCAACGTCAAGTATTTTATTGCCAAATTTAGCACCAATACCCACTGAACGTTCACTTGCTAACGCATATATTTTACCTACTGGAAATTTTCTCTTATGCAAAATATCCAACATTGTTTCACCAACTGCCCCAGTTGCTCCCACCACAGCAATGTCAACTTTTTTACTCACTATTTTATCCGATATTTAAATATATTTATTATTATTTCATAACGCTGCAACAACGGCATCACCCATTTCATGGGTGCTGACCTTAGTCATACCTTCTGAATATATATCCACCGTACGAAAACCCTCATCCAATACTACATTTACTGCCTTTTCAATTAGATCAGCCATTTGTGGATGACCTAGGGTGTAACGCAACATCATTGCTACAGATAGGATCGCAGCTAAAGGATTAGCTACATTCCGACCAGCAATGTCGGGTGCCGAGCCATGGATTGGTTCATACATACCTTTGCCATTATTATCCAATGATGCAGACGGTAACATACCGATTGACCCAGTTAAAGTTGCAGCACAATCTGACAAAATATCACCAAACATATTAGTGGTTACAATAACATCAAATTGTTTTGGTGCACAAATGAGCTGCATTGCTGCATTATCGACATACATGTGATTTAACCTCACATTCACATAATTTTTAGATAATTTTGTCATAGTGTCACGCCATAACTTTGTACATTCTAATACATTAGCTTTATCAACCGAACATACATGACCTCGACGTTTTTGAGCAATATTAAATGCAACTTTACCGATACGAATAATCTCACTTTCTTTATATACTAATGTATTAAATCCCTCCTTTTCACCATTACTCAAAATACGAATACCCCTTGGCTCACCAAAATAGATACCTCCAGTCAATTCTCGTACAATCATTAAATCAAGACCACGAACAAATTCTGGTTTTAGGGATGATGCATTCTCCAATTGAGGGTACAAAATAGCTGGGCGCAAATTGGCAAACAAATCTAAGAACGAACGTATACCTAGCAAACCTCTTTCAGGACGCATATTAATATCTAAGCCATCCCATTTATATCCACCAACAGCACCCAATAATATGCCATCAGCTTCTTGAGAAATTGCTAAGGTCTCATCTGGCAAAGGCGTACCAGTTTCATCATAGGCCGCGCCACCTATCAAAGAATGATTTAGCTCAATATCCAGGCCATATAATTGCAACCTCTCAAGAACCTTTATTGCTTCCGCAATTATTTCAGGACCAATTCCATCCCCAGATAGTATTGCTATCCGTTTTGTCATTAATATCTCAATATAATTTTAAACTTTAAGAAAAAGTATGTAGTTCATAAGAATAACCATGGAGTTTCTTGCTTACGATGTCTTTCATAATCCATAATATCATTAGCATGTCGTAAAATTAGATCAATATCATCAAGTCCATTTAATAAGCTATTTTTTTTGAATTCATCTATATCAAACGATATTTTTTCATGATTAGGAAGCACAAGTACCTGATTTTTTAAATTAATAGTAAGTTGATAGCCATGCGTCAGTTTAACATCCACAAATAATTTATTTACTACACCTTCGGCTAACGTAATGGCTAGGATACCGTTCTTAACAGTGTTATTAAAAAAGATATCTGCGAAACTTGGAGCAATTACAACTTTAATGCCAAAATCATTCAACGCCCAAACAGCATGCTCACGACTTGAACCACACCCAAAATTTTCTCTGGCTAACAAAATAGTGCCACCACGATAACGAGATTTATTTAATATGAATTCTGGGTTTAAAGGTCTATTTGAGCAATCCTTACCAGGTTCACCATGGTCAAGATAACGCCATGCGTCAAATAAATTAGGCCCCAAGCCATTGCGTGTAACTGATTTGAGAAACTGCTTAGGAATGATAGAATCGGTATCCACATTCAGTCTATCCAATGGAATAACGATGCCCATTTCCAATATGAATGTTTGCATTACGTGTAATTTTACCCTTATTTAATTTTAATAAACTTTGAATATTATAGTAAATTAAAATATTAAGAGCAAATCAACAGCCAACATAGGCTATTTATAATAGCTCAAAATATATTTCTTTTTAATGAAGCAAGTCATTAATCATGCTTGTGCATCCTACATATTAAACTTAGATAGATTACACACACTAAAGTCA
The DNA here is from genome assembly GCA_013215805.1 of Piscirickettsiaceae bacterium. Lineage (GTDB taxonomy): Bacteria > Pseudomonadota > Gammaproteobacteria > Nitrosococcales > Methylophagaceae > 41-12-T18. The sequence continues at coordinate 248,675 of JABSQM010000005.1, forward strand.
ATTAAATACTTAAGGTAATGACTAACATCTGCTGTAAATTTAAAACCCTAACTTGATATAAAATATTTATCATCATAAATGATGACCTATAGCTACTTCAGAGGGGGGGGGCAACAAAACCTAGAGATTCTACTATTTCCTTTAACCTACTTTAGTTGGTTTAATCCTGACAATCATTATTAAATAATAAAAGTGGTTCCAGAATACACAAAGATATCCGATCAATTTAGTCTACAACTAGAATATCCAAATCTTTATAATATTATATTCACACTACTCATTATTTTTCCCCAAATATAAAATGCGCTCATATACCTTATTTTTACCAATGGAAATCTACACCGCATTAAATCAGCAAATTGACCTACACATCTTATGTAAAAATATCATTTAGCACTAAGATATATAATACAACAAATATATAGAAAGAGTAGTAAATTTTATTCCTTAAAACATGATTGATTTCCACTGCTTTACTATTTATATTATTATCGATTAGAAGTAAGAAGGCTAATTTAGCATTGATACAAAAATAGCAAATTTATTCTATCAGCTATCAGTCAAAAACCAGTCCTTTATTCATAATACATTATTCAACCAAAAATAATCTCGTAAGAACTTATAGGAAATTATATTAATTAAGGTCATATTTCCCATTTTATAAAATCATAGAAAATTATTTCGATAACATTATTATAGACACTATAATTATTTAGCAAATAATCAAGATTACTGATATAGTGTACGCTATGTAATATTAAGACTTATATTGCTGGTCTCTTTTTTGTTACATTGATAGTGAATAACTGTATGAAATGCCGGACAATCAATATAAATATTGAGATATATATCCTTACTATCACATGTCGTGAGATAATTTATTGACTAGATATCCATCTACAATATTACTATTACCACCTATATTTATCACGCTATTGCTTAAAACCAGATAGCATATTCACGAATTAATTTTTGCAAATATAATACATACGAATTCACCGAAAATATAATGTACATCCAATACCTAATTAACAATTAAGACATTGAGAATGTGAATAGTTAACTGAGATAAGTTATTAATATAGGTATACGTCCATAATTAATGACCCTTCCAATGTTAACTGAAATCAGGTATCTTGCTATTATTAAAATTATTTTTTTATGGAGATATTAATGGGTTTCTTACAAAATAAACGTGTTTTAATTGTTGGTGTTGCTAGCTCTCGTTCTATTGCTGCAGGCATCGCCTCATCAATGGCACGCGAAGGCGCTAAAATTGCATTTACTTACCAAACAGAAAAATTAAAATCTCGCGTAGAAAAAATTGCCAATGAATGCCATTCGGATCCTAAATTATTATTTCCCTGTGATGTAGGAAGGGATGAACAAATAGATAATGTTTTCGACAAATTATCTAAATATTGGGACGGCCTGGACACCATTGTACATTCAGTTGCTTTTGCTCCCCGTGAACAACTACAAGGTAGTTATATTGATGCCGTCACTCGGAAGGGTTTCTCTGTTGCACATGATATCAGCGCTTATAGTTTTGCAGCTTTAGCTAAGGCAGGTAAGGATATGATGGTCAACCGCAACGGCTCATTAATAACGTTAAGTTATTTAGGAGCTGAACGTGCAATTGATAACTATAATGTTATGGGCGTAGCAAAAGCTAGCTTAGAAGCCAATGTCCGCTATATGGCACATTCTTTAGGCAAACAGGGCATACGTGTTAATGCCATTTCCGCTGGTCCTATCAAAACACTTTCTTCAGCTGGCATTGGTGACTTTGGTAAAATGCTTGCTTACGGTGAATGCAATTCTCCATTACGTCGCAACGTCACCATTGAAGAAATTGGAAATGTAGCAGCATTTATGTGCTCAGATCTAGCCTCAGGTATCACAGGTGAAATTACTTATGTTGATGCAGGTTATAACATTGTGGGTATTGGCAATCAATGAGAGAAAAATCTGCAAAAAATAAATATAACTATATATTATATGTCCCATAAATATCTTAATATTAGATATGCCAATAATTGTCACAACGATTCCCCCCAATATATGAATGGCAAACTATCTTCTCATTGCCCCCTTATATCTATTCCACATTCCTATCATGTAGGAGGGGATGGGAGCAAAAATACATATATTATTAAAGTACGATATAAATATCAAGGTTTATTAATGCATATTCTGGCTAAATATATCAATTGTAGCCGTTGTCTTAAGACTATCTATAAAAGCCTCCACCTCACTTCTACCAGATACCCTAGATAAATTAGATCTCAAATCTTCAAATTCCTTATCCGTAACATAATTAGGGTTGCCATGATGCACAGCAGTTAATTTGATAATAATATAGTTGCCATTAGTAGCCTTAAATCCGTAGTATTCTGGCTCATTAGCCCCGGTTGGCTTAGAAATAGAAAAAGCACGATCCAAAATTTGAGAACTAATTTCCTTATTGCCTCTACTATACACCCGAGTGGTATGCCAATTATTCGTAGCAAAAAAAGGCTCTATCATTACACCCAATTTTGATTGAATTATGATATTCTTACCCACTGCACTTGCTCTGTTACTTGCTTTCTCAAAAATAAGTAATTCCTTAATCTCCGGTGCGATCACTTCATAAGACATAGGGCTAGCAGGAAAATATTGATTTTTACGAATGACAATCAAATGTGATTTTGATATCTCCATCACAGAACTATTTAGATTATCGACCAAAACATCATCACTAAAGGCAATCTTTACAAGATTTTCATTATTCATGATCCCAATATCAAAACCATCACGAGTAAAAGCATCTGTAGTCTTTATTTCTATTTCTAACTCTTCAGAAGGAATGCTCAGACTTTCGGGATGCTCATAGCTTAGATCAGTAAGTTGATCCACCTTTTCATAAAATGATTTCTCCGCCTCTTGATAACGGTACAATGATTCAACCTTTGCTCGTACATCATAAAATGATTGCCATTCCCCAGCTCCTATTTCCGTTAATTGAATTAAATGATAGCCAAATTTGGTATGAACTAGATCACTGATATCACCTATACCTTGTAGCATAAATAATGCATCTTCAAATACAGGATCAAACTGACCATGTTTGATAACTCCCAAATCACCACCTTTATAAGAAGACTCATTATCCTCAGAGAATTCTTTCGCTAAATTTGTAAAATATTCTCCATCATTTAATCGTTGTGTAATGATATTTATAGTTGCTAAAGCCCTAGGATCATTATTTGATTCCTTAATCAGAATATGACTTACACGGCGTTGTACGGATCCTGTGAATCGTTCCTGATTATCTACATAAAATCTCCCCAACACTTCTTCATCAATAGTCACTGCCTTCTTAAGTTGATCCATAGACAATTCTATATAGTCAACTGCTACACGTTCTGGTAATAAATAGTTTTTCCGATACTTATTAAAATATTTTTTCATATCCTCGTCAGAAATGTCAATAGATTCCAGTTGCTCTTGCACAGAAATTACACCGTAGGCAATGTCACGTGACTGCATTTTTAATTTCAATACCGTGTTCACATTTGATTTAGTTATTATCGCTGTTTGCTGAATATTATCAATTAATTCTTGGTTTAACATATTATTGCGTAACTGTCTCTCAAAGCTAGCACGGCTTAATTCCATCCGTGCCAAGACCGAACCATAATATTCATAATCAAAATTACCATCTTTTTGAAATTCTGGAGTTGATTGTATTATTTTGGATAATGCGGTATCACTGATTGTTTGACCTAATAGGTTACTTGAAGATAACAATAATTTTTGTTCTATTAAACCATTAAGGACACTACGTTTAATTTTTATATTATCGAAAAGTTTGAAATCAAAATTTTTACCGAGCATAGACCGCATTCGCTCACGGTATTGTTGCATCGCTTGTTGAAATTCGGTCTGTGTAATCTCCTCATCATTGACAAAAGCAACAGCTAATTCTCCCGAACCACCCATATATGAATTAATGCCCCATAAAGCAAAAGGAATGCTAATCAATGACACGATAATCCAAGCTAGCCAACCTTGAGAGTGCTCACGAATGAAATGCAACATGAAATGAAACCCTCAAGAGAAATGATTAATTAAATATATAAAAAGAAAAGGCGCGCATATAATACACCTTATTTTAAGTCTATGGCGGAGCGGACGGGACTCGAACCCGCGACCTCCGGCGTGACAGGCCAGCATTCTAACCAGCTGAACTACCGCTCCTAATATTTCTCTTGGTGGGTGCTGAGGGGATCGAACCCCCGACCCTTGCCTTGTAAGGGCAATGCTCTCCCAGCTGAGCTAAGCACCCAACATTTAAAGTAAGTTTACAGCATCTTTTAAAGCCTTACCAGGTTTAAATGAAGGTATTTTAGCCTCCGCAATTTTAATCTCTTCGCCTGTACGAGGATTTCGACCTATGCGTGCAGAACGGTTACGCACAGAAAATGTACCAAAACCCACTATGGAAACCTGGTCTCCACCACTCAGAGCTTCAGTTACAGCTGAGGTGACACCGTTGACAGCTAAAGCTGCCTTTACTCTCGAAATATCTGCAGATTTTGCTACAGCATCAATTAGTTCAAATTTATTCATAGACAAATTCCTCATACTAAGTTTATAAGATTATATTCAATAGCCATACTCTAATTTAGACTTAAAATCTATTTATTATGTGTATATCTACAGCAAAATAGCATATCAAGCCAGATATTTTTTATAATTTAGAATAGATCAATCTTTCATATTCTCCATCATTTAACTTGCAAATCATCAAACATTTAACTAAATTAAAAATTATTTATATTTATCTATAATAATCAACATTTTTCAACCAAGTGCGAGTAAGAGCAACAAATTGCTCTACACTCACAGTCTCAGGTCGCTGCCCAGGCTCCAATCCAATTGACTCTAAAACATCTATAGGGATCATATTTTTAAAAGTATTAGCTATCGTTTTTCTTCTTTGAGAAAAAGCTTGCCCCACAACTAAACTTAATGCCTCTAAACTAACATTTCCACCAATAGGATTTCTTAATGGTTGCAAATAAACGACGGCTGATTCCACTTTTGGTATAGGATAAAATGCCTCGGGAGGAACAGCAAGTAAGGATGCAGCATGATATTTATATTGCAACATAATGCTCAGCCTTCCATAATTTTTACTGCCAGGTTGCGCACATATTCGCTCCACAACTTCTCGTTGCAACATAAAGAGCATGTCATCAATATGTTTTGATTGCTTTAATAAATGGAACAATAATGGTGTCCCAATATTATATGGCAGGTTGCCTATCACCCTAAGTTTTTCCTGCCCTTTGACTAATTTTTGATAATTAAAATGTAAAGCATCAGCCTCATGTATATTTAAATTACTAAATGGTTGTATATCAACCTGTAATAGCAGTATTAGATTTCGATCGATCTCAATTACATCTAAATATTTGCATGAATGTAGCAATGGTAAAGTTAATGCTCCTTGTCCAGGGCCTATCTCCACTATATGCTGAGTTGGCTGTACATCAAACAATGAAATGATATTATCAATTACGATCTGATCTCTTAAAAAATTTTGGCCAAATCGTTTGCGAACCTTAAAATAGCATTTATTTTCACTCATTAATTTTTAATCCATTGTTTATATATATGATGCACATCTGTATTGAAATATTGATAATGAAAATTATGGAAAAGCACTTTTCATATATGTACTACGATCTAAGATTACATTATGGCATGCAATAAAGTTGATATATCTTAAATATATGTAAAAATATACCTTCAAATATCAACTAAATGTTATATACCGTGGATAACATAAATAGCAATGCAAAAATAATTTTAATAGGCACAAGCTAATGCACTTTCAAAAATAATCACTATAATTTAATAAATTAATATTTACTAATTATAGTTTTAGACGATGTATGGTTTCCCATATTCACTGATATTATCTATAAATTTTAAGGCTAGATAATGAGCATGACTACTCAGGAGCTGTATTTGCAACATGGGCTTCATCTCGAGTTAGAAGTGACTGAATTTTTTCACTTGCCATTTCCTTACTTCCTCGAATGTTATCTAGAGCCTCATGTCTCCTATACCCCTCACCTATATTTCGCTCCATTGTCTTGAACAATTTCACTATATACCCACCAAGGGGGCTTTCAAATATTTCACCAACCCCACCCTCATCCAAGATATCAACTTCTTCACCTAATACGGATACAATAGTGACATCAGTCATCCAGCCAAGGTGACTATTTTTCATAGATAAATCCATATCATTAGAATTTCTTTGAGCTAATATCACAAAATCCCCGCCATCCATCACTCTTTTACGTAATTCCTGCAAACGTACTGCAATATTTTTATCTGTGATTAATTTATTGGCTCCCATTACAACATGACTAGCTAGAATATTCTTCGTATGCCATTTTTCCATTTTATGCTCTTTTAATTTTACCAAATTAAGACTGTTGCCCTCACGAACAGTATCACTTATCTGACCAATTATTAGCTTCGGGACAATTTTGGCAAATATAGAGGGTGAGTTGCCATGCTTACGCCAGCCTATATCGCCACCATCAAATGCATTGCTACTATCGGAATAGGCCGCAGATATTTCTATAAAACTTACATCAGCATGTAATAGCCCATTAATCTTATCAGTCTTTTTCTGTAGTACCTCAATGATCTTAGGAGGTATAAATTCAGACATATTCATTGATATATGCAATAAATGATGCAATCTCCTAAGACAATTACGGGTGGACTGCGTTGCTAATGAATAGTTAATTTCAAGTCCAGAAATAATGATAGGAGGATCATCCTTAATTGCAAGATAGCGTTTTATAATCATTTCTTCACGAATCCATTCAAAAAAATCATAAAAATTATATTTACCCTTCTCTACGAAATGAATAAATTTCGGTAAGGACAATTTGTTATGATCAGCCATCTGGCGCATAATCAAAAGCACTTCGTTATCAGTGATATTAATACCGGATTCTATTGCTTTCTGTAAAACAGTTTTACGCAGGATAAGTCGTTCAACTGGCATTTTATGAATGAAAATAGCAGATAATTTAGCAATATGTCTAAAATATGTATGACCACCCATGGTACCTTCTAACAGAGATGAGTCACTTTCTAAAACCACCCCGCCATCAACTACAGCCACAATTATATCTGAAGGTATAGCTAAAGACGAGGTACATATTAACAGGATATAAAATAGATGATGGAACATGACGAATCAATTATATATTCTATAATAATCCACCATCAAGTAATAGGTATGATATTTAAATTATAATTTAAATGCGTCCTGGCCAAATATACCGCGCTCTAATTTTAATTGAGCAGTTGCTTTTCGGCTAGAGTTGCCTAGACCTCCTAATTTTATTTGAAAGAAAATAGCTAAGCTATGATTATCATTATTGACATAATCCTTAATAACTATACCTGTCGCCCAACAGCATCCTTCATATGTAACTCCAGCTAGAGATTCTAGGGTTCTAAAACTATCCAAAGATCGATGCCAACTCCCCACCACACTCCATTCTTTATTAAACGGCATTCGAGCAGAAACGTTTATTTGCTGTGAACTTTGTATCTTATCCCTACGGTGACGATGTACTATATTTAGCAATCTACCATTATTGCCGTCATATCGCAGTATAATGGCCGAGATATTAGAGGAGTAATTAACATGAGGATTCCACTGAATTTCACTAAACAACTTCCACTTTTTGGCAATAGAAGCTGTAATTTTAAAAGCCATATCAGAATCAAGACGAGCTGTATTATCAGTATATTGCAAAGTAACCTTACGATCACTAAAATAAATAATGCTGCCTAAAGTTGCCCGCAAATTTTCATAACCTGTTTGTTGGTTAACTAATCGTGATTTAATAGATAATGACAATTGGTTAGCATCCCCAATTCTATCAGAACCTAAAAATCGGTTATAAAAAAATGAATGCTCCATATTAAAAGTGCGTATACTAGCATCAAAATTTGGAAGAGCATCTTGATCATTATGTCGTATATGTAGGTAAAATATACGCGGCTCTAATGTTTGCATAAATTTGATCTTGCCAATTGATAAAACCCTTTCAAAAAATAAACCACTATCTACACTAGCGATTGACAATGCTCTTGCGGGTGTATTGTCTATATCAGAAACAATATCTCCTTGTATATTATAACTGGTATGATTAAATTCCACTCTAGGGGTTATAAAAGCGATGGATGAACGCCATGGCAGATTAACAAAAAATCTTAGCTCAATACGTTGACCAAAAATCTGATACCTATGATCGAAATTAATATATTCGGCGGAAAAACCATAAATCATACCCAGCACTTTATACGGCAAAGAGCCGATCAATTTTAATTCCGGCAAAAGTCGGTAAGGTTCATTGCTATCCATAAAGGTCTGGAAGACTTTCAGAGCACCCGTGAAATTCCAATGATCCCCCCTATAATTCACATCAATATTTCTATTTGGATAAGTGCTAATACCGTCAATACCTAGATATGAATCAAAACTTTCCGAATACTCATTATCAAAAATATATTTATAGTCAAAATTAACGATCCATCGTGATGACAAATTAGTATGATTATGCCAAAAAAAATATTTACGGTCTTTATAGTAATATTTGTCAATTAAATCCCCTTCTTTTTTCAAATCATCTCTATCAAAAAAAGCGATATCTACTTGACCTTTGCTGCTTGTGGATAAATATCTAAATTCACTTACAAGCATTAACCCTCTATTAGACATATAACCAGGTGTAAAAGTTACATCTATTCCTGATGCGATATTCCAATAATATGGTATTCTGACATTCAAACCCATTTTATTACCATATCCCATCAGTGGTGCTAACAATCCTGATTTACGTTTATTGTTAAGAGAAAAGCTAAGAAAAGGAAAATAAAAGATTGGGATACTACCAATCCATGCTAAAGTATCTATCGCATGTCCAATTGCTGCCTCATGATATAAAATAATTTTAGATGCCTGCAACAACCACGAGACATTTCTTGAAGCACAAGTCGTATATGTTGCCTCCACTAATTCTGTTCGTATTTTATCTTCATGATGAACATGTAAGGCCTCACCGCGGACATAAGTTTCTTTCAACCAGTATATGACATTGATCATACTGCCTTTATTGCCAATTAAGGACCATTCACTCTGATCAGCACTCAATATGATGTCACTATTTTGTACAATAACATCACCTTGTGCCAATATATTATTGGAATTTCGGTCATAAATTGTACGTCTAGACTCAATTTGTTGACCGGTGTGTCTCATTCCTATATCACTGGGGGAAACAGAGACACCATCTTTAATATTTTCTAAATTTCTCATATAAGGTAAAAAATTTACAATATCATACGGTTCGTCACAATGTTGAAATTCCGATTGGGCTAAAGCCATTATGCCAAAGCACGATAGCAAAGCAGCGGAAGATACCATTGGTTTATACATGCGCATACTCTACTATAATATTTTTACATCCTAAAAAACTAAATCCTTTTAATTATCAATGCCTTCCCACGAAAATTATTGCGAAATAATTTAAGGCTCCATCACTTATGGATATAAAAGATATGGAAAATTTATGGTAATCAATCTTCATTTATTATTTGATTTTACCCTATCATACATCGACATAGTTAAAAATTAAATTCAAGTACGTTATTTTTTATCTATCTAAAATATTTTCTAATATTTCATTGACATGCAAAATCTGAAACCCTACAATTATAAAATAATCATTGCAGGGGCTATAGCTCAGCTGGGAGAGCACTTGCATGGCATGCAAGAGGTCGGCGGTTCAACTCCGCCTAGCTCCACAGGTATCCAACAGAATAGCTTTAGGTCCCCATCGTCTAGAGGCCTAGGACACCGCCCTTTCACGGCGGTAACGGGGGTTCGACTCCCCCTGGGGACGCCATATAAAAACTAATGACGAAGGATATTGTCCAGATAATTGATGGCTAGAATAGGCCTAGGACTACGTTCTAGCCATGAAATATTTATGGATCAAATATTATTCATATAATTAAGATTATAGGCATATTTATGACATGATATAAGATCATCATAAAGCAATAGTTATGACATAAAGTTTATAGCTGGAGCAAAAATTATCATTCAGCCCAGAAACCCCTTAATTAATAAATATCATAGATAAATCTATAGATTGAATATCTTTTGTTAAAGCACCCACGGATATACGATCAACTCCTGTCTCTGCCACCCTGCGAACATTACTAAGTGTTATACCGCCAGAGGCTTCCAACTCAGACTTTCCTTTATTTATTTTAACAGCCCTTATTAAATCCTTCATGTCAAAATTATCTAGCATAATAATGTCAGCATTAGAAGCCATAGCTTCCTTTAATTCATCAAGACTTTCAACCTCAACTTCAATCTCTGTAGATGGATAGAGACGTCTAGATTGCGCTACTGCTGCGGATATGGATCCTATTGCATTAATATGGTTCTCTTTAATAAGGATGCCATCATATAAACCTACTCGATGAGTATAACAACCTCCACAATATACCGCATATTTCTGCGCAATTCTGAAACCAGGTATTGTTTTACGAGTATCTAAAATTTTTACATTTAAGCCTTCGATTTCACCGGCATAATATTGTGCATTGGTAGCAGTTGCCGATAATATTTGTAAAAAATTCATGGCAACACGTTCTCCTGTTAATAATATTCTCGCCGATCCTTCAAGTTGGCAGATTTCACCACCAGCATGAATAGGATCGCCGTCAGAAAAATACCAATTTATAATAGTTGATGGATCAAGTTGATTGAATACTTCATTTAGCCAATTTTTTCCACATAAGATAGTATCCTCACGTGTAATCACTCTTGCGATAGCCTGGGCATCTATGGAGATTAAATCTGCGGTCAAATCATGTTGACCAATATCTTCATGTAGAGCTAACATAACATGAGATGTAACTATTTTGGATGGTACGGCACATTTAATTTCCATATTATAATCTAAATACTATAATTTAGGGGGGGGTGATATCAGGTTGATATTGACTGGCAAAAGACCAACTCGGCTGTCTTTAAATAGTACTATAACCACATTAATCAAACACTTGGTGACCTAGCCTCAATCATATGAAAGATAAATATCTCAAATATATAAAAATCTTATCAAAAAATATTTTATAATTAATATTGATCCTCACTATTTTTATTCAAGGTCCAGGGATATCACTACCATTAATACCAATATAAAATTAAGATATGTATCTACATATGGTAAGCGGTTAACTCATAATATACAATATCTTTTAAAATTTATTGCTACAAATTTTAGTACTCATAAATTATGACAGCTACTTAAGTTGAGCAATTAGAATATTAGATTTGGTGAATGAAAGTATCATCATAGTACTATCAAGTAATATTATTATCTGGAGTTGCAGATTTTTAGAATAGGCTAAGATGATGTCAGATCATTGTAATGTCCTAAGTTGACGTAAATTAATGTTGTCATTTTCTATTGAGGCCATCTCAAAAAGTTATACCATTATAAATAATAGTACTGATTCAATCGCTACATTTAACTAAATATCAAATAATAACATCTCCGTTGGAGATAAAATTGGAGAATATGATCCATATATCCCATATTATAAAATCAGAAAGCATAATTATTCACGATTTCAATCCTCCTTCATTATTCATAAATATTTTCAAACATAAATGACACAGCAATAATTAAACTTCAATATTTGCATTATCATTCAATGAATAAAAGAAATGTCATCGAATAATACACTTATTAAGATACAATACCTTGCCTTAAATTTTAATTGCAATGTACCATTATATTCGATCAGCACCTTGGTATCATAAACCGAATGATGCAGCAATAAAAGACTCCTGTTTATAATTTTTATTTCATATAAATTTGGAAGGCTTCTATTTCATACAATGACAACAGTCATCTCCTAATCTTTTCCATACCTAGAATTTAGTAAAAATGTACTTGACAACAGATTAATAACTATTTAAAACTCATTGCTTGTAACATCAACTATAAATGGCAAGTAAATGCGTCAATGATAGACTCCACTCACTAAGATAGTGCACTTCAACTACAGAGAAATACAAAATATAAATTACATTTAGTCTCTTGTCATCCATGATCATAGTGACAATATTTAAATATTTTGATTTTCCTAAATTTTGAAGATAGGATATAAAATTACAAAACATTTTTTATATTTTTGGATAAAAGCTAAGACAACATTCTCTAAAGGACCGATAATATTGGATGGCGATAACACGAATCATTCTTTATACTTTTGCTCAATATAATCTGTAAAAATTTAATTGGTACATTTTTAATTGCCACCATGAGATATAAGTCAATTGTCACTTTATCAATCCAAGTTATAGATATCAAGGTAACAATCTCAGATCACAGGCTTGGTTATTATTTCAATTGATACTATAATATACCGATTAGGAGGATATAACATGTCACATATGGGTAAGTTAATTAATTATATTATCGTTTTAATGAGTTATCTGGTAACAGAAATCGCACTAATATATAGTGTAAATTCCCTTTCCAATGCCATTAAGATGCCATTACCTGCGGTCAAAAAGGTACTAAAAATATTATCAAGCAGTGGTTTATTAAAATCTGAGAGAGGTACACAAGGCAGTTACAAACTAAATCTTAATTCGACCAAAATTTATATGACTGCCATTATAACAACAGCCAAAGATCCAATGTTACTAACAGTATATGATAGCAGTGACAACCATTGTGAACAGAAATATTATTATTTAATTAAAAGCAATTTCACACGCATTAATACTGCAATTCTTCTTGTCCTTGATGAGGTCAAATTATCAGACATGATGCTACCTAAAGGTAATATCAAAACTACCTATTCAATAAAATTTTATCCATCTGCACAGCAGATGAGATTATCAACAGCACAGGATGGTAAGCACCATGTCTGAACAAATGCAACAAATTAAAAATTTAATCTCTAACGAATACTCCGCGGGTTTCATCACGGATATTGAGACGGAAAGTATCCCTCCTGGTTTGAATGAAGGTGTAATTCGTGAAATTTCTAAAATCAAGGACGAACCAAGATTTATGCTAAAATGGCGACTGCAAGCCTATAAATATTGGCTAACACTCGAAACACCCAAATGGGCACATGTTCATCATCCACCCATAAATTATCAAGATATTAGCTATTATTCTGCCCCAAAAAGAAAATCGAACGGACCACAAAGTATAGATGAAGTTGATCCAGAGTTATTGAGAACCTATGAAAAATTGGGAGTTCCGCTAGCAGAACGCGCCCGCCTTGCTGGTGTGGCAGTAGATGCAGTTTTCGATAGTGTTTCAGTTGCAAATACCTTTCAGGATAAATTAGGGGAGGAGGGCATTATTTTCATGCCGTTTTCACAAGCACTAAAAGAATACCCGATATTAATTGAAAAATATTTAGGTACCGTAGTCTCCTATAAAGATAACTTTTATGCCGCACTAAATTCTGCCGTATTTAGTGATGGTTCATTTATCTACATACCTAAAGGTGTACGTTGCCCAATGGAATTATCAACCTATTTCCGCATCAACGCAGCCAATACCGGCCAATTTGAACGAACCTTGATTATCGCAGATGATGATTCATATGTAAGTTATCTTGAGGGATGTACCGCTCCAATGCGTGACGAAAATCAATTGCATGCTGCAGTAGTTGAATTAATCATCATGAATCGAGCGCAAATTAAATACTCAACTGTACAAAACTGGTATCCTGGCGACAAGAATGGTATCGGAGGCATTTTTAATTTTGTCACCAAACGCGCAATATGTCGTGGAGAAAATTCTAAGGTATCTTGGACACAAGTTGAAACAGGTTCTGCAATTACTTGGAAATATCCCAGTGTCATTTTACGAGGTGATAATTCCATCGGAGAATTCTATTCGGTGGCAGTAACAAACAATATGCAGCAAGCTGATACCGGCTCAAAAATGATTCATTTAGGTAAAAACACCAGATCAACCATCATCTCAAAGGGCATTGCTGCTGGTTCTTCTCAAAATTCTTATCGTGGATTAGTTCGTGTCGGGCCAAATGCCGGAAATGCACGTAACCACACTGAATGTGATTCTCTATTAATGGGTGACAAATGCGGTGCTCATACCTTCCCATACATCGAAGTAAGTAATCCGATGGCTCAAGTTGAGCATGAAGCTTCAACATCAAAGATCAGTGAAGATCAGCTATTTTACTGTAAGCAACGTGGCTTGGATATAGAAGATGCCATATCAATGATTGTAAATGGTTTTTGTAAAAAAGTAATACGCGAATTACCAATGGAATTCGCTGTCGAAGCACAAAACCTACTTAGCCTATCTCTAGAAGGCTCTATTGGTTAAATAACTAAAGAGATTAGACATGTTAAAAATTAAGAATCTTCATGCAAGTATTGATAGCAAAGAAATTTTGCGCGGAATAAATTTGACCATTAACGCTAATGAAGTACATGCCATTATGGGGCCTAACGGTGGGGGTAAAAGTACCCTATCAAATATATTAACGGGTCGTGATGGATATACAATTACCCAAGGTGAAGTAATCTATAAAAATAAGAACTTATTAGCTTTAAAAGCAGAGGAAATAGCTCGACAAGGTATTTTTCTAGCCTTTCAATATCCAACAGAAATTCCAGGTGTAAGTAATATCTATTTGCTTAAGGCAGCCTTAAATGCCATACGCAAACACAGAGGATTGGATGAATTGGACGCTATGGATTTCCTGAACCTAGTTCGTAGTAAATTAAATCTTGTCAAAATGGATGAGGCTTTCTTGAATCGCGGTGTCAACGAAGGTTTTTCAGGTGGAGAAAAAAAGCGTAATGAAATCTTGCAAATGATCTTATTAGAACCATCATTAGCAATATTGGATGAAACCGATTCAGGTTTAGATATAGATTCTTTGCGTATCATATCAGATGGAGTAAAAACCATACGTTCAACCGATCGATCAATATTGCTCATTACGCATTATCAAAGATTGCTAGACTACATCGTACCTGATTTTGTTCATGTCCTCTCTCATGGGCAGATAGTTAGATCTGGGGATAAGGAGTTGGCGAAAGAATTGGAAAAAACTGGATACAGCTGGATTGATAGAGAAAATAGGAACGTAACATTATGAAATTCAGTATAAATCAATTATCAGAACTTAAAACACCATTTTCCAGTATCGCTAAAAATCTTAATCTATTAGGACAGAATATACCTTGGTTAAATACACTGCGTAAACAAGCATCAGAGCAATTCAAGAACCAAGGACTGCCTATACCTAATAAAAAAATAGAAAATTGGAAGTACACCAGTCTATGGAATCTAGCTAGGCAGTCATTTAGACATATCTCCAAGAAAAATTCAGTTACTATAGCGCAAAGTGATCGCGTTGCTTTATTGACTAATGCCTATCGTGTGGTCATAGTGGACGGTATATTTTCGAAAGAGTTATCTCAGTTGGAAAATATCCAAGACGGTTTAACTCTTTACTCATTATCAGAGGGTGTAAAACAGGTTCAACAGCAACTTGGTCAACAGGTTAATATTAACAAAGAAGGATTGACCGCATTAAATACAATGTTGATGAATGATGGCGTAGTGATGACGGTATCCATTGGTCAAGAAATCGACAAACCAATAGAACTACTAGTAATAAATTCAGGTCAAACAAAGAATCTTGCTGTACACCTACGTAATATCATTATAATGGAAAAGCATAGTAAAGCAACTTTTATCGAACATTATATTGGTCTAACTAGGCAAGTATCAATGACAAATGTGGTTACCGAAGTAGTTTTAAATGATTTTGCAAAACTAAATCATCATAAACTACAGCAAGAGTCCATAAATAGCTTTCATATTGCGACCTTGGCTGCTAAACAAGCAGCTAGCAGTCAGTGGTATACAAATAATATCTCATTAGGTGCACAATTGACACGCAATGATATTCACAGCCAATTAGCAGGAGCTCAGGCCAAAACAATAATGAATGGGCTATATTTAGTTGACAAAGACCAGCATGTGGATAATCATACTCACATTGACCATTTAGTTCCAGATACCGCTAGTGATGAACTGTATAAGGGCGTATTGGATGGCAACAGTCGTGCTATATTTAATGGAAAAATTATGGTACACAAGGACGCACAAAGAACCAATGCAAAGCAAAGCAATCATAACTTGTTATTATCTCCTGGCTGTGAAATCGATACTAAGCCAGAAATGGAGATTTATGCCGATGATGTTAGATGTAGTCATGGTAGCGCTGTAGGGCATCTTGATGAAGGCCAACTCTTCTATCTACGTGCTCGTGGATTAGATGAAATCAGCGCTCGTAGTTTGCTAACTTGCGCTTTTGCTATTGATGTTCTAGAACGCATTTCATCATCTAATATTAAGCAGGCCTTAACCAATATCATTGAGGAACGATTACCTAAAAGTGGAATATCAGAATGAACTCCTTAGATGTCCTAGCTATTAGGAAAGATTTTCCTATTCTCAATCAACAGGTAAATGGTATCCAGTTAGCTTATCTTGATAATGCTGCTAGCAGCCAAAAATCAGTACAGGTAATTGATGCTATCACCGAATACTACAGACGAGATAATGCTAATGTTCATCGTGGTGTCCATCAATTAAGTCAACGTTCTACAGATGCCTATGAGGCTTCACGTGAAAAAGTACGTAATTTTATTAATGCGAAATTTGACAAAGAAATAATATTCGTTCGAGGTGCCACGGAAGCAATTAATCTAGTTGCTCATAGTTTCGTTAAACCACAATTAAATCCCAGTGATGAAATATTGATTAGTCATATGGAACATCACGCTAATATCGTACCATGGCAAATGATTTGCGAGCAAACTGGCGCTCAACTTAAGGTTATTCCGATGACGCTACAGGGAGAGCTCGACCTATCAAACCTTGATGACTTGCTTAATAACAAAACAAAATTTTTATCTATCTGCCATGTATCAAATGCATTAGGTACAGTAAATCCCATAAAAAATATAATAACCAAAGCCCATGCTAAAAACATCTCGGTATTAATTGACGGTGCTCAAGCCGTGCCACATATGACAGTAAACGTACAAGATTTAAACTGTGATTTCTATGTATTCTCCGGCCATAAAATGTTTGCACCCACAGGAATTGGTGCCTTGTATGGCAAACAATCATTGCTAGAAGATATGGCACCATGGCAGGGTGGAGGAGATATGATTCTGTCAGTCAGTTTTGAATGTACTGAATATAACGAGATACCATATAAATTTGAAGCTGGCACTCCTAATATCTCTGGGTCCATTGGTCTAGGTGCCGCAATTGATTATATTAATAAAGTAGGAATATATAGATTATCGAAGCATGAACAGAATTTATTAGTGTCTGCAACCGCTAAACTTCAAGCAATAGAGGGAATTAAAATTATTGGTGAAGCCAAGGAGAAAGTCGGTGTGTTATCATTTACACTTAAAGGTGTACATTCTCATGATATTGGTACCATTCTTGATCAACATGGGATAGCGATACGTACGGGTCATCATTGCGCCCAGCCAGTGATGAAATTTTTTGGTATCTCAGATGCGGCTAGAGCTTCATTTGCATTTTATAATACAATGGATGAGGTTGATGCCTTGATTCAAGCAATCAAAAAAGTACGGGAGCTATTTGCCTAATGAATAATAGCCATTTAAGAGATCTTTATCAACAAATGATCATGGATCATAACAAAAAGCCACGAAATTTTCGTAATATGGTTGATGCTAGTCACTTAGCACATGGAAATAATCCCTTATGTGGTGATGCTTTAATTGTTTATTTAAAGCTCAATGATGATGTAATTGAAGATGTAAGTTTCCAGGGTAGTGGTTGTGCCATTTCAGTAGCATCTGCATCATTAATGACCGAAGCACTTAAAGGGAAGACCTTAGCTAAGGCAGGAGATATTTATGATGAAGTCCATAGACAAATGACAGGTAAAGGGACAGACCAACACCTATCTTTAGGTAAACTAAAGGTATTAGGTGGTGTCAAAGGATTTCCAGCGAGAGTTAAATGCGCAACACTATCTTGGCATACAGTACATGCAGCTATAGATAGTGAATGTGATGTTTCAGTGACAACCGAATAGGACATATTAATATGACCGAACAATTAGCACAAATTAGTCCTGAAGAAATTAAAGATAATATTATTAAAATGCTCAGAACCATATACGATCCAGAGATTCCAGTGAATATATATGAATTAGGCTTAATATACAAAATAGATGTTGACAAGTTGGGTAAAGTTATGATTAATATGACATTAACAGCACCAGGTTGTCCTGTAGCGCAAACGTTTCCCGGCGATGTGGAGACTAAGATAAGTACAGTGACCGGAGTCAATCAGGTAAATGTAGAATTAGTATGGGAACCAGCTTGGAACAAAGAACGAATGAGTGAAGCAGCACAATTACAACTAGGAATGTTTTAATGGAATTGTTAAATATGCTTACTGATAAGTATCCATACATCATGACATGATATTCTCAACAACCTATTTTTTAAAAATTACTAATATCATACATCCATATCAACCAACTTCAAGTGCTGTTGCCGCAACTGGGAGAAAGCTAGCTCCATTTCGGTCAACCTATCACGTTCTTTTCGAACAATCAGTTCTGGTGCCTTTAACATATAATTCTCATTATTTAATTTTTTAAACGATTTCTTTATTGCTCCTTCTAATTTAGTAATTTCTCTATTTAGGCGTTGAATTTCAGTTTTCCTATCGAGAAGGCCCTCTAATGGAATAAGAATCTCCATTTTCCCAACTAGGGCGGTCGCTGAAATTGGAGCCTCACTTGTGAGTACCCTAATACTACCTAGATTAGCTAAATAAATTAAGAATTTATAATTGGTTTCGATAGAGTCAATATCTTTCTGATGCCCATTTCTCACTATCACCGATAATTGTTTTTTTGGCGAGATATTAATCTGTGAGCGAATAGAACGGACACCCATAATAAAAGCCATTATCCATTCCATCTCAGATATAACTAGTTTATTAATCTCACTTTCATTGACAATTGGATATGACTGATACATGATACTGCCACCCGTCTTTCCTGCTAAAGGAGCAATATTTTGCCAGATTTCTTCAGTAATAAATGGCATAAAAGGATGAGTGAGACGTAATATTGATTCTAATACATATACCAAGGTATGCCGTGTGCCTCTTTTGACAGTCTCGGTCTCATTTTTATTTGTTAAAACAACCTTAGATAATTCTAGGTACCAACTGCAATAGTTATCCCAAATGAACTCATAAAGATATTGTGCCGCATGATCGAAACGATAACCGTCAATTGCTGCAGTTACATTCTGCTTAGTTTCTTGTAACCTAGAAATAATCCAACGATCAGCTAAGCCCAATGAAATCCCACCACCATCAATGGTAATATCTCGCCTTTCTATATTTATTAATACATAGCGAGCGGCATTCCACAACTTGTTGCAAAAATTACGATAACCACCGATACGCCTCAAATCAAAATTTATATCACGACCAGTAGTCGCTAAAGATGCAAAGGTAAAACGCAATGCGTCCGTACCATATGCCTGGATACCTTCGGGAAATTCTTTGCGTGTATGTCGCTGAATCTTAGGAGAATCTTTGGGACTCATAAGTCCTGTAGTACGTTTCTTGACCAATGATTCCAGATCAATGCCATCAATAATATCAATAGGATCCAATCCATTACCTTTGGATTTAGACATTTTATGACCGTGAGAATCACGAACTAAGCCATGAATATACACTTCTCTGAATGGTACGTCGCCCATAAAATGGAGTCCCATCATTATCATTCTCGCTACCCAAAAAAATATTATGTCAAAACCTGTAACTAAAACACTGCTAGGGTACCAGGTATGTAAAGCATCTGTATTATTAGGCCAACCTAAAGTTGAAAATGGCCATAGAGCAGAAGAAAACCAAGTATCTAATACATCTTCATCTTGTCTAAGATGTACATCTTCAGAGATATTATTTTCTTGCCGAACAGCTGCCTCATTATAAGCTACATAAACATTGCCTTCTTCGTCATACCAAGCAGGAATACGATGCCCCCACCAAATTTGACGAGATACACACCAATCTTGAATGTCATCCATCCAGTTATAAAAAGTTTTGTTCCAGTTGTTAGGAATAAATTTTATTCTACCTTCCTGTACAGCCTTAATGGCAGGTTCAGCCAGAAGATCAACTCTCACATACCATTGGTTAGTCAAGAAAGGCTCGATAACTACACCACTACGATCGCCACGTGGTACCATTAATTTATGAGCTTTAATGCCTGCAAGGAGTCCGAGTTTTTTAAAGTCATTCACTATAATATTACGCGCTTCATAGCGATCCAATCCACGATATTTAGCCGGAGCATTATTATTAATAGCAGCATCTATGTTGAAGATATTGATTTGCTCTAAGTTGTGAATACGTCCTATTTTGGCATCATTAAAATCATGAGCCGGAGTAATTTTTAGACAACCAGTACCAAATTTTTGATCCACATGACTATCAGCAATAATAGGAATTTCACGTCCTACTAAAGGTAAAGTAACGGTTTCACCTATTAGGTTCTGGTAACGTTTGTCTTCTGGGTGAACGGCTACTCCAGTATCACCGAGAATAGTCTCAGGGCGCGTTGTGGAAACTACTAAATGACCCGATTTATTGCTTAATGGATAACGAAAGTACCATAAATGACCGGATTCTAATTCTGACAATACCTCAAGATCAGATAAAGCAGTATGGAGAACTGGATCCCAATTAACAAGACGCTTGTCACGATAAATTAAACCTTCTTTGTGTAACTGAACAAAAATATGTTTAACCGCTTCGGATAATCCTTCATCCATAGTGAAACTATCACGTGACCAATCTAAAGAAGAACCTAAACGGCGTAATTGACGCATGATATTATCACCTGATGCTTTTTTCCAATCCCATATTCGATCTATAAATTTATTACGACCTAAATCATGACGTGTCTTGCCTTCTATATTAAGCTGACGCTCAACCACCATCTGAGTAGCTATACCGGCATGGTCAGTCCCTGGTTGCCACAAGGTGTTATACCCTTTCATACGATGATAACGAGTGAGCGTATCCATAATCGTATGATTAAAGGCATGCCCCATATGAAGACTTCCAGTAACGTTAGGAGGGGGTAACATAATTGCATAAGGACTGCCTGAACCAGATGGTTTAAATTGACCATTATTTTCCCAAATCTGATACCAGTGTTGTTCAATCTGATGATGATTATATTTTTTGTCCATATTTTTCTATAATTATATTTAAGTGTATTATCACCTTGCATTTATAAAAGATGATAACAATAATACTAGCCCTACCAATATTTTAATGGCTAGATATAAAAAATTTCTAAATTATAGGCATGTTGCCTATAAAATTGGTAGCGTTTACGACCTGTAATCTTAATATTATTATCATCATTAATGAGCTCAGCCATACGTTTAAATTGGTCAATAAATAAAGGTCGAGAATCATTCAAATTAATTAACAAATCCATTAATCGTTGTGGATTTCCTTCATGACCAATTAAAATCGGGCAATGATCCACATGAGTTTCAGTATCAAGTTGGTGAGGCACAAAGCTTTCGGCACGAAATGCCCATAAATCCTTATTAATCTGCTCACTTTGATGCACATCCTTCGTATGTATGTAAATGAGATTTCCCAATTTATAGGCTTTTTCAGCTAAACGACAAGCGAACATCTGACGCTCAAACTCTGATTTGCCTTTCAAAACATAAAAACTAATTTGTGTCATAAAATTATACTTTGGCATCAACACGATTTAATAGAAACTGAACGAGCATAGGTACTGGACGTCCAGTCGCACCTTTATTAGTACCGCTATTCCATGCTGTCCCTGCGATATCTAGATGTGCCCAGTCAAATTTATTTGTAAAATAGGATAAAAAATAAGCAGCAGTAATACTGCCAGCTTCCTTACCACCAACATTAGCAATATCAGCAAAATTGCTATCTAGTTGTTTCTGATAATCGTTCCACAATGGCAATTGCCAAGCTCGATCATGGATGTCCGTGCCAGCCTGTAAGAGATCATTAGCCAAGTTTTGATTATTAGATAACAGACCGGTAGCATGGCTGCCTAAAGCCACAATTATGGCACCAGTTAAGGTTGCAATATCTATAACCACAGCTGGATTAAAACGTTCACTATATGTTAAGGCATCACATAAGATCAAACGACCTTCAGCATCAGTATTTAGAATTTCAATAGTTCTTCCTGACATGCTAGTAATGACATCGCCTGGCTTATTAGCATTACCATCAGGCATATTCTCCGAGCTGGGTATAATACCAACTACATTAATCGGCAAATTCAACTCTGCAATGGCTAAAATAGTACCGAAAATACTGGCGGAGCCACACATATCATACTTCATTTCATCCATACCTTGACATGATTTCAATGAGATACCACCTGAATCAAAGGTCAATCCTTTGCCAACCAATACCACTGGTCGTTCATCATTACCTAAACCTTTATACCTCATGGTGATCAATTTTGCCGGTTGATAACTACCACGCGATACTGAAAGCAGGGAGCCCATACCTAATTTTTCCATATCTATTTCTTCAAGTATAGAGGTTGTAACCGTATTAAATAATCTATCCATTTCTACTGCTTTATCCGCAAGGTAACTCGGTGTACAGATATTGCCCGGCAAATCACCCAATTCACGCGCTAAATTCATGCCATTGCCAATAGATTGTCCCATTGTTGCAGCTAATTCGAAATCATCATGATTCTTAGTATTGGCAATAAATCCAAGATGCTCCATTGGTTTTTTATGATATTTAGGGTCCTTCTTAGTTAGCGAATATTTATAAAGTGCTACTTCCGTGGAGATCACCGACTGACGTACATTCCAGATATTAGTTTTACCATTGACAATCATTTCGGTTAGACAACTAGTAGCTTTTGTGGCTCCAGATTCATTGATAATATTGGCCATCAAGGTAACTGCAGAATTAAAATTATTTTCAGTAATTTCATCTTTCTTTCCGCAACCGACTAATAGAATGCGTACACTCCTAATGCCATGAATATTATACAGCATCATGGTTTGACCTAATGTACCTGTTATATCACTTGTTTTAAAAAGATTACTAATGACATCACCTGATATTTCATTAATAATTTGTGCACTTACGCTAAGCTCAGCTTCTTCAAAAACAGCAATAGCAAGACAATCGGTTTTATGTGTTTCCAAAGCATCAGTTGTAACAAAATATTGCATAAATTTCTCCTATGTAAAAGATACGATTTAGACCTCAAATTTTAGCTATCATGAATTAACTTTCATATTTTAACCAAGGCCAATAGATAATGCCCGTTCTTTCTAAATTTTTTCGTTCTTATTTATCGATTATAGATCAATATGTGTTGCGTGAATTCTCATTAAATTTGCTCTCAATAGTTAGCGTTTTTTGGCTAATTTTTATGGCTACTAGACTTACCCGCTATTTATCCCAGGTCGCAATAGGTAGTATTTCAGGAAAAGAGCTCTATGCTCTAGTAGCCTACAGCTCATTAGGAGCATTGTCATTATTATTACCTATATCTGCTTTTTTTGCAGTCATGCTCACTTTGGGACAAATGAGATCTGATAATGAGCTCACTATAATTGCTACCTGTGGTATTTCTTCCGGCCAAATAATAAAAGATGTAGGAATCTTCTCTGGTGTCATTGCACTTATTATCGCAATGTTATCTCTACTGATAGTGCCGAATATATTACATAAACGCTATAAATTAGAAAAACAGTTAGAGTTAACTACAGACATCGCCAGTCTAGTGGTAGAGAATTTTAGGAGTAGTAGCGATAATAATTGGACCATTTACTCGGCAAATTTAGGCGAAGATAATAAAGGTATGGAAGATGTATTTATTAAAATTAATGATGAAAGACTAATATCAATATTTAAAGCAGCACAAGGACACTTCGAAATTGATATTGATACAGGAAATAAATATTTGATACTTAAGGATGGCTTCCATTATAAGGGTCAGGCAGGTACATTAAATTTCCATATTGCTAAATATGCTTCACATAGTATTTTAATTAAAACAAATGAACGAAAAAAAAAATATGAAAAATATAAGATTTTAACAACAATAGAATTATGGCAGAGAGGTAATGATGAGGATTTAGCCGAGCTACAATGGCGTATCTCATTGGCAATAATGACTATTATTCTATGCCTGATTGCCATTGGCCTAGCTGATTTAAATTCTAGGAAAGGACGATATGATGGCTTTTTCCAAGCTATTTTGATATACATCATTTATAGTAATTTATTAGGCATAACTCGATCCTGGGTCGCAGAAGGGATAGTCATTCCATGGTTTGGTGCCATATGGGTACATGTACTTATGGCTAGTATATTATTAATAGCCATAAGTAGACATAAGTTCTAGTTATTACAAGTCCAAATATCGACAGAATATAAAGGCTACATCTAATGTTTATCTTACAACGTTATATAGCAAAAACAATTTTGACCAGTACCATTCTTGTATTATCAGTTTTACTGGGATTGTATACCTTTATGGATGTCATCAATGAATTAAATGACTTAGATAAGGAAAAATATAAAATTTTTAATATTATATCATATATATCATTGTCCACACCTCGGCGCATCTATGAATTGCTACCCATAGCAGCCTTAGTTGGCAGTATTTTAGGATTAGGTAATCTTGCTTCACAAAGTGAACTATTAGTCATACAGGCTGCAGGAATATCAATAGTACAAATTATCAAAAAGGTGATGGTTGTGGCGATTATCTTGATAGTTATTGCCATATTAATCGGTGAAGTGTTGAGACCATTGGC
This sequence comes from Piscirickettsiaceae bacterium, assembly GCA_013215805.1. Lineage (GTDB taxonomy): Bacteria > Pseudomonadota > Gammaproteobacteria > Nitrosococcales > Methylophagaceae > 41-12-T18. The sequence goes on from JABSQM010000005.1 coordinate 273,771, forward strand.
AGAGCAAAAAGCATATGCCATTAAATTAATAGCACAAAAAGGTATAGGCAGCCTAAAATCGAATAGCAGTTTCTGGACTCGTGATAGTCTAAGTTTTAATCATATAGAACGCATACTCTCAGGTGATAAATTTTGGGGTATCTCGATTTATGAGTTTAATATTAATAATAGATTACGGATCATTACCAAGGCCAAGACCGCCGAATACGAAGGAGATAGTTGGATATTGTCCGAAGTAAAACAAAGCATAATTAACGAACAAGGCATTATAGCCCGATCATTAGAATATGCTCGATGGAAATCACAGCTGAATCCCAAAATGGTTAATATTATTCTTGTACCACCTGAATTTTTATCAGCCTGGAGGTTGATAGGATATATTGAATTTTTAAGCAGAAATAGCCAAAAGGTAGAACAATATCGAGTTGCCTTTTGGATGAAAATTATGATGCCAATCAGCGCGGCAGTGATGATTATCTTGTCCGCATCATTTATCTTTGGCCCGTTAAGATCTTCGTCAATCGGTGGAAGAATGCTAGTTGGAGTTATAGTCGGCATTTGTTTTAATCTGTTCAACCAAAGCTTTCAAAGCTTAGGTCTAGTATTTGGATTTGTACCGTGGCTAACGGCAGTATTCCCATCTTTATCTTTCACCGGCATTGCCTATTATTTCATCAAGCGAGCACGATAGATCATGTAGATATGTTAATTTACCCAATTACCCAAATCATAATTAACGATGTGTTTAGCTGCTAATTTATAATTAGGCATGCCGATATTTGAATGAAGGTGGATATTAGTCTGTAATTTTCATCGAAAATTAATTGGCATTAGCTTATGATTAACTACCCTGCTATATTTATAAAATATATGCCACAAATGCTTCACATAAGGTATTAAAGATTCAGGTTGCTATTTATAAAATAACAATATTTAGATAGACAAAGTATCTACATACATATAAATAATCCATAAAATTATGACGACTACTGCAACCATCATTCATCTGAAGACACATGTAGATGTAAACGCTCTACCCAAAATTTAATTAACAATTAAAGATAGTTGCTGTGAAGAATGGCATTATACCTATTAGTATAATTTTTATATCACTGCAAGGTGGAGGAATAAGCAAAGTTATCACAAAACTATAATTATCAGAAGTTATCTTAATCCAACGTCACACTTGGAAATATTGATAAAGTGACATTTTAGAAGAAAACACATCAATGCATAAACAAGATGACTGGGTTGTGAATTATAGATGTTAATAGCTATCCATTTAGCAGATTATGTCTATGAATGCATTCTAATATTTTCCAGACATTACATCTCATCCAATTCAACAAAATCATCAATAATGCGTGAAACTGATTCAGTTTCTAGAAATATCTTCATCTCCTTCCCTCATAACTCGCCAAATGAAATGAAAAATATATATTTAATTTCTTATTAGATGCATATTGTGATTTATATATAGTTGTAGGATCAAAAATAGACATCTGCGCCATTTGGTCACCATATAATTAGTACAACAGATTACCAAAATACTTTATCTCAAAATATTTTAATAATTTATGAAGGAATCACTCTGCCCTAAAAATAAGCAGACTTAGCATCTATGACGTGCTTTAACTCAAAATTTAAAAAATATTATCAGTTTACTTTATGATGCTCATCAAAGTGCGCTTGTGAACAATAGAAATTTTCTTCTGAACGAACTGATTTATTCTCAGGAATATGCATACCACAATGACTGCACCTAACCATTTCTACTGTTGCCATAGTTAGCAATGCTCCATCCTTAAAGAGCAAGTTAGCAATAATTATATACAGCAATAATCCGATAGATATTAAAATTAAAATTCTCATGTTAAACTCCAAAAATGATATATATAATTTATACTATTATCTTTATCCATATTTATATTTGGATAATCACGGTTAAATTCTTCTCCCAATAGCTATCCACAAAGCCTGTGATTTCTACAATTAGTAGTAATATATGCAGACTTCATATTTTTAATTTTTCTGTTAAATGAGGCTTAATTACATCAAGAATATATCTCTGTACATGAAAATTACCAACAACAACATTACCACTATTAATATAATTATCTCCACCAACAAAATCACTAATAACGCCTCCTGATTCCTCAATCATCAGAACACCTGCTGCTAGATTCCATTTATCTAAGCCAATTTCCCAATACCCATCTAATCGTCCAGTGGCTACATAAGCTAAATCTAATGCTATCGAACCTGTATGGCGTATACCAGCAGCTTGGATGAATAGGTTGTTAAGCATTTCCAAAAAGGCATGTAGATGTTGTTGATTCTTACATGGAAATCCTGTTGCTAACAGAGCATCTGTTAGATTCTTACGCTTATTAACACGTAGTCGACGATTATTCAGACGTGCTCCATCACCACGACTAGCTGTAAACAGCTCCTCACGCAAAGGGTCATAAATTACACCGTGCTCAATTTTATTGTGAACCATGACTCCAATTGATGCACAATAATGGGGCAATCCATGCGAAAAATTAGTTATACCATCAAGTGGATCAATGATCCATACAGTATTGCCTTCACCATGATTTCCAGAAATTTTTGCCATAATAGCATGCTCAGGATAGGCCTTTGCAATAACGCTAATAATTTCACGCTCTACTAAATGGTTCATATCTGAAATTAAATTATTATATCCTTTCATATTTATATCTAGATATTCCACATGTTGTATGTACCTGATAATAACGTTACCAGCACTGCGGACTGCACGAATAGCAATATTTAACAATGGATGCATGGATAAAATTTTCCAAATGTAAGTAGGAGATGATTGCTTTTACTATTAATTTAATAATAAACTGATCCTGAAAGGGTGTTAATAATTATAATATCTAAATAAACTATTTATCAATTCAATTTTTCAGGGTTGGACAGATTAATTATTTCCTGATAGCCTCGTTCAATATATTGCCTTGAGCAATGTAGTAAATACGCTGAATATAATTACCCAGGAGAATTTAATGAAATCATTAACTAAGATAGGAGTTGCAATTTTCCCCCTATATTTATTAACAGCTTGTGCTAACACGGTAGAGATTGATGCACTGAAAGTCTCACTGCAAGAGGTACAATCTCTAGTAAATACAGCTTTATCAACTGCCCGCAATGCTCAAAGGTCTGCTGATATAGCAACAGATACAGCTAATGAAGCTAAAATAATTGCCTATACGGCTCAAAAAGCTGCAAATAGCTCACTGAACTCAGTCGATAAATGCTGCACAAAAATTGATAGTATGTTTAGAAAATCGATAAATAAGTAGAGATTACCACCATACAACACATACAAAGACTTATTATCTATAAATATTACTAGTATGTGTTGTATGAGGTGGCATTAAATTATAACACATCGCTAGATACCTTTATCACCCAAATGGGCATATCCAATAATTTACCAATTTTTAAAGCCATATGCTTCGCCTCTTTCTGGTTATTAAATGGTCCAACTAATACCTCGCCCATTGCGCCATATCGTATAGGAAAAAAATACTCTCCATAATCTAAAATGGATAATGCCGTAACCATTCTACCCGCCGCATTTATTTTCATACCACCATGAATAAACCATACATTCTCAATAACATCAATATCTCTCTGATTAACTATCTTCACTATACCTTGATGTCTATGTCCTAAATCCTCTATAAACTGCCATTCATTATCAAATAAAACATAATTTTGTATATTTATAATCTCTGCAACCATGGGTGTCATATTACCTCCGTCTCTAAAATCTACATCCTCCTGTATTTCATGAGCTTCTACATAAAGAACATCATCTTGTAGAGCCGCTTTATATGGCTGATATAAGATCTCAACAGGAGTATTGATCGGCACAATACTAAATAAATGCTCAATATCTTCAGGAAATAGGCGTATGCAACCGTGACTTACTCTTAAACCAACTCCATAAGGCTTATTGGTTCCATGAAGCAAATAACCAGTCATCGATAATCGCATTGCGTAGGCACCTAATGGGTTACCAGGTCCAGATGCCACCACTGTTGGTAAAGGCTCACCTTTTTTAATATACTCCTGATGTATCGACAAAGACGGTGTCCATGTCGGGTCTCTTTTTTTTTGTATAATACGTGCTTTCCCCAAAGGTGTGGCCCAACCTCTACGACCTACCCCTATTGGATGAGTAATAACCATTTGACGTTGATCTTCTTTCCGACTTGGAAAGTAATATAATCTCATTTCTGCTAAATTAATCACAATTCCCTTCCTTGCTGAATTCGGCAAGATAAAACGATTTGGTACTAGAATCTCCTGTTCATCACCTAGTAACCAAGGATCCAAATCAGGATTAGCATTAACAATCTCTCTATATCCTATATTAAATTCGCGAGAAATATCTAATAGCGTATCTCCCTCATAACTATAGACAATGATATTATGACCAAGAACACGGCCATTGTCATCGGGTAGACTAAAGGTTGTTGCACATAACGATGGTGCTATTAACGTTATAATGACTAAATATAAAGGGAGCAGCATGCTTTAAGTTTGCCTTAACACGATATTGTACATACGTTATCACTTAATGAGAACGTTATGGTACATAATAAGCAGTAATAACTAACTATTATACTCAATAAAATTAATAGACTAGGTGTGCCTCAATCTTAACATGCAAAAATATTACCTAACTTTAACTGCCTTAAGTCTTATTATAATGTCCGGCTGCTCCTATTCTACAACTACAACACATACAATAGACAATTCATTGCATAAAAAACAGATATATAATGAAGCTACAAAGGCACTGAATTCTGGTGACTACAGCACCGCCTTAAAAAATTACGACACATTGAAAAAAAAATTTCCATTTACTAGTTACTTAAGGCCATCTTTGCTGAGAATAGTATACATGAGTTATAGAAAACATGATTTAAAAAATGCATTAGTGAATATCAATAGCTATATTTTAAAATATCCACGTAGCAAAAATATGGATTATGTACTTTACTTACGAGGATTGATTAACCTCAATATGGTAAGGATGGCGATGAACTACCATGCTACTGATATAGTAGAAGATATAAAGAATCGTAATGTGAAAAGTAAACACATTAAAAGATATATCTTTCAAGAAGATGCATCACAGCGCGATATCATCCATGCACATTCCGCCCTAAAAGATTTCATAACACTTGTTGATACTAAACATTCGAGTGAATATAGAAAAGATTCGATAATGCAAATCATTTATATTCATAAAATCTTAGCGAAGCACGAATTGAACGTTGCTAATTATTATATGCGTCATAAAAAATATACGTCAGCTTCCGAACGATCTAAAAATATAATTAAAGACTATCCACATACCTCTGACGTGCCAGCAGCCTTATCCATCACAGCCAAAGTATATAAAATAACAAAACATAATAAAGAGTCTGATGATATACTCCAAATATTAACATTAAACTATCCAAGTCATCATGTAATAAAGGAAATTATAGATACGAAATTAAAATAACATGATACATGCTTACGCTACAGATATTCATACCGCTAACTTTCCCTCTTCACTAGTACGAATACGAATAACACGCTCAATAGGTGAAATAAAAATCTTACCATCACCAATCCGACCTGTACGCGCCGTATTAGAAAGAATTTCAATGCACATATCCACATCCTCATCTTCCACAATAATTTCAATTTTAACTTTGGGCAAAAAATCGACTGCATATTCCGCGCCACGATATAATTCTGTATGTCCTTTCTGGCGACCAAATCCCTTTACTTCTGATATCGTCATACCTGTTACACCAATATTAGATAGTGCTTCACGAACGTCATCAAATTTTAATGGTTTAATAATTGCTTCTATTTTTTTCATTGTTACTGCCTACTCTAATTTGTTACGCCTCAGTTATATTGTAGCCAGAAGTAATAGGATAACGCCGATCGCGCCCAAATGCACGACTGGTTATACAAATTCCTGGTGGTGCCTGCCGACGCTTATACTCATTACGATCAACCATACCTATCACACGCGCGACTATTTCAGCATCATTTCCTGCAAACACAATATCTTCATAACACCAGTCATTTGCAATATAATATTCTAATATTCGATCCAATACTTCGTAATCAGGGAGGCTGTCTTGATCGCATTGCCCTGAAGATAGCTCCGCAGATGGTGGACGATTCAAGATACACTCAGGAATAATATTGGAGATGGAATTTCGATAACGGCATAATTTGTAAACTAGAGTCTTATAAACATCTTTTAACGGCGCATAACCACCTGCCATATCACCATACAGAGTTGAATATCCTACAGCCATTTCGCTTTTATTACCGGTAGATAGTAACATAGCACCAGTATTATTTGATATTGCCATCAACAATACTCCCCTGCAACGAGCTTGAATATTTTCCGCCATAGCACCGATAGTTGAGTCGGCATAAGTCTGCACTAAAGTTTCCAAAAATTGATTAAACATTGGTTCTATTGATAATACATCATGCGAAACACGAACTCGTTTGGCCATTTCTTCAGCATCATCAAGACTCATTTGGGAAGTGTGGCGAGATGGCATCATCACTGTTTTAACACGTTTAGCACCTATCGCATCAACAGCAAGTATTAAAGTTAACGCAGAATCAATGCCACCAGATAAACCCATAACTACACTAGGAAATTTATTTTTTTCAATATAATCCTGCAAACCTTGGACTAGAGCTTGATATACCATCACAACATCATCCTCCTTTTTAGCTAGGTTGCCTTTAATCTCAATTTGACCAAATACGTCACGATTTAATAATAACGGAAATAATACTTGTTGGAAGGCAGGTGCTCGGGCAACCGGCAGCCCCTGCGAAGATAAAGCAAATGAATGTCCATCAAATACCAAATCATCCTGCCCACCAACAAGATTAATATAAATAATTGGCAAACCGGTTTCTAAGGTTCGCTGCTTCACCTCCGCCTCTCGCAATTCGGATTTACCCTGTCGAAATGGAGAAGCATTTAAATTAAGTATAACTTCCGCTCCTGAATCAGCCGCATAGACAGCTGGTTCAGAAAACCAAATATCCTCACAAATAGTAATTCCAAATTTAATGCCCTTAAACTTAATCACACTTGGTACATTGCCCTCTATAAAATAACGCCTTTCATCAAACACACTATAATTGGGCAACCGATGCTTAAAATACCTTGCCAAACATTTACCATTAAAAATTAAGGAGGCTGCATTATACAACTTTCCTCTAACCTCGCCTTCAGGATGTCCAATAAGAATACCGACACCAACTATATACTTTTTCAGGGCATTCAAACCTTGGTTTACACGGATCATAATATCTGGACGTAATAGCAAATCTTCTGGTGGATAACCAGTTAAGGTCAATTCGGGAAATACTATAAGATCGGCCTGTAGAATATCTCGAGCCTCCTCTGAGGCAGCAATAATTCTTCTTACATTGCCACTTATATCACCTACAACCAGGTTAATTTGCCCTATTACCAGGCAAAAATTATTCATCATTAATTACTACTTCCCAATATATCTAACAGTCTTTTCCCCATCTCAGCTGGAGAGCATGTAATATGGACTCCAGCATCTTTCAACGCTGCCAATTTTGCTTCGGCAGCCCCCTTCCCTCTGCTAATAATAGCTCCAGCATGACCCATACGTCTCCCTATAGGAGCCGTTAATCCTGCAATATAAGCGACTACAGGCTTAGTGATATGGTGTTGAATATACTTTGCCGCATCCTCTTCAGCCTGACCACCAATTTCACCTACCATAATAATACTTTCAGTTTTAGGATCATCTTCAAATAAAGATAAGCAATTAATAAAATTTATACCATGAATAGGATCACCTCCTATCCCTACACAAGTGCTTTGACCCAAACCATTATGAGTGGTTTGATCAATAGCCTCATAAGTCAAAGTACCTGAACGAGACATTATTCCTACCTTACCGGACAGATGAATATGACCAGGCATAATACCCATCTTACATTCACCAGGCGTAATCACACCTGGGCAATTAGGACCAATTAGCACCGTATTTCTACGATTTAGAGCATGTTTAACCCTTAACATATCCTGGATAGGCACACCTTCAGTAATGCAAACAATAATTTTGATACCAGCATCTGCTGCCTCCAAAATCGCATCTGCCGCAAATGGTGCCGGTACATAGATCATACTGGCATCCGCACCCGTACACTCAACCGCTTCATGCACAGTATTGAATACTTGGCGCTTTAAATGTATTTGTCCGCCTTTGCCCGGTGTAACCCCCCCAACAAAATTAGTACCATAGGCCATTGCTTGTTCCGAATGGAAAGTTCCCTCTTTACCGGTAAATCCTTGGCAAATAACCTTCGTATATCTATTCACTAAGATGCTCATTCCCTTTATTCCTTTGATGCTTTTACTGCCTGTTTTACAGCACTTGTCAAATCTTGCGATATGTATATACTCATATTACTATCAGACAATAATTTCCTACCCAGATTAGAGTGTGTGCCCTCAAGACGTACGATTAACGGTATCAAAATATCGATATCTCTCACTGCTTGAATAATGCCTTCAGCGATTAGGTCGCAATGTATAATTCCACCAAAAATGTTAACCAAGATGGAGGTTGCCTTTCTATCTAATAGAATAAGTTTAAAGGCTTCAGCGATACGATCTGGGGTAGTCCTGCCACCTACATCAAGGAAATTTGCTGGTTCTCCACCCTCTCTTTGGATTAAATCCATGGTTGCCATTGCCAAACCAGCGCCATTAACCATACAGGCCACCCTTCCATCCAAGGAAATATAGTTTAGACCAAATTTTTTAGCAACGACCTCAGATTCGGCCTCCTGTGTAGGATCAAACATAGTTCCCAATTCCGCATGTCTGAATATACTATTATCATCAAGATCCAACTTAGCATCGACCGCAAGTAAACTATTTCGCTCAGTAACAACCAAAGGATTAATCTCCACTAAACTAGCATCATTTTCGGTAAAGAGTTGGTATAAGCTGTGCATTAATACCTGTAACTGCTCAAAGGCCATGCCAATTAAGCCCAGGAAAGATCCCGCGCGACGGCATTGATAGCTTTGCAGCCCAACAATAGGGTCTACATATAAATTTAATATCTCATTCGAATCTTTTGTAGCCACAGCCTCAATATCCATTCCACCTTGAGGCGAAACCATAAATACAATGGATTCACTCACACGATCTACCAGAACAGAGATGTATAATTCCCGTCTAATATCTGATAGCTTTTCAATTAAGACATAATTAACTGGCAAACCTTCTGTGATCGTCTGATGTGTAAATAATCGTTGACTTAACATTTTACAAGAAAAATTAGTAACATGGTCTAAAGAATTTACAATGACAACTCCACCAGCCTTCCCTCGACCTCCAGTGTGTACTTGAGCCTTAATAACCCAGCACTTACCACCAAGCTGTTTTGCCGCTTGGCGCGCCTGAGAACCACTTGTCACCAAATATCCTTCCGGTGTTAAAATACCATAACGATTAAACAATTGTTTAGCCTGAAATTCATGAAGATTCATTTCATCTATTCGCCTTCATTATTAATTTAACCATAATTTTAAAAAATTTATACGAATGATTATCATGGTAATGCGTGGAGTGAGAGTATATTTTAATTGTTGAAAAGCTTTGCAGATATTTTAATTCTGCCATTATTATAGTTTAGTACCATTAACAAAAAAGAAATTGCCATGCCACCACCTTATATTAATATTGAACCATATAAAACTCACAATTTTACAATGGAACCATTGAAAAATGGTAAATGCCATAATATTTATGTAGAGGAGTGTGGCAACCCAATAGGTATTCCAGTCATATTCTTACACGGTGGTCCTGGCTCGGGATGTAAGCCTCAACATCGTTGTTATTTCGATCCCAAGATATATCGTATCATTCCATTCGATCAACGTGGGTGTGGTCGCTCCACACCTAGCGGTGAATTAGAAAATAATACCAGCTACTATCTAGTTCAGGATATAAAAACCATTCGAGAAAAATTGGGCATCCACCAATGGCTTGTTGTTGGCAGTTCCTGGGGCTCTACCCTAACATTAATATATGCACAACATTATCCCGAACATGTGATCGCAATGATCTTACGTAGTGTTTTCCTTGGCAGAACACAAGATATTAACCGGTCATACACCGAAGGCGGCGCTTCTAAATTATTCCCTGGAGCTTGGCATAGACTAGTTAAAAATCTACCCTTAACTGAACGAAAATTTCCCTTACCAGCCTATTTTAAATTGTTGACTAACAATAATACAGCCGGTCAAACAGCCGCCGCAATAGCCCTACAGACTTGGGAAAACACTATCTTAAAGCTCCGTGATCATGAATATCAACACAATCCCACGGCAAATCCTAGTCCATTAGCTCATTCCCGTATTCAACTGCATTATGCACTAAATATTTGTTTTATTGAAGATACACCCCTACTTGATAATATTGATGTTATTCGAGGTATACCCACAAAGATTATTCATGGCCGTTATGATATCGTGTGTCCTATACAACAGTCATGGGAACTACATCAAAAATGGCCAGAAGAAAAATTAGAAATTATTCATATGGCTGGTCATGCGTCTGAATCTTTATTAATTGATGTATTGATTAATGCTACTCGTGAATTTAGGACCAAACCATTACACACTACGATAACAATATAACTAATGAAAAAAGATCTAAATTATTAAGACTCCTAAATCTAAAAAAACATCATACGAATGCTACCACTACCAAGGTAATCTAGATAATAAACAAATGTCCTATGACAATTAAAGTATTCTTTAGTTTACCGACTATCTGTAAAATATATTTGAGGCATGAGAATGCAAAAATTTTTTATTAGTTCTATTATTTTCATTATAGGTATAAGCGCTTTATTAATTATCTCTTCCACACAAAAATCGGACCCTATTATGAATATGCCATGGGAAACAACTATTATGGATGATGGTAATATCCGGGTTTTTGGCATTCACTTGGGCAAGACAACTCTTAAACAAGCACAACACATTTTCAATCTATATGGCAAAACGGCTATTTTCAGCCAGCCTGATCATGAACTAACAGTAGAATCATATTTTGACAGTGTTAAACTAGGCGGGTTATCCGCCAAAATCATACTTAATTTAATAGTTCCCAAGCAGCAAATCCAGAACATATTAACTCATGCCACTAAGAATATTTTGCAACCTAGCGGAGCACGTCGTTATCAACTGCATAACAACAACACGTCCTTGTTGCTAAATTTACCGATCGTATCTATCACTTATATTCCCTCAGTAACATTGGATGAAAACATGATTCTAAATCGATTTGGCAAGGCCAAAAATATTCAACAAATATCAACAAATAAACCTAGCTACCTTATTTGGCATTACCCAAAAATTGGATTGTCAATCACCTTTAACCATCGAGAAAAAACTGTATTGCAATACAGTATGCAAAAATTAAATGTTTAAAAAAATGGTAGATATCAATAGATGATCTATACTTCATGGTAATTAGATGGCCCTACTATTGTTAGTCAACCATAAAAACTAATGTAGATGATAAGTCAATCGTCGTACCTGATTATTTTCATCTAAAGCGATAATCATTATTAATTTACTCTCATAGATCAACATTTAAAATGGAAACTATATTAATAGTGCAGATTACAACTTCATGATATATTATCATAAATAATATACTAAATAATTTGTATTACTATGAATCCTTTATTAGAAAAGGAAGACTAAAATTACATATTATTATAAATATATCATCTACATATGCTTAATATTTAGAGCTGCAATATACTAATATTTATAAACAAAATAGCAATGAAATGCATAACCCAGCAGTATTACAGCTCATAGTAAAGTTAGCTCCAACCCATCGCAATCATCCTTATTGAATTTAGTGAGATTATACCCCATATTAAATTGGAGGACATATTGGTGAAATTAAAATTGATTATATAACTACTATAAATTCAAGGCGTATTTTTTGATTTAACATCCACTATTGATTCATCATCCATCAAAATTCTATTTGCAGCACCATCCATGTCATCATATTGACCACTACGTACAGCCCACAAAAATACTCCTATCCCTAAAATACCTAAAAGTAACACCCCTGGTAATAGACCATAGATAACCTCCACGACTTACCTCTTAAATAGTTTTCCTATTCTGGCAGAATTGCCAATTACCAACAAAGAACTCAATGGCATAGTTAATGCTGCTACTATTGGGCTAACTAATGCCATCATTGCTAATGGTACCATAACAATGTTATAAGAAATTGATAATACAATATTTTGCTTAATTATGTATAGAGTTTTATCTGATAAATGCTTAGCTTCCGCAACTTGTCGTAAATTATTATGTGATAACACAATATCTGCACTCTCTATTGAGACGTCTGTACCATAGGCTAAGGCAATGCCGACATCAGCTTGAATCAAAGCTGGAGCATCATTAATACCATCCCCTACCATAGCTACAATTTCACCTTTTAATTGCAACTGTCGAATAATATTAGATTTATCTTTTGGAGATACTTCTGCCAAACGATTGATATTTCCTAAATTAGCAGTAACAGCCGTTACCACAGATTTTTTGTCACCACTCAACACCGTGATGTCAATATCACGCTCCCGCAATACGGAAATAATAGTTTTTACCTCAGGACGCAGCTCATCAACCAAGCCTAAAAAACCAGAAAATGCACCTTCAATAGCGATGAATACACAACTTATACCTTTCTGTTCCAAATTACAAATTTGAGCGTACAACTCTGGACTTACTGTTATTTCATGCTTTAATAACCATTCCTGAGTACCTATTAATACCTGTTTATTATTAACCATGCCCCCAACACCTTCTCCAGGTGATGAAATAAATCCAGATAATGGTAATAACGATAACTGTTTATCCATTAAAGCTTGATGAAGTGATAAAGCAACACTATGTTCAGAATATTGCTCAACAGATGCTGCGAAGATTAATAGGACATCAACGGTAAAATTACCACACACTTCAATTTTCACTATCTTCAATTTACCATCAGTTAAGGTACCAGTTTTATCAAAAAAAACGTGAGTAATTTGAGATAATGCTTCCAAAGCAGAGCCCTGCTTTACTAAGATTCCTCGACTAGCGCCAACACCACTGGCAACTGCCACCGACATGGGGGTCGCCAAACCAAAAGCACAAGGACAAGTAATAATTAACACCGATGTTGATGCCAATAATGCAATTTCAAAACTATAGTGGCTCCAATAAATGAAGGTGATCATTGCTAAAAGCAGAGTAATTAGAACAAACCAAGGGACAATTCTGTCGGCAACGGATTGTATTCGAGCTTTTGAGGCTTGAGCATCCTCCATTAATGCAACAATTTTTGACAAGGCTGTATCCCCCAATATACGTTCAACCATAATGATAAAAGCACCATCACCATTCATACTACCAGCAACTACCTTATCATCCACCACCTTAACTATCGAAACGGATTCGCCAGTAAGAATTGATTCATCAACAGCACTTTGGCCTTCTACTATCCTTCCATCCACTGGAATTTTTTCACCAGGTTTAACTAATACTTTATCACCAATGATGACTGAACGTATCGGCATAACCTCATTTTTACCATTAACTATCACGGTAGCTAATTTAGGTTGTAACTCTAATAATCGGCTAGTTGCCGATAAAGCTCTCCTCCTTGAAATCGACTCAAGATATCGTCCAACTAATATAACAAACAAAAGGTTAATAACGGTATCAAAATAGACATCACCAATCATCCTATTCATAACAGTGATATATGCTGAATAAATATAGGTGGTTATTGTACCTATTGCTATAGGTAGATCCATGGTTAGATAACCCCGCCGCAAGCCCCAAACTGCATTTTTCAGGAAAGGATAGCCAGCATAAAATAAAGTAGGAGTTGCAATAATAAGACCTACCCATTGAAACCAGTTACGAAATTCTCCTTGATCAGCCCCAGCATATAGAGCAATTGAGATCCACATTAAATTCATCATCGCGAAACCAGCAACGCCCATTCTATACAACAGGCTACGGTGACGATGTGCCAATTCCTCATCTGCAGTATCGGAATCAAAGGGTATAGCTAAATAACCAACTTGAGTTAATGTTTGCAAAATTAAGGATAATGATACATTTTCATTATTCCAACGCAATAATAACCGCTTTGTGGTTAAATTAACTTCGGCAGATAATATCCCTGGTAGTTTTGCTACTGAATGTTCAATTAACCATACACAGGCAGCACAATGAATGCCCTCTATCAACAAATTAATCCTTCTTTCATTGCCATGCTTTTCTACATAATCTAACTGTAACTCATCTGAATCATAGGAAATAAACTTTTCATTCATATCATGGGATGGAGCCAATCCCCTGCCTTCAGGTGCTTTTTTATAAAAACTTTGTAAACCTGCATCATATATTGTTTGGCAAACAGTCACACATCCAAAGCAACAAAATTCTTGTTCAACACCCGCCACAAAAGAATTAAATATTCCTATTGATTCTATCAATAACCCACAGTGATAACAATTCTTTGACAAAAGATCTACAACTTAATATCAATAATTATTGAATATTTTACGAATGAGTAATCAAACAAGATAGATGCTATGGAGAAATTGTTATTCTTTTGGTCACTAGAAAAGCTTGTTCTCCTAATCTAGCCTCCGCTATCAAATCCCAAATGCCTGGCAACTTGAAACTAAACGATGCTCTATAAACTCCTATTCTTTCCTTGGTCATCTCTACAGAAAAATCATCCTTAGAATTTGATGGTCTATATGCATGAATGGTAACTAAGTCTAAATCTAAGCCTGCAGAATTTCTTCCGTGCAACAAGACTTCATATATTTGGGCACGATGAACACGAGCCATTGACGGAGTCATGATTGTTCCCGACCAACCTAGTTCTTGTTCTTCATTAATTTGTTTTTGAGTTTGCTCATATGTTTCTCCACGCTCATAAAAATCTTTTACCACTAAATTAGGTGGCAATGAAAATGCTAAATAAATAAAAATACCATTCGCTGTTAAAAATATCGCTAAAAATAATAGCAATCCTAATACCCACGGATTTTTCAATGCTTCTGAGTTGCCTTGTGAAATATTCATATTTCATTAACCATAAATTTAGTACCCATAAACTCGCTATCTATACAGCAATAACGAATTAAATAGGTATTGTCCATCGGATATTTAGTCTCATTCAACAAAGTATTGGATATCAAAAGCGATAGAGGGAAACTTCATCGAGTATAGTTTAGAACTTTGGTATATTTATGCTAAGAAGAATCGTTAGCCTGTCGTCATTTGCGACATTAATTATAGAACCAACTTAATGCCTATCAAGGATAGTAATTATATTATTTCTTGATATCAATATATCAAATAATTAAAAGCCGACATAAATGTCGGCTGTTTAGTTAATCGAAGTCCACTAAATCAATCATCATCAGACTTCTTAGACATATTTTTGATAATATTATAACCAAGAAATGCCCCAATAACAATTGTAATAACCACGCTTGCAATAGTAAAAATTACAACTATATCAATTTGCATATTTATAACTCCTAGCCAGACCACTAATCAGCTACAAAAAGCTGAAAATAGTTCAATAATTATTATTGGCCACCACCAAATTGGTGAACATAAACAGCTAATTTCTTAATTTCCGTCTCTGTTAACCGCTCGGCCTCATCTCCTTCTAACTCATCACTCCAGTCAATATCATTAGGATCCTCGCCTTCTTCAATGGCATATGCTTTGGCTTCCATCATAACTGCAAGCTTTTCGCTCCACTGAGGCATGACCGCAACACGTGTCTGAGAATCATTTGTAGAATTGACACCATGAAGAATAGTATATCTAATCTCATCTTCAGAGCCTGCAAAACGCCAAACTCTATCTGCTAAGTTGGCAGACCCCACTAATTTAATGCCTGTTGCGTCGGAACCATGACAAGCGACACAACCTTTGGTGTTATATAAATTCATCCCAGACTCATTAGAAACACCATTTGAGGTATCAATAACGAATTGTACTAGCTGATCAACTTCCTCATCATTTAACATCGCAGCATGTGCTGGCATCATACCCATACGACCATTAGCAATGCTCATCATAATCTCATTAATAGCCCCCCCATACAACCAATCATCATCGGCCAATATGGGATAACCAGAACCCGCGGTGGGATTACCGCCCGTTCCATGACAGGCGGCGCAATTATCACCAAAAAGCACCTTGCTAGAACCTGTAACATAGTTAAGCATATCTTGATCAGCCAAAATTTCCTCCGCTGACATTACCATCAACTTATCTTCAAAAGGTGCTCGCTTTAACTCAACCTTCGCTAACTCTTCTTTGTACTTTGTAATTTGAGTCCAGCCCCGCAAACCCTCTGTACTGCCATTGACTAATGGTAGAGATGGAAACAAAATATAATATACAATAGTGAATAAGCCACTTAAATATAGAGCATTTAACCACCAACGTGGGCAAGGGTTATCAAACTCCTTGATACCATCCCACTCATGCCCCGTATCTAATACCTGATTAGAATTGTTTTTATCTGCCATCTTCTATCTCCACATTTTTCTTGTCGTCATTCAAAGGCATGTTGCGATGTGATTCAAAACTTTCCTTATTTTTAGGATGCAATACCCAAGAATAAAGTACAACCATTAACATAAAGATGACAACTGTCATCACCATCCCTAACCAATCGGTTCCAGTCATTGCACTCCAGTCTGTATGAAAATACTCCTGAATTCTAGTCACGGTAGTCTCTTCCCGGTTCGAATTTAATCATGGTGCCTAATACCTGAAGAAAAGAAACTACAGCCTGCATCTCTGTCTGTCCCTCAACGGATTTTGCAGCTAAATTAATATCTTCATCTGAATATGGAACACCTAAAACCCTCATGGCTCTTAACCGTGTCTCCATACCTGCTCCATCAATCGTAGCCTTATCTAGCCATGGATATCTTGGCATCACTGACTCAGGAACAACACTGCGTGGATCACGTAAATGTTGAATATGCCAAGCATCGGAATACTTGCCCCCCAAGCGAGCAAGATCGGGCCCAGTGCGCTTAGAGCCCCACAAAAATGGATGATCATATTTTGATTCAACGGCTAGGGAATAATGTCCATAGCGATCCTTCTCATCCCTAAAAGGACGGATCATCTGTGAGTGGCACAAAAAACAACCCTCACGTTGATATATATCACGTCCAGCCAGCTCTAAAGCTGTATATGGACGCACACCGGATAACTCTTCATATTCCGGATGATTAACATCCTCAAAGGTTGAATCTAAATAAAATAGAGGTACAATTTCGACAATTCCGCCTACTGACACGACTATTGCTGTCGTGAGCACCAAAGCCCAAATATTTTTCTCCAGCTTTTCCTGAAAGGATATTGGTTTATTAGAATCATTATTAGACATTCTAGTTTTCCTTAAATATTAGCTGCAATAGCTATCTTTTCGGATGCAGATTTATCAGCCATAGATTTGCGAAGAGTCGCAGTAATATTAAATAGCATCACACATGCCCCCAAAAAGAAGGTGAGCCCGCCCATAGCTCGCATTGCATAATAAGGATGCATTTGCTCAACCGATTCAACGAAAGTATAGGCCAAATTGCCATAATCATCGTAAGCACGCCACATTAAACCTTGCATAATACCAGATACCCACATCGCTGTAATATAAGTAGCTGTACCGATTGTTGCCATCCAAAAATGTAAGTTAACTAATTTAATGGAATAGATAGTGGTACCCCACAGACGCTCTACCATGTGATAGATTGCACCAATAGAAACCATGGCTACCCAACCCAACGCACCCGCATGAACATGACCAATAGTCCAATCAGTATAATGAGATAAAGCATTTACCGTCCTTGCAGCCATAACTGGACCTTCAAACGTGGACATCGCATAGAATGCTAGAGAGACAATCAGAAATCGCAAAATATAATCAGTACGCAATTTATCCCAAGCACCACTCAAAGTGAACATCCCATTGATCACGCCTCCCCATGATGGAATAATCATTGATAATGAAATACCAGCTGCAAGTGTTCCGGTCCAATCTGGTAATGCCGTGTAGTGCAAATGATGTCCCCCTAACCAAACATAGCCAAAAGTTAGCGCCCAAAAATGAATAACTGATAAGCGATATGAATACATGGGACGATTTGCTTGTTTGGGGACGAAATAATACATTATACCTAAAAAACCAGCAGTTAAGTAAAATCCTACTGAATTATGACCCCACCACCACTGAATCATTGCATCTTGTACACCAGCAAAAATTGAATATGATTTCCACAAACTCACGGGAATGACGAGGCTATTAACCACATGTAAAAAAGTAACCATAATCATCATTGCAAGGAAAAACCAGTTCGCTACATAGATGTGTGACACCTTACGAATAGACAAGGTCATAATGAAATTAAAGGTATAAGCTATCCACACGGCTGCAATCAGGATATCAAGAGGCCATTCTAGCTCCGCATACTCTTTGGACTGAGTCAATCCTAAGGGTAAGGTACATATGGCACCTATGATGACCAAATTCCAACCCCAAAAGGTGAACCAAGCCATCTTGTCACTCCACAAACGTACTCCAGAAGTACGTTGCACAATATAATATGCCGTAGCCATCAACGTAGATCCACCAAAGGCAAAAAGAACCATATTTGTATGTAAAGGACGTAAACGACCAAAACTAATATAAGGATTATCAAAATTTAGAACTGGCCATGCCAGCTCCGAAGCTATCCATACGCCAAGTCCAGTTCCCACGACTAAATAGACAGCTGCCATATAGACAAACCACCTAACTATTTCAAAATTATATTGCTGCTGTTCCGCTTGCATAGCGATCACACCTTCTGTCAACGAAAAATACTTAGCATTCAGACTAAACTTGGAGAATGCCCCATCTTAATTACGCTTGAATAGCGTACCAACCTGAATTATACAGTAAATAATTTTTAAGCACTTTAGATAAAAATATTAGATTTATAGATCAAAAATTATAAATAATATCGATATTTATTGAAAATATATACTCTTCAT
Source organism: Piscirickettsiaceae bacterium (assembly GCA_013215805.1). Taxonomy (GTDB): domain Bacteria; phylum Pseudomonadota; class Gammaproteobacteria; order Nitrosococcales; family Methylophagaceae; genus 41-12-T18. The sequence continues at coordinate 293,034 of JABSQM010000005.1, forward strand.
GAAATTAGATATCCAAATTCCTTCGCATATACTTATAACTTATGTGGCCTATAATAATAGTCAGAATAACTCAACATAAATTTTATAATAACATAGCATAGCATAGCTTTAAATACACGTCTTACCAATATTATGTTATTATCATCGAATAAATTTTTAATATTCTGATAGAACTATAAAAAATTTACTATTAATGCAACAAGTCTACCTTCAGTTACCAATAAATTATAGGTTCTACATGCAGATCCCAATACCATATATTCAATCCCCATAGCACCAGAACTTAGTGCAAACTCTAATTTAGGAAGAATAGGTCTATCTGAAAATCTAGTTTCAAATATCAAGATCTCAACCCCTAGACTTTTCAATATAAAGAGATTGCCATCATCAAAATTTCGACCTGAGCCAGTTAACTTATCAAAGATAATTCTACATGGACTTAAAATAAAATTTGTTATTAATTCAAATGATTCCAAGTTATCATTCAATTTGACGACGATAAAATCGGAGCTATATGTTTGTATGTAATTTCTATTAGATACGGTTTCCAGGCTAAATTTCATAAGATAAGCTCAATCATAGTGCATTTATTTCAATAATCTGGCTGCATGATTAACACGATCACGCAGCCCCTTACCCGGCTTAAAGTAAGGTACAAATTTTTCATCTAAATGCACTGATTCACCACTCTTGGGATTACGTCCAACTCGTGGTGGACGATGATGTAAAGTAAAGCTTCCAAAATCACGAATTTCAATACGCATTCCAATGGACAGACTTTCACTTATTTGCTTAATAATTTGCCTAACTGCAAGTTCAACATCTCTATCATTTAACAAAGGTTGTTTTGCAGACAATATTTCAATTAAATTCGATTTTGTCATATCCTTAAAAGCCCCCATTCATAGATTTCACTTATGGTAAAACCTCCATAAAAATATGTTAGATATTATTATACATTTAATTGCTGCTCTTTAACTACCTTGCTGATCCATTTGCTCTTTCAATAAGTCACCCAATGTTGTTCTATTGCTTGAAATATTTGAATACTCTTTCAACGCTTCAGATTCCTCTTGGTCATCCTTAGCTTTAATTGATAAACTCAAGCTGCGATCCTTGCGAGACATACCTGTGAACTTAGCCTCCACTTTTTCACCTACTGATAATACCTTACTTGCATCCTCAATACGCTTACGTGATATATCAGCAACACGAATATAGCCATCCACACCTTCAGCTAATTTAACAATAGCACCACGAACATCAACCTCAGTCACTATTCCAGTAACGATAGCTCCACGAGGGTGCTTGACTAAATATGATGACAATGGGTCATCCTGTAATTGCTTGATACCCAAAGAGATGCGCTCACGTTCAGGATCAATAGCCAATACCACAGCCTCCAATTCATATCCTTTTTTATAATTACGAATCAACTCTTCATTATCTTCTTCCCATGAAAGATCAGATAGGTGGATAAGTCCATCTATACCGCCATCAAGACCGATAAATACCCCAAAATCAGTGATAGATTTAATTACACCAGATACCTTATCACCCTTATTATGAGTCATTGAGAATTCTTCCCAAGGATTAGCTGTACATTGCTTGATGCCTAATGAAATACGACGGCGTTCAGCATCAATATCCAAAACCATCACCTCAACTTCATCACCTAATTGAAGTATTTTGGATGGGTGTGCATTTTTGTTAGTCCAATCCATTTCGGACATGTGAACTAAACCTTCAACACCGTCTTCAATTTCAACGAAACAGCCATAGTCAGCGATATTAGTCACTTTACCTTGAAGACGACTACTATTCGGATAACGGCGTGCAATATCCTTCCAAGGATCATCTCCCATTTGCTTTAACCCTAGTGATACACGTTTGCGCTCCTTATCAAATTTAAGAATTTGAACCAATATTTCATCGCCAATAGTAACAATCTCTGATGGGTGTTTAACCCGTTTCCATGCCATATCGGTTATATGAAGAAGACCATCGATACCACCAAGGTCAACGAACGCACCATAATCAGTAAGATTTTTGACAATACCTTTAACAGTCTTGCTCTCCTCTAATGTTTCCAATAATGCTTCACGCTCGACACTATTTTCTGCCTCCATAATAGCTCGACGAGAAACTACAATATTGTTACGCGGACGATCAAGCTTAATTAATTTTAACTCTAATTTCTTACCTTCCAAGTGAGATGTATCACGAATCGGTCTTACATCCACTAAAGAGCCTGGTAAAAAAGCGCGAATATTCTCCAATTCAACGGTGAAGCCACCTTTGACCTTACCTGATATAGTACCAAGAACTATTTCATCAGCTTCGAATGCATGTTCCAATGTGGTCCATGCTTCAGCAGCCTTGGCTTTCTCGCGTGATAGCTGAGTTGCACCAAAGCCATCTTCTAGTTTCTCCAGTGATACATCTACCAAATCACCTACTTTAACAGTGATCTTACCCTTTTCATTATGAAATTCAACTACTGGAATCGCACCTTCCGATTTGAGACCAGCATTAACCATAATCACATCAGAACTTATATCTACTACAGTTCCAATTATAATTTTTCCAGGTTGCATCGGTGTTAAAGTCAGACTCTCTTCAAAGAGTTCAGCAAAGCTTTCACTCATTATTAATTACCCTTGACTCTGTGCTAAAATTACAGAATCGCCCAAAATATCTGCCCGAAGGCGGAAACTCCAATAAAATTCATCACCCCAAATACAGCATAATGAACACCTACATACCAGAACAATATGCTCTAATACGCTCAAAAACAGCATCAACTCCCATATCAGTGGAATCGATAATCAACGCATCAATCGCTGATTGTAACGGTGCTACAATACGTTTACTATCTCTAATATCTCGCTCAAAAATTTTTGCAGCAATCTCCAAAAGATTACTCTTGATCCCTTTCTTCATAAACTGCATATATCTTCTTTGCGCACGTTTTTTTACACTCGCTGTAAGAAAAACTTTATAGGTAGCATATGGAAATACAACTGTACCCATATCTCTGCCATCGGTCACCAAACCCGGCAACCGATAATAATTCTGCTGTCGCCTCAATAATGCAGCACGAACAGTATGATGAACAGCCACCTCAGAAGCTGCGTTACCAGTATATTCAGATCTAATCAAAGTACTAACGTCCTTACCCTCTAACAAAACAACTAACTGATTGTCAAGAAAAGAAAATACTATATCTAATTCGGCAGCCAAACCAGATAAGGCCTGCGCATCATTAAGTTCAATTTTATGTGATATAGCTGCTTGTGCCAAAGCTCGATAAATACAGCCACTATCTAAATAATGCCAACCTAAATACTTAGCCATCAATTGAGCAATCGTGCCTTTTCCAGAGCCGCTAGGTCCATCGATTGTTAATAATAAAGCATCAGCCATCTATTTCATGGATATCTAAACCAACCTTACTTGCCATACTAACAAAATTAGGAAATGAAGTTGAAACATTAGCACAATTATTTACCCTAATAATGCCACGTGACCGTAACCCCGCTATCGCAAATGACATAGCAATACGATGATCTCCGTAACTTTCTACTTCACCGCAGCCAATTGAGCCTCCATAAATTACAACCCCACTGGGTATTGGCAATACGTCAATGTCTAATATATTAAGACCCTCAACCATTGCTTGTATACGATCACTTTCCTTAACGCGCAATTCTCCCGCACCCGTTAATACAGTTCTCCCATTAGCACAGGCCGCCGCTATAAATATGGCAGGGAACTCATCGATAGCTGATGGCACCTGATCTTCAGGGATGTCTATACCTTTTAATGATGCATATCTTACTCTGATATCCGCAACTAGCTCCTCGCCAATTAAAAGCTCATTGAACAACAAAATATTTGCGCCCATTAATCGAAGAATATTAATCACGCCTGTACGTCTCGGATTAATACCTACATGTTGCAAGGTGATGTCCGAACCCTCTGCTATTGCTGCTCCCACTATGAAGAATGTCGCCGATGAAATATCAGCCGGTATATCTATATTTGCTGATACCAATCCTCCCCCACCTTCGATCGAAACCATATTGCCATTGATATGAACATTATATCCCATACTTTGAAGCATAAGTTCAGTATGATCACGCGTAGGTGTGGGTTCGATAATAGTTGTTATACCCTTTGCGTATATTCCTGCCAGTAATATACAAGACTTTACTTGAGCGCTGGCTACAGGCAATGTATAACTGATACCAGTAAGTCTATTTCCAAAATTAAGTTTTAACGGTGGACAGCCCCCGCTACTATCAATCGATGCCCCCATATTAACTAATGGCTCGATTATTCTGCCCATAGGACGGCGAGATAAAGATAGATCTCCAATTAGAACACTTTCAAAATTATGACCTACAAGTAAGCCACTTAATAGACGAATTGCTGTACCAGAATTCCCTAAATAAATATATTGACCTGTACATTTAAAACCATTTATACCCACACCATGGACACTTACTTTACCATCAATTGGTCCTTCGATTTTAACACCTAGAGATCTAAATGCCGCCAAGGTAAATAATGTATCTTCACATTCCAGAAAACCACTAACATTTGTAATGCCCTCAGCTATTGATCCTAATATAATTGAACGATGTGAAATAGATTTATCGCCAGATACAAGTAATTGGCCAAATAATTTTCCACCAGGATTAACAATATATGTTTTATCAGAATCCTTATTCAATCTTACAACCCACACCCTGATCAAGCTGCATCATTAATTAATGTTTCCATTAAATCTAACATCACGAGCCTGTTTAGCACGCCCAAATACGTCAATTAAGAAATCACCATCCTCTTCCTTGATAGCCTCTTCTATTTTCCTCAGATCCTGATGATATTGGCGTAATAATCCCAAAATTGCATCCTTATTAGATAAACAAATATCTCTCCACATCACCGCATCACTAGAAACGATGCGGGAGAAATCTCTAAAACCGCCAGCAGCATATTGCAATATATCATCACAATTATCACACTCAGCCAACATACCTACTAAATTAAACGCCAACACATGAGGTAAATGGCTAGTTGCCGCTAAAACTATATCATGATATTCAGCCTCCATATCAGACACCTCGGCACCGGTCGCCTGCCACATAGACCTAACTATAGACAAAGCTCTGGAATTAGTCTGTTTAACCGGTGTTAATATCACACGATGGTTTTGATATAAACTTGCATAAGCTGCCTTAGTACCACTATGTTCAGTACCGGCAATAGGATGCCCAGGAATAAACCTGCTAAAATTGTTTCCTAATGCGTGCTTAGCTGCTGTTACTACATGTACCTTCACACTACAACCATCCGTAATAATTGTCCCATCTCTCACAGACTCCGCAATCTCCACTAATATTGAAGACATTGAGGCTATTGGTACAGCAATAAATATAATGTCCGCATCCCGCACTGCTTCGGCAATGCTAGCAGCGGATTTATCAATTACACCCAAATTGACAGCTTGCTGGTGAATTTGTTCAGTCCGTGAATAACCAATCACTTCTTTGACCATGCCAGCTTTCTTTAACGCTAATGACAGAGAGCCTCCTATTAATCCCACACCAATAATTGCTAATCGACCAATCATATACTGTGTAACTTTGTTAATTACGTAAGAAAGTGTTGATTTTGGACTTCATACCCATACCCACTCGGATACCTTGTAGAAAACTATAATTAATAATAAACCGGACAATCACACTTCTGAATGATAAAGCGTTAAATACTCCATCACCATTACTTTTCGCCTTCATCATAATAAAATAAACTTTAAAGGTTATTGATGTTAGTACTACTTCCTCAAAACCCAACAGTAATCGAAAAATATCAGCATCATTAATTCTAACTTGAATCAAATGGTCATAGTAATTTAGTGTAATTATAGCTGCTGCTAAAGATAGACTGTTTGAGTCTAGATTCTAACGTATCCGGTGTAAAAATCATAGATTTCAGAATTTTATGAAGCGCAAATTACATAAACCATAAAATTTGAGAACGTGCACTCAATAATAACATTCTCATATTCACTCAGCAAATTAATAGCATTATTAATTCGCTCTTTATATTAAACATAGGCATCATCGATGATGACTATGGCCTTCATAGGAATTAAGATTAAATTTTCCTAAATTGATTCATAAGCGTTATAGATACTGTTAAATTACTTGAATCGCAATAAAAATTAAATGTGTATTCTGAATAACAAAATCTGACACAGGGTCTAAGGGCATGACCATAGACCTTTGCTTACACCACTACTGCCCGTATCACCAAAGGTGTAACATTAAAGATCATATCGTAAATATATATACCTCATTTACAGGGGATAAAAAAGGAGTTTAGCCACAATTCATAATACTATATTAAGATTATAAAACTAATATCATTCGATTTTTATTCTAACGATATTTATTAGCTAAGGCAGTGTTAGACTGAAGACATTACTATCAATATGACAAGATGCTTTTTACCCATCTCATTAACTACTTATATCATAGCTGGGACAGTAGCAGATGAGCTTCCATCTAAGGGTCACTCTTACTATATCAATCAGAACAAAGTCAAATCGTAATATTTCAATTCATTTTCTGAATATACAGGACCAAAGTTTAGTCAGACATTCTAAAGATAAACTACAAAAAATAATGCTATCTCCTATTGCACTTAAAATTATCTATTAACAATATAGTTACACCAAAACAGATTGAAGAATCAGCAATATTAAAGGCAGGGAAATGATAGCTACCAAAATAATTATAAAGATCCAAAAAATCAATAACATAACCTAAAATTATTCTATCAACCAAGTTCCCAACTGTACCACCTAAAATCAAGCTAATAGAGATGGATTCTAATTTATCTGAGAACCTCAAACGTTTAAGCCAAATTAGTAAGATAGTACTTACTATCACAGAAATAATAGTAAAGAACCAGAGCTTCCACCCCCCTGCCTGTAATAGGAAACCAAAGGCCGCTCCAGAATTATATGCCATGATTAAATTAAAAAATGGTACCACCTTAACAATATCATACAGGGACAACCACGAAGTCATTGCCCACTTAGAGGATTGATCTAAGACTAGCACTAAACTGCTTAACCACAGCCACTTCAACATAGTGATTTATTATGCGAATAGACGACATTCACCATTACCATAAATATTATTGATACAGCGACCACAAAGTTCAGGATACGCATTATTTTGGCCTACCTCAGCATTCTGATACCAACAGCGAGTACAACGATTATGTATCGATGCGGATAATACAAATGATAAACCAGGTACTGCAGTCATGATTACATTAGCAGTTCTATCAACTACAGACAGCACATTTGCGCTCGAAGTGATCAGAATAAATTTTAGTTCATCACCCAATTTATGTAGTTGCCTGAAAAGTTCTGGCTCAGCGTAAATATCCACTTCAGCAGTTAAGCTGCCCTTAACCATTCCATCACTCCGTAATATTTCCAGCTCCTTCAATACAGCATCACGAACTTCAAATATCTGATTCCAAAAAGTTAAATCTAAAATTTCATTTCCAGATAACGGAGTTAACTTTTCATACCAAATATTTAACAATACAGATTCATTGCGGTCACCTGGTAGGTACCCCCATAATTCATCCGCAGTGAATGACAAGATTGGTGATATCCATCGAGTTAATGCCTCCAAGATGTGGTACATAGCAGTTTGCGTGGAACGTCGCCCTACGCTATTTTTCTGCATAGTATATTGACGATCTTTAGTGATATCTAAATATAGACTTCCCATTTCTTGAGAACAAAAATTATAAATTTGCTGAAAAACGGTATGAAAATGATATTTATCATATGCCGAAATAATATTCTGCTGACATGCATAGGCACGATCAACAGCCCATTTATCCAAAGCCAACATATTCTCATTATTTACCAAATTAATTGCTGGATTAAAGTCTGATAGATTCGATAATAAATAGCGTGCAGTATTTCGAATACGGCGGTATGAATCAGCCGCACGTTTTAAAGTTTCTTCCGATACGCTCATATCAGTACTATAATCGGAAGATGATACCCATAAACGAATAATATCAGCGCCTAAGTTATCAACTACCACTTGTGGGGTAACAACATTACCCAATGATTTAGACATCTTTTTACCAACAGAATCCACCACAAAACCGTGAGCCATCACCGATTTATAAGGTGCTCTACCGGTTGATCCTATCGACGTCAATAAAGATGATTGAAACCAACCTCGATATTGATCAATCCCCTCAAAATAAAGATCAGCAGTACTATCCAAATAATTGCGTCGATCTAAAACACAAGCATGAGAAACACCCGAATCAAACCACACATCCAAAGTGTCGCTAACCATCTCATATTCAATTGCTTCTTCCCCTATCCAATCGGCAGTTTTAGATTCGAACCAGGCATCAATGCCATACTGTTCTACCTGTTGAGCAATGGCATCTATTAACAGTAGGCTATTTGGATGCAAACTACCTGTTCGTCGATGCACAAATAATGGGATAGGAACTCCCCAAGTACGTTGGCGAGAGATACACCAATCAGAACGTCCTTCTACCATATTTTCAATTCTTTTCTGCCCCCAATCAGAAATCCACTTAATCTTTGCAATAGTTTTCATTGCATCCTGGCGCAAACCATTTTGATCCATACCAACAAACCACTGTGGTGTCGCCCTGAATATAATCGGACTTTTATGACGCCAACAATGCGGATAGCTATGCTGAATATCAGCATAATTTAATAATACTGATCTTTCTCTTAATAAAGAAATCACACACGAATTTGACTCAAAGACTAATTGACCAGCAAAAAATTCCGTATCAGGCAAAAAACGGCCATTAGAAGCCACCAGGTTGTCTACCTGAAGTTGATATTTTAGACCAATTAAAAAATCATCTTGACCATGACCAGGGGCCGTATGTACTGCGCCAGTACCAGATTCCACAGTAACATTATTATTTAATATTATCGGTACTTGACGATTATAAAATGGATGTTGCAATAACAAGCCTTCCAACATATCACCTGTACAACGTGCCACAACCTCACCGGCAAAATCGTAACGTTTTAATGCAGATTCATATAATGAAGCAGCTAACAATAAACGTTCATCACTACATTGAACCAAGACGTAATCATAGATAGGGTTCAAGGAAACAGCCCGGTTGGCAGACAAAGTCCATGGTGTAGTTGTCCAAATAGGCACACTGATAGCGCCATGACCAGAGCCGTTACAAGCCTTAATGAATGAATCATCGTCAATAACTACAAATCGTACATCAATTGACGGTGAAATTATATTCTCATATTCCACCTCTGCTTCAGCTAATGATGAACTACAATCAATACACCAATGAACAGGTTTCACCCCTTTATACAGATGGCCGCATTCTATTATCTTACCCAATGTACGAATAATATCTGCTTCACAACTGAAATCCATTGTCAAGTAAGGATTGTCCCACTCTGCAAGCACACCCAAACGTTTAAAATCATCACGCTGCCTATCAACATATTTCTGAGCATAAATTCTACAGGCTTTTCTAAATTCGACAGCCGACATACCCGCGCCAGGCTTACCTAATTTTTTTTCAACGTTAAGTTCGATGGGCAAGCCATGACAGTCCCAGCCAGGTACATAAGGTGTATCAAAGCCACTCAACGTTTTTGATTTGAGAATAATATCCTTGATAATTTTGTTAACTGCATGACCAATATGAATATCACCATTAGCATAAATAGGACCATCATGTAAAATAAAAGATGGACGATCTTCGGCATTATTGCGCATCTTCTGATATAAATTGATATCCTGCCAACGTTTTAAGATCGAGGGCTCAAGATTAGGCAATCCTGCCTTCATTGGAAAATTGGTTGTAGGTAAGTTAAGGGTATGTCTATAATCTATCACTAGTACTCTCGTAGGAAATCAATTGAATTTATTTATTATACTCAGTTTTAGTGAATACCTAAATTATAAAATAACCTTAATTTTGTCATATACCATTGATATTGATTTTACATCCATTAAAATATACCCTAAATATTAATCCATAAAATATCAATAATGATGAAATTGATTATTAAAATCTCAAATATACGTAGACATATTCGTATGCTTCCCATTTAAATCTTCATAACCTCAGGCGTTATCTCTTCCTCATATCACAAGCAATAGGCATTGGATTCAACAAATATACTTCTAAAATATATATATATTAATGTTGCTAAACGACTAAGTCATAATAAGTTTTACTATCTAATCAAAGCATACTAATGGCTTAGTTATCTGATATCCAAATTAAGAACAGTCTACCAAGACTGAACATTTTATCAAAATTAAAGTTAAATGAGAATCAATATTACTTGTCATGAATGCTCTCTCGTTGAGCTAAATTCTATACTCGGCCAGCGTTCAATTATTAGATCCAAGTTCACCCTGGTGGGCACAAGGTAGGATAAGCCACCTAAGCCATCTATTGCCAAATTAGACCTGACCTTTATTTTAAATTCTTCCAATTTTTTAGCATCTCTACAATGCACCCAACGCACAGTATGCACCTTCATAGGTTCATAGGCGCAATCAACACCATATTCGCTCCTTAAGCGATGTGTTACAATATCAAACTGTAATACACCAACTGCCCCAAGAATTAAATCATTGCTTTCTATAGGTCTGAACAGCTGAGTCGCACCCTCCTCGCATAATTGTTTCAAACCCTTTAACAAGGATTTTATTCTAAGAGAATCTTTCAGATAAATACGACGAAACAATTCTGGAGCAAAATATGGGATACCCGTAAATTTAATATCCTCACCTTGGGTAAACGTATCGCCAATTTGAATTGTACCATGGTTGTGAAAACCTAAAATATCTCCAGGCCATGCCACCTCTGCCTGCACTCTCTCCGCAGCCATAAATGTTACTGCATTGGCCACAATGATATCTTTGTTTATTCGTACATGGCGTAATTTCATACCCCTATAATACTGCCCTGAGCACACTCGTAGAAATGCCATACGATCACGGTGTTTGGGATTCATATTAGCCTGAATTTTAAATATAAAGCCACTAAATGATGACTCATTGGCAAAAACTACCCGTGTCTTTGTTTTCCGTTTTTGTGGTGCTGGGGCAATATTAACAAATGAATCCATTAATTCAAAAATACCAAAATTATTCATCGCACTACCAAAAAACACTGGCGACAATTTACCAGACAAAAAAGCATCATGATCAAATTTATGACTAGCACCCCGTATCAATTCGATATCGTCACGTAACACTTCCACCGAGTCATTGAGGATCTCATCTAAACGTGGGTTATCTAACCCTTCCACAACTTCACTAGGTTGATCACTGTGAGGCTCAAATAGATGAACACTATCCTTTTCAAGATGAAAAATACCTTCAAAAGATTTACCCATACCTATAGGCCAAGTAATAGGGGAACAACTAATTTTAATGATAGATTCAATCTCATCCAATATCTCTATTGGTTCGCGACCTTCACGATCCATTTTATTAACAAAGGTTATAATAGGAGTATTGCGCAATCGACAAATCTCCATTAATTTAATAGTACGTTGCTCGACACCCTTGACAACATCAATCACCATTAAGGCTGAATCCACCGCAGTTAACGTTCTATAAGTATCCTCAGAAAAATCTGCATGTCCCGGCGTATCTAAAAGATTGAAAATACAATTATTATACTCAAACTGCATAACCGATGAGGTGACCGAAATGCCACGTTCTTTTTCTATCTCCATCCAATCGGATGACGCATAACGATCCGTTTTGCGAGACTTAATGCTTCCTGCTATCTTGATGGCACCACTAAATAATAATAATTTTTCAGTTAGAGTAGTTTTACCTGCATCAGGATGAGAAATGATCGCAAAGGTGCGCCTTTTATTTAATTCTGTGAATAATTCAGACATAAAATTAAGTATATGTCTCCAGGAGAGATACCTTAAATTATAACGATTACACCCTGTATAGTTATAAAAAAGTAATTGATGATTAGACTAGATCAATAAGGTAAATCACACCATCATACCTTTATGATCACCCATGATATTAAAGTATATTACCAGATAAATTACAACATTTATTGTGATTAATTCCAACTGCATAACGTCCTAATAGATATCAATTCGCATCCACTTATCACTTATATATTTGACGGCATGACAATTATTATCGCTCAAAATAGCATAATAATTATTATGTAATGGCATCTATCCAATTTTTTGTTATATACCGACAGGCCATTAATATTTGATCAAGAGAAGATCTTCAATATTAAATTCTTTAATATACCGTTTATGACATACTTGATTAATAATTATCTCACCTAACATCAAATTTATCCTAAATAAAATACACATAACTAAAATCATCATGGAATATCTAAAGATTGCCAATACGATTGTGTCAAATAACATTCGATAAAACCACAAGGTAAGATCATAGATATCTAAAAATACTACTAGTCATGGCAATATCTCGCTATATCGAATATATGGTTCAAACAACTATAATATAAGACATTGAAACACATAGAAATAAATGGACTAGATGCCTCCTAATTCAGGCAGGTTAGAAATCATAGATAGAGCGCACACATTAAATTCTCACATATTTTGTGATATGACTGAAAAGATATAATTATAATAATAGTCACAGTATTATTACATCACATAAATTACGAAATGCCAAAAATTAAGATAAAATTATAATGAAAAAATTATGTTGTGTTAATCTATCTCTGGTATCTATAACCACTTCTTAGATAAAATATAGTACCGTAATATATACCATTAATTTCATTAATATTACAAATATGTACATGATCTGGACTTCAATATTCTTGCTTAGATCCCTATCACAGGGATGCCCTGATTATGATAATTTTGCAAAGTTAAAAATTATTATAAAACCGGACTGACAACCTCATCCACATCATATAAACACATTTATATTAGCATTTATTATCCTCATTAACTGCTTTCATACTAAGACGGATGCGACCCTGACGATCTACTTCAAGAACTTTAACTTTAATAATATCACCTTCAGATAGTCTGTCACTTACATTCTCTACTCTCTCATCGGATATCTGTGATATGTGCACCAAGCCATCCTTGCCTGGTAAAATGGTAACAAAAGCACCAAAATCCATTAATTTAGCGACATGACCCTCATATATTTTACCAACTTTAACATCAGCAGTAATATCCTCAATACGACGCTGAGCATCTTTACCAGAATTAAAGCTTGATGAGAAAATCATTACCGTACCATCATCCTGAATATCAATTGTTGCACCAGTTTCCTCTGTCAACGCACGAATAGTTGCCCCACCTTTGCCAATTACATCACGAATCTTATCCTTACTGACCCGCATAGTAATAATTCGTGGAGCAAATTCAGACATCTCTTCACGATGCGATAGAAGGTTTTTGTTCATAGTTTCAAGAATCTTTAAACGGCCATCGCGAGCCTGCGCTAGTGCAGTACGCATAATCTCTTCATTAATACCTTCGATTTTGATATCCATCTGTAAAGCCGTTATACCTTTATTAGTACCAGCTACCTTGAAATCCATATCACCCAGGTGATCTTCATCGCCTAAAATATCAGTTAACACCGCATAACTATCATCTTCCTTAATCAAGCCCATAGCGATACCAGCAACAGGCGTCTTAATTGGCACACCAGCATCCATTAATGCCAAGCTAGTGCCACAAACTGAGGCCATAGAGCTTGAACCATTGGACTCAGTAATTTCTGATACCACCCGAACCACATATGGAAACTCTTCCGAAGATGGCATCACAGCAGCAATGCCGCGTTTTGCCAATTTTCCATGGCCAATTTCACGACGCTTAGGTGAGCCAATAAATCCGATCTCGCCAACGCAGAATGGCAAAAAGTTGTAATGCAACATGAAACGATCACGATATTCACCTTCAACCGCATCGATCATCTGTGCATCACGTTCGGCACCTAATGTAACAATCACCATCGCTTGCGTTTCACCGCGTGTAAATAAGGCAGAACCATGCACACGTGGCAATATAGAAGTCTCAACAAGAACCTCACGAACGGCGGTATTGTCACGACCATCAATACGCGGCTTTCCTGACATGATATTCTCACGAACCAATTCTTTCTCTAAATTATAACAGACACTTTTAATATCATCGGCTGATAATTCTAGACCTTTACCGGCCAATGATTTTAATACGATATCACGGATACGTGACAGCTCATTCTGACGAATAATTTTGTCCTTAATCAAATAAGCTTTCTCAATATCTGCGAAAGCATTTTCCTTCACTGCATCATAGACAGCAGTATCATTTTTTCGTGCCATCCAATTCCATGGCTCTTTATTCACCTCTGATTTTAGGTCATCCACTAATTTAATTGCGGTTTGTATCTGTTCGTGACCGAACATCACAGAACCAAGCATGACCTCTTCTGGTAACTCCGAAGCTTCAGATTCAACCATCAATATAGCACATTCTGTGCCCGCAATCACTAGATCCAAAGCACTTACTTGCAATTGCTCTTTACCTGGATTCAGAACGTAATTACCATTAATATAACCAATACGCACTCCAGCAATTGGACTATTAAATGGAATACCTGAAATAGCTAATGCTGCTGAAGCACCAATCATTGCAGGAATGTCGGGATCTATTTCTGGATCTAAGGCAACAACTGTCGCGATTACCTGCACTTCATTAAAAAAACTTTTCGGAAATGAGGGGCGCAATGAGCGATCGATAAGACGCGATATCAATATCTCCTTCTCCGAAGGACGACCTTCCCTTTTAAAGAATCCTCCAGGAACCTTACCTGCAGAATAAGCACGCTCTTGATAGTTAACCGTTAAAGGAAAAAAGTCCTGTCCTGGTTGAACAGATTTTTTTCCTACGACAGTTACCATCACTGATGTTTCACCTAAGCAGACGATAACTGCTCCATCTGCTTGACGAGCAACTCTGCCAGTTTCAAGACTTAGAATATGCTCGCCATATTGAACCGTCTTTTTTATTAAGTTCACTAGTTCCTTTCCCTTCCTCAGACTAAAAATTGTATGAGCCTTAAATCTCATTACCAGAATAAAATGAACATAACTCTAAATCAATCAAAGTCATATCTAAACGTACAGTCTATATCCACCAAAACATCAACGACGTAAACCTAAATCTGCAATTAAATCTCGGTAACGGGTAATATCTGACTTTTTTAGGTAAGAGAGCATTTTGCGGCGACTATTAACTATACTTAATAGACCTTGACGTGAATGATGGTCATGTATATTCATTTTAAAATGATCGGATAGACTCGCGATACGCGCCGTCGATAAAGCGATTTGTACCTCCGCAGAGCCAGTGTCACCTTCGCTGCGACCATATTTTGCAATAATACTATATTTTTGTTTAAGCGGTAAAGACATTTAAAACTCCAACCTTTTGCGTATAAACTTATTTTAAATCTTAATTTATATATTATCCTAAAATGTTAGAAACAATACACATATTTTTCCATATACACAATAATTTTACTATCCTATTGGAAGGCTAAATATACGCTTTGGTGCTACAAAGCCACTTTCGGACATTTTACCTAAACCTAAAAATCGTTTATATTGATCAAATAAACATACATTTGCGCGTTCAAATTCATGCTGAACTTGTACAATTTGACCAAATCGTAAAGACTCTACCATATCATCGGATACATCTATCTTAGGCCAATCAGGTAATACATCTTCCACAGACAATAAACAAATATCTAATCCTGCAATACCATATCTTTGAGCGATTAAGTATAATTGCTCAATTGATAACGATTGCTTTGCAGAATAACCATTAATTTCTACACGACGCAACATTATAACATGGCCCCCACAACCTAAATCATTACTAATGTCCTCAATTAAAGTTCTAATGTATGTACCCTTGCTGCATATTACATCTAAGGTAAACATATCAGCAGTACACTCCAACAATGTTATATTATATATCGTTATTTTACGAGACTTACGTCTAACTCTTATACCTCGTCTAGCTAACCTATACAATGGCTGCCCTTGATGTTTTAAAGCCGAATACATAGGTGGCACTTGATTTAAATTGCCAATAAATTTAGTAAGTACAGATAACAAATTTGTTTCATTAAATTTATAATTATAATTAATTTTAATAATTTTACCATCTGAGTCACCACTATCGGTAATTACACCAAGTTGGCAGGTGACATAATATCGTTTATCAGCACCTAATAAATACGAAGAAATTTTTGTTGCTTCACCAAGGCATATGGGCAATAGACCAGTCGCAAGAGGATCCAAACTACCAGTGTGCCCAGCCTTACTAGCGCAAAATATACGCTTTACTTGTTGTAATACGCAATTTGAGCTTTGGCCTGTTGACTTATCTACAATAACAATTCCAGCAATATCCCTGCTTTTTTCATTAAACTCCTTAGTCATCCGTAATATTGTTAGCCTTGAAGATTAAATTATCTATATAAAACCCATGTTCCAGAGAATAATCATAAAGAAAAAGTAACTCAGGTATTATACGTAATTCCGTACGCTTAGCCAAATTTCGGCGCAAAAATCCCTCTGCATTCGCCATACACTTTAGACACTCCTGAATATTATGATCTGCATTAAAATCATTTAGCCTCGTTATAAATACCTTTGCACATTTTAGATCGGATGTGACGTCAACATGAGAAACCGTTATCATGCCTATTCGAGGATCAGACATCTTAAATTGAATTATCCGCGCAATTTCTCTCATGAGAATTTCACTAATGCGCTTGACTCTACTAAATTCTATAGACATATTAAGATTACAAAGTTTGTTTCATTAATACACGTTCGTACACCTCTATATGATCGCCAGCTTGTACATCTATATAATTTTTCACACCGATCCCACATTCAACGCCGGACTTAACTTCATTGACATCATCTTTAAAACGACGCAAGGACTCCAACTCACCCTCATAGATAACGACATTATCACGTAAAACCCGAATAGGATCATTGCATCTAATGGCACCTTCAGTGACCAAACAACCCGCAATAGCGCCAAATTTAGGCGAACTAAAAACATCATTCACACGCGCCAAGCCAATAATTCTTTCTTTATATACCGGTTCCAGCATACCTGTGATCGCATTAGTAACCACATCTAGTAAGTTATAAATAATACTAAAGTATTGAACTTCCAAACCTTTTTCGGCAATAATTTTACGAGCGGCATTATCCGCTCTTACATTAAAGCCAATTAAGATTGCATTCGATGCTGCAGCCTGCGAAGCATCAGTTTCATTAATGCCACCAACACCAGATGTAATTACCATAACCTTCACCTGATCAGTAGAAAGTTTTACCAAACCTTGACTAACAGCCTCTGCAGAACCATGAACATCTGCCTTAACAACAATGTTAAGTGCCTTAACTTCACTGCTTGACATTTTTATAAACATATCATCCAATTTAACAGATTGCTGTTGAGCCATTTTAAGTTCGCGTGCCTTAGTTAGGCGAAAATTAGCGATCTCACGTGCCTTGCGTTCATCTGGTGCGACCTGTAATTCATCGCCAGCACTTGGTGTACCAGATAATCCAAGTACTTCTACAGGTGTTGATGGACCAGCTTCCATCATTGCCTCACCCTGCTCATTAAACAAAGCACGTACGCGTCCATATTCTTTGCCAACCACGACAATATTGGATTTCCTCAATGTTCCACTTTGTACAAGCACTGTAATCACCGTGCCGCGACCTCTATCAAGACGAGCCTCAATGACTGCACCCTTAGCAGGCCCCTCAACTGGCGCCGACAATTCCATTATCTCAGCTTGTAGTAATATTGCATCTAACAAATCATCAATACCTTGACCTGTTAATGCGGAAACTTGGACAAACTGAACATCTCCACCCCAGTCATCTGATATAACATCATGATTAGCTAACTCCTGTTTAATGCGATTAGGATTTGCATTATCCTTATCGATTTTATTCACTACCACAATTAATGCGGAATTAACAGCCTTGGAATGTTGCACCGCCTCAATAGTCTGTGGCATCACACCATCATCTGCAGCAACAACTAAAACAACAATATCCGTCACCTTAGCACCACGTAAACGCATCTCCGTAAAAGCAGAATGGCCTGGAGTGTCTAAAAAAGTAATGTCTCCCCGACTTGTCCCGACCTTATAGGCACCAATATGCTGAGTGATACCTCCAGCTTCAAGGCTAGTAACTTTAGTACGACGGATATAATCAAGCAGAGAAGTTTTGCCATGATCCACATGCCCCATCACCGTAACAACAGGTGCTCTGGTACTTGATTCACTAATCTTGGATGGAGATTCTCCTAAAGATAACTCTATTTCATCATCTTGTATTGATTTTGCGATATGACCCATTTCCTCAACTAAAATTATCGCGGTATCTTGATCAAGTACTTGGTTGATGGTAGCCATCGTACCTAGTCCCATCAAAACCTTAATTACCTCAGCTGCTTTGATAGACATACGAAGTGCTAAATCAGATACACTGATAGTTTTCGGTACATCTACTTCATGTATTACTGGTGTTGTCGGCATAGAAAAAGCGTGTTCTGTAGACGTCGAAATTTGTGCTATAGCATGTCGAAGCGCACCTTTCTTCTTCTTACGTCTACCTGATTTGCCCTTAGAAACGTGAAGCTCTCTTCGTTCAAATTTATCATCACGACGACCGATACTACGACGAGAAAGTTTGTCATTTAAAATAGAAGGCGATAAGGACGCAACATCATCCTTAGACTTATGTACTATTTCTTTCTTTTTGGTATGTTTATCTATCAAAGATTGAGCCTTTGCTCGCTCCTCTTCTAAAGCATTTTCCTCATTCTTTTCTTTCCGCGCCTTTAAGGATTTTTCTGCATTTATTTTAGCTAGATTAGCAGCTCTACGTCTTGCATCAGCCTCTTCTAACTTTTTATGGACAATTTGAGATGCAGACAATTGTTCTTCAGAAGAATCATCATCTTTTATAGCTATCTTCTTCGATATCTCTTGCTTTGACTTCTCCGCCAATACTTTTTTCTCTTCTTCAGCAGCAAGATGACATTCCTCAGCAGCAATTTTTTTGGCTTCTAACGCTAAGGCAATAATATTAGCCTCACGATTGGCTTCTGCTTGCATTATACGTTTTTGTTCCAATGTTCTATCTTCAATAGCCTGATTATCTAATTTTTCCTGTTCTTTCTGCCTCTGTAGCAAGCTAGATGATACTTCTGATTTCTTGGATGCACCACGTTTTACATAAGTTCTCTTCTTGCGAACCTCTACACTAACACTTTTACCACCACAGCGGCGGGCACCGCCACCTAAGTTTATTTCGCTAACCGATTTGCGTTTTAAAGTAATTTTCTTCGGAGCAGAAATGGTATTATCAGTAGAGTTGCCATGCCTATCTTGCAAAAAGCTTAATAAGGTCTGTTTTTGATCCTCCGTAATGTGATCATCGGGCTTGAAAACTTTAATACCAGCTTCATTCAATTGCTCAACTAATCGTTCATCTGTAATACCTACTGTACCAGCCAAATCCTTAACCATCATATCACTCATTGATTATTCCTCTGCACCTGTTTCTTCATCAGTAAACCATGATTCTCTAGCCTTCATAATCAAAATAGCAGCTTGATCCTTGCTAATGCCATCAATTTCAATAAGTTCATCAACAGCTTGTTCCGCTAAGTTATCTATAGTAGAAATACCATTGATAGATAAGGTTAACGCCAAATCCTTTGTCATTCCCTCCATATTAAGAAGATCTTTAGATGGTTCGGCAGATTCTAATTGTTCTTCATTTGCTATAGCACGAGTTAATAACATATCACGGGCTCGTGAACGTAACTCGGTTACAATATCAACATCAAACTCTTCCACATCCAGCATTTCTTTTTCTGGAACATAAGCTACCTCTTCCAGACTAGAAAATCCCTCCTGTACAAGAATGAGGGCAACATCTTCATCTACATCCAAATCTTTCATAAATACTCTGATTAACTCGCCAGTTTCAACTTCTGCTTTTTGATCGGCATCAGATGAGGACATAACATTTAATTCCCAACCCGTTAATTTACTGGCCAAACGTACATTTTGACCTCCTCGACCTATGGCTTGAGAAAGCTGCTCATCATCTACAGCAATATCCATACTATGGGTATCTTCATCTACTACAATAGATAACACTTCAGCGGGCGCCATTGCATTGATAACAAAACGCGCGGGATCTTCATCCCATAAAATAATATCAACACGTTCTCCCGATAACTCATTGGTTACTGCCTGCACCCTAGAACCTCGCATACCCACACATGCACCTACAGGATCAATGCGAGATTCCTTAGTCAGTACTGAAATTTTTGCTCGCAAACCAGGATCGCGAGCAGCGCCCTTAATCTCAATCAGCTCATCAGTGATCTCGGGTACTTCCAAACGAAATAATTCGACTAATAATTCTGGCGCAACACGACTCACCATTAATTGAGGGCCACGAGCTTCCGTACGAATTTCCTTCAAATATCCACGTACACGATCACCCATACGAAAACTTTCTCTGGGAATCATCTCTGCCCGAGGAATAATAGCTTCGGCATTGGCACCAAGCTCCAATAAAACATTGCCACGATCTATCCTTTTGATAGTACCATAGATCATCTGACCCAGCTTTTCTTGATATTGCTTAACAACCTGAACACGCTCAGCTTCGCGCACTTTCTGTACAATAACCTGTTTGGCGGTTTGTGCCGCAATACGTCCAAACTTAACTGACTCCATAGGCTCACGAATATAATCACCAGGTTTAGCATCATATTGTTTAGATTGCGCGGCGGACAGTGTGATTTGAATATTATTAAACTCAACTTCTTCACTATCATTATCATTATCTATAATCAACCATTGTCGAAACGTTTCATAGTTGCCGGTAGCACGCTCAATTACAACCTGAGCATCAATCTCCATCTCATATATTTTGCGTGTCGCCGTTCCCAACGCCGCTTCCATGGCCTGAAAAATAACCTCCTTAGGCACTCCTTTCTCATTAGAGACTGCATCTACAACTAGTAATATTTCTTTATTGTTCATTATGCCCTCAGTAGATCTTCAATCAGTAAATTTAATTGCTCCAAAATCATTGTACTATAACTGTTAATAATACTATATTTAGGCAATAAGTCGTGCTTTTGCTAATTTACTAAAAGGTAAAGTATACACACATCCATTCATCTCAATTAAAATATTACTATTACTAAAACCTTTTAGTAAACCCGTAAAATTACGTCGATTATTTATAGGTAATTTCATACAAATATTTGCTTTTTTACCATAAAAACGTTCAAAATCTCTTGCTTTGAATAAAGGCCGCTCAAATCCAGGTGATGAAACTTCTAAAGAATAATCTCTAGAAATAAGTTCTTCCACATCTAGTATACCGCTGATCTGGTGGCTTACACTTTCACAATCTTCTATGGATGTACCTTCTCTTGAATCTATATAGACACTTAAAATTGCGTTGCTACCACCATCACGATAGTCTACACCTATAATCTCATAGCCAAGAGACTTGATTGATACTTCAATTAATTGTTCGACTTGATCTGCTATGGTCATAATTACATAAAAAAAGGGCCTACTGGCCCATTTATAATCCCAAAAAACGAAGACCCCCCATATATGTTGGGGTTCCACACCTTAATTTTTGGTAGCGGGGGTTGGATTTGAACCAACGACCTTCGGGTTATGAGCCCGACGAGCTACCATACTGCTCCACCCCGCACCACTAATAAGAATTATACATACAGATATACTGATCTGCAAGACGATTTTTATTAAATTAATTTATAAAGTCACGCGTTGTGTATATTGATAATGTAGACCAACATAATTCTGGAGATTATCATCTCTTACCTCACTTATTAGTTTAATGATCAACCTTATGATAAATTGCCTATTTCGTGGAATGATATTTAAAATAAAATATTATCCAAAATAAAAGTAATTTCACTACAATATGTTGCCTGGTATGATTAATATCAGCCGTGATAACTATTAATATAATGGCCAATTTTTCGAATAAAACAGCTAATTTACCTGTTCCATTAAAGCACAATCAGCATTGCACAATTGTCATCATATTAAACACTAAATAGGATTACTTAAACGCCATACTTAATTATTTAAAAATTGCTCCTAAACCTGAATTCGAAACAATAAGAGCAATAAAATTTGGTTAAAATGGCATTTTGATTCCGGGTGGAATCATACCGATCATACGATCTTGTGATATTTTTTCAACCTGGCGCACAGCATCATTTACCGCGGCGACAATAAGGTCTTCCAACATTTCCTTACTATCTTCAAATAAGTCATCCTCAATTAAAATACGTTTTACGTCATGCTTACCGGTCATGATAACTTTCACCATTCCACCTCCTGCCTGACCCGTAATTTCTACATTAGCCAATGCCTCTTGTGCCTTTTCCATATTAGCCTGCATCTTCTGAGCCTGTTGCATTAGGTTGCCTAATTCACCTTTCATATACATTCCCCCTAATTAATCTATTGATCTTATTGAACTTTCGACAACACGAGCATCAAAAGCTTGCCTGATTGCATCAACGTCTGGATCATTGTGTATCGACTCTATCGCCAGTTGTTGTTTCATTAAAGATTGCTTTGATGATGAATCTTTTGGGTTATCCGTGCTATCTATACTTTTCTCAAAAATGAGGGATAGTTCATAACCTAATTGCTTACTCAATGCTGAATTAAAACATTTTTTAGATTTAAGAGTGGCTAGATGAATAAACTCGGGAGATAGTGAAAGATGGATTTTATCATCTATGGAACTAATAAAAACACTATTATCAGCAAGTTGACGAGACAATGTAGTGCCTAAGTCAAGATTACCAACTATGTTGATCCAATTATCTTTCGTAATTTTCCTAGTTTTATCTTTTCCCACGTTAATTTTCTCATTCATTGAGCTCTGTCTAATGATTTTTTGTGAATGTAATGCAGGTACAGTAGGTATATCTTTAAATGACTCTTCATCAATAGAGCCCGAACCCATCTCTGAAATTGAATCATGCTCCGACAATTTGGAAATCATCCTAGGCTGAAAGCTTAGCATGCGCAGTAACATCATATCAAAACCACTTTTAGGATCGGCGGCATAAAGAAGGTCACGTTTGCTATGCAAGGCAATTTGATAAAGTAGCTGTATATTTTCAGGGGAAAATTGCTGAGCAAAGGCTCTTATGTGCTCTACCCCCCTTCCCCATTCCTCAACATGATCAATATCGGGAACCATTTGAACAATGGCAATGCGTTGCAATAAAGACAATAACTCATTAATCACAATAGTAAAATCGTGACATTGAAATGATAATTGCATGGATTGCTCAAGTAGGTTTTTACCATCTTTTCTCAGCAAGAAAGTCACAATATTATATAGCTGTGTTTGCTCTATAGTACCTAGCATTTGATGAACATCTTCATAATTAACTGAGCCACCACCGAAAGAAATTGCTTGATCTAATAAGCTTAGAGCATCTCGCATACTACCATCTGCTGCACGAGCAAGTACTGTAAGTGCGTTTAATTCGAAATCAATATCTTCTTGTCGCAAAACATGGCTTAAATATCCAGAAATTTGATTAAGATCTAAGCGACGCAAATTAAATTGGATGCAACGTGAAAGTATAGTAGCTGGAAGTTTTTGTGGCTCCGTCGTCGCAAATAAAAATTTAGCATAAGATGGAGGTTCTTCTAGTGTTTTTAGTAAGGCATTGAAGCTACTGACAGACAGCATGTGGACTTCATCAATCAGATAGACCTTATAACTACCACGGCTTGGAGCATATCGCACATTATCTATAAGTTCACGTGTATCATCCACCCCTGTACGTGAGGCGGCGTCTACCTCAATTAAATCAATGTAATGTCCGTTGTCAACTTCTTTACAACTATTACAAGCACCACAAGGTGACGAACTAATTCCTTGTTCACAGTTTAATGATTTAGCCAAAATACGAGCCAAGGTAGTCTTCCCAATACCTCTAACACCGGCAAATAAGAAGGCATGATGCAATCTATTTTGATCTAGACCATTAATTAATGCTCGTAAAATATGTTGTTGACCGACAACTTCAGAAAATATTTTAGGGCGCCATTTTCGAGCAAGAACTAAATAACTCATGTAATTATTTCAGGCCTAATGATAACACTAATAGTTGGTGGAAACCCACGCTTAGATAAGATCCCAGCGCTCAAAATCTGAAGGCACCGCTGCTCCTTTCCAGGCCTGACGGGATGACCAACATAATTGTCGCGAGAAGACTCAGCATGGGCTACCATAGGTAGGATAATTATAAGCACTTTATATATTTTCTGCAAAGGTTTTGAATCTAAAATCTATTTAGGGCAGAATATCATATTATTAATTGAAATATATCATATAAATTATCTATTTTAAATTATTGAAAATATCAGCAAAATATCAAACTTCATGTTGAGCTGATTATTGATATAAAGACTATTACAACAACCTTTATAAATCCGCCCGATCAAATTAGAAATGATTATTCTAACACTTTAATTCTATCTGATCTTTTATATAGAAAAAAATGAAATTAAAGTGGCAAAGGTAAACTAAATATCAATAAATTTAAACACATATTGGTGGTTTATCAAGTAATGATAATATCTGCAGAAATACAATAATTACAGGGCACTATCCATCAATATCTATTGAATATCTCCTTCGCACAATCAATACCAGTAATATCCTACATCGAGTTAAATTGCTCATAATAATTAATATATTTATCAAAATATATCTAATATTATCCTGCAGTAGGATAAAAAAATATTGACAATTTATATGATCAATAAATATGAGAGATATACACCTATAAAATTTTTATCGGCTGTATCTATGAATCCACATATTAATGATCGCTCTTTTCTCGACAGTACGCTACCCAACCGTGAATATCATTCAATTGAAAACTATATACTCTGTATACCATAAACATTTTACAATTTTTAATGAAGTGCCATCAAATCATACTAATATCAAAATATCACTCTTACTTACTACCTTAAAACAAGATAGTGAAGTTGTATTACACTAACATAAATATAACGTTTATCAAAACATATCTATGGGTAACGGACTGCCATTTTAAAGATCTTTAAGATAAAGATGAATGTGCTAATGAATGTATTATTAGAAATAAGTATGCCGTAATCTACAGTAACTAAAAGTTGAGATCAGCAATCTTCGAAATAAAATGAAGTAAGGTGCATTAATTTTGAAGAAAATACAAACAAGCGATTAATCCAAAATTACAAATAACCCAACATTCTGATCATACTCAATGAAAACTATTAACCAACTTTTAAAAAAATCAAATAATACGGCATTGAATATGTACAAAAAATTATGTAAAGATAGAAAATACTTTATAAAAAATATACAATATTCATATTGATGTAGCTTAAATATTAGCTAAATTATAATCTCATTAGAATAGATCTAACATACTAAAAAATGTCTAGAAAAACCTTAAATTAGAGACAATAAGATATTTATCGCAAATAAATTTAAGGAAGAGCAAGTTATAGTTGCATAAAATTAGGTTTTGTAGTTATTATCTCCCACATCTATATTAGATTAGAAATGATAAACACTCTAATTTTAAGTGCACAATCATACTTGAAAAAACTAAGACTAATTATTTATATGGTATATATTCAAGATTATTACATATATAGTTAAGAATGCAAGCAAATAATTTACAAAGTGGTAACATTAAAAGCAAATTACTTAATAACAAATAAACGATTTATCAAGGCAGCCATAACTTATAAAAACATCTTCCTATGATCTTGAAGTAAGAAAAATTAAAATGCCTTATAATATAAAAATATTGCTCGGATTTATGAAAAACCTAGGTATTGAATTACAAAAATGTACAACTACAAAAAATAGTATTAAAAGTATAATATTTTATTTTTAATTTTGTGCTACAATAAGATCCGATATATAGTGATGCCGTTAAACGGCAGATACGTCTCAATAAACAACAATCAATCCCGAAAAAATATTTCACATGACTATTTAAAAAATGCATCTATAACATTACAAAAAGGAGCTGTCGCATAGATAAATAATATTTTAAAACACATGAAAATATATGTACTTCGCGAAGTTACTCCGTAAAATAAGAAATATCACAGATATTAACTATCACAAAAACCTAACTGACGCCAAGACAGGGTGAAAATTAATGCCAAGAATTAACGCTAAAGCCTAATTTATTAGGTCGCTAAAATATCTTCACAAATCTTTAAAAACTGAAATGACTCATCATACAGTCGCATCTACAAGTTCATCCAGTCATGTCACCATACTTTTACAAAAAAACA
Organism: Piscirickettsiaceae bacterium; assembly: GCA_013215805.1. GTDB lineage: Bacteria > Pseudomonadota > Gammaproteobacteria > Nitrosococcales > Methylophagaceae > 41-12-T18. The sequence continues at coordinate 319,637 of JABSQM010000005.1, forward strand.
AATAAAATAATACTTTTATGCGCTCAGCCGCCAGATAAATGGTAGTCTGATTTTCACGCCAATCTTTAATCTTCATCGATTAATTTATCGACACTTACCCCAAATATAAAATGTTACTGTTAAGCCCGTGATATAAAAAAGAGTGAAATTTACAAAACAGATTATTCAATATAAACCATGATTTAATTAGAAATACTGATGACCCACTGGAATATAGATTAACTAGAAATACAGACTGAGCAATCATTTAACACTATAATATTATTCACATTGATATTTAGTCGCATACATATTGCACATTAATAATCCAAACAATTAAAAGCAATAATATTTTGCACATAAATTAGCTCCTCCTCGGTACTAAATTTAATCTATCAAGTTAGGCAATCTAAATTAGGATCTCTCAAATTTAAATGTTTTTACTGCGTTAATATCTTTTTGGTTAAACGCCAACATCATTAATCGGTCCAAACCTAAAGCTACACCAGTACATTCAGGCAAGCCTGCTTTCATAGAAGCTAATAAATTTTCATCTATTGGCATTTGCGTCTTATGCTGCAACTGCCTTCGCTGATTGTCAATCTTAAATCGTTGACGTAATTCATCAGAATTTAGTATTTCATCATAACCATTAGCAAGTTCCATACCACCAATATAAAGCTCAAAACGTTTAGACACATTATTGCCGTCCATATCTTTTACTATCTTAGCAAGCTGAGATTGAGTGGCCGGAAAGTTATCTATGAAGATAGGCGTATCCAATTCGGATAATTTAGGTTGTATAACATGGTTCATCAGAAGCTCCAACCAATCATTCTTTTCCATATTCCAATTATCATTAACACCTCTAATATGACACCTCGCTAATAATTTTAACTCTGCATCACTGATATCAAATACATCAATATTTAAATACTGTTGGAATATATACTGATAGTTGAATTTGATGGCTGGCTTTGTTTTGATAATATATTGCAACAAAGCATCTACTTCATTTATTATTTGTTCAAAATTTAATTGTGGTCGATACCATTCAAGCATAGTAAACTCAGGAGAATGTAGCCTCCCATTTTCCCCATTTCTAAATACCTTTGCTATCTGATAGATAGAGCCAGAACCGGCAGCTAATAAGCGCTTCATAGCAAACTCAGGTGATGTTTGCAGATAAAAAATACGTTTTTCTAATGAATCCAATGGAATAAAATTTGTCTGAAAACTATTTAGATAAGAAGCCGATGGGGCTGCTGAGGATAAAATTGGTGTATCAACTTCAAGTATATTGCGCTCAGAAAAGAAAAGGCGGATATTAGATAATAGATGAGCCTTCCTCCTTAAAATTTCCATACTAACCGATGGTTGCCAGATCATAATTATTACTTATCTTATTTTGGCTCTTTCTACATATTCTGAATTTCTAGTATCAATACGTAATAATTCACCTATTTGTATAAACAATGGAACCCGCACCACCGCACTAGTTTCTAAAATTGCAAATTTACCACTACCTGATATATCACCGCATAGACTAGGATCCATGGAAATCACTCTTAAATTTATAAAATTAGGAGCTATTACTGATAATGGCGTACCGTTCCATTGAGTAACTGTGTAAGAACATTGCTCTTTTAACCAACCTTTGCAACTTGCAATTGCACTAGCGCTAGCACCGTGTTGTTCAAATGTGACTGGATCCATAAAATACCAAAATTTATCATCAGTGTAAGAATAATCCAAATTAATCTCCATCACATTCGCACCTTTCACACTCTCCCCTGACTTGAAAGTCTTTTCATGAACACGACCTGTTCTTAAATTACGGTATTTGACACGGTTGAATGCTTGCCCCTTGCCGGGCTTAACTAACTCATTCACCATAATGCTGCATGGATCACCATCTGATATGAATTTGAGCCCAAATTTGAATTCATTTGTACTAAAATTGGACATAAGAACCTCTTTCAGGGGACTATTAATGTTTGTATGAAATTTAAATTATATTATGATATCGCGAATCAATACTTTGGTCATCAAGCAAGCATGGCAGGCTGCCTTAGATGAGGCCCTTAAAGACCCTAAAGAATTATTATCACAACTTGGTTTAACTAGACACCTGAATGCGGCTAATGAACATATTATCAAACAATTTCCATTACGTGTAACCCAAAGTTACATTAATAAAATGCGCTATGGTGACCCTAATGACCCTCTATTGAGTCAGGTCTTTCCCCTAATTAACGAAAATATTGATATTAAAAGCTTCGTAACTGATCCAGTTGGTGATCATACGGCCATCATAGCGCCAGGCATCTTGCAAAAATATTATGGACGCGCTTTACTACTTACCACAGGAGCCTGCGCCATTCATTGTCGATATTGCTTTCGCAAATATTTTCCATATGGAGATAGCAATCCACTGGCTAGTAAATGGATTTCTACATTACAATTAATTAACGATAATAAAAGCATACATGAAGTAATTTTAAGTGGCGGTGATCCACTTATATTGACCAATAATAAATTGGCTCAAATTATTGATAATATTGAAGAGATAAAACATGTCAAACGTATACGAATTCACACACGTGTACCAATCGTATTACCAGAACGTATTGACGGAAATTTATTAACATTTATTTCTACAAGTAGACTACAAATAACTATGGTAATTCATTCTAACCATGCTAATGAGATCGATAAAGAGGTTACTAATGTACTTAAATTATTGCAACTGGCGGAATGTCAATTATTAAATCAATCGGTATTATTAAAAGGTATTAATGATAATATTAAAAGCTTATACAACCTAAGTGAAAGATTATCTGAGGTTAATGTGATACCCTATTATCTACATTTATTAGATCAAGTACGAGGAGCTAGTCATTTTAATGTATCCGAACAGCAAGGTATTGAGTTAATTAATCAATTAAGGACATTACTACCTGGATACCTTGTTCCTAGACTAGTAAGAGAACTCCAGGGTAGAAACAGTAAAACAATAATCCTCTAACAAGAATTAGCCGCGATCCGCGCTCGGCATATAATCACGTAACTTACTGCCAGTATATATCTGGGTGGGACGATATATACGATTGTCAGAAATTTGTTCAAACCAATGTGCTAACCAACCAGCTGAGCGTGCCACTGCAAATAAAGCCGTAAACTGCTCCACTGGAATACCCATTTCCGAATACAAAATACCTGAATAAAAATCAACGTTTGGATAAACATTTTTATGGCCAAGCCTATCAGCACAAACTTCTTCTAACTTTATTGCAATTTCAAAAGTAGAATTTAAATTTCCTATTCGTTTTCCCATTAATTGGGAGAATAGCCTGCTTAAGATGGTCGCTCGTGGATCTTTAACTTTATATTCGCGATGGCCCATACCCCAAATTACCTCCTTGTTAGACAAACGTCTGTCCACCCATGCCTCAACTCTGCATACTGAACCAATTTCTTTTAGCATAGTCAGAACCTGTTGGTTGGCTCCACCATGCAAAGGACCTGATAAGGTACCTATGGCTGCAGATATAACACTATATGGAGTTGCCAAGGTTGAACCAGTGATTAATGCAGAAAAAGTAGAGGCATTTAAGGTGTGTTCAGCATGTAAAATCAAACATACATCCATAAGTCTTGCCATAATGGGATCAGGTTCTTTTCCCGTAAACATATACAATAAATTTTCCGCTATCGAAAGATCATTTCTCGGGTCTACTGAATCATAACCCTGATTAATATGTCCCCACATTGCTACTAAAGACGCCATCTGCGCAATAATACTAACCGTTACATTACGGATATAATCAATATTATCACATACATTTGTACTAGTTAAGAATTTTGTGCCTGGATGAAACATGCCCAGACTAGCTACGGTGGTTTGCAACATAACCATAGGATGGCACGTTGTCGGAAAATGATGCATCATTTTCCTAATATGATATTTAATTCGGTAATGCCTGCGTAATTGTCCAATAAAGATAGAAAGTTCTCCTGCTGTTGGTAATTCGCCCTCTAATAATAGCAATATGGTTTCTTCAAAGGTACTATTTTCAGCAAGTGTTTCCAACGAATATCCTCTATAGGATAATAATCCTTTCTCTCCATCAATGGATGAAATGGCAGACCTCGTTGCGGCAACTCCTTCCAAGCCTGGTAAAAAATCGCTCATGACAACCTCTTCTTCATACCTATATCGTGGAAACTAATTATTAGTTTAATCATTATACCGAAACAAGTATATCAAATACTTAAATATTTGAATACCATATTAACAAATTCACTTAAGTGTGCTCCTACATAAACAAACATATTAAAAATAAAATTACTTTTGATACACCACAAAATGTATAATTGTGGCAAGTATTATAATAGGTAAATAAATCATTATAGCTCTCATAAATCAGGTTAGTATAATCACCCTGCCCTGAGACAATCAGTATAACATTGATACCAAATCAATCACCACTAAATTTAAGGTACATAACGCTATCCTAAACCAAAATATGGTGATTTAATACTATGAACCTTACATCAATTCGGCTCATGAAACATACATACCCTGAGCTTGTAAATCAGCATGATAAGATGACCTAACCATTGGACCACTGGCAATAGGTTTGAAACCCATTTTTTTACCTATCTTGGAGAGATAATCGAATTCTAATGGTGTTACAAATCTTTCTACCGCTAAATGATGACAGCTAGGTTGCAAATACTGCCCCAGTGTCAGCATTTTACAGTTATGATTGCGCAGCTCCAACATAACTTCCATGACTTCCTCTAAGCTTTCACCCAAACCCAACATTAATCCTGACTTGGTAGGTATATCAGGATGTATTTCTTGAAATCTCTCTAGTAAATTTAGTGACCATTGATAATCTGAACCTGGTCTTACAGCCTTATAGAGTCGCGGAATACTCTCCAAATTATGATTAAAAATATCAGGGGGATTCGTTGCTAGCACATTCAAAGCCTTCTCCATACGACCACGAAAATCAGGAACTAATATCTCTATCTTTGTTTCTGGAGATTGCTTACGGATTTCATTAATACAAAGCCCAAAATGCATCGCCCCACCATCACGCAGATCATCACGATCGACAGAGGTTATCACAACATGTTTGAGATTCATGGTAGCCACTGTCTTGGCGAGATGTTGAGGCTCGTTCTCATCAAGAAGGCTAGGTTTGCCATGGGCTACATCACAGAATGGACATCTACGAGTACAAATATTACCCATGATCATGAAAGTTGCGGTACCATTGGTAAAACATTCACCTAGATTCGGACACGCAGCCTCTTCGCATACAGTATGAAGAGCATTCCTCCGTAATAATTTTTTCAATCGTATTACTTCTAGATTGCTGTGAGGAGTAGCCCGTATCCATCGAGGCTTACGTTTAGGAGCACTAGCAGGAAATTTAATCGGAATACGTGATACCTTTGATTTACCTTTCAGTGCTTTTATATTACGTTCTTGTTTTTCTATTACTATCTCACCCATGCTCTCACCTTCACAGATAGCTGCTGTTTGAACTTAGAGACAAAATTGTATTTTGCTTGATCCATAGTAATCTTGCAACCAAGACTTTTCAGATCAGTCACCTTTAGACCTTGATAGCCACAAGGATTGATATAACTAAATGGTGTTAGATCCATATCTATATTTAAGCTCATGCCATGATAGCAATAGCCATGCTTAATGTTCAACCCCAAAGTCGCAATTTTACGTCCCTTGACATATACACCTGGAGCATCAATACGAGACTTAGAAGCTATATCCAATTGTTCAAGCATACCAATGACTGTATTCTCTAATATAGACACCATATCACGAACGCCTATTTTATATCGTTTAATGTCTAATAATGTATAAGATATTAATTGCCCTGGACCATGAAATGTTACTTGCCCACCTCGATCTGTGTGCACCAGTGGAATATCATGAGTGTTGAGGACGTGCTCATCTTTACCATTCAGACCTATGGTGAAGATCTGTGGGTGTTCTAATAGCCATATCTCATCTTCAGTATTTTGATCTCTTTCAGCGGTAAATTTCCTCATCGCATCACAGATGGGATGATAATCCATTAAACCAAAATTTTTAATAATCATCGAATTTCATTACAAAACATATTTGACCCGTTCATCTCTACTTAGTTCTCGATAGATCGCATCCAGTTGGGATTTGCTGATCGCATGAATCTTAACCGTCACTGAGGCAAACCTACCACTTCTACTATGTTTGATAGATGCTGTACATTCCTTAACATCATCTATATAGCGACTCACGATATCTACCACTATAGCATCAAAATTATTACTATGATATCCTATAGCTTTAACATCATATTCACACGGAAATTCAAGCAGTGTTTCACACTCTTTTACTACCATAAATTTACATCTCTCTTATACCGTTGATATAGCATATTGATTTCTATCCAAACAGCGCCAATTTTACCTGAATTAACAGCTACACCATCTAATGTTGTTATCGGTAAAATCCCCTTAGTGGAGCTACTTACCCATATTTCATCGGCTTCACGCAACTGTTTCTCACTTACGGCTTGTTCAAATATCGCAATATTAGCATAAATTGCTAATTCTAAAATTAAGTCACGAGTAATACCGGCCAACACTCTCTCATCCTTGGGGGCGGTATAAATTTCTCCATCCATAACAGCATAGGCGTTACTGGTAGAGCCCTCAGTCAAATAGCCATTCCTAAGTAATAATGCCTCCTGTGCACCAAAATCTTGAGCCCATTGCTTAAGTAAAATATTTGATAGCAGAGTAATTGCTTTGACATGACAATTTTGCCATCTAATATCAGGCAGCGTAATCGCAGAAATCCCCTTACTTTTGTAATTTTGGGGAACTACTTGTAAGTCACTGCTCATAGCGAAGGTGGTTGGAGCCACCCCTTCCGGAAATATATGATCACGGGATGCAACACCTCTTGTTACTTGCAAGTAAACGGATTGATCACCTTCACCATTACGCTTCACTAATTGCTCAATTATATTTATCCACTGTAAATTTGACAAGGGGCTTGACATCCTGACGGCATTAAGACTATGCTGTAAACGTTTTAAATGTCCATCCAATCTGAAGCAGTGGCCGGAATACACAGGGATAATCTCATAAACACCATCGCCGAATAAAAAACCACGATCAAAAACTGATACTTTCGCTTTGTCTGCTGAGATAAACTCACCATTTAAAAAAACCTCATTCACATTTAATCCCAAATTATCATCAAAAATGCATCGATCAAACAACGCCACCAACTACCATTTTCTATATCTTGTAATGCGATCAATGGTCGTTGCGTGATTAAATTATCGCCTAAATAAATTTTGATTACACCCAATTGCCATCCTTGCATGATTGGGGCAATAATTGGATTTTTAATATTAAGATTGACAATCAATTCCTTGTATCTGCCTCTCGGAACAGTCACCGATAAAGTTCGCTGTAAGCCTAAATCCAGACCATTATCATCACCTTTCCAAATTTTAGTGCTTGTTATCCTTTCATAGGTCCTATACAACGCATGTGTTTCAAAGAAGCGAAAACCATAATTCATCAACTTTTGAGCTTCCTGAGCACGCGCATTTTCGCTGCGTGTCCCCAATACAACAGAAATCAAACGCATATCACCACGCTTTGCTGAAGCGGCCAAACAGTAACCAGCTTCTTCAGTGTGCCCTGTTTTCAAACCATCTACGCTTTTATCACGCCATAACAGCTTATTACGATTATATTGAACGATATTGTTATAAGTAAATTTTTTTTCTGAATACCATTTATAATAATCCGGAAAATCGCGAATAATAGCTGATGATAGAGTTGAAATATTACGCGCAGTTGTATAATGATTTGGATCTGGCAACCCCGTAGAATTATGGTAATTAGTATTAACCATACCTAAATTATCAGCATATTGATTCATCATTCGTGTAAAAGTTTCTTCACTACCAGCAATATGTTCAGCTAGCGCTACCGCCGAATCATTGCCTGACTGAGTAATCATGCCTCTCAATAACGCCTCAACCGGCACTTTAGTATTTACCTCAATAAAGCTGCGCGAACCAACCATACGCCATGCTTTTTCACTAATTAATACCTCATCGGCAAGGCCAATATTACCCATCTTCAATTCTTGTAACACAACATAAGCCGTCATCAATTTAGTTATACTAGCTGGTGGCAATAAATAATCAGGGTTCAATTCAGCTATCACTTGCCCACTTTCGAAATCCTGCAGTATATAAGATTTAGCTGCCACAGTAGGAGCAGATGGATTAGGGGTTACTACAGCTTCAACGGTTGTAAATATAAATATTAAAAAAGACAAAATGCCAAAATTAATTATATTGACCATTAAATAACCTCTTTCATATATCATGTAAAAATGCTAGATTTAAAAAATAATTTATTAAAATTAATTTTTATACCCATAATAGACATGATATCTTTCTGCTTTTTGAAATCAAACATAAATACATGTACTTAATATCATGAATTCACACATTAGCCAAAGATAATTAGACAGCCTTAATAATTACTTACGACCATTATTCAATTGCAAATTATGCATATATTGAAGAAAAATAAAATTCTGGACATACAATGGTAAATAAGAAAACTTAATATTCGATAAACATATAATCCGCTCTAAATGTTGACAAATGATTAAAACTCCATCTTGAATCTATGAATAACTGAAAACCAGGGAGGTATGTAACGTCATTGACCGAGAAATATCATTATGAGAAAAATCACAATATTAATTGTAAAATATATTACCCATAATATTCTTGGTAAAATATGATTGCTCAAATGACGCGCTATCATCTCTCAATTAGTAAATCTGCTACACATAGTTATAAAATAGCCCAATATGATTGATATCACTACACAAGGACATAATATTTGTGGGTATATAGATATAAATCGTATAGTACACTACCTACTATCTCATGAATGCATCGAGCTATAATTAAAGTTTAAGTTAGTGAAATTATAAAATTATACTGAGCCGACTAATATCAAATATGCTTGTCTAATTAAAGTAATGAGGGATAATTTTTTAAAAATTGTAAGTGAAATAGAGTTTCTAAAGTGAGAGGCATGCATAATTGATAGGCTATAACTCCCCTTAATACCTTATTGCCAATAAAAGCCCAAGGCTCGAATTTGCTCAAAAAAAGTTATCTATATATTGATTAATAATACCATTAGCATATTTCACGGAACCATCATCCTTCGATGAGTATGAATTGACATTAGGATGCCAAATTCAGCCAATATAGTCACCATCGACGTACCGCCATAACTTACTAATGGAAGTGGAACGCCAACCACAGGTAATAAACCCGTGACCATCCCAACATTCACAAATACATAGACCAAAAAAGTCATTGAGATACTGCCTGCCAATAACCGTGAAAAACTAGTTTGAGCCTGAATAGCAATAAATATACCTCGTCCTGCTACCAATAGATACCAAAATAATAATAGGCTTACACCTATCAAACCGAACTCTTCAGCTATAACAGCAAAAATAAAATCAGTGGAACGCTCAGGTAGAAATTCAAGATGGGATTGAGTGCCTTCTAACCAACCTCGGCCAAATACTCCGCCCGAACCTATCGCAATCTTAGACTGAATAATATGATAACTTGCTCCTAAAGGATCGCTTTCAGGATTAAGAAAAGTTAAAACACGCTGACGTTGATAGGCATGCATGATATACCATAAAATGGGGAATACCAAAGGACAAAAAATGATAAATCCCAGAATGATTCTCCATCGTATACCAGATATGAACAATACAATTAAACCTGAACTCATTATTAATAAGGAAGTGCCTAAATCAGGTTGTTTAGCTATCAGAAATGAGGGAACTACGATCATCAGTAATCCAATGACTAATCGCAATGCCGTGGGTGGCAAAGGACGTTCGGTCAAATATGTAGACATCGCGAGGGGTACTGCCAATTTCATCAACTCCGAGGGTTGAAACCGAAAGAAGACTAAATGCAACCATCGTTGGGCACCTTTACCCTCATGACCAAATACCAGTACTGCTACGAGCAGAATTAAACCTAAGCCATACACCCAATAAGCTAAATTACGCATTCTATCTGGATGAATTTGTGCTAAGAAAAATAAAATCATAAAGGCAGTGCCGGCACGCATCAACTGTTTCAGTAATAATTCTATATCACGTCCACCAGCACTAAATAAAACCATTAAACCGACACTTAATAAAATCAATAGACCCAGCAATAACAGGACGTCTATATGTATTCCATGCGAAACAATCCTAAAGATTAAGCCTTGAGTCTGTTGTCTATCATTAAACAGACTGCTCATTTACAGACATCCCAAAATAATTCTTAATAATTTTACGTGCTATAGGTGCAGCTATTTTGCTACCACTGCCGCCATTCTCAACAACAATAGCGACTACAAATTCCGGCCGTTCAGCCGGAGCAAAAGCAATGAACAAGGCGTGGTCATGTAATTTTTTTGCCAAACCATCCGTATCATATTCTTCGCCCTGCTTAATACCAAATACTTGAGCTGTACCTGTTTTTCCAGCTACATTAAACGGTAACTTTATTCCTATATGCCTAGCTGTACCGTGTTCTCCATGCACCACCTCGACCATAGAATCAATCACAATCTTCCAATTTTTGCTATCCACTATCGCCAAATTATTCGTCGTAACAATGAATTGTAACTGCATCTTATTTTCTCCGGATTTACGTCTAGATAGAAGCACTTGTGGAAGAGTATTAATACCACGCATTGCCAATATAGCTGCTGCTTGCGCAAGCTGTATGGGTGTGGTTTGATTAAAACCCTGCCCTATACCGGATATTAATGTCTCACCAGGATACCAAGATAAATTACGATTGATTCGTTTCCACTGTCTAGATGGTGATAGACCTTTACTTTCACCTGGTAAATCAATGCCAGTACGATGGCCAAAACCGAATAAATCCAAAAAATTATGCATACGATCGATGCCTAATGCATTAGCAAGATTATAAAAGTAAACATCACACGATTGTGCAATTGATGTTTTCAAATCAACATATCCATGCCCATTATCCTTCCAGCAGCGATAACGATGATCCTGTCCAGGTAATATAAACCAGCCAGGATCGAAAGTTTTTGTATGCTCATCTACTACGCCAAACTCCAAACCAGCAAGTGCTACAAAAGGTTTTAAGGTCGATCCTGGAGGATAGTAACCTCTTAATGTACGATCAAACAATGGTCTGTCAGTAGAATCCCTTAATATAATATATTCCTTTTTACTGATTCCGGTTACAAAATCATTGGGATCAAAATCTGGCTTACTAACCATTGCTAATACCCCGCCAGTTCTAGGATCTAATGCTACAACTGAACCTTTATAATCTCCTAGCGCATTAGAAGCCACCCTCTGTAGGTTAAGATCTAGATGCAGAAATAAGTCATCTCCTGCTAGTGATGCTACACCTTGAGATTCTCGTACTACACGACCTTGTACATTAGTCTCAATTTTTCGATGACCAACTATGCCATGTAACATCTTTTCATAGTACCTTTCTACGCCCGTTTTCCCTATTTGCATAGTGCCTTTGTAATTAAATTCATCTATCGTTTCTTGGTCACGTTCATTAATTCGACCCACATAGCCTACAGTATGCGCAAATAAATTGCCGTGAGGGTAATGCCTGATAAGCCTCCCCACAATATCGACGCCTGGAAAACGATGCAAGTTAACCGATAATGACGCCACTTCCTTTTCAGTTAATAATTGCTGAACTACAACTCGATTAAAACGACGCTGCTTATTGATTCGTTGCTTTAATGCCGTCAAACTATCAGCTGATAGAGAAAGCATCATCGCCAAATTGCTTAAAGTGTTGTCAATATCAATAACTTTCTCTGGTATTAACTCTAAACTGAAGGTTGGTATATTTTCTGCCAATATAACACCGTTACGATCAAAAATCAGTCCTCTCTGAGGTGGCAAAGCACCTATGTCTACATGATTTTTATCTGACAATGAATCAAAATATTCATATTCCATAATTTGTAAAACAACAAGTCGTACGATCACAATCATAAACAATATTATTGCAAAAAATGCTGCAAAAATTAAGCGGTCATTTACTAAACGACTCTCTCGCAAATGGTCTGTCAATATCACCCGTAAAGACATTTGTGATTTACTTGACATGAAAATAACGTCTAATATTACGTAATAAGGCATAATTGATTGGCCAAATCATCATACTGCTCAAAACCGGCAACCAGAAGTATAAATGCCGAGTTTGGGAAGACATTACCATAGCAACAATATGAACCACCAAAACCAGCATTGAAATAATCAATGCTTGTTGCCAAGTTGGATATTGACGTAATTGCAAATAAAAACGAGCAGTAAAAAAAATAACTAACGCATAAGAAAGGGCACTAATGCCAAGTGTAACTCCCATTAAAGCATCCATTAAAACGCCTACGATCCAAGCAGAACCAACACCTACCCTGCAAGGTAAGGCCATCACCCAATAAATCAAAACCATCAATACAAATTCTGGTCGAAATGGCCTGAATTGATCTGAAATAGGCAACATCATTAAAAGCATTGCAAATACGATAGTAATGATAATAACTCCCATACCATGAGCTGATTCCGTGTTTGTCATTTGAAAGCCTATCTAAATAAATTGTATGATTTAACTGTTTTTTGTTGCCGTAATGCCGGGAAGACCAGTAACACCTCACTGCTTAAATCCATTTTTGCAGCAGGATTAACTATAATCTCAGCAAAGGCTTCTCCCTGAGGTAGATAGATTGATGCTATTCTGCCAACAGGATAACCTGCAGGAAATAGCCCTCCTAAACCGGATGTAACCAATAAATCTCCTTTTTGTACATCTGCATTATGTGGTAAATGCTTAAGTTGTAATATTCCAGCTAAACCTTTCCCTGTGGCCACAGCTCGTAGGCCAGTTCGATTTAACTGAACAGGAATACCGTGACTAGGATCAACTAATAATATAACTCGACTAGCAAAAGGAGTAACTTCTATAACTTGTCCCATCACACCGGTTGCATCTAATACAGGTTGTCCGGCAAATACTCCAGAACGTCGTCCTTTGTCAATAATCACCTGCTGAGAAAATGGATCTAAGTCGATCGCCAATAATTCAGCAACTAAAACACGTTCATGCAAATAAAAAGATGAGCCTAACAACTCACGCAGACTCACATTTTCACGTTCTAATGCCTTCATTTTTTGTATACGAACATGATTAAGTAAATTAGTTATTTCTAATACAGCATTTTTTTCTTGCAGTTGCTTACGATCCCGAAAATATCCCTTCATCCAACTAGCAATATCATTTGGCATAGAAGCTGAAGCTTGAATCGGATAAACAATAGTGGAAAGCACGGAATGAAATGGAAAAAAATAATCAGATCGCGAATCGATAATAAATAAAGCAATAGATGCTAATATTGATAATAGCATACGAATATTTATGGATGGGTTATGAGTAAATAAAGATTTGATAATTTAAGCTCTAAAAAAATACCTTAACGATAATTTTATCATCTTCAAAGGTTCCTAAAATTGCACAAATATTATTCAAAAGTAAAGACGTCAGTACCTCGCTCATCTATTAACTCTAGTGCTCTACCGCCTCCTCGGGCAACACATGTTAATGGATCTTCAGAAACGAGCGCTGGCAGGCCCGTCTCTTCTACTAATAAATGATCTAAATCACATAATAAGGCACCACCACCCGTTAATACTATACCGCGTTCTGCGACATCCGCCCCTAATTCAGGAGGTGTCTGCTCTAGGGCAGTTTTTACTGCCGCAACAATACCCGATAATGGATCCTGTAAAGCCTCTAAAATCTCATTGCTATTTAAAGTAAAACTACGAGGAATACCCTCGGCTAGATTCCGACCACGCACCTCCATTTCCTTTACTTCATCACTTGGATAAGCAGAACCAATCTCTTTTTTTATTTTTTCGGCAGTAGATTCGCCAATCAACGTGCCGTAATGACGACGCACATAATTGACTATAGCTTCATCGAATAAATCACCTCCAATTCGGACTGATGAAGAATAAACAATTCCATTCAATGAAATGATCGCAACCTCAGTAGTCCCGCCACCGATATCTAACACCATCGAACCACTAGCTTCTTCTACTGGCATACCCGCGCCAATAGCTGCCGCCATAGGTTCTTCGATTAGATAAACATCACGCGCACCCGCACCCGCTGCTGATTCACGAATTGCGCGGCGCTCAACCTGTGTAGACCCACAAGGTACACATACTAAAACACGTGGACTGGGCTTAAAAAATCGATCTTCATGTACCTTGCGAATGAAATGCTGCAGCATCTTTTCAGTCACCGTGAAATCGGCAATGACGCCATCTTTTAACGGTCTGATTGCAGTAATATTGCTCGGAGTTCTACCTAACATCCGTTTCGCTTCAACACCCACCGCTGCAATTGTTCTAGGTCCACCAGGCCCTTTTTCCTGGCGAATGGCTACTACCGAAGGCTCATCTAAGACTATTCCTTCACCACGTACATAGAACAGAGTATTTGCAGTACCCAAGTCGATAGAGAGATCATTTGAGAACATTCCACGTAATCGTTCAAACATTGAAGAAACCACAACACAAATAACTAAAATGAGTACTTTATCAATGCACCGGGCTATTGAGCAAGAGATTAATCATTTAAAATAACAACTTCGCACATAATAACTACCTGGAACCTATTATAATGAACCTAGATTCAAAAGATATAGAAAAAATTGCGCATTTAGCCCGTTTAACAATAGATAAAGCCAACATACCTACATATATAAAGAATTTGAATAATATTTTAAATCTTGTTGAAAAGATCAATGCTAATGACACTAGAGACATCATGCCGATGTCCCATCCAATTGATACGAATCAACGTTTGCGCGAAGATGAGATCTCCGAAATAGATCAACGCGAAAATTTCCAAACTATCGCACCCCAAACTAAAAATGGAGTTTATTTAGTCCCACAAGTTATCAAATTAAATACACCATAAAAACAGGAGATTATTATGAATAATTACACACTTTCTGAACTTTCAAAATCCTTGCATAATGGGAACCTTAGCAGTGTTGAACTAACGCAATATTATTTAGATCTGATTAAAATACATAATGGTAGACTCAATGCCTTTATTACCGTTAATGAGGAGAATGCAATGATACAGGCACAAGTAGCGGATCAACGGCTACAACAAGGAACGGCAGGCATCTTAACGGGAATCCCGATAGCACATAAAGATATCTTCTGTACTAAAGGTGTGCGTACTAGTTGTGCCTCCAAAATGCTAGATAAATTCATCGCACCTTACGACGCCACCATAGTTGAAAAAATAAATGCTGCTGGTATGGTTACTTTAGGCAAAACCAATATGGATGAATTTGCAATGGGTTCATCAAATGAAACTAGCTTTTACGGTAAAGTGAGAAATCCATGGAATACCAGCCATGTTCCTGGAGGCTCATCTGGTGGTTCCGCAGCAGCGGTAGCTGCAGGACTTACTCCCATAGCTACAGGCACTGATACAGGCGGCTCCATAAGACAACCTGCATCATTATGTAATTTAACTGGATTAAAACCTACTTATGGTCGTATTTCTCGCTACGGTATGATTGCTTTTGCTTCCAGCTTAGATCAAGCTGGACCTATGGCAAAAAATGCTAGGGATGCAGCGATGTTGCTCAATACCATGGCCGGGTTTGATCGGCGGGATTCAACCAGCGTAAATTGTAATGTACCCGATTACACAGCTAACTTAGATGAATCTATAGAGGGTCTTACAATCGGTTTGCCCAAAGAATATTTCGATGATGCGCTAGATAATGATATAGCAACCACCATTGAAAATGCAATTAAAATATATGAATCCATCGGTGCAATTATTAAGGAAGTTGCACTGCCCAATACTAAGTTAGCTATACCAACTTATTATATAATCGCTCCCGCCGAATGTTCGTCTAATCTGTCTCGTATGGATGGAGTACGTTTCGGACACCGTTGTGAAGATCCAAAGGATCTAACTGATCTTTACGAACGTTCACGTGGTGAAGGTTTTGGCGAAGAAGTCAAACGCCGCATTATGATTGGCACCTATGCTTTGTCAGCTGGATATTACGATACCTATTACTTAAAGGCACAGCAATGTCGACATTTGATCAGCAATGATTTTCAACAAGTATTTAATGATGTTAATGTAATTATGTGTCCCACTACTCCAACAACAGCCTTTAAATTTGGTGAGAAGATGAATGATCCAGTATCCATGTATCTAGCTGATATCTATACAATCAGTGCCAATCTAGCTGGTTTGCCAAGTATATCAATTCCTGCAAACTTTCTTAATAATCTACCAATAGGCATGCAAATCATTGGTAACTATTTTGATGAATCATATTTGTTAAATATTGCCAACCGTTATCAGCAGATAACCGCTTGGCACCAAAAAATACCAAATACATATGGATAAATAAGATCATGATAATAGCTAAAAAATTATAAAAGCGCAGAATTGTTCATCCCTAATATATATTTAGATAGTTTTACATTATTATAGATACATGTACCGTAGATATTTTAATTCTTAAGATTTAATTGTCATTGCTATTATTTTGGTACCACTAGATTAAATCTACTATATATCTATACTAGATTGTAGATAACCACAAAAATTAAAATTGTGAATACCGATATTTTGATCACTTACCAGTGATACTGGAAGATGATTAAACCATAATTTTACATAACTACTTATTACAAAATACAGTTACAAAATACAGTTACAACTGTACAGATATACTAAATATAATTCATACTATCACCTTCAATATAAACCATGAAACTACGTCATTACTCCCTTGCAATATTAATAACCGTAGCATTATACCTGATTAACTGGATAAGTGACAGCCATCATAAAATATCTCCAAATATTGTTTTTGAAGACATTGATGGTGTCCAGCACAACCTATCTCAATACCAAGGCCAACCAGTTCTACTGACCTTTTGGGCTACTGACTGTCTGGGTTGCATACGAGAAATACCTGAGCTAATAAAACTAGACCATAAATTTTCATCGCAAGGTTTGACAATAATTGCAGTAGCTATGTTTTACGACTCTCCAGAGCGTATCAAGGAAATACGTGAACATAAACAACTACCTTATTTAATTACTTGGGATAACAAATCTAAATTTGCACAAGCTTTTGATAATGTAATAATAGCTCCCACTCATTTTTTAATCGCACCTAATGGTGAGATTAAAATGCGTAAAATAGGCTCTCTTAATATAAAATTACTACATAAAAAACTCTATAGTATGGGGATGTTACCAGTATAAATAATTAGATCGCTATCTATATCGTTATTACTATGATATAAAGTATAAATTTTATGTCTTAGTTGCATTTTCAATATATGCTCTAAGATCCTAATTTAAGCGGGAAGCATGTAATATGACACGAATATGCCAAGTGACAGGTAAACGACCCATGGCTGGTAATAATATTTCCCATGCCCACAATAAAACAAAGCGCCAATTTTTTCCAAATCTCCAAACCCATAGGCTTTGGGTTGAATCAAGAAACTGCTGGATTAAATTACGTGTAAGTAATCATGGATTACGTATTATCGACAAAAAAGGGATAGATTATGTCTTGAATGATATGCGTATTCGTAACAATAAAGGTGTGAAAAATTAAATTATGCGTGAAAAAATAAAATTAGTCTCATCTGCAGGTACAGGTCACTATTACACTACAGATAAAAATAAACGTACCATGACCGAAAAAATGGAAATAAAAAAATTTGATCCAGTCATACGTAAACATGTCATATATAGGGAAGATAAAATCAAATAATAAATTTTAAAAACTATAGACAAAGTGATACTCAATATCTCAATAATATTCAAGAACTAATAGTTGATATTTAACAAGTTATTTTTAATGTTATTAATTTTAGATTGCTATAAAAAGTCAACTTTCATAAAATAACCTCATGATTTAAATCATCACACTATCTATTTTTCTACAAAAATATCAATGCCTGAATTACCTGAAGTTGAAACAACTCGCCGTGGCATAAGCCCATATATAGAAGATCAGACAATTAATCAAGTGATTGTTAGAAATTATCTTTTACGCTGGCCCATTCCTAAAACCATTGCTAATGATTTAGCCAATCAGCATGTTCATAAAATTACACGTCGAGCAAAATATCTATTATTTCACTGTAACTCAGGTACATTGATAATTCACCTTGGTATGTCTGGCAATTTACGTATTCTTAATGGTCCCATTAATATCGGTAAGCATGATCATATTGATATCAAATTTAACAATGGTTATATGCTTAGATTTAATGATCCTCGTCGTTTTGGTGCTTTTGTATGGACTGAAGATCCAATCAATAACCACATCTTACTGCATCACTTAGGGCCTGAACCCCTATCCAGTTCATTTTCATCCGAATATCTGATTAGAATCGCGCGAGGACGAAGATCTAAAATAAAAAATTTCATCATGAATTCTAAATTTGTTGTAGGCATCGGAAATATATATGCTAACGAATCCTTGTTTTTGTCAAACATTCACCCAGAAACCATAACAGGCACCTTAGATCAGAAAAAATTAAGTAGATTTGTGACAGTAATTAAACTGTTATTAGAAAAAGCTATTCATAATGGCGGCACAACCTTAAAAAATTTTAAAAAAAGCGATGGCAAACCAGGATATTTTGCTCAATATCTAAATGTTTATGGTCGCAATAAGTGCGATTGCTACCGTTGTGGTAGCAAGATACAGCTATTAAAGGGAGCAAATAGAGCAACTTATTATTGCCCTATCTGCCAAATAAAAGATTAGCAAAAAAAATACATTGATTACATATTTAATAATATTTACAGAGCAGTAATAGATGTGCCAAAAAATTGCCATCAAATATTTCACACTATTGCATTGAATCATCAAACAAATTATTACCACTGAATAAATTCCAGTACATAACGGCATGATCTATCGATATATAAAAATTTTAATTCAATATCATATAGATATTAGTCCATAATATACATAATACACACCATGTTCACATGAAATGAGAAATATAAAATAAGAATTACAACATAAAGCAGAATATTTATGACACTCCAAAAGCCAACCCTCATATAATCTGCTTTATAACATGAAAAATACTGAAAACAAAAAATGTAGTGCAGAACAACATCCAGAGGAATATCAATGAGAAAAAACTTACATTTAAATATAATGATTGTTTCAAAAGTATCACGAAAACAAATTTATCATTTTAAAGAAATCACTCAATGGATGAGTGATGTCACTAAAATTTTACATTATATATTTTGCGTTCGCTATAAAAATTTTATTAAAATTGAAGGCTACTAAAATAATAATCATTTTTAATAGAGAGATGAATGACTCTATAATAAACGCATTGCCTTCATAAATTCTAAAACAATTAATACCAATATATACTATAGTAGAATAAAATATTGACTCACATGTCCGCATTACTCTACAATCATCATAAAAATTATTTAGGGAAATAGGGCATGAAAAACAGAGCAATTAATTGTACCCACCAAAAATAATAAGGCAAATATTGCATAGTAATATGTAAGTATTTACGGGACTAATTGATAAAAAATAAGAGAAACGAACGCCGCACAGACTCTCATATAAGATAAATCATAAATAGCATTGAGAGCAAAATAAGTAATATATGCCAACATATCTCATAGTACTGTACATAAAATAGCTATGCACGATATATCCATATATCTAAGTCTAATAAAGACCAGTACTTAATTCAAGGATAGACCTTATTAAAACAAATGTTAGGGAAAATAATATTTATCATGACTAATATTTCATAAACAAAATAACGATCTTAAGCTAGAATAATAAATAAGGATACCACGAGTGGGAGATACCTTAGTAATACGTCATCTGGAATATTTTAGGCGAGAAATAAAAATAAAATTTGATGAGGTACGATGCATGACTTATCGGAAATTTAGTTCATTCTTAAGTAATTTCTACCGGACAAAAGATAGAATCGATACGATTACTACCTTAGGTAAATTGGTATTTAAAATTTTATAAAAATGAACTAATTTGAAAAAATATGATCCTAAAATTACAGACATTATATAACTGCAATCAACCAAAGCTAAAATAATAAAATCTCATCTTACCAAGGCTAGGTAAAATTAGATTAAACTCGCAATTATGTCAAGCTACTAATCATATCCACCAAATATTTTATCAAATACGGTGAGATTTGAAGATCTATGAAAAATGAGTTTTAAGAATTAACATAATTTAATATCAGGAAGATATATTCCCTAGAAAAGTATGTGAAAGAAACTATAAATTTATATTTAAATCACCTTCTTGATAACGAAAACTCTTCATACTCTTGAAGTAATGGAGTTGCAAATATAGTAAGAAATTAATCATTGAAATGCAATATACGAAGCATTGTCAATATGAGAGATAGTTTAATGGTAAGTAGCTAGAATTAAGACTAGATTCATAGGGGATTATTAAAAATCAGCCCTGATATTTATATATCCATCACTGCGGTATAAATAAAAGCAATGAATAATTTATCAAAATATCTTTAATATAATGAGGAACTAGACACAATGAGTAATTTAGCTACTAATATACATTAACATTGCATGTTGCAGATACCATGCAGATATGATAATAATATATCAAATATTTATTCCATATGGAAAAATGATATTTTTATAAAACTTATTTGATATCTAAATTACAAGAACATATGATAATATAAGAAACCTATTAAGTGATTATTAATAATATATAATCACTTTTTAACTGAATTTTTTATGAAATGTACTTTATCCAAAGCACAGAAGATATGAGCGTACTGATGATATCGCACTTTTACATGAAGCAATATGGCACTACCAATAATCATATAATCTCAACTCCACAAATAGAAGACACCAACTATATAACTAAATTAATACATGATAAATTACTATAATTTTTTTCAGATATTCATAATTTCTTTCTAATAATTCAAAATAACGACATAAATACTCCATAATTAATAATACAAATGGCGGATAAACTACAGTCTAAAGGTTTGATTCCCAATAAATTTATCGGATTAAGATTAGATCAAGCGCTTGCTAAAATTTTTCCCAAATATTCTCGTTGTCAACTAGCTAAATTGATAAAAGCAGAGCATGTATTGATTGATAACAAAATAATAAACAGCCCTAGCAGTTCGGTTAACGGTGGTGAATACGTCCTTATATCAGCCATTATTGAAGTAGCTGATAATAAATGGAAGGCAGAGGACATTCAGTTAGATATTATTCATGAAGACAATGAGGTAATGATTATTAATAAGCCGGCTGATATGGTTGTACATCCAGGGATTGGTCATCACAATGGAACATTGGCTAATGCATTATTAAACTACTTACCAGGATCTAAAATCATTCCACGATCTGGTATAGTGCACCGTCTTGATAAGGGTACCACGGGATTATTGATGATCGCTAAGACCTTAAAGGCACATGATTCGTTAACGCTTCAATTAAGGGAACATACTGTCTTGCGCGAATACCAAGCTATTGCTATTGGAGTGCTAATCTCTGGCGGCACTATTAAAGAACCTATTGGCCGACATCATTTTGACCGTAAACGCATGACAGTAACAAATTCAAATAGACTATCTATTACCCATTACCGTGTTGAACAGCGTTTTAAAGCACATACCCATATCCAATGCCGCTTAGAGACAGGTAGAACTCATCAAATTCGTGTCCACATGGCACATATAGCTCATCCAATTTTGGGTGACCCTGTTTATGGTAGCCGATTTAAGTTTCCTAAGGGAATAACAAAAAAATGTCGCAATGCCATAAAGGCATTTAATCGTCAGGCTCTACATGCCAGCCTATTAGGCTTTATTCACCCCAAAACTAGGAAAAAAGTTTTTTGGAAAATTGACATGCCTACAGATATGCGAAATATGATTAATATATTAGATAAAACACAAAGATAGAAATTATCTAGTCATTTTATTTTTCTTTTTATATTTTTAACTTCTTTAGTTTCCTTAATGACTTTTTCTGCCACATTATGAGGACAAGGATTATAATGCAAAAACTCCATTGAGAATTGACCACGACCTGATGTTATTGTACGTAATGAACCTATATAACCAAACATCTGACCTAATGGCACCTCACCATTGATACGCATACCAGTTGATGTAGCATTTTGAGACCTAATCATGCCACGACGACGATTAAGATCACCTATAACATCACCAACATAACCTTCCGGTGTGAAAACATCTACTTTCATGATAGGTTCTATCAATCGAGCACCAGCGTGTGGCATGGATTGGCGATAAGCTGCCATGGCAGCCAACTCAAATGCAATTGTTGATGAATCCACAGAATGAAAGGCACCATCGAATAATGTTACCTTAAAATCCACACATGGAAATCCAGCCAAAACACCGTAATCCTTCATTTTTTTAAAACCCAATTCTATAGCAGACCAGAACTCACGCGGAACAGAACCACCAGTAACGGTTGACTTGAATTCAAAACCGGAACCTGGTTCACCTGGCTCAATAATATAATCGATCTTACCAAACTGACCGGAACCACCAGATTGTTTTTTATGGGTATAGCTATCTACAATACGTTTTGTAATGGTCTCACGATAGGCCACTTGAGGAGCACCTGAAGATACTTCAATACCATGGGTACGTTTCAAAATATCAATTTTAATATCAAGATGTAACTCACCCATACCTTTAATGATAGTTTCACCACTTTCTTGATCCGTTTCAACACGAAAGGATGGATCTTCCTTCACCATTTTGCCAATAGCCACACCCATTTTTTCTATGCCGGATTTATCTACAGGTGCAATTGCAATTGAGATAACTGGATCTGGAAATACCATAGGTTCTAATGTGGCTGGATGCTTAGGATCACATAAAGTATGACCAGTTTGTACATCTTTCATTCCTACGATGGCAATAATATCACCTGCTTGAGCAGCATATAGCTCATTACGATCATCAGCATGCATTTCTACCATACGACCGACACGCTCTGTTTTGCCCGTAAAGGTATTTAAAATGGTATCACCTCTATTCAATATTCCAGAATAGATACGAATGAAAGTCAGTGCACCAAAACGATCATCCATGATCTTAAATGCAAGTGCGCGCAACGGTTTATCTACAGCAACAACAGAGAACTTACCTGTTGCATTGCCCTCCTCATCAACTTCAGATTGAGGATCAACTTCTTCTGGACTTGGTAGATATGCAACTACTGCATCCAATATCATTTGAATGCCCTTATCCTTAAAGGCGCTACCACAATATGTTGGAAAGAAATCCATATTCAATGTACCCCTACGGATACATTTTTGAATATCTTTAACTGATGGCTCCTCACCATCAAGATATTTTTCCATCAAATCATCATCTTGCTCAAGTGCAGTTTCTACCAATATTTCACGGTATTTTTCTATCTGCTCAGACATCGGAACTGGAGCATCCGCAAGACGAAATGCCGTAGTATCAGAATCGTTATCCCAAATCCACGCTCGACGCGTCAATAAATCTACGCAACCTTTAAACTCATCCTCAATACCAATCGGTAAAGCCATCATTAATGGATTTGCACCTAAGATAGATTTGATTTGCCTGATAACACGAAATAGGTCTACACCTATCCGATCCAGCTTGTTAACAAAGATAATGCGAGAAACCTTAGATTCATTGGCATAACGCCAATTAGTCTCTGATTGAGGCTCTACACCACCACTACCACAAAACACAGCAATACCGCCATCTAATACTTTGAGAGAACGGTATACCTCAATAGTAAAATCTACATGACCAGGCGTATCAATAACATTTAAACGATGTCCAGACCACTTACAGGTCGTTGCTGCAGATTGAATGGTTATTCCACGCTCAGCTTCCTGCTCCATGAAATCCATTGTTGATTCACCATTATGAACCTCGCCTATCTTGTGTATTTTACCGGTTAATTTTAGGATACGCTCTGTAGTAGTTGTTTTACCAGCATCTACATGAGCAAATATACCAATATTTCTATATTTAGATAAATCTACAGCCATTTCTATATCTCTGAGAAACAATAATTAATTCAAGGTATCTACACCAAGAAAAACTGTTAATTGTAAACTAGATTATAGTAATATGCATCTACCTAAATACAATTTAGATGTGAAAGTTCCACAGAGTCAATATTAAAACTCTTAATTATGGGAAGTATATAAATGAGAATATACATATATCATAGATACCTGCTACAGGTATTAAATTAATTATTTTTTGCGCATGGGTAACCATTGATAATGAAAAATCATACTTGGTACTGCCATAACAACAAACAAACAAAGTGTAATAGAAAAAAACTCCCAACCTTGGGAATACACTTCACCAGAGAATTTAATTTCAAGAAAAATGGCCAATAATAAACCAAGAATATAAAATACCAGAGTCTCAACTAATCTAATTATAATTTTTTTTGGCATTTTTAATGAATATATAAAAAAAACACGCTCGCTAATCCAAGGCAAATTAGCCATTATAAAAAATAATAATAATATAAGAGCAGTGAAAGGCATAAGACAATCCTGTATTAGGAAAAGATAGTAATGCAAATTGTCATCAATGAACTAGGGAAAATACCTATGAGAAGTACTAATAAAGCATTCGAGCTAAACAAGATACGTATATCTATAGGAGCTTGTAATTTTATCTGTTCTATAGGATTTTCAAAATACATCACTTTTATCATCCTCAAGTAGTAAAAAGCACCTACCACTGACATCAATACCGCTATTATTGCTAATAATATCAAATCAACACTAATTAGTGATTTAATAACCATTAACTTAGTATAAAAACCTGCCATAGGCGGGATGCCAGCCATAGAAAACATTAGGATTAACATCATAAATGCAAACCAGGGGTTACGTTCATTCATACCCTTATAATCGGAAATATTATCAGCTTCAAAACCATTGCGACCCATTAATATAATCATCCCAAAACTACCTGAGGTCGTTAACGCATAAATTAGCACATAAAACATAGATGCCGCATATCCTTCATTGGTTCCTGACAATACACCTAATAACAGAAAGCCAACATGAGAGATAGTTGAATAGGCTAACATTCTTTTGAGATTAGTCTGGGCGATAGCCACTACATTACCGATAATCATTGACAATACAGACAAAACAATCAACATCCCTTGCCAATATTGATGCAAATTTTCTAGCCCATCAACGAACAATCTCATGATCATAGAAAAAGCCGCAATTTTAGGAGCTGTAGAAATAAATAAAGTTACTGCAGTAGGTGCGCCATGATATACGTCTGGCAACCACATATGAAAAGGTACTGCACCAAACTTAAAGCCAATACCAATAGTTAAAAAAACCAAACCAAAACTCAATACAGTATTATCCAAATGTCCTATCTGTATAGCAGTGGAAATGGATGCCAACGACAAACTACCGGTTGCACCATAAATGATAGACATACCATAAAGTAACATTCCAGACGCCAATGCACCTAAAATAAAATATTTCATAGCTGCTTCAGTCGCCATAGCCGATTTACGCTTCATTGCAACCATGGCATATAGGCATAACGATAACAATTCCAAGCCAAGATATAGGGTAATAAAATGGGTGGAAGACACCATAATAAGCATACCCAAAGTCGCAAATGTTGCTAAGGCATAATATTCACCATTAAATAGATTTCTGACTTTTAAGTAATACCATGAATAAGATAAAACAAAGATATTGATGATACATATGGACAATTTCAATATATCACTTAAGGGATCTTTGATATAGCTACCATAGAAGGTAATACCACCGGTTCCTGAGATAGATAAATAGATAATAAATGCCGTTATTAATAATGTGAATTGACTTAACCAATAACTAACTGAACTGCTGTCCTTGCCCATGAAGGCAGAGACCAGTAAGACAATGCAAGCCATTACCATCATAAATATTTCAGGTAGGGCAAACGACATATTGATCACTTGAAAAATCATATTCTGATTGTTACTTTATAATTTAGATTGAGAGACCTGTGCTAATAAATGCTCGACCGACACATGCAATACATCTATGATAGGAGCAGGCCACACCCCTATCACTAAAATGATAACAGCTATGCTGGATAGCATGATAAATTCACGACTATTAATATCAGTTAATTTTGCTACATTTTCATTAGTAACTTCTCCAAACATCACTCTCTTGATCATCCATAAAGTATAGGCAGCGCCCAAAATTAAAGTTGTTGCCGCTAAAAACGCAAACCAAAAATTAGCCTGGAAAGCAGCCATAATTATCATGAATTCACCAACAAAACCTGAAGTCCCAGGTAAGCCAATATTAGCCATAGCGAAAAAAACGGCAAACCCAGCAAATACCGGCATGGTATTAATCACGCCACCATAGTCATTAATCTCTCGTGTATGCATACGATCATATAAAACACCAATAGACAAAAACATTGCAGCAGAAATGCATCCATGTGAAATCATCTGTATGACTGCACCCTCTAAAGCTAACACTTCTATACTACCAATATCGTAATTGGATGAAATGCGGAATATGATGAAAAAACCTAAGGTCACGAAACCCATATGAACAATACTAGAATAGGCAATCAATTTTTTAAGATCTGATTGGGCTAAAGCAACAAAGCTGATATAAACCACTGCCACCAATGATAGACTAATTACCAACCAGTCTAAAGCCATACTTGCATCCGGAGCTATGGGTAAGGCAAATCGTAAAAGACCGTAACCACCTATTTTTAAAGTCACCGCAGCCAAAATTACTGAGCCACCTGTTGGAGCCTCAACGTGAGCATCCGGCAGCCAAGTATGTACCGGCCACATGGGGATCTTAACTGCAAAAGCAATTAAGAATGCTAGAAATAGCCATGTTTGCTCTTTCATAGTTAATGTAGCTTGTTGATAGGATATAATTGAAAAATCTCCAACTACATGATTCAAATATAATAAGGCTAACAATAAGAAGACCGAACCAAAAAAAGTATATAAAAAGAATTTTAACGTAGCATATACTCGATTAGCTCCACCCCAAATACCTATAATTAGAAATAAAGGTATGAGCATTGCTTCGAAAAATACATAAAATAATATGGCATCTAAAGCTGTAAATACTGCAATCATCAAACCTTCCATAATTAAGAAGGAGGCCATATATTCATTTACTCGACGAGTAATAACTTCCCAGCCGGCAACTACAACAATTACTGTAGATAAGGTTGTTAAAATAATTAAAGGTAAAGAAAATCCATCGATACCTAAATGATAATTAATGTCATAATCTGGAATCCACGGCGCAAATTCAACAAATTGCATCGCATGTATCGATATATCAAATCTTGAATATAAAGCCAGTGATATAATAAAGGTCAGAAGTGCTGCTAATAATGCAACTATTTTCACCAACCTATTATTACCATTAAATAGAACTATTATACCGCTAATAATAGGCAGCCAAATTGCCAAGCTCAACAAAGGTAAATCATCACTCATTTTCTATTCTGCTCATTAGTTATAATTAGACCACAAATAGCGTGAGTAACAACCACACCCCTAAAATCATTGCGAAAGCATAGTGATACAAATAGCCCGTTTGAATATGCCGAACCATTCTTGCAGCCAACCCAACTATCTTGGCAGAGCCATTTACTATGACCCCATCAATCAATGTAAGATCTCCTATTTTCCAAAAAACACGAGCTATTAAACGAGAGCCACCGGCAAGAACCTTATCATTAAAATTATCAAAACCGTATTTATTAACTAATACCTTATGAAACCAAGTAAATCGTTGTCGTAATCTAACAGCAATATTTGGACGTTTTACGTAAATAATGTAAGCCACGGAAACACCTAGCAATGCCAACAAAAATGGCGTGGTCATCAATCCATGCAAAATAAACGAAACAAGACCATGATATTCTTCACCGAAATACGCTAACACGTTATGTTCCGGCAAGACTAAAATCACACCGTCAAAAAAATCCCCAAATACAATGCTACCGATGAACATGCCACCAACAGCAGATGGAATGGCCAATAGAATCAAGGGAATCCTGACAGCTATAGAGGGTTCATGTAGCTGCTTGCCATTATGAAGAGTAAAATGTTCTTGACCATGAAATACCAGAAAAAATAACCTAAAACTATATAATGCCGTGATAAAAACACTAATTAAAATGGCGAAATATGCAAAATCATGACCGGTAATCGAAGAAATATGCTCAGATTCAATGATTAAATCCTTGGAAAAGAAGCCCGACATCCCTGGAAATCCGATTATTGCCAGAGAACCAATCAAGCTCGTCCAATAAGTGATGGGCAAATACTTCCTTAGCCCCCCCATCTTACGAATATCTTGTTCATGATTGAGAGATATCATTACTGAACCAGCTGCTAAGAATAATAGTGCTTTAAAAAAGGCATGGGTCATTAAATGAAACATACCAGCAGCATATGCAGAGGCACCTAAAGCGACGGTCATATAGCCTAGTTGTGACAAGGTTGAATAAGCAATTACGCGCTTAATGTCATTCTGTACCAAGCCCATAAATCCCATAAATATGGCAGTAGTTGCACCAACAACTAAAATTACAGATAAGGCAGTGTCCGAAAATTCAAATAGTGGAGACATCCGTGTAACCATAAATATACCAGCAGTTACCATAGTCGCAGCATGAATTAATGCTGAAATTGGTGTTGGCCCCTCCATAGAATCAGGCAACCATACATGCAAAGGCACTTGCGCTGACTTACCCATCGCTCCAATAAATAACAGGATACAAGTCAACGACATCACTGACCATTGAACATCCGAAAATATACTAATTGTTTTTTTGGCGATTTCAGGTGCTTGTATAAATACCTGCACATAATCCAAGCTACCGGCATACATCAACACTGCTGCAATTCCTAATAAGAATCCAAAATCTCCTATCCGATTCACCAGAAACGCCTTAAGATTAGCATAAATAGCCATTGGTTTTTTATACCAAAAACCAATTAATAAATAAGATATTAAGCCTACTGCTTCCCAACCAAAAAATAATTGCATAAAATTATTAGACATTACCAACATCAACATAGAGAAGGTAAATAAGGAGATGTAACTGAAAAAGCGGGTATAACCATCATCATGATGCATGTAGCCAATCGTATATATGTGTACCATCAAAGAGACAAAGGTTACTACAAGTATCATTATAGCTGTTAGGCTATCAATTAAAAAGCCTATTTCAAAGCTTATAGATCCAACCTGCATCCATTGGTATACCTGACCATTATAAGTTTGATCGTCAAAAACAACTAATTTAAATACCCATATGGATATTATAAAGGCAAGACCTACACCCGCTATAGCTACACGATGAGACCACATTCGTCCCACTTGCTTGCCCAACAATCCAGAGATGATACTACCTAACAACGGTGCAAGAACAATAATTAAGAGTAAATTTTGATTCATGATTTACCCCTTCAATGTATTAAGTTCCGCTACACTGATAGTATTTAGGTTACGAAACAGCACCACTAAAATCGCTAAACCAATAGCGGCTTCAGCTGCGGCTACAGTCAAAATGAAAAATACAAATACCTGTCCTGCCATATCATTGGCAAAATATGAAAAGGCTATAAAATTCAAATTAACCGCCAATAACATCAATTCGATACACATCAATAATATGATGATATTTTTACGATTAATGAATACACCTGCAATGGACAAACTAAATAACAAAGCGCCTAAAATTAAGTAATCCGATAAGGCAATCATGATTCTACTTCCTCATTATCTTTCTGCGGGGAAGCAACCGACATCTTAACTATTCTTATTCTATCCTCACGACATACCTTAATTTGATCTGCTGGGTCTTGTGTTTTTCTTTTTTTCTTACGCAAAGTTAGAGTAATAGCCGCAACAATGGCGACAGTCAATATCACTGCAGAGATCTCAAATGGGTACACATAAATGGTATATAATAGTCGGCCTAATGCCTTTGTATTGCTATATCCTTCGGGATGCTCGATAGGAGAAGGCAATATACCCAAACCAAAATGTGATGCACCTAAAACGGCGATCATCTCGATTGTAATTACAAAAGCCACGAAGATACCCACATGAAAATATCTGGTAAAACCTTCTTGTAAAGGAGTTTCCGCGATATCTAACATCATCACCACAAATAAAAATAATACCATCACCGCACCAACATATACCAATACTAAAGTGATGGCCAAAAATTCCGCTTCTAAGAATAGCCAGATGGCTGCACTGGTAAAAAAAGAAAGGACTAGACATAATGCTGCACGTACTGGATTGCGAACAATGATAACCATCATTGATGTAAACAAGAGAATACTAGCAAAACTGTAGAAGATTAGATGTTGCATGTGATGACAACCTTAACGGTAAGGCGCATCGGAGGCGCGATCAGCCGCAATTTGCGTTTCATATTGTTCACCCATTGCTAATAGTTTACCCTTATTCATAATGCCATCACTTCGATTCTCAAAATGATAATCGAAGATACGTGTTTCTACTATTGAATCTACCGGGCACGATTCTTCACAAAATCCGCAGTAAATGCACTTAAATAAATCAATGTCATAACGAGTTGTACGACGAGTACCATCATCACGTGGCTCTGTCTCTATTGTTATCGCTAATGCAGGACATACTGCTTCACACAACTTACAGCCAATACAACGCTCTTCCCCATTTGGATATCGTCGCAACGCATGTAAGCCTCTAAAACGCGGAGATTGAGGTGTCTTCTCCTCTGGATACTGCACCGTGATTTTTTTTGCGAATAAATATCTGCCTGTCAGTTTTAAACCTAATAACAGTTCCCACAAAAAAAAACTTTTAAAAAAATGGTACAAATATTTCATCCCTATACTCCCTGAACAAGTGTATCTGCCACTTCCATCTCAGTGAACCAAAAACCAATATCATACACCTGCGCAATAGCCACCACAACCAACCAAAACAATGTTACCGGAATAAATATTTTCCAGCCTAAGCGCATTACCTGATCATAGCGGTAACGAGGAAACGTCGCCCTTAACCACAAGTAAAAAAATAAAAAAATACAAGTTTTTGATAATAACCACACTAATCCTGGCACCCATGAAAATAATTTTTCTAAACCAGGAATACCCTGGAATGGAGAGAGCCAACCTCCAAAGAACATGACCGCCGCCAACATAGAAATTAAAATCATGTCAGCATATTCGGCAAGGAAGAATACTGCAAAGGCCATACCAGAATATTCAACATGGAAACCGGCAACGATCTCTGATTCACCCTCTGCCATATCAAATGGCGCACGATTGGTCTCCGCTACACCAGAGATAAAATAAACAATGAACAATGGAAACAAAGGCAGCCAGAACCAATTTATAATCCCTCCTTCCTGTGCTACTACGATCTCCCCCATATTTAGACTACCAGCAGCAATTAAGACTCCAACCAAAGAAAATCCCATGGCAATTTCGTATGATACCACCTGGGCAGCAGATCGTAAGGCACCTAAGAAGGCATAGCGAGAATTAGAAGCCCAACCCGCAATAACAATACCGTATACTCCCATAGAGGTAATAGCCAAAATATATAATAAGCCCGCGTCAATAGTTGCCAGTATCAAGCCGGCATCGAAAGGCATTACAGCCCATGCGGCTAGGGCCGGACCAATGGCTAATACAGGAGCAACTAAAAATAAGTATAAATTTGACTGTGCAGGAAAAATAACTTCCTTCAGCGCTAACTTCAAGCCATCTGCAATAGGTTGTAATAAACCAAAAGGACCGACACGATTAGGACCTATACGAACTTGTATATAGCCAATTATCTTACGTTCAACATAGGTTAAATAAGCAACACCTAACATCAATGGAACAATGATTAATAATATCAACCCGACATTAGGAAACAAAGTATAGATAATTAAATCAAACATTATTAACTATCTACCTCTACGATAGATGAAGTAATAGTCACTTCCCCGAAGTTAATGCCAAGTTGAGACAATTTATTTTGTCCAGTCGCCATATAAATACAACCATCAGCGATTGCATCATCAATTTTAATAACCACCGTAACTTCCCGATCATTATGGCTTAAATTAACAGTATCTGAATCGGATACTGCATAATATTCAGCATCGCGACTATTTATTCGCACTATACTACTTTCTAAATTTTCTAAGGTTTGCTGCAAAGGCTTACTACGCCTAACCAAACTATCGACCTGATACATTGGTACTTCAGAAATTGCCATCATTTCCATATCAGATAAGAGATCTCTTGGCAGATACCGTGAAACTTTAATCTTTGATCTTAATTTTATCTGCTTCCTGATTTTGTCACGCACATTCTGTGATGAAACATAATCCACACCAGTCAACTTTGCTACATTTGATAATACGCGTAAAACTTTCCAGCCAGGTCTACTGTCGCCTTTCGGCTCTACTGCGCCAATAAAACTCTGCCATTGTCCATCAAAACCAATGAAGGTACCTGAGGTTTCAGAAAAACTTGCAATCGGCAAAATGACATCGGAATATGACAAGACAAAATCTGTCACAAAACTACCTATTGAGACCACAAGATCAGCATCTTTTAATGCCTGACGAGCCTGCTCTGGATCAGCAGTATCTAACTCAGGTTCAATGCCGAATAATACATAAGCCCTTAGACTTTGTTTCCACATTTGAAGACTATTCAAACCTAATTGAACAGTTTTATTATTATCTAGATTCGACCTATATGGAACCGCTCCAGCCAAAGAAATTGCAGTTGAATTTGCTATGGGCAATATGATTATACTACCATTAATTAGCTCCGCAATCAAACTGGTCAATGCTCTAATTTTTGATGCTTCAGGATGATTATTTGCCAAAGCCCCGACAAACAATAATGCCTGCGAAGCATTAATCAATTGATTGGCAATGCTTTGATCCAATGACGATGGCACTGTTTTTGACAGTAAATTCAACCAGTCAACATCATCATATTTCATTGTGATTAATAATTCTTTTGCAATGCCTGCCAAGATATCCAACATAGATTTAACATTGACTGTTAACTGACTCTCAACAGGCATCAATAGGTCTGTAGCAAAAAAATTAATATTAGTGATCTTAGTACCACGAACAGCTGCTTGTCGCATTCTGTGAGCAATGATAGGCTGCTCCGCTCTAATATTGCAACCAACTAAAATGATGTAATCGCTTCGTTCGATATCGGATAGATCAGTACAATCTGAATTATAAATATAACCCTGATCAGAGAAACTTTGCTCGCGCAAACGATAATCGATATTACTAATACCCATTCCATGTAATAAATTTTGAAATAGATAAGCTTCCTCCAACGTAGCACTAGGAGATATAAGACCAGCTACTTGTTCTGGGCCACATTTATTTTTAATTCCATTGATACCATCAATTGCAGTTTCTAGCGCTGTTTGCCAATCAGTATCTCGCCACTGACCTTTTAACTTCACCATAGGCCTAACAGAACGCTCCTCATGATTTAGAGCTAAATAACTAAAGCGGTCTCTATCCGAAATCCAAGACTCATTGATAGAGTCATTGTCTCGTGGAACAACTCTCATAACCTCATTGCGACAAGTATGAAGATCGATATTAGAGCCTACTGCATCATGTAGCGCGATGGACGAATGCGCGGTTAGTTCCCAAGCACGAGCGCGATAACGAAAAGGCTTAGATGTTAAGGCTCCTACTGGACATAAATCAATAATATTTCCTGATAATTCGGAGATCAGACTACCTCCTATATACGTACCTATCTCCATATGCTCTCCACGCCCCGTAGCACCTAACTCCTTAATGCCAGCCACTTCTTGACCAAAACGAACACAACGAGTACAATGGATGCAACGTGTCATATCCATCTTGATCAATGATCCTATGTTCTCATCTTTTACAACACGCTTCCCTTCTGTAAAACGGCCTACTCCCATACCATAACCCATTGATAGATCCTGTAATTCACATTCGCCACCTTGATCACAAATTGGACAGTCTAGCGGATGGTTAATTAATAAGAATTCCATAACTCCACGCTGAGCTGCAGCAGCTGCTTTAGAATGAGTAAATACCTTCATTCCCTCCCTCACTAGAGTTGCACAAGCAGGTAAGGCCTTCTGCTCACTATCTACCTCAACTAAACACATACGGCAATTAGCTGCAATTGATAACTTTCTATGGTAACAAAAACGAGGAATATCAATACCTGCCTCATCTGCAGCTTGGATTATCATTTTTGTTGAATCCACTTTCAATGGAATGCCATCAATTTTTATATTTATCATAAGTCTTGATTCAGTTTGTCACTCTAAATTACACCATGCATCGACCATGATCGATATGGTACATAAATTCTTGTCGAAAATGTTTTATGAAACTGACCACCGGTGCTGCTGCAGCATCACCAAAAGCACAAATAGTATTACCATCAATATTATCTGAGATATCTATTAAACGATCTAAATCTTCCTGTTTGCCTTTACCATCTTCAATACGTTTAATCACACGGTATAACCACCCTGTACCTTCCCGACAAGGTGTGCATTGACCACATGATTCCTCATAATAAAAGGCTGCTATTCTCTCTAGAGACTTTACCATACATGTGGTCTCATCCATTATAATAACCGACCCAGCGCCCAACATCGACCCCGCTTCAACAATACAGTCATAGCTCATTAAGACGTTTATCATAACTTCACCGGGGATAACTGGAGTAGAACTCCCCCCTGGAATGACAGCTTTTAACTTATTACTATTGCGTACACCACCAGCCAATGATAACAATTCTGAAAAAGGCGTACCTAGAGGTACCTCATAATTGCCTGGTTTATTAATATGACCCGATACACTAAATATCTTTGTGCCGCCATTATTAGGTGTACCTAGTTTATGGAACCAATCGCCACCTTTTTCCAATATTACAGGCACAGATGCCAAACTTTCAGTATTGTTAATAATGGTAGGGCAACCATAAAGACCATAGCTAGCTGGAAATGGAGGTTTGTAGCGCGGCAGACCCTTTTTACCCTCTATTGATTCTAATAAAGCCGTTTCTTCACCACAAATATAGGCTCCCGCGCCAGGATGAATATACAACTCAAAATTAAACTTTGTACCCAAAATTTTTTTTCCTAAATATCCGGCATTCAATGCTTCTTGCAAAGCCTTATTGAACCGCTCTGATGGCTCGGTAAATTCTCCTCGTATATAGTTATACCCTATCTGTGCTCCAATAGTATAAGCGGCGATAAGCATACCCTCAATTAATTGATGAGGGTTATAACGTAAAATATCTCGATCTTTGCAGGTTCCAGGTTCCCCTTCATCAGAATTACAAACTATATATCTAGCCCCTGATATATTCTTAGGCATAAAACTCCATTTCAATCCAGTAGGGAACCCAGCCCCTCCTCGAC
>JABSQM010000006.1 GCA_013215805.1 Piscirickettsiaceae bacterium
TAAGCAAAGGGGACTTTGATATCTGGTTACGTCGTGACGAGCGAAAGACGTTCGTGCGGAAGCGATCTACCTTTATTAATCTCCCCTTCAATGTGGGGACCGTCTTCACCTGATAGATAAATTAAAGTCAGGTGAAATTTAACTTTTGTTATTTTTCGCAATGGACCCGTAGGCATATACTGTATCTATATTATCCAAGATATTCACCTGTTCCGATAGAATTGGCGTTAATAAAATTAGCAACTGATATGGAGCGCTTACCTGGAATTTGAATTTGTGTTGCACGTAGAACTCCATCTCCAGTTGCTATATCGATACCCATACTATTTGTTGCAATAATATCTCCGGGGGTTGCATAATGTTCATTAATTTGCAATGTATTTGCGTACCATATTTTGAGAATTTTATTCTTCCAAATAGTTTGAGAAACAGGCCACGAATTGAAAGCTAATATTTGTCTCATTATATAGCCTGCAGGTTCATTCCAGTCTATTAGAGTCTCCTGTTTTTGCAATTTGCAGGCATAGCAGCTTAGTTTATTATCTTGTCTCTTTGCATGTTGCTGCAACTCAATAATATTAGGTAGAACCTCTAATAATGTTTTGGCGCCTAATAATGCAAGAAAATCGTGTAATATTTGAGCAGTAACACCATTATTAATCGGACATTTTGCTTGTGTTAGCACCGGTCCTGTATCCAGACCAGATCGCATTTGCATGATACTTATCCCAGTTTCATGGTCACCGGCTAAAATTGCTCTTTGAATAGGGGCTGCCCCCCTCCATTTTGGAAGTAAAGAAGCGTGAACATTAATGCATCCGAGCTTGGGAGTATCAAGTATTTCTTGAGGCAGTAGAACTCCATAAGCTGCGACTATCATTAAATCAGCCTGATAAGAAGAAATAATTTTCTTGGTTTCTGCAGTTTTGAAATTAATAGATTGTTGAATTGGCAATTGATGTTCAATGGCCAGTTTCTTAACTGGACTAGCGGTTAATTTATGTCCACGACCTGCGGGTCTGTCAGGTTTGGTATAAACGGCACAAATTTCATATTCTGTTCCAATCAAGGCTCTAAGAATTTGAGCGGCAAAGTCTGGTGTACCGGCAAATATAATGCGCATTAATATCCTAAATATCCTGTCTGAAATGTTTTTTTAAGCGCTTTATTATGCGTTGGCGTTTTAAATTGCTTAAATAATCTATGAATAACTTTCCCTCCAAGTGATCAATTTCATGCTGTATACAGGTCGCGAGTAGATTTTCGGCATCACATTTAATGTCCTTGCCATCACGATCCCAGGCTCTAACTCTAATTTTATCTGCTCGTGTAATCATTTCATAGGCTCTGGGGATAGATAGGCAGCCTTCCTCATATTGTAGATTTCCTTCGCTTTCTATAATTTCAGGATTAATAAAGACTAAAGGTTGATTTTTATTTGCCGAAACATCAATCACAATAATTCGCTTTTGAACATTGACTTGCGTTGCTGCCAAACCAATTCCATGCCCCGCATACATAGTCTCCAACATATCATCTGCAAGCAAACTAATTTCGTCATTAACATTAGTGATTGACATGGCTTTTTTGCGTAATCTAAGATCTGGGAAGTATAAGATGTTCAGTAATGCCATAGTGAGACCTATTATTTATATTCATTTATATGACTGTTTTTGTTTATTATTTTTGTTGATATTACACTTTGCGTTACGATTAAAAGTAATTAATTTTCACTTTGTCTACAAAATATTTTAGGCTAAAAATATTTTATGATTCTTTTTAAATATTTAGGTTCATTGCAAAAAATAACAATAGGTAAATTTCACCTGACTTTAATTTATCTATCAGGTGAAGACGGTCCCCACATTGAAGGGGAGATTAATAAAGGTAGATCGCTTCCGCACGAACGTCTTTCGCTCGTCACGACGTAACCAGATATCAAAGTCCCCTTTGCTTA
>JABSQM010000007.1 GCA_013215805.1 Piscirickettsiaceae bacterium
AGGCAGCGAACAAGAAATTTTGGACGAAATTCAAGAGCATTCTGAAATATCTAATAAATTAATGAATTGCAAATACAAGCAATTAAAAAATGTACCAGGGCTCAAAAATAAAAATCTTAGAATTTTATCACTAAATATTAGATCACTTCCAAAAAACATGCAATTCCTCCGCGAAAATATTACGCACATAAAATTTTTTGATATACTATGCTTTAACGAAACCAACTGCGATACGGATACATTGCCAAACGGGACTGATGATGTATTAATTGAGGGTTTTCATCCACCAATAACTAAAGCACCATTTAGAAGCTCGAATAAGGGCGGAGGCCTAGCTATTTATGTAAACTGTAACACGTGTAACAAACATGACATAGAGTTACTTGACATAAACTGTGGCGTAAATGACAATCATGGTTTTGAATATATGTTTGTGAAACTAAACATAGGGCCTAGTCCGAGTCGGAATAAACTAAAATCTTTCATAATCGGTAATTTTTATAGGTCTCCATCTTTAAAGCCGAAATTATTTCTAGAAGATTTCCAGAACATTCTAAATCAACTCAACAGGCATAAGAATAAACATATAGTTCTTTTAGGTGATCTAAATATAGATCTCATTAAACATGATACTGATAGTAATAGCCAAAATCTCGTTGACATCACTACTAGTCATGGTTTTCTACAGATAATATCTAGGCCAACTAGAATCACTGATCATAGTGCTAAACTCATCGATCATATTTACACAAATCAGATTCGCAACCTAACATCATCAGGAATCATTACATTAGACATATCCGATCATCTAGCTACCTTCACAAACATAGCACTGGATGACAATGTACATAACTTCACACACAATGAGAACAGCGCAGAATACCGCAGCGTAAATGCAGCAAATTTAGCTAAATTTCATGAAGATATTAATAATGAAGCCTGGGACAATGTAGCACAAGAAACTAGCACACAGATAAAATATGATAAGTTTATTGACATGTATACCACAAATTACAATAA
This sequence comes from Piscirickettsiaceae bacterium, assembly GCA_013215805.1. Lineage (GTDB taxonomy): Bacteria > Pseudomonadota > Gammaproteobacteria > Nitrosococcales > Methylophagaceae > 41-12-T18. The sequence goes on from JABSQM010000007.1 coordinate 1,021, forward strand.
TTCCTTCCCAACAAAATCAAACTCTAGTAATAATACAAGGCGCAAAAATCAAAGAAAAAATCCAAAACCTTGGATTTTACCATGGCTTGAAAATGCCTGTGATAGAAAAAACAAATTTTATCATACGTATATAAAAGATCCATGTATCAAGAATAAAATCAAATACCAAAACATGAAAAAGTTTGTAGATAAGCACATAACAAAGGCCAAAAATAAGTACTATCATAATTATTTTGAAGAGTACCGCACTAATTCACGAAAACAATGGCAAATGTTAAATAGCCTCCTAAACCGTAATACCAAACATTAAAAACCATAATATTAAATGACCGTTTTGGCAATGCTATCCGATCGCCGACGGTTGTGGCGGAGCATTTCAACGACTATTTTAGCAACATAGCTACTAACCTAAAAAACGAAACTAACGAAATCCGACACTCCCACGATGCAGATATAAACTTTGACACGTTCCTCAAAAATCCTACTGCAAATTCAATATACCTCAAACCGACGCACCCTGACGAGGTCAGTACAATTATACAATCATTTAAAAATAAAAGTACCGCCGATACGAGTATTTGTGCCCTAAAAACAGCGAGTGAAATACCTGCATTCAACATAGCAATGGCAGATATTATAAACAGATCCTTTGAAGAAGGTGTTTTCCCATCTCAATTATAACTTGCTAAAGTCATACCAATCCATAAAAATGGTCCAAAAACCGACGTATCCACCTATCGACCAATATCTCTATTATCGTCGTTCTCGAAAATTTTTGAAAAGTTGATGCATAACAGAATCTCAAGTTTTCTAGAGTCCAATAATTCGCTACATGAATTGCAATATGGATTTAGAGTTGGCAGATCCTGCGAACACGCACTCCTTGCTGCCCAACACGAAATTTTAACATGTATAAGCAAAAAACAAATTGCCATGTTATTGCTCATAGATTTCTCCAAAGCTTTTGATATGGTGAATCACGAAATTTTGCTGAAAAAATTGGCACATTACGGTATTCGCGGTGTAGCTCATACCTGGTTAGCATCATATCTTTCTCATAGGGAACAATATGTATCAATTGATGGAAACTATTCCTCCAGGAAAATCCTTGAATATGGGGTTCCACAAGGTAGTATACTAGGTCCATTGCTCTTCATCATATATATCAATGATATACCACACATAAGTCATTTAGCCAAATTTACTCTGTATGCTGACGATGCCAATATCATCATAACAGGTAACAACCTTGATGAAATTGAAGCCAAATTCACGGCACTAAGCACGGCATTGGAGTCATGGATATCTTCTAATGAATTAGCATTAAACGTTAGGAAAACCAACTACATGATTTTTACTAATAAGCGTAAAATTGACTGTACAAACTTCGTACCCAAATTGGCTAACATTCCAATCGAGCGTAAAAATGTAGCACGTTTTCTTGGGGTTCTAATTGACGAAAAATTAACTTGGAAACATCATATCACTGCAATTAAAACTAGAATGTCGAGATACATAGGCATACTTTATAAGCTAAAACACATATTACCTCTGAGTGCCCGCATAAATGTATTCCATAGCCTTGTTCAATCTCACTTAAACTATTGCTCACTAGTCTGGGGACTTAGTTGTAAATCGAATATAGAAACCCTTTTTGTAACACAAAAAA
>JABSQM010000008.1 GCA_013215805.1 Piscirickettsiaceae bacterium
ATCGTAAATTGATATGGCCATTTCTTATTTACGATTTCCGAATTACATTTGCAAAGAGTTGGGACCGTAGAACAGGTGTTTTTCTAAAACGGTGGGGGGGTGTATTTAGAAATACTGATGTTGGTATTTTGTTTAGATCTTACGACTTTTTTGGTCTTCAGCTTTCTGCACCTTCAACTCATTTTAGGAAAACACAAATAACGAAATCACATCTTCTCAGACATTCCTTGGATCCAACAATCCGAGCATTGTATGAACATCGAACACAACGTGAGTCTAAACAACGTCATAAAAATTTAGGATCACATTTTTTATCTAAAATAACCCCTATTGTGGAACATAATCTGAAATATAAAGGACAGTTCGACAAACAAGGACTCGGGACTGGTCGTTATGTGAAACCACGCACTTTTGCAGAACAACGTAAACTTCTAACACAGACTGAACGTGACATAGAAACGGAAACTCGTGTTGCACACAGTCACACACTAGTTCTGCAAGGGGTGTGGACTCACTAGATCAATTATGTTAATCCATTTGACCTTTCTTGGAAAAATATTCTTTATCACATCCGTCCTCGTCTTTTATCTTTTGTGTTAAATTCCATGATTAATTCCCTACCTACACCCGACATGTTACGTATGTGGATAATCCACTATGATGCGTCGTGTTCTCTTTGTCCACAATCCCCATGCACGTTACATCATATTCTAGTTAATTGTCCCGTTTCTCTTTTTGGAAAACGATACAGTTGGCGTCATGACTCCGTATTGTTAACCATACAACCGTATCTTTTTGCTCAAATAACATAGCATAACAACAATCCATTGTACACTACTCGTCCACCATTACAGTCATCGTTCATACGTCCCGGTGCACATACTGCACAACGGGAAAAAAACGTCGGATATCTAAATTGGTAAACACTGATGACTGGCGAATATTAATTGATTATGATAGTAATCCAATTATATTTCCACCAGAAATCACAATATCAAATGAGAGGCCTGACATTATAATTTGGTCAGTCAAACTGAAACATGTTATTTTATTTGAGCTCACGTGCGGTGCTGAAGAAGGAGTACTTGCTGCTGTCAAAAGAAAAACTGCGAGATATAACAAGGATCTCATTCCAGCAATTAAAGCTGCGAAATGGACGCACACATTCCGCACACTTGAAGTATGCGCACGTGGCATGGTAGCGCATTCTACGCGACATTGTCTTCAACTTCTTAGCTTCTCCTTCAGTAATGCAACTCGCATTTGTAAGGAACTTTCCCACACAGTAGCGAGGTGTTCTTATACAATTTGGGTTTCTCGAAAACACAAATTCTGGGATCGCTCTCGTACCTTACTCACACCCAACACGACACGAAACAAACACATTCTTGACTCATTAACAATTAAAACATCACGCACATACAAACAATGTGCTATAGCATTATTGTCATCTTTACCATCATCAATCACCACATCATCAACAACACATCAAACAACATCACACACAACGACATTAACCACAACTACAACTACGACTACAAACACACGCACGTCACCTACCATCACAATATCAACACCTGTAAACATGACAACAACACAAACATCCATAACAACTACTACGACTACATCATCAACATCAAATATATCACAGTTTGACACGTCATTTGATTTTGATGATTGTGATATAAATGATATCATCAACTCAGCAGTGTTAGCATCAAAACAAGTCGAACACAAACACTCGCCAACTCATTCCGTTGACATGTATAAACACGAAGAACCGAACTCCGAC
>JABSQM010000009.1 GCA_013215805.1 Piscirickettsiaceae bacterium
TATGTATAATAATAATAATAATAATAATGATTATTTTTCCCGTGTATGGAAACTCATCTCACACAATTTGATATTTCCCTATACCCATTAAATTCAACACTATACAATTTATAAGTAGAAGTACGAACTTCACAACTATCAATAATGTGCTAAATTTCATTACGAAATTAAAACACCGATATAGGACGTTTCGACCCTTTAGCTTGTGGTCGTTATCAACCTAGGAAAATTAACAATTAATGTACAATACAATCATTAAATCATAAAATACATCAATTGTACTAATCCAATAATATAAATGTTAAAGTGTCCAGAGCACAAGATCACCACTAAAAACTCTTAAGTCTAAATACAAATTCTAAGTCTAAATACTAAACTCTAAGTCTAAATACTAGTATTTAGACTTAAAGTTTAATACTTAGACTTATAATTTGTATTTAGACTTAAGAGTTTTTAGTGGTGATCTTGTGCTCTGGATACTTTAACATTTATATTATTGGATTAGTACAATTGATGTATTTTGTGATTTAATGATTGTATTGTACATTAATTGTTAATTTTTCTAGGTTGATAACGACCTCAAGTTAAAGGATCGAAACGTCTCATATAGGTGTTTCAATTTCGTAATGAATTTTAGCACATTATTGATAGTTGTGAAGTTCGTACTTCGACTCATATAATTTTACTTATTAATTCGAATATACCATAATATTATAATTATTCGATTTCTAGATTGAAACAAAAGAAGCTGGTACTGGTATAGAAATTGACATGGCTATTGTCATCATTGTGGATTCTACATTCATGCCGGATGTGGAAATTGATCCCCTTATAAACCCGAGGCGAACTTTCGAACCAAAAAGGGATGTGATTATCGACACCGTTTTCAAAGACCTGAAATCGGCAATTGACGATAAAGCAGATTCAATTAAAAAGAAAAAGTTTATCAACTCGATGGTGACTGAAGTTACAGTAAACAGTGCAAATGAGAAAACCCTTGACAACTTTGAACTTAACTTCTTTATGAAACCCACAATTCCTATTGTATGTGATATTCGAAATATTATAGAATTTTTAATTTAAAATATATCTTACCAATAATTTTGCATCTTACATTTTTACAGCATTTATTATCGATAATATATCCCCAAATTATATTTTTAAGAGATAGTAAGAGGTAAAATGCTCCTTCATAAATCTTTTCAGGGTGGGATTAACGAGAACCTACAGACAGATAAAGCTACTGGTATGCGCCTTCAGCTGCACTACCTCTGCTCTCAATATAACACCACCAGTTCCACTTGGGAACAGAGCTGCAAGACAATATATGATGCGGAACGACCAGAAACGGGAGTTTTGTGCCTTTGTAACCACAACACTAGTTTCGCGGTTTTAATGGTAATGTACTTTAAAGCTTCCAAGTTTCTTAATATGTCATTTAAATTTTATAATTATATAACGTGAACATCCTCGAAATTGTTACAATTTCACTGAGGTTATACATTTTTCAGAACGCTTACGAGATTGATAGAGGGTACTCACAGGCTCAGTCAATATTAACTAAAGTCATACTCACTGTCTCAATAATAGGACTAATGCTAACATTGATGTTTATGATGCCTTATAGAGCCCTTAGAACAGAAAGATCTGTCAAGATTAACATCTGTTTAACAGCTGCTCTTCTTCTTGCTTCACTCACCTTCCTCATCCAAGACTTGATCATTAAAAGTGACAATACGGGTGTCATTAAACTGGTAGGTCCTCAAAAAATATATATGAAAATTAATAATATTTTATAAATTTCTATATATTTTCACGTCTTTATGAAGATGAAGATTGTGATCTTACACAATTTTAATTTCAGAAAAGTGCCGGTTGTGCAGCATATGCCATGATCCAACATTACTTGTGGCTGGTTGTATTCATGTGGATGGCAATCGAGGGTTTCGTCATGTATTTATCGCTCGTCCGAGTGTTTGGAGACCACATCTCAAATTACATGTTAAAGTTCAACCTTGTTACATGGGGTAAGTTTTTTGACATTTATTTTTATTATTTCGCACATAATCTTAGATATCCTGCAGACGAGAGTAATTTAGGTTTTGTTAATTATATTGATAATAGTAAACACTTGATATTAAACACTTGATAGTAATAAATATACTTTATTTCAGGAATACCGGTCGTTTTTCCTCTAGCAGGATATTTCGGCTTCACCAAGAGTTACACAGTTGGCAAGTTTACAGTTCAGGAACACAACTATCTAGCTGATACGATGTGTTTTTTTAAACCAAACTCTCTCCCTTTCTACTGTTTTTTCATCGTCCCTCTCATCCTTGTTATCCTAGCTAACATAGTCTTCTTCGCACTAGTAGTTAGGGTAATCAGAAACAAAAAATCTACCGGCAATATCACGGAAAAGGAGCAAATTTTGGTAAGTGGAGTTTAATTTTTCACGTTATCAGAATTTCATACAATTACAAATAATTTTATTATCATTTTGGGAACAGAAAAATAATGTTCTGCACTTGGAAATTGTGTTAAAATTCCAAGATACCTGACTTATTGATCCTATACTCCTCCGATCAATGATGTGTCAGTGTAATATTACCAGCTGTCAATAAATCATTTATTAAATGCACTCTATTAGTAATAGAATATATATTTTTCTTCTATTTTGATATGTACAAATTTATGCGTGTAATATTGTAATTTAACTCAAAATAAACTTTAAAATTTACTCACAATTTTTATATTATAAATTTTTTCAGCGTCAACTGAAGTCAGCCGTTCGTGTCATGGTACTGCTGGGGACAGGATGGTTCTTCGGTATCTTCATGACTATTCCAGAGCCCAACATACAAATTTTCCTGCAGTACACCTTCATATTAATAAACTCGGCTCAGGTAATATATATTAAATGTTTTAAGGTAATGTTATAAAACCTATCTCTTTCAAAATATAGTTCAAGTGTTGATTGGTAATTAGCGAGATGATAATTGCGTACTAGATCACGAATAAATTACATAAATTACGTTAGGTCTTAAAATTACATCAGTGACATTCCATTATTTCCATGCTGTTGGAAAATAATATTAAACATGACTGTATTAGCATAAGGCCAGGCGTGGATTGTAGAATCTCGATTGATAGTAGCCCAAAAGAAGGTCATATTTTGCAGGGCGGTTTGTGGATTTCCTATTTGCAATATTGTGGAGTTCAGAGGAGATTTTAGAAGTTAATTTAATGGTTTTCGGGTAATAAAAATCAAATTGTTGATTGATCACATTTGAAAATCGGTATTTTATTTTCTTTTAAAGCCAGTGAACCTCTCAAAGTTATTAACGCTTTGATTTAAAATTATGTAAAATACGCTGAATTTTAAAAGTACATAAAGTACGCAAATTACATAAATTAGCATTGTTGTCTAGTGACACACAAACAAACAAACAAACAAACAAAACACACTACATAATCCTTTGAACATCGTTTACAATTACATAGCACGTTTGTCTTCTATGTTTGAAATGAAAATTGTCCTCTGCAGCTCTGAAGATTATGGAACAGCTCTCAGCTACCAATAAAATGTAAACTTTTATAGTAAAATTAAACCTAATAGTAATACAGTTATACTTCATTTGCATGTGCTTCATTTATACGTAGTTCTCATTTGTACCTAAATTTTTCCTCCCTTTTAAGTTTTTTTAAGAGATTAAGCTTTTTGTACCGTTTTGAATCATTTATGACGTTTACGGTTCAAAATTATAAAACACGGTACGTTTTGCATATTTTAATACCATAGAACATGGGTAGTAGCTGTCACGTGACAGCTACAATTTGAATAAAACCGGCACCAGTGCCTAATTTTTGGAATTTTGTACCTCCGATTAGCTTACCATATTTTCTTACTTCGCTTATATGCGGTTCTGATCCCAATTTCTCAATTTAAAACCCATGGTGTACCTAGAAGCGAAAATCATTACCACAATTTTAATGTTCATTTCACTTTTCGAAAATTTCGGGTGTATGGCTTTTGAAATATTTGTTTTTCGGAATATTTTGTAATTTAAAAATTCCAATCATGGACATTGCCGATGAAAAATGCTAATAAAGGTGTCTAGACCAAAACAAACTATCCGTGAATTTTAATATGACCCTTGGTCCTTTGAGTTAGATATCAATTGTGGCTAAAGTCGATCTTTAAAACTCAGCCATATTTTTTGTATGCGCCTGTGTGTACTTAATACCTACACACATTGTACACACTGAACTGAAAAATAATAAAATTTATAATGTCAGAGGTGTGTGGGATATTATACATAATCACTTCGCCTTCGCCTTCGGCTCAGTAATTATGATGAATTATCGTCTCGAGATCTGCCCCGATAATAATCTCATCATATCCCCCTCGTCTTGAGTTATAAAGGTATCACTATTTATTTTATCAGCTCTTAAATAATATCAACAATAAATATCTTCAGGGTGCACTCGTGTTCGTGTTTTATATTCTCCTGAACGAGAAGGTTCTGGAATATTGGACGAAAAAGATCGGTCTGAAGAAAAAAACAACAGGGAATTTGCGTCCTGCGAACAACAACAACAACAACAACAACAACAACAACAACAACAACAACAAACACAAAGAAACAACGTTTAGCAACAAAGTGGCCACCTCAACAACAGAGCCAGAAATTGTAACACCCACCATAGAAGCCGCAGAAGAAATTTCTGCCTGTCCATGAAAGCAAGGGCTTTGCAGTCCAACCTAACATAATCGCCAAAAGAGCAAAATTTCTTGCTAAAGTGGACAAATTCTGAGGTTCGAACATCTATCATTATATATACTTTCGAGGGCACTTTGGTGCCTGTATCTGCAGGCATGTGATGAAGTGTTTAAAATGTGAGCCCGGCCCTCTGTAATAAAGTCCACGTTAGTCTAAACACACGGCCCGCTAACATAAAGCATACTTTATATAAGATCTGCACGCGAAAATATGCATCATATGTCTGTCATATAGATATCTATGAAGTATGAAGTGGGAGAGAGAAAACATGTAATTATATGTGAGATATATTACATTTCGTTTCCAGGTCGCTTCCCTTTGTCACATTTGTCATATTTTGGATTGTGTTAAAGTTATTTACAAATGACCA